>CAVQSE010000014.1:0-71449 GCA_963715425.1 uncultured Iamiaceae bacterium
CCGCAGACCACGCCCCGAAGGAGCACCATGGCCATCGCACCCGAGCAGGCCGGCATCGGCATCCGCCGCCGTTTCACCGTCGAGGGGACCCATCCCTACGACATGGTCGAGTGGGAGCGCCGCGACGCTCGCATCTCGAACTGGAAGACCGGTGAGATCGCCTTCGAGCAGCTCGGGGTCGAGTTCCCGGTGGGGTGGTCGCTCAACGCCACCAACATCGTCGCCCAGAAGTACTTCCGCGGCACGGTCGGCACGCCCGAGCGCGAGTGGTCGCTCAAGCAGGTCGTCGACCGGGTCGTCGACACCATCACCGCGTGGGGCCTCAAGGACGGGTACTTCGTCGACGACGCCGAGGCCGAGGCGTTCTCCGACGAGCTCAAGTACCTCATCGTCACCCAGCGCGCCGCGTTCAACTCGCCGGTGTGGTTCAACATCGGGGTCAAGGGCGTCCCCCAGCAGGCCTCGGCGTGCTTCATCCTCTCCGTCGACGACACCATGGACTCGATCCTCAACTGGTACGTCGAGGAAGGAACGATCTTCAAGGGCGGCTCGGGGGCGGGCATCAACCTCAGCCGCATCCGGTCGTCCAAGGAGCTGCTCAAGGGCGGGCGGCACCGCGTCGGGTCCGGTCAGCTTCATGCGCGGCGCCGACGCCTCCGCCGGCACCATCAAGTCGGGCGGCAAGACCCGACGCGCCGCCAAGATGGTCATCCTCGACGTCGACCACCCCGACATCGAGGAGTTCATCTGGTGCAAGTCCCGTGAGGAGAAGAAGGCCCGAGCCCTCGAGGACGCCGGCTTCGACATGAACCTCGACGGCGCCGACATCACGTCGATCCAGTACCAGAACGCCAACAACTCGGTGCGCGTCACCGACGAGTTCATGCAGGCCGTGGTCGACGACGCCGACTGGCACCTCACCGGCGTCATCGACGGCGAGGTCATCAAGACCGTCAAGGCCCGCGACCTGATGCGCCAGATCTCCCAGGCCGCGTGGGAGTGCGCCGACCCGGGCATGCAGTTCGACACCACCATCAACCAGTGGCACACCGCCGCCAACACGGGGCGCATCAACGGCTCCAACCCGTGCTCGGAGTACATGCACCTCGACAACTCGGCGTGCAACCTCGCCAGCATCAACCTGCTCACCTTCCTCGACGAGGACGGCACCTTCGACGTCGACGGCTTCAAGGCCGGCGTCGAGTGCGTGTTCACCGCCCAGGAGATCCTCGTGGGCAACGCCGACTACCCGACCGCGGCGATCGGCGAGACCTCGCACCGCTTCCGCCAGCTCGGCATCGGCTACGCCAACATCGGCGCCATGCTCATGGCCCTGGGCCTGCCCTACGACTCCGACGAGGGTCGATCGCTGGCCGCGGCGGTCACCTCGCTGATGACCGGCCACGCCTATGCCACGTCGGCGCGCACGGCGGCCCGCATGGGCCCGTTCGCCGGGTACGCCGAGAACGCCGAGCACATGCTGCGGGTCCTCGACCAGCACCGTGCCGCAGCGTCCGAGATCGACGAGGAGCTCGTGCCCCACGAGCTGTTGTCGGCCGCCCAGCAGGCCTGGGACGACGCCTGCGAGCTCGCCGCCGAGGTCGGGGTGCGCAACTCCCAGGCCTCCGTGCTCGCCCCCACCGGCACCATCGGGCTGATGATGGACTGCGACACCACCGGCGTCGAGCCCGATCTCGGCCTGGTGAAGATGAAGAAGCTGGTCGGCGGCGGCACCATGTCGATCGTCAACCAGACCGTGCCCCGTGCCCTGCGCCGCCTCGGCTACACGCCGGAGCAGATCGCCGAGATCGTGGCCTACATCGACGAGAACATGTCGATCATCGGCGCACCGCACTTCGCCGCGGAGCACCTCCCGGTGTTCGCCTGCTCCATGGGCGACAACACCATCCACTACTCCGGCCACGTCCGGATGATGGGCGCCGTGCAGCCCTTCATCTCCGGAGCCATCTCCAAGACGGTCAACCTGCCCGAGGAAGCCACCCTCGAAGAGGTCGAGCAGCTCCACATCGACGCCTGGCGATTGGGCATCAAGGCGGTGGCCATCTACCGCGACAACTGCAAGGTCGCCCAGCCCCTCTCGGCGTCGAAGAAGGACGCCGATGCCGCCGACCCCGCCGCCGCCGAGGCGACCGAGGTCGTCGAGCGCATCGTCGAGAAGATCGTGTACGAGCCGATCCGCCAGAAGCTGCCCCGCACCCGCGCCTCGAAGACCTTCGAGTTCCGGGTGGCCGACTGCAAGGGCTTCGTGACCGTCGGCGAGTACGAGGACGGCCGGCCGGGCGAGATCTTCGTGCGTGTGTCCAAGCAGGGCTCGACCCTCGCCGGCATCATGGACGCCTTCGCCATCTCGGTGAGCCACGGCCTCCAGTACGGCGTGCCGTTGCGCAGCTTCGTCGACGCCTTCACCGGCATGCGCTTCGAGCCGGCGGGCATGACCGACGATCCCGACATCCGCATCGCCAACTCGCTGATGGACTACCTGTTCCGTCGCCTCGCCCTCGAGTACCTGTCCGTCGAGGAGCGGGCCGAGCTCAACATCCTCAGCACCGCCGAGCGCATGCAGCCCACGCTGCCGGGCGTCGAGGAGACCATCGTCGAGACCCGTCAGGGCTCGGAGATGCCGGCCGACCCGCCGTCGATCGAGTCGGCGTCGACGCTCGTCGCCGAGACCACCACCCGGGTGGTGCGAGAGACGCACACCGTCAGCCACGACGCCCCCATGTGCATGCAGTGCGGGGTGGTCATGCAGCGCTCCGGCAGCTGCCACGCCTGCCCGAGCTGCGGCACCACCAGCGGCTGCAGCTGAGGCGAGGACCAGCGAACCCGTCGCACGGCAACGACGCCGGCCGACGGTGGTGACGACGAGGCCCGAGCCACGGCTCGGGCCTCGTCGCGTCGGGCGCTCGATCGATCCGGGCGAGGCGCTCGTGAGCGCCCGGCGTCAGTCACGAGGCCAGGCCAGGGGGCAGGCCGCGGAGTCGAGCGGCTCGCCGTCGCGGAGCGATGCGTGGTGGGCCTTGGTGGGCGCACCCGGTGTCGTCGAGAACCGGACGTCGTCGCCCGCGTAGCGCACGCTGATGGCTCGCCGTCGGCGGTCGGTGCTGGCGTTCGCGTGGGCACCGTGCAACGTGCGGGCGTGGTGCACGGTGATGTCACCGGGGGAGGTGTCGAAGCTCACGATGCGGGCGCCGGTGGCGAGGAGCGCGTCCTCGTCGGGTACGTCGGTCCCCTCGGTGCCCGGTATGGCCATCGTGGTCACGAAGAGGTTCGGGCGGTAGGTGGTGCGCTCGCGGTGCGATCCCACGACGAAGCGCACGGCACCGCTCTGCGGCCGTCACCGGGTCGAGCGGCACCCAGGTCGTGCACACCTGGTCGCCGGCCAGGTGGAAGTACGCCATGTCCTGGTGGAAGGCCGTTCGCTCCTGGGTCCGCGGCTCCTTGACCAGGACGCTGTCCTCGTAGAGCCGCACCTGTTCGCTGCCCAGCAGCGTCGCGACGATCGGCCCCAGCGGCGAGCGCAACGCGAAGTCGGCGAAGGCGTCCAGGTCCCGCCAGTGGTCGGTCCCGGCCCGGAACCGACCCTCTCGTCATGGCGGTGCTGGCGACCTCGGCGTCGATGGTCCGCGCCGCGCCGTCGTGGGCCGCCAGGTCGTCGCCCATCTGGGACAGGTCGGCGGTGGCGGCACCGGCGAGGGCCTCTTCGACCGGTTCGGCCATGGCGTCGAGCCAGCTCGTGGGCATGATCCGGCGCAGGCACACCACCCCGTCGCGCCAGAAGGCGTCGACCTCCTCGTCGGTCACCGCTCGAACCGGGAGGCGGGGGAGCTCGGGGTCCACGACCGGAGTCTGGCAGGCCGAGGCGGGGCGGCTCGGTCCCCGCGTGCCAGGCGCTGTCGCCGAGGCGCTGTCGACGCGCCGCCTTCTGGGCGCGTCGACGTTGCACCCCGACCTGGGAGGCCCCCACGATGAGCTTGGCCACGACGCCGATGAGCACGAGGTCCAACAACATCTGGAGGGTGACCACGAGTCGGGCCCCGCTGTCGACGGGACTGATGTCACCGAAGCCGACGGTGGAGAGCACGGTGACGACGAAGTAGAGGCCGTCGACCCGGTCGATCGGCTGGGTGAACCGGCTCGGGTCGTCGTGGGACATCCAGACGTAGGTGTAGGCGAAGACGACGATGAACAGCGGGACGATCGTGGCGACGGCTTCGACCCCTCGCAGCGCCGGGTGGTCGTCGACGACGATCCGTTGCACCTGGCGGACGGTCACGACGACGAGCAGGGCGATCCCTCCGAGGAGCACGACCAGCCCCAAGGTGGCGGTGTCGTGTCGACCGGCATGCGGAAGTAGGCCAGGAGCAGGATGACGGTGGTGCCCAGCTGCGCACGGCGACCGAGAGCACCACCCGTCTCGTCTGCTTGCGATCGTCGCCGTCGTCGAGGGCCTCCAGCGGGCTGGTACCGGCGGGCGCCGTCTCCAGGTCGTCCATGATCGGGTTCGCGTCCGCGGTCTCGGGGATGTCGGGGGTCGGCTCGTCAGGAGGGGGCATCACGTGCCTCGGCGGTGGTCGCGGACGCTCCGACCGTAGGGGATGCGCCGGCGCCGGCGGTGACTCTGGCGCCGGGCGGTGACGCTCCAGCGTCGACCCGACCACGCCCGGAGCCCACCACTACGTTCGCGGTCGTGATGCTCCTTCCTCAACTGTTCGCGCCACGTCACGTCGGTCGGATCCAGCCGATGAGCACGAGAGAGCTCGACGGAGCCGTGGTCGCCGTCATCGGGGCCGGCGGTGGGTTGGGTGCGCCGATCGTGCGACACCTCGCCGCCCAGGGGGCTCGTCTCGTGCTGGCCGGCCCCCACCCGGAGCGCATCGAGCCCGTTGCCGATGCCGTCGTCGTCGCGCTCGACCTGCGGGACAGCACCGCTGGTGACACGCTCGTCGCCGAGGTCCTGGAGCGTCATGGCCGACTCGACGGATTGGTCAACGCCGCCGGTGTGGTGGCCTTCGGGCCGCTGGTCGACACCGACGACGTCGTCATCGAGGAGCTCTTCCTGACGAACGTGGTCGGTCCGCTCTGGATGCTGCGGCGGGTCATCCCGTTGCTGAGCGCCTCGAAGGGCTTCGTCGTGAACCTGAGCGCCGTGCTCGCCGAGCAGCCGTTGCCGGGCATGGTGGCCTACGGAGCCACCAAGGCGGCGCTCACGTCCGTCGACGTCGCCCTGGCACGGGAGCTGCGGCGCGCCGGGGTGCAGGTGTGCGACGTGCGCCCACCCCACACCGAGACCGGGCTGGCCGCGCGACCGCTCGGCGGGGTGGCCCCTCGCCTGCCCGACGGCCTCGATCCGGAAGCGGTGGCCCGGCGCGTCGTCGAGGCCATCGAGCGCGCCGAGGCCGAGGTCGCGTCGGAGGACTTCTCCACGTGACCGAGGGCGAGATGATCCACCACCTCGCCATCGGCGAGGAATGGGCCGACGTGGCGGCATCAGGACGCTGGTACGAGCGCTCGACCATCGACTCGAGCCTCGACGAGGTCGGCTACATCCACTGCGCGTTCGCCCACCAGGTCGAGGGCGTCGTGGCCCGCTACTACCCGGACCGTGCGGACGTCGTGGTGCTCACCATCGACCCGAGCGGGCTGGAGGCGGAGGTGCGCATCGAGAACACCAGCGGTGGCAGCGAGGTGTTCCCGCACCTCTACGGGCCCCTCGACCCGGCCGCCGTGGTGGCCGTGACCCCCCTCCAGGAGTTCCTCACGGATCCACCGGGTTGACGGCGGAGAGCACCGGTAGGCTCGTTGTGCGCGCAAGGACCTTCCTGGTCCGGGCGAGGAGGGAACGACATGGCCATCACCCGGTTGAACCACGCCGTGCTCTACGTGCGCGACGTGGCGGTCAGCACGGCCTTCTACGTCGACGTCCTCGGCTTCCGCGTGGTGGCATCCGTGCCGGGGCAGGCGGCGTTCCTCCAGGCGGCGCAGTCGACCAACGATCACGACCTCGGTCTGTTCCAGATGGGGCGAGGGGCTTCGGCGTCGGGCGCCGGGCGCAGCACCGTCGGCCTCTACCACCTCGCGTGGGAGGTCGACACCCTCGCCGAGCTCGAGCGGATCCGTGAGGTGCTCGGCGGGCGGGGTGCGTTGGTGGGGGCGTCGGACCACGTGACCACCAAGGCCCTCTACGCCCAGGACCCGGACGGCCTCGAGTTCGAGGTCAGCTGGCTGCTCCCGGCCGAGCTCATCACCGACGACGTTCGCGCCGCAGGCCTGCAGACCCTCCCGCTCGACCTCGCCGCCGAGATCGAGCGCTACGGCGCGCACACGCTCGGAGGGATCGGGGTCTCGAGCCGCCCCGCGTGACGAGGCGAGCACCCTCCGGTGAGCGAGGGTCCCAGAACTCACCGCGATCGTGGGCGCGATGCTTGTGTCGCCATGACCGCCACCGCCGAAGCCCCATCTCCGTCCGCCTCCGAGTCGTCGCCCACCTGGCGCCGGCGCCTCGCCGTCATCCTCATCGTGGTCGGAGCGGTGCTCTCGCCCCTCGCCGTGGATGCGTTGTGGATCAAGCGGACCGTGCTCGAGACCGACCAGTTCGTGGCCCAGCTCGGCCCGCTCGCCGACGACCCTGAGGTCCAGGCGCTCGTGTCCGAGCGCATCGCCGAGCAGCTGACCGAAGCTGCTGATCTCCAGACTCGGCTCACCGACGCCCTTCCCGCGGAGCTGCAGTTCCTCGACGGCACCCTCGCCACGGCGGGTGACCAGCTGATCACCGAGGCCACCTCCCGGGTCGTCGCCAGCGATCAGTTCGCCACGCTCTGGCGGCAGGCCCTGGCCCTGGCCCATCAGGAGGTCGTCAACGTCCTCACGGGCGACACCCGGGTCGTCGATGTCCAGGATGGCGCGGTCACCCTCGACCTGAGCGACCTCCGGGATTCGGTCCGGGATCGCATCTCCGACACCGGCCTGGCCCGATTCCTGCCCGCAGCCAGCGACCAGCCCCTCGAGATCACGCTCTACCAGTCCGACGCGCTGGCCAGCGCCCAGAGCTTCGTGAAGTTGCTCGAGGTCCTCGGCTTCGTGCTGCCGCTGCTCGTGGTGGTCCTGCTCGGCGCCGCCATCGCACTGGCCCTCGACCGGCGCCAGGCGGTCTTTCGGGTCGGGCTCGGCCTGACCATCGCCATGGTCGTCCACCTGATCGCCTTGCTCGTCGGGCGGTCGTTCTACCTCGACTCGATCATCCCCACCCTTCCCGAGCCGGCGGCCGCGTCGATCTACGACCTGCTGGTCACGTTCCCCCGAGTCGGCACGCGAGCGGTCCTCCTCGCCGGGATCCTGCTCATGATCGGTGCCGCGGTCTTCGGGCCCACCCAGCTGGCCGCTCGCACACGTGCTGTGGTGGCTGCCGGCATCGGGCGGGCGGGCGGCACCGTGGCCAAGGCCGAGCCGGCCGGTCCGGTCACGAGCTTCGTCGCGAAGTACCGGTTGTTCCTCGACATCGCCGTGTTGGTGGTCGCCGCTCTGGTGCTGTTCTCGTTCGATCGGATCACACCAGCCAGCCTGCTGGTGTTGGTGCTGGTCACGCTGGTGGTCCTCGCGGTGGTGCACGTCCTGGCCGCGGCCGGTGAGGCCGGTGAGGTCGGTGGGCCAGCCCTCGTCGGAGTCGTCGGCGGGAGCCGAGACGGCGGAGCTGCCCGCACCACCCAGTGCCGGGGGTCCCGTCGCGGCGGCCTCGTCGGGCGGGGCGGACACGGCGTCCGCCGCGGCCGTCGACACGATCGAGCAACCGGCCGCGTCGGACACGGTCGAGGATGCCTCGGCATCGGACACGACCGAGCATCCCGGCTGACATCGGCCGGTAGCGTGTCGGGCGGGCCGGATTCGTCCGTGCCCGGCACGTCGCGAGAAGATGGAGCACCGTGACCCAGATCCGCCCCCTCACCGATCAGAGCGCCGACGGGTCCCCGTCGGGCACGACGGGTGTGAGCGCCACCCGTGTCGCTCCCGTCGACCCCAACGCCGCCGTCACCAAGGCCTTCAGCACCTCGGTGATGGTCTCGGCGGTGCGGTGCCTGCTCACCTACATCCTGTTCCCGTGGGTGCTCCCGCTGTTGGGCGTCGCCAAGGGCGTGGGGCCGGTCGTCGGGCTCACCGTCGGCGTGGTGGCCATCGGCTTCAACGTCGCCAGCATCCGCCGCTTCATGCGCTCGGGGCATCGCTACCGCTACTGGATCTCGTCGCTGAACGTGATCGTGATCGGCCTGCTCGTCGTGCTGATCGTGCGCGACCTGTCCGAGCTCTTCTCCTGACGGTCGCGCCCCGAGCGCGCACCGTCGCTCCGCTGCCCCTATCCTCCCGGTCCGTCGGACGTGCGGGGGAGGGGAACCATGAAGCTCTGGTCCGACGAGGTCGATGCCATGCGCCCCGAGGCGCGAGAGGTGGTCGCCGCCGGGATGGAGGTCGTGATGGCCGCCCTCGCCGGGGAGGGGGAGCCGCCCGAGGACCCGCACGACCGTGCCCGGTTCAGCCGAGAGTCCTTCGCTCGTGTCTTCGTGGCGTCGGCGGCCGACGGCGTCGACCGCGAGATCGCAGGGGTGCCGTGTCGGGTCTTCCGCCCCGATGGCGACGCAACTGCGGTCTATCTGCACTTCCACGGGGGCGGGATGATCCTCGGCTCCCCGGTCATGAACGACGCCGCCAACGCCGCCATGGTTCGCGATCACGGTGTGGCCGTGGTGTCGGTCGACTACCGGCTGGCGCCGGAGCACCCGTTCCCCGCCGGGCCCGACGACGGCGTCGCCGTGGCCGCCTGGCTGCTCGAGCACGCCGTCGCCGAGTTCGGGTCGCCCCGCCTGCTGATCGGTGGCGAGTCGGCCGGCGGCTACATGGCCGCGGCCGTCCTGCTGCGGATGCGCGACGAACTCGACGGCGCCGATCGCGTCGACGGCGCCAACCTCGTGTTCGGGGTCTTCGACTGGGGCCTCTCGCCGAGCCAGCGCGGGATGCGAGGTTCCGGTGGGCCCGACATGCTCACCCCCGAGGGCATCGAGCTGTTCGGCGAGTGCTACCTGCCGGGCACGACCCTCGACGAGCGGCGTCGACCCGATGTCTCACCGGCCTTCGCCTCCCTGCACGGGCTGCCCCCTGCGTTCTTCTCGGTCGGCAGCGCCGACCACCTCCTCGACGACACGTTGCTGATGGCGACGCGTTGGGTGGCGGCGGGCAACGAGGCGGAGCTGTTCGTGGCCCCGGACATGCCTCACGGCTTCCAGGCCTACCCGTGCGGCATCACCAGTGCATGGGACGCCGCGGTGAACGCCTGGCTGGCCGACGTCCTGGCCCGCCCGCCGCGAGGCTGAGCCGGACCTGGTCCGTGACGGGTCAGGCGTCGATGCGGTGGCGGACCAGGACCCGGTGGATCTTGTGGAACGTGGCCACCGGTTCCTCGAACATCATCGGGCACGCCCCGTCGACGACGTCGAGCCCGGCGTCGTGGCACAGCGCCACGGCCTCCGCGCTGACGGCGCCCTGCCCGGCGCCCTTGTGCAGCCAGATCATCGGCGCATCGCCCCGTGCCGCGGCGGCCTCGCGCACGACGTCGGCGGCGGCGCTGGCCGGGACCATGATCAGGACCCCGTCGAGCGGATCGGGGACGTCGGCGAGCGAGTCGTAGCTCGCGACGCCCTCGATCTCGGCGCCACTCGGCGGATGCGTTCACCGGGTAGAGGACGCGGCCCCGGCCGTGATCACGGAGGTGGCGGAACACGCTGTTGGCGAACTCCTTGTCGTTGCGGGAGACGCCGACGACGGCGACGTGGCGAAGTTCGAGGAAGCGCTCGATCAACGCTCGGCTGGGCATGGCGCCCTCCCTCCCTCGGCCTCGACCGGAGGCCGCTTCGTCGTCCTGCACGTCGATCGTGCGCCTTCGCCCGGTTCGGCAAGGGTCGCAGGGCCCGGGTGCGGCGGCCGACGCCGACGTGCGAGGCTCTCCCACCCGGGGGCCAGGGGGTCGACCCGGCGGAGAGGAGCACGGTGCCGGGTCCACTGGAGGGCGTGAAGGTCGTGGAGCTGGGGATGTGGGTGGCCGGTCCGGCCTGCGCCGGCATCCTGGCCGACTGGGGCGCGGACGTCGTCAAGCTCGAGCCGCCCGGCGGGGGCGACCCGGCGCGCACCTACCAGCGGCTCTTCGGTGAGGAGATGCCCGACAACCCCGTGTTCGAGATGGACAACCGCTCCAAGCGCAGCGTCGCGGTCGACCTGCGCGTCCCCGAGGGCCAGGCGCTGGCGCTCGAGCTCCTCGACGGCGCCGACGTGTTCGTCACCAACCTGCGGACCTCGGCCCTGGAGCGCTTCGGCCTCGATCCCACGTCCGTGATGGCGCGCTGCCCTCGGCTCGTCTACCAGCTGATCACCGGCTACGGCATGGACGGCGACGACGCCGACCGCCCCGCGTACGACATCGGCGGGTTCTGGGCCCGGTCCGGGGTGGCCGATCTGCTCCGCACCCCCGACGGGCCGTTGCCCTTCCAGCGTGGCGGCATGGGCGACCACCCCACCGGCAGCTCCGCCGCCGGGGCGGTGTGCGCGGCGCTGTTCGCCCGGGAGCGCACCGGCGAAGGCCAGCTGGTCAGCACCTCGCTCGTGCGCCAGGGCGCCTACACCATCGGCTTCGACCTCTCGATCACCCTCGGTTGGGGGGCCCACATCGGGATCGGCCGCCGAGAGACGATGGGCAACCCGTCGATGAACAACTACACCGCCGGCGACGGTCGCGTCTTCTGGTTGATCGGTCAGGAGGGCGAGCGCCACTGGCCGCCCCTCGCCCGAGTGGTCGGGCACCCCGAGTGGCTCACCGACGAGCGCTTCTCCACCGCGATGGGTCGTCGCCAGAACGCCGGAGAGCTCATCGGCCTGCTCGACGAGGTCTTCGCCACTCGCTCGCTCGACGAGTGGGCGGTGGTCTTCGACACCGAGCCCGACGTGTTCTGGGCGCCCGTCAACACCATCGACGACGTCCTGGTCGACCCGCAGATGCACGCCGCGGGCACGTTCGTGGAGGTGCCCGAACGCGACGGCGGCGCCCTCCGGGTGGCCAGCCCGTCGGACTTCTACGGCACGCCGTGGGCGCCCAGGGGCGCCGCGCCGCACCTCGGTGAGCACACCCGTGAGGTGCTGGCGGAGCTGGGGATCACCCCCGAGCGCATCGACGAGCTCGCCGCAGCGGGCGTCGTCGCCCCGTCGAACGAGGAGGCACCGTGAGCGTCACCGGCTACGACCCCCGGCTGCGGCCCGCGCAGCCTCCGACCCCGGCCGCGGACGCGTTCACCATCCATCGCGACGAGGTCGCCGAGGGCCTGTCGCTGGCCTACGTCCGCGAAGGCGTCGGCGGGTATCCCCTGCTGTTGATCCACGGCTACCCCGAGACCAAGCGCATCTGGTGGCGCAACATCGAGCCGTTGGTCGCCGCCGGCTTCGAGGTGATCGTCCCCGATCTGCGGGGCCACGGCGACTCGGACCTCTCGGTGGACGACACCTACGACATCGTCACCTACTCGCGCGACCTGCGCACCCTGGTGCACGACGTGCTCGGCCACGACACCTACGGGATCGCCGCCGGCGACGTGGGCGGGGTCGTCGGCGTGGACATGGCGCTGCGCTTCGAGGGAGAGGTCGAGGGCCTGTGCTTCTTCGACACCGTGCCGCCGATCCTCGTCGACGAGTACGTCGCCGCCGGCATCGACCTGGGGGCCATCACCGCCATCGGTGACGGACCCACCGGTGACTACCGCCGTCGACAGGGTCAGGCCCCCGACGAGCTGGCCGCGGAGCTGTCCTCGCCCGAGGCCCGCCGCAGTTGGGTGGCCGCCATGTACGGCCCCCGGCTCTGGGCGTCGCCGGGCACGTTCTCCGACGACGACATCGCCTTCCACACCGAACCCTGGTCCGACGAGGCTCGTCTGCGCGCCGGTTGGGCGGTGTACCAGCTCGGCCACGGACGGGCGATGGACGAAGCACCGCTGCTCAGCCAGGCCGTCGACGTCCCGACCCTGCTCCTCTACGGCGCCGACGACCACGTGGTGGGCCCCGACTTCATCCACTGCTGCGAGGTGGCCTTCACCGATCGCGTCGGCCCGTTCGTGCTCCCCGGCGCCGGCCACTTCCTCCAGTGGGAGCGCGCCGACCTGTTCAACCCGGCGGTGGCGATGTTCTTCGCCGGGCTGGCGGCGCGGACCGGGCGTGGGTGGGTCCGGCCGGCCGGGCGATCGTGACCCTCGACCCGTCCACGCCGGTGGTCGTCGGCGCGGCGGCGGTCACCCACCACGCCGGAGAGGGCTTCGCCCCGACCTCGGCGACCGACCTCATGCTCGAGGCGGCCATCAGCGCGCTCGCCGGCACCACCGTCGCGGCGTCCCTCGGTGCCCGCATCGGGGAGGTGCTCGTGCCGCACGGCACGTGGCCGGAGCCCGACCCCGGCAGGGCCGTCGCCGGTGCGGTCGGTTCGCCCGGGGCTCGCTCGGTGATGGGCGAGCTGGGGGTGCTGCAGCACTCGCTGATGGCGAGGGCGGCCCGTGGGGTGGCGGAGGGTCGTGTCGAGGTCGCCCTGGTGGTCGGTGGCGAGAACCGGTGGTCGGGCGTCGTCGCCGCCAAGGCCGGAATGGCCGTCCCCGACGCCCCGTCGGAGGCCCACGCCACGGAGCCCGACGAGGTCCTGCGTCCGAGCGACATGGTCATCAACGGCGTCGAGATCGAGCGCAACCTCACGGTGGCCGCGCACCAGTACGCCGTCGTCGAGAGCGCCCTGCGCCATCGGGCCGGGCGATCCGTCGAGGAGCACCAACGCTTCCTGGGCGAGCTGTGGGCCCGCTTCGCGGCGATCGCCGCCCGCACGCCGTCGGCATGGGATCGTCGTGGCCTGTCGTCGACGGAGATCGCCGAGGTCTCCGACACCAACCGGCTGATCGCCGCGCCCTACCCGAAGTGGCTGGTGTCGCAGTGGAACGTCGACCAGGCCGCGGCGCTGGTGTTCACGACGGTGGCCACCGCCGAGCGCTCCGGTGTGCCCCGCGACCAGTGGGTGTTCCCGTTGGCGATGGTCGAGTCGAACCTGGTCGTTGCCCTGTCGGAGCGCGCCGACCCCACCCGGTGGCCCGCCATGGGCGTGTGCGGGGAGCGGGCCCTCGCCGCCGCCGGTTGCTCGATCGACGACGTGGGTCCGGTCGACCTCTACTCGTGCTTCCCGGCGGCGGTGCAGGTCACCGCCGCGGAGCTGGGACTGGGGCTGGATCGGGACCTCACCCTCACCGGCGGCATGACCTTCGGCGGCGGTCCCTACGACAACTACGTGCTGCAGGGCGCGGTGGCCATGGTCGAGCGGATGCGCGTCGACCCGCCCGGCACCATCGGGCTGACCACGGCCGTGAGCGGGCTGCTCACCAAGCCCGCGGTCACGGTCTGGTCGGCGGACGACCCGGTCCGGCCGTTCGTCGCCTCCGACGTGACGGCCGAGGCCGCGGCCGTCGTCGCCGCGACTCCCGATCGCGGCCGACGCCGTCGGGTCGGCCACCGTCGTGGGTTCCACCGTGGTCCCCTCGGGCGAGGGGGCGGTCGTCGTCGCGGTCCTGGACCTCGCCGACACCGGGCGGACCGTCGCCCAGTGGGCGCTGCCGGACCCGGACGCCGTGGGCCGCATCCTGGGCCGTGACCTGGTCGGCGCGACGGCGGTGGTCACCGCGCCCGGGGTCTTCGAGATCCCCGGGGCCGTCGCTCCCTGAGGGGACGGTCGGCCCCGACGTCGCCTGCGACGGTGAGGGGTGCCAAACTGACGGTTCGTCAGATTCCCGGGCCCGCCGGGTGGCACACGGAGGACGACATGGACATCCCACGGATCATCTCGGTCGACGACCACGTCGTCGAGCCCCCGAACCTGTGGCAGGACCGTTTGCCGGCGAAGTTCCTCGACCGAGGCCCCCGGGTGGTGCGCGAGAAGGTGCGCATGAGCCTCGTCGGCGGCTACTCGTTCGAGACCGGTGTCGAGGACGGCGTGGAGTGCGACGTCTGGTACTACGACGACCTCAAGTACCCGTTCACCCGCCTCTCGGCCGCCGTCGGCGCCGAGGTGGTCAAGAACGAGCCGACGACCTTCGACCAGATCCGGCTCGGCTGCTACGACCAGGCCGCCCGCCTGGCCGACATGGACGCCAACCACGTCGAGGCCTCGATCTGCTTCCCCAACGTCCTCCCCCGGTTCTGCGGTCAGACCTTCCTGGAGCGTGACGACAAGGAGCTCGCGCTCCTGTGCGTGCAGGCCTACAACGACTGGATGATCGAGGAGTGGTGCGCCGGGGCGGGCAAGGACCGCCTCATCCCGCTCACGATGATCCCGCTGTGGGACGTCGACCTCGCCGTCGCCGAGGTCCGGCGCTGCGCCGAGCGGGGCAGCCACAACATCACCTTCTCCGAGAACCCGGTGCCCCTGGGCCTGCCGTCGGTCCACTCCGGTCACTGGGACCCGCTCTTCGCGGTGTGCGAGGAGACCGACACGGTCATCAACATGCACATCGGCTCGTCGTCGAAGATGCCCTCCACCGCCCCCGACGCGCCGTTCATCATCAGCTCCACCCTGACGTTCCAGAACGCCATGGGCTCGGTGCTCGACTACACCTTCGGCGGGGTCTTCGACCGCTTCCCCGACCTGCGGGTCGCCTACAGCGAGGGCCAGGCCGGTTGGCTGCCCTACGTGCTCGAGCGGGCCGACAAGATCTGGGAGGAGCGCCTCCTCGACGACACCGGCTTCGGCTCGAAGCTGCCCAACCCGCCGTCGACCTACATGAAGAGCAACGTCTGGTACTGCATCTTCGACGACGAGACGGCCATGGCCAACCGCGACGTGATCGGCATCGACCGCCTCACGTTCGAGGTCGACTACCCCCACGCCGACTCGACGTTCCCGCACTCCAAGGACGTGGCCGAACGCATCGCCGCCAAGGCCGGGCTCAACGACCACGAGATCCAGCGGTTCTTCCGCGGCAACGCCATCGACCTGTACCACCTCGACCGCTACCACGGCATCACGGAGTAGCCGTCGACCGACCGACCGACCGGTCGTATCGGAGGCTGGCCTGGGCGGGGCTCCTGCGGTCCCGCCTCGAGCGAACTCCTTGACCGGAGCAACTACGGTTCGCCGCCGACGGTCGTGGACGGCACGGCGCCACGACCAGGGGGAGCGACGATGGGTCGGTTGCAGCAGAAGGTCGCGGTCATCACCGGCGCCGGTGACGGCATCGGGCGCGGCATCGCCCGGCGTTTCGCCCAGGAGGGCGCACGGGTCGTGGTCGCCGAGATCGACGACGAGAAGGGCGCGGCGGTCGCCGCCGAGCTCTCCGCCGACTTCGGCGCCGAGGCCGAGTTCCTGCACACCGATGCCACCCTCAAGGCCGACAACCAGGCCATGGTGGCCTTCGCCGTGGAGCGGTGGGGCGGTATCGACATCCTCGTCAACAACGCCTGGGGCGGCGACCGGGCCGGCCTCCAGCGAGTCGACAAGATGCCCGACGACGCCATGGACCACGCCTGGCACATGAACGCCATGGGCCCGTTGTGGGCGATGCAGGCGGCGTTCCCGCACATGCGCGCCGCCGGGTGGGGGCGGGTCGTCAACATCTGCTCGCTCAACGGCGTGAACGCCCACATGGGATCGGTGCACTACAACGCCACGAAGGAGGCGCTGCGCACCATCACCCGCACGGCCGCCCGCGAGTGGGCGGGGTTCGGCATCACCGCCAACGTCATCTGCCCCGGCGCCAAGACCGCCGCGTTCAAGATGTTCGAGGCCATGGCCCCCGACGTGGCCCGTGAGTCCGAGGCGGCGAACCCCATGGGCCACCTCGGCGATCCCGAGACGGAGATCGCCCCGGTGGCGCTGTTCCTGGCCAGCGAGGACAGCTGCTACATCACCGGCAACACGCTGTTCGCCGACGGCGGCAGCCACATCAACGGCGCCGTGTGGGTGCCCGACCTGGGGGACTGAGCCCTCAGGGGCACCCGAGGCCGTGCAGGGCCGCGCAGGGCGGGCACAGGTGGGCCTGCCCGTCGGGGGTGGCCCACGTCCGCGCCTGGGGGAGGCCACACGACTGGCACGGCCCCGGGCCGTGGCGGGCGCGCTCGGCGGTGAGGGCGTCACCGAGCACGGTGGCAGTGTGCGTGTCGAAGGCCACGAGCCACACGTCATCGAGTGAGCTGTCGTCTTCGAGGACCGTGCGCGCCGCGATCGAAGCCGCCCGCACCTCTGGGAATCCGTAGATGCCGGTTGAGATCGCAGGCACGGCCACACGGCGTGCGCCCACCTGGCTGGCCACGTTGAGAACGGCGCGGTAGGTGTCGGCGAGCAACGCGTCGCTCGCCGCCTCGTGGCCCTCCCGCCAGACCGGCCCGACCGCGTGCACGATGTGGTGCACGCCGTGCGGGGCCAGTCCGAAGGCGGGGGTGGCGACGGCGGACCCGGTGGGACACCCGCCGAGCGAGCGACACGCCTCGGCCAGCTCTCGGTGCCCGGCGGCGGCGAAGATCGCCCCGCACACTCCGCTGCCGGCGACCAGGCCCTCGTTGGCGGCGTTGACGACGACATCGGGTCGCAGGCCCTGCTCGTGGAGACGGGTGATGTCGCCGACGACGACCGAGACACGTGGCATCCGGCCAGTCTTGCCCGCGGCGGCGCGCCACCCCAGCGCTGTGGTGGTGCGGGGTTGGTAGCGTCCGCGACGTGGATCCGTTCACGGTGCGCAGGGTGGTCACCGAGGTCGACGCCGAGGGTCGGGCGATGTGGACCTCGGACGGTCCGCCGCCGGCGATGGTCGCGCTCGAGGACGGCCTCGGTGTCGCCAACGTCTGGGCCTTCGACGCCGCGCCGACCTCGATCGGCGACGGCCTCGACGCCTTGGCCGACCCCTTCACCCTCGAACCTCCGCCCGGCGGGATGAGCTGGCGAGTGCTGCGCCTCCCCGCCCCCGACCCGCGCCTGGCGAAGGAGCAGCAGTTCCTCGACGTGCCGGGCCAGGAGGGCTCGGGTCGTCCGCGGCGGGATGCACGCCACCGACACCCTCGACCTCATGACGGTGCTCGACGGTCGCATCGAGCTCGACTTGGAGGACGGTCGGGTGCAGCTCGCCGCCGGCGACATCGTCGTGCAGCGCGGGACCCAGCATCGTTGGCGGGTGTTGGGCGACCGGCCCTGCACGTACACCGTCGTGATGGTGCGTCCCGATCCGATGGCGCCGTGGCCGTCGGCCGATCTGGCCCCCCGCCCGACACCGGCGCCCGTCGGCAGCGGGCCGAGGCGGATCGTGACCGGTCTCGGCCCCGACGGTCGCAGCGTGATCGTCACCGACGGCGAGGCGCCGGGAACGTTCCGGTTCGCCGACGGCGCCATCGGCTACGCGGCCCTGTGGGAGACCGGTGGTCCGCTGGCGTCGCCGTTGCAGGGCGGCGATGCCGTCCGACCCTGGATCCAGCTCCATCCCGTCGGCGACGGCATCTCGTTCAAGCACGTGGTCCTTCCATCCGCCGCCGACCAGGCCCGCCTCGCACAGACGGGGTCGAACACGGGCGCCGAGATGCAGACCCTGGCGCCGGGCATGCGCACGACCGGCCACCACGACCCGGACGACCCCGGACGCCATCGCACCGACACCATCGACCTCGGGGTGATCGTCGAGGGCGAGGTCGAGCTGGCCCTCCCCGACGGCGGCCCGCTGCGGCTCGGCCCCGGCAACTGCATCGTGCAGCGCGGCACGTGGCACAAGTGGCGCAACGTCGGCGACACCTCCGCCCGCTTCGTCTCGGTGATGTTCGGCGTACCGGTGGACGAGGCCGCCAGCTGAGCCCGCCTTTCCGGAGGAGGCTCGCGTTGCGCGAGGATCGCAGCCACGATCGTGAGCGCCGGCCGGGCGCGGATGGGGAGTCGACATGAAGCTGGGTCTGGTCTGGGGCTACTGGACGGCGCAACCGCCGGAGAACATCGTCGAGCTGACGCGCGAGGCCGAGGCGGTCGGCTTCGACTCGGTGTGGACGGCCGAGTCGTGGGGCTCCGACGCCTTCACGCCGCTCACCTGGATCGCCGCCCACACCGAGAGGATCAAGCTCGGCACCGGTGTCGTGCAGCTCTCGGCCCGCACGCCGGTGGCCACGGCCATGGCCGCCATGACGCTCGACCACCTCTCGAACGGTCGGATGATGCTCGGGCTCGGCGTCTCGGGCCCACAGGTCGTCGAGGGCTGGTACGGCCGGCCCGCCAACAAGCCGCTGGCCCGCACCCGCGAGTACGTCGAGATCATCCGCAAGGCGTTCCTCCGGGAGGGCCCGCTGACCAACGACGGCGAGTTCTACCCGATGCCCTACAACGGGCCCGAGTCCACCGGCCTCGGCAAGCCCCTCAAGATCATGACCCACCCCCTGCGCTCGCGGATCCCGATCTTCATCGGTGCCGAGGGGCCGAAGAACGTCGCCCAGACCGCCCGGATCGCCGATGGCTGGCTGCCGCTGTACTACTCGCCGTACCGCCAGGAGGTCTACGCCGACCAGCTCGTCGACGCCCGGGACGACTTCGAGATCAACGCCCTGGTCACCTTCAACGTGACCGACGACGTGGCCACGGGGTTGTGGCCGGTCAAGGCGGCGCTCGGCTTCTACATCGGCGGGATGGGCGCCAAGGGCCAGAACTACCACACCAAGCTCATGGCCCGGATGGGCTACGAGGAGGAGGCCTACCGCATCCAGGACCTCTTCTTCGAGGGCAAGCGCGACGAGGCCATCGCTGCGGTGCCCGACGCCTTCGCCGACGAGATCTCCCTGGTCGGACCGGCCGGTCGCATCAAGGAGCGCCTCGAGGCGTGGCGCGACAGCCCCGTGACCACGTTGATGATCGCCCCCCGTGGTCCCGACGCGCTGCGTCAGGCCGCCGAGCTGGTCAACGGCTGAGCACCGATGCTGCAGATCCACGACACCGACCGGGTACGGGTCCTCACCCTCGACCGGCCCGAGGCCCGCAACGCCTTCAACGAGGCCCTCTACGACGCCACGACCGATGCGCTCATCGACGCGGCCACGGACCGCAGCGTGGCGGTGGTCGTGATCACCGGCTCGGCGGGTGCGTTCTCGGCCGGCACCGACCTGCTGGAGATGGCGGCGCGCATGGGGGAGGGGTTCGTCCCCGGCCGCCACGGCTTCCCCGGGATGATCGACCAGCTCGCCGCGTTCCCGAAGCCGTTGCTGCTCGCCGTGAACGGGCTGGGGCTGGGCATCGGCGCCACCATCGTGGGCTTCGCCGACCTGGTGTTCATGTCGACCGAGGCCCGCCTCAAGTGCCCGTTCACCAGCCTCGCCGTGGCTCCCGAGGCGGCGAGCAGCTTCACCTTCCCCCGCCTGCTCGGACGTCAGGCGGCGACGTGGGCCCTGCTGAGCAGCGAGTGGCTCTCGGCCGAGGAGTGCCACGAGATGGGCCTGGCCTGGAAGGTGTGCGAGCCCGACGACCTGATGGACGTGACCATGGTCCACGCCCGGGTCCTCGCCGCCAAGCCGATCGACTCCCTGGTCATCTCCAAGGCCGCCATCGTGGCCCCCTTCGCCGCCGAGATCGAGGCTGCCCGCGAGCGCGAGAACGCGGCCTTCGCGGAGCTCATGGGCGCTCCGGCCAACCTCGAGGCGCTGGCCGCCTTCGCCGAGAAGCGCCCGCCCGACTTCGCGGCCATCGACGCGGCGAGCTGAACCGGGGAGCTCTCCGACGAACGGCGCCACGACCGCGTTGCTTTAGTCTGTCAAGCACTTTCGTCCGCCGTTCGCATCACCCCGGGGAGCTCCACCATGTCCGACACCTCGACGCCCACGCGCACCTACAACCTCGGTGACCTGCTCGAGATCGTCGCCGAGAGCGTCCCCGACCGCCTGGCCGTCGTCGCCGGTGACGTCCGCTACACCTTCGCCGAGTTCGATCGTCGCACGAACCAGGTGGCCCGGATGCTGCTCGACCTCGGCCTCGAGCCGGGTGCGAAGGTCGCGGTCTACTCGTGGAACCGCGCCGAATGGGCCGAGCTGTTCTTCGGGGCGGCCAAGGCCCGCGTCGTGCCCATCAACGTGAACTACCGCTACGTCGCCCACGAGTTGGAGTACGTGCTCGACAACTCCGATGCCGAGGTCGTCGTGTTCGAGCGGGGGTTCGCGCCGGTCATGGCCGAGGTGGCCCCGAAGCTCTCGAAGCTGCGTGCCACGGTGGTGCTCGAGGACGGCAGCGACGAGGACGCCGGCGCGGCCAAGAGCTACGCGGAGCTGGTCGACGCCCGCTCGGGTGACCCGATCGGCAACCAGCGGTCGAACGACGACCTCTACTTCCTCTACACCGGCGGCACCACCGGGATGCCCAAGGGAGTCATGTGGCGCCACGAGGACCTCTTCTTCGCCGCGCTGTCCTCGGGCCTCGGTCCCGAGCCCGTCACCCGCCCGGAGGAGATCGTCGAACGCTCCCTTCCCGAGGACTTCGCCCGCCCCAGCCTGCTCATCGCCCCGCTCATGCACGGGGCGGCGCAGTGGGGGATGTGCAACATGATCTTCGCCGGCGCCGGCGTGGCGCTCTACACCGAGCACGGCCTGGATCCCCACGCCGTCTGGGAGCTGGCCGAGCGCGAGAAGTGCATGGGGATCACGCTCGTCGGTGACGCCATGGCCCGCCCCCTCGCCGACGCGCTCGCCGACGGCACGCGCAGCTACGACCTCTCCGGCATGTACCGCATCGGGTCCGGCGGCGGCGTGTTCTCCCCTGCGGTGCAGGGCCAGCTCAAGGAGTTGATCCCCCATGTCGCCGTCATGGACAGCTACGGGGCGTCGGAGACCGGTGCGGGTGGCATGAGCGCCGAGGGTGGCCCGCGCCGCTTCGTCGTCGGTCCCGAGCTGAACGTGCTCGACGACGCGCTCCGGCCCGTGGCGCCGGGCGAGATCGGGCTGCTGGCCCGCCGCGGGCACATCCCGCTCGGCTACTACAAGGACGAGGCCAAGACCGCGGCCACCTTCCCGACCGACGCCGACGGCAACCGCTGGTCGGTTCCCGGCGACTTCGCCACCATCGACGACGACGGCATCGTGACGCTGCTGGGGCGGGGCTCGCAGTGCATCAACACCGGCGGCGAGAAGGTCTACCCCGAGGAGGTCGAGGAGGCGCTCAAGAGCCATCCCGACGTCTTCGACGCCCTCGTCGTGGGCGTGCCCGACGACCGCTGGGGAGAGCGGGTCGTGGCGGTCGTCGCCGCTCGGGGCGACGCCCGGCCGACCGTCGAGGACCTCGCCGAGCACTGCAGCACCACGATCGCCCGCTACAAGCTGCCCAAGGCCGTGTCGTTCGTGGAGGCCATCAAGCGCTCGCCGGCGGGCAAGGCCGACTACCGCTGGGCCAAGGAGACGGCCTCGGCCGGCTGACGTCGCGTCGCGGTGCGCTGCGATGCGGACCGACGTGGCGTTGTGGGTGACAATGAGGGAGTCGCGCCCGGACGATGCCCGGCGCCAGGAACGACCAGGACGGTGACCGACCGATGAGCGTTGATCTCGGGCTCTCCAGCGACCAGGAGGCGATCCAGGAGCTGTTCGACGGCTTCTTCGTGAAGGAGGCGCCGCCGTCGGTGGCCCGTGAGGCCGAGCCCCTCGGGTTCGACGCCGAGCTGTGGGCCAAGGTGATCGAGCTCGGCGCCCCCGGGATGGGCGTGGCCGAGGACGCTGGCGGTGGCGGCGCCTCGCTCGCCGACCTGGTGGTCGTGGCCGAGTCCTACGGGCGGGCCATCGCCCCCATCCCGCTGGTCGAGCACGTGGTCGCGGCGCGAGCGTTGCCCGACGCCGACGCCGACGTCGTGGCCGGTGGGGCCATCGCCACCATCGCATTGTTCCCGTCCACGGCCACGGGCACGTGGACGCTCGTTCCCGCGGGCGCCGTGGCCGACCTGGTGATCGGCGTCGACGGCGACGAGATGGTCGCCGTGCGCTCGGCCCCCCCGGGGTCGGGCCCGCTCAACCACGCGTCGGCGCCGCTGGCCGACCGCTCGGCCCGCGAGGGCGGGCGCACGGTCCTGGGACCGGCATCGCAGTTCGCCGCCGTGCTCGACGAGTGGAAGGTGCTCACCGCCGCCGCCTTGGTGGGGGTCGCCGAGCAGGCCATGCGCATGGGTGTGCAGTACGTGATGGAGCGCGAGCAGTTCGGCGTTCCGATCGGGTCCTTCCAGTCGGTGCAGCACGGCTTGGCCGATCTCCCCGTGCTGGTCGACGGCGGGCGCATGCTCACCCACAAGGCGGCGTGGGCGGCCGGCCTCGGACCGCACGAGGGGGGCGTGGTCGACGTCGACGGCAACGACTACACCGACCCCGCCACGTTGGCGTCGATGGCGTTCGTGTTCGCCGGCGACGCCGCCGCCGTGGCCACCGACCGCAGCCTGCACTACCACGGCGGCTACGGCTTCGCCGAGGAGTACGACATCCAGCTCTACTACCGCCGTGCCCGTGGCTGGCGCCTCGTCGCCGGTGACCCTGCCAAGGAGTGCCTGACGCTCGCCGACCACCTGTTCGGCCCGACCGGGAGCAACTGAACCATGGACTTCTCGCTGTCCCCCGAGGTCGAGGACTACCGCCGCACGATCCAGAAGATCATCGCCGACACCCTGACCGCCGACGACATCGACCTGATGCACACGTCGGGCACGTTCGACGCCCCCCGCCTGAACCGGGCGCTGGCCGAGCACGGGTACCTCGAGCGGGCCACCCCCGGGCTCGGAAAGGGCGACCCCATCGAGCTGTGGGTCCTGTTCAACGAGCTCGAGAAGGCCGGCGCGCCCATCGACGGGCTGGCCGTGGCGCTCATGATCGCCGGCGTGGTCAACGCCGTGGGCACCGACGAGCAGAAGGCCCGCATCATCCCGTCGATCGTCTCGGGTGAGGCGCTCGTGTGCATGGGCTACAGCGAGCCCGACTTCGGCTCCGACGTGGCCAGCATCGCCACCCGGGCCGTCCGCGACGGCGACGAGTGGGTCATCAACGGGGCCAAGATGTGGACGACCATGGCCCACGAGGCCAAGTGGCTGATCCTGCTCACCCGCACCGACACCGATCTGCCCAAGCACAAGGGCCTGACCATGTTCATCATGCCGATGGACACGCCGGGCATCACCGTCGAGGCCGTGCACACCATGGCCACCGAGCGCACCAATGCCACCTGGTACGACGACGTGCGCGTCGGCGACGACGCCGTGCTGGGCGAGGTCAACGGTGGCTGGCGCACCATGACCGTCGCCCTCGCCTTCGAGCGTGGGGTGATGGGAGGGACCAACGCCGCGGTGCCGCTGCTGCGCCACTTCCGGGAATGGGCCGTGCAGACGGGGCTCATCGAGGAGCCCGCCGTGCGTGAGCAGCTCGCCCGAACGGCGATCGACATGCAGGTGGCGACGCTGCTCACCCAGCGCTCGGCGTGGATCGCGGCCTCCGGTGGGATGCCCGGCCTCGAGGGGTCGATGACGAAGGTGTTCGCCAGCGAGGCCTACCAGCGAGCCATCGGTGCTCTCCAGCAGATGGCCGGCCCGGCCGGGCTGCTCCAGTTCCACCAGCCCGGCGCCGCCGCCGACGGGTTCATCGAGTACGACGCCCGCCATGCCCCCGTGACCACGATCTACGGCGGCACCACCGAGATCAACCGCAACAACATCGCCGAGCGCCACCTCGGTCTCCCCAAGGCCCGTCGCTAGGGCCCCGAATCGCGCGCGTCCCGCCACGGCGGGCGAGGTCGTCGTGGCGGGGCGGAGCAGCGATCTGTTCCCCCGACCTGACACGGTCTCTGTAACAGCGCTACGGTGACCGGTGTCACGACGGCGCCGATCGAGGCGCCGCCTGGTTCGAGGGGAAGCTTCCATGTCCACACCGAACGCCGACGAGCGCTACGTCGTCATCTCCGCCGATGGCCACTGCGGGGCCTTCATGGAGGGCTACAAGCCGTACCTCGCCTCCCGATGGCACGACGAGTTCGACGCCTGGGCGGCCGACTACGAGGTCACCTACGAAGACCTCCTCGGCCCCGACGGCGAGCGCAACTGGAACAGCGACCGGCGCGCCGCCGAGCTCGAGGCCGACGGCCAGGTGGCCGAGGTGCTGTTCCCGAACACCATCCCGCCGTTCTTCCCCAAGGGCTCGCTCACGGCGCAGCCGCCCGGCGGTGACCGCCGACGACAACACCCGCCGGTGGGCGGGGCTCCAGGCCCACAACCGGTGGCTGGCCGAGTTCTGCGCCGACAAGCCCGGACGTCGGGCCGGTGTGGTGCAGATCACCCTGCACGACATCGAGGCCTCGGTGGCCGAGATCCGTTGGGCCCGCGAGGTGGGCCTGCACGGCGGTGTGCTCCTCCCGGGCACGCCGCCCGGCCTCGGTCTGCCCCAGCTCTACGACCCGTACTACGAGCCGCTCTGGCAGGTGTGCGAGGAGCTCGAGATGCCGGTCAACCACCACACCGGCAGCGCCGCTCCCCCCATGGGTCCGACGCCACAGGACGCCGTGGTCTTCCTGTTGGAGGTGTCGTGGTGGGCGCACCGTGCGCTCACCCACCTGCTCGTCGGCGGCGTCTTCGAGCGGCACCCGAACATGCAGCTCGTCTTCACCGAGCAGGGCTCGGCCTGGGTGCCCGAGGAGCTCATGCGCCTCGACTACTTCTGGGGTCGCATGGGCGCCGCCGGTGGCTCCCAGGAGCAGGTCTGGGGTCGCGAGATCGTGCACTCGATGTCGCTCAAGCCCAGCGAGTACTGGGCCCGCCAGTGCCACCTCGGGGCCAGCTTCATCCGTCCCCAGGAGGTGCAGCTGCGCCACTCCGTCGGCGTCGACCGCATCATGTGGGGCAGCGACTACCCGCACAAGGAAGCCAGCTACCCGTTCTCGCTCGAGGCCATCCGCGGCTCGTTCGCCGGCGTGCCCCATGACGAGGTGGCCATGATGCTCGGCGGCAACGCCGCCGCGCTCTACGGCTTCGACCTCGAGGCCCTGCGACCCCTCGCCCAGCAGATCGGTCCCCGCGTCGCCGACGTCGACCGTCCGCTGGTCCCCGGCGAGGTGCCCATCGAGGCCGACAAGTGCCCGGCCTTCGTCGGCTACGACTTCGCCACCGCCGCCGAATAGCAGCCAGTAGCACCCGGCAGTTCGAGCAGGGCCCCGGCGGCGATCGTCGGTCGGGGAGGAGAGACCGCCGGCCTCGCCGGCCGACGAAGGGGAGAGACGTGGGACGGATCCGCTACGGGGCCAAGCGCCCCGAGGAGATGCGCAACCGGGAGCTCGAGGCCACCACCACGCCCACCTGGGCGACCGTGCTGACCGCGGTGTTCACCACCGATGCCGACGCCGTGGCCCAGGTGCTGCCGCCGCCGCTGGTGCCGGCCGACCAGGCGCTGTGCAAGGTCACGCTGGCCACCGTCGACATGGGCCGGGGCATCCCGCCCTTCGGGGCCGGGACCTTCGCGGTGTCGGCCCGTCACGAGGACCAGGTGGGCTACTACCCGCTGGTCATGCCGATGGCCACCGAGCAGGCCGTCGTCGGCGGTCGCGAGACCTACGGCGAGCCCAAGAAGCTGGGCTCCATCACCCTCGAGCGTGACGGTGATGCGGTGAAGGGCGTGTTCGCCCGCATGGGCGTCGAGTTCGTGGAGGTGAGCGGCACCGTCGGCCCCGACGAGGCCCTGCCGGCCGACGACCATCGCGTCGACTTCTACTTCAAGTTCCTGCTCGACCCGTCGGGCAAGGGCTTCGACGCCCCGCCGTCGCTCGTCTACTGCTACCGCGACGAGCAGACCCGCAAGCTCAACAAGGTCGACGGCACGGTCGTGCTGCGCGAGTCCAGGTTCGATCCCGTGGCCGACTTCCCCGTGGGCGACATCGTGTCGATCGAGCTGGGTGAGCGCGCCACCGTCCAGCGCGGCGAGATCGTCGGCACCGTCGACGGCGACGCCCTCATGCCCTATGTCCACCAGCGTTACGACGACCTCTCCGTCACCGGCGGCGAGTAAGGCCAGGAGGCCCCGATGTCGACCAGCCCCACCACCCCCGCACCGAGCAGCACGCAGAGCTTCGCCGACGACGATCCGTACCTGATCATCGCCGCCGACTCCCATGCCGGCCTGCCCACCGAGCAGTACCGCGAGTACCTCGAGTCGAAGTACTACCCGCAGTTCGACGAGTTCCTCTCCGAGCGCGAGGCCACCGATCGAGGCCGCCACCCGCCTCGGGGTGCGCAACGAGAAGTACGCCAAGAAGTGGTTCGAGGAGCACGACGAGGAGCTCGCCGGCGGCTGGGACGCCATCAAGCGCGACCAGGCCCTCGACGGCGACGGCGTCGCCGCCGAGGTCGTCTACCCCGACGCCGACGCCGTCGAGAGCCGCACCTGCGTGCCCTTCGGCGCCGGCCTCGGCCTCTCCGGCGACCTCGACCCCGAGCTGGGCATGGCCGGCGCCAAGGCCCACAACCGGTGGCTGGCCGAGCTGTGCTCGCACAGCCCCGAACGGCGCAAGGGCGTGGCGCTCGTGCCCATCACCGTCGAGATCGACAAGGTGCTGGCCGAGATCCGCTGGGCCAAGGAGCACGGCCTCGGCGCGGTGATGATCCCGGCGATGTGGGTCAACCAGACGCCCGTACCACGACGCCAAGTACGACCCGGTGTGGGCGCTGTGCGAGGAGCTCCAGATGCCGATCGTCACCCACTCGGGGTCGGCGTCGCGTGACGAGTACGGCGACCACCTCGGCATCTACGTCACCGAGGTCACCTGGTGGCCGGCCCGCCCGATGTGGTTCATGCTCTGGTCGGGCGTGTTCAACCGCTTCCCGGGCCTGCGCTTCGGCGTGACCGAGGGCGGTTGCTGGTGGCTGCCGCAGCTGCTGTGGTCGTGGGACCGCCTCGGCATGGGCCAGAAGGGCTCCGAGAAGCTCGGCACAGAGCCCGTTCAAGGCTGCGCTCGGCGAGATGCTCCCGAGCGAGATCGTCGACCGCAACTGCTTCACCGGCCTGGCCAACGTGAAGCGTCGCGAGCTCGGTCAGCGCTACGAGATCGGCATCGACAACATGTTGTGGGGCACCGACTTCCCGCACCCCGAGGGCACGTGGCCCAACACCCACGAGTGGCTGCAGAAGACCTTCTTCGACATCCCCATCGACGAGTCCCGGCGCATGCTGGGCATGGCCGCGGCCGACATCTTCGGCTTCGACCTCGCCGCCCTGCGCCCCATCGCCGACAAGGTCGGGCCCACGCCCGACCGACCTCGGTCAGCTCGGTGAGGGCCGAACGGCCGCCGACCTCACCGCGAAGTGGGCACCGGTGAAGGAGGTCGGTCGGCACTGGCTGACCGGTCACGACTTCCCGCTGCTGCCCGGGATGCAGAGCTGACGAGGTGAGCGCGGCTCGCCGCCAGCCCGGGTCGACGGCGTCGGCCCGGGCGGTACCTCCACGAACTGCGGCGGCGGGTGGCGCCGAGGCCTCCGAGGCCCGCACGCCGGTGACCCGCGACGCCATCGTCGACGCGGCGATGGGCCTCGTCGAGGCGCACGGCATCGACGCGCTCACGATGCGCCGACTGAGCGACGAGCTCGGCGTCGCCGTCACCGCCATCTACTGGCACGTGGGCAACCGCGACGCGCTCCTCGACGCCCTCGTCGACCGGCTCGTGGCCGACATGGGCACGCTGCGTCCGAGCGGTGGCTCGCGCCCGCGAGCGCATCACGTCGCTGGCCGAGAGCCTGCGCATCCGCCTGCGCGACCTGCCCCACCTGATCGGCCTGGCCCACGACCGGGGGCGCACGCCGGCGATGTTCCTGCCCGTCGAGCAGGTGATGGCCGCCGAGCTGGCCACCGTCGGCGTGCGGGGCAAGGACGCGGCGCTGGCGTTGCGGGCCATCTCCACCCACGTGGTCGGCTCGGTCCTGCTCGAACGTGCCGCAGGGCGCAGCGAGGCGGCGGTGAACGCCGGTGAGCTGTGGCCCGCCGACGCCGAGGACCCCGAACTGGTCGAGGCCCTCGCCGCCCCCACCGACTTCGATCGTCTCTTCGCGGTGGCTCTCAACGCACTCGTCGACGCGTTGGTCCCCGGCGAACCTCTGGCTGCGCTGACGGCGACGGAGGCCGTGCGCGCCGGATGCCGTCCCCGCGAGCGGCGGCCGGCTGGTCGGCCTCGGAGGGTTGACTAACGTCACACGCCATGGCCGACGAGAACGCACCGATGGAGATCGACACCCCCTGGCGACGTGACGCCGCGGAGGTGGGCGCCAGCCTCGAGAAGTGGGCGCAGACGGAGATCGCGCCCGACGCCCGGCTGGTCTCGGTCTCGGCGCCCGACAACGGCATGTCGAGCGAGAGCGTGCTGTTCGACATCGAGCACGGGGGCACGGTCGATCGCCTCGTGGCCCGTCTCGCGCCGCTGCCGTCGCTGGTGCCGGTGTTCCAGCACTACGACATCGAGCTGCAGGCCAAGGCCATGCGCCTCGTCGGTGAGCGCACCGACGTGCCGGTGCCCGAGGTGCCCTACCTGGTGCTCGACGAGAGCGTGCTCGAGTCGCAGTTCCTCGTCATGCGCCGAGTCGAGGGCCGTGCTCCCGCCGACATCCCGCCCTACCCGTTCATGGGGTGGGTGTTCGACATGACCGACGACGAGCGCGCCACCATGCAGCGCAACGCCGTCAGCGTCCTCGTGCGCCTCCACGAGCTGCGCCCCGACAACGCCGACCTGTCGTTCCTCGAGCGGCCCGACGAGGGCGACAGCCACCTCGACCAGCACCTCGGGCACGAGCGCAACTACTACGAGTGGGCCCGCGACGGCGTGACCTACCCCCTCATCGAAGCCGCCTTCGAGTGGCTGGAGGCCAACCGGCCCACGCTGAGCAACCCCAGCGTCCTCAACTGGGGTGACGCCCGCATCGGCAACATGTTGTGGGACGGCACCGAGCCCACTGCGGTGCTCGACTGGGAGATGGCGTCCGTCGGCCCGGCCGAGGTCGACCTGGCCTGGATGATCTTCCTGCACAAGTTCTTCCAGGACATGGCCGAGACCTACGGCTTCCCCGGCCTGCCCGACTTCATGCGGCGCGACGACATGGCCGCGCTCTACGCCGAGATGAGCGGTCGGAGCGTCGAGGCGCTCGAGTGGTTCGAGGTCTTCGCCGCCCTGCGCTTCGCCATCGTGTCGGTGCGCACCGGCACCCGTGGGGTGGCCTACGGCCAGTCCGAGGCGCCCGCCGATCCCGACGACCACATCATGTTCCGCAAGCTGCTCCAGCAGATGGTCGACGGCACGTACTGGGACTGACCCGACAGGCCGACAGCCCTGACGCCACGTTTGTGCAGGTCAGGGGGGTGACGTGTCATCCGTCACATCGAGTCCATCGGCGCTGGTAGCTTCGCCGCCGATGAGCAGACTGGATGACCTCCGGCGGGTGGAAGAGGCGATCACCCGCATCGGCCGCATCAGCACGGGGCGCGAAGCGGCCCGCATCCGCGCCGAGCGGGCCGGGCTGTCGTTGTCGCGGCCGGCGATCTCCATCCTCTCTGCGTTGCGCAAGTCCGGCCCGGTGCGGCTGTCGTCGTTGGCCCGCCTGACCGATCTCGAGGCACCGCTCATCAGCCGTGAGATCCGAGAGCTCGTCGATGCCGGTTACGTCGATCGGGTCGCCGACCCCACCGACGGCCGGGCCGGCATCGTGGCGCTCACCCCGGACGGCGTCGAGGTGTACCAGGCCTATCGCGAGGCCACCGACGAGATCATCGCCGAGACCTTCGCCAACTGGGGAGGCGGGGACCTCCGCGCGCTCCGGGTGCACCTCGAGCGGCTGGCCGACGACTTCGCCCGCCCTCCCGCGGTCAACGGTCGGCGGGCCGCCCGGGCCGGTTGACGAGCCGGGTCGTCCCGGCCGCAGCGACGACCGCCGGCGAATAGGGTCGCTCGACATGACCGACGTCACCGCTGCCCCTGCTTCGCTCCACCAGCCCGTCTTCGGCGCCGACCTCCTGGTGCACGCCCTCGGCAAGCACCCCGACGCCGCCGCCGTCCGCATCGGCGAACGCACCATGACCGCGGCCGAGATGGCGGCATCGGTCAGCCGGTACGCGCAGGCGCTGGCCTCCAAGGGCCTCGTCGCCGCGCAGGCCTCCATGCTGTCGCTCAACCGACCCGAGGTGCTCTTCACCATGGGCGCCAACCAGCTCAACGCCACCCGCAGCACGCCCCTGCACCCGATGGGCTCGGTCGAGGACCAGGCCTACGTGCTGAACGACTGCGGCGCGGAAGCGCTGGTCTTCGATCCCGACACCTTCACCGACCGGGCCCGCGAGCTGGCCGCCCTCGCCCCTGGCGTGAAGCACTTCCTCTCCTTCGGCCCCTGCGAGTTCGGTGAGGACCTCACCGCCCTCGCCGCGGAGTTCGAGCCGGTGCCTCTGGTGGCCCCGGTCGTCGATCCCGACGACCTCGCCGGCATCGCCTACTCCGGCGGCACGACCGGCAAGCCCAAGGGCATCATGAGCACCTACCGCAGCGGTGCGTCGATGACCCAGATCCAGATGGCCGAGTGGCAGTGGCCGGACGAGACCCGCTTTCTCATCTGCACGCCGCTCTCCCACGCCGGCGCCGCCTTCTTCACGCCCACCCTGCTGCGGGGCGGGTCGCTCACGGTGCTGCCCGGCTTCGACCCCGAGTCGTTCATGCGCACCGTCCAGGACCAGCGCATCACCGCCACGATGCTCGTGCCCACGATGCTCTACGTGCTGCTCGACCACCCCAAGTTCGACGACTACGACCTGTCGAGCCTCGAGACGATCTTCTACGGCGCCGCCGCCATGTCGCCCACCCGCCTCAAGGAAGCGGTCGAGCGGATGGGGCAGATCTTCTTCCAGTTCTACGGCCAGGCCGAGTGCCCGATGACGATCACGGTGCTGCGCAAGGAAGACCACGACCCCGAGAACCTCGATCGGCTGGCCAGCTGCGGGCGCCCCGTCCCGTGGGTGCACGTGGCGCTGCTCGACGACGACGGCAACGAGGTGCCCGACGGCGAGCCCGGCGAGATCTGCGTGCGTGGCCCGTTGGTGATGAAGGGGTACCTCGGCAAGCCCGAGCAGACCGCCGAGGCGTTCGCCCACGGGTGGTTGCACACCGGCGACGTGGCCCGTGCCGACGACGAGGGCTTCCTCTACATCGTCGACCGCAAGAAGGACATGATCGTCACCGGCGGCTTCAACGTCTACCCCCGCGAGGTGGAGGACGTCATCTCCACCCACCCCGGCGTGTCCGCGGTGGCCGTGATCGGCGTACCCGACGAGAAGTGGGGGGAGGCGGTCAAGGCCGTGGTCGTGGCCCGCCCGGGCGTCGAGATCGACCCCGACGAGCTCGTCGCCCTGGTCAAGGAGCACAAGGGCACGGTGCAGGCGCCCAAGTCGGTCGACCTGGTCGACGCCATCCCCCTGAGCGCTCTCGGCAAGCCCGACAAGAAGGCCCTCCGGGCGCGCTACTGGGCCGAGTCGGGTCGGATGGTGAACTGAGCGCTCCCGGTCGCAGGGTGGCCCCGAGACGACGTCCTCGCTGAACCCGGTGAACTTGTTGAGTTTCTCGGCGGACCGGTAGTGTCGCTGCGCTGTGACCGTCGCCGCCGGGTGAGTCGGTCGGTCGTTCGTGAGTCAGAAGGGGCGTCGGGGTGCAGCAGTTCCTGCAGTTCACCATCCTGGGTCTGGTCATCGGCAGCGTGTACGGCATCGCCGCCTCCGGCCTGGTGGTGACCTACACGACGTCGGGCATCTTCAACTTCGCGCACGGCGCCATCGCCATGATCGGTGCCTTCACCTACTGGCAGATCCGGTTCGGCTGGGGGTGGCCCGCGCCGATCGCCATGCTCGTCGTGCTCGGGATCCTGGCGCCGGCCATGGGAGCGGTGCTCTACCAGGTGATCATGAAGAACCTCCGCGGTACGTCGGAGGTCACGAAGATCATCGTGCCCGTCGGTGTGATGCTCGGCCTCCTGGCCCTGGCCACCTGGATCTGGAACCCGACCCCCCGGGTGCCTCGCCTGTTCCCCAAGTTCTTCGGGCAGAACGCCCAGGTCTCGGTCTTCGGGGTGAACGTGACCTGGCACGAGATCATCGCCCTGGTCCTGGCGGTGCTCATCGCCGTCAGCATCCGCTTCCTCTTCCAGAAGACCCGCAGTGGCGTGGCCATGCGCGCCGTCGTCGACGACCCCGACCTGCTCCAGCTCAACGGCGGCCGGCCCGAGCGGCTGGCCACCATCTCCTGGGCGGGCGGTGCGTTCCTGGCGGCCCTCGCGGGGATCCTCATCACGCCGATCCAGGGCACGGCCATGAGCGCCAACGCCCTCACCCTGCTGGTCATCGACGCCTTCGCCGCAGCGATGTTCGGCCGGCTGCGCAGCCTGCCGCGCACCTTCCTCGGCGGCATCGTGCTCGGTCTCATCGGCAGCTACGTGATCGCCTACTTCCCGGCGGCCGAGTGGACCTGGACAGGTGCCTTCCGCACGGCCATCCCGATGATCCTGCTGTTCATCGTGTTGTTGCTCCTGCCCCAGGACCGCCTGCGTGGCGCCACCGTGCTGCGCACCCGGGAGCGGTTCCGGATGCCCACGATGCGCAACGCCTGGATCGCCGCCCTCGTGCTGGTCGTGGTGGTGTTCGGCCTGCGGGTGATCATGGAGGCCACGGCGGTCAACACGCTGGCCTTCGGTCTCACCTTCGCCCTGGTCGCCCTCTCGCTGGTGCTGCTCACCGGGTACGCCGGGGAGATCAACCTCGCCGCGCTCTCCTTCGGCGCCATCGGGACGATCATCGTCTACCACTTCGGCGTGTCGGGCTCGGGACCCGGAGCGCGGACCACGCTGGTCGGCTTCGTGCTCGCCGGCGTGGTGTGCGCGGTCGTCGGGGCGCTCGTGGCCCTGCCCGCCCTGCGCCTCCGCGGCCTCTACCTGGCGTTGGCCACGATGGCCTTCGGTGTCTTCGTGAGCCGGATGGTGCTCACCGAGATCGGCGAGCGTGAGCTGTTCGGGGTTCGCTTCTCGATCTTCGAGGGTGGCTCGCTCACCATCCCCCGACCGTCGGTCGGCCCGCTCGACTTCAGCGACAACGGCGACTTCCTCATGCTCGTGACCGTGTTGTTCGCGCTGCTCGGCGTGGGGTTGGTGGCCCTTCGCCACAGCGGCTACGGCCGCCGCCTCTCGGCCATGAAGGACAGCCCGGCGGCGTGCGCCACCCTCGGCATGAGCGTGGTGCGCCTCAAGCTGTCGGTGTTCATGATGTCGGCCGCCATCGCCGGCATCGGGGGCTCGCTCATGTCGAGCCAGCTCGGCTCGGTGAACCTCGACCGGTTCGACATCTTCCTCAGCCTGGCGCTGCTCCTGCTCACCGTCGTCGGCGGCATCGGCTACGTGGCCGCGGCGTTGTTCAGCGGCCTGCTCAACGGGGCCGCGTTCCTGGCCATGCAGAACACGCTCACCAAGCTCGGCTCCGACTACGTCACCCTCCAGCCGATCTTCGGGTTCTTCGTCAGCGTCGTGACGGTGCTGCCCGCCACCATCGGTGTGACCATGGGCAAGAACCCCAGCGGGGCCATCACCGACATCGTGGAGGGGCTCGACCAGATCAAACAGGCCAAGCCCGTCGTGTTCACGGTCGTCGGGCTGCAGGTGCTCATCTGGGCGGGGGCCTGGCAGGACCTCTACAACGGGTGGTGGTTCACCATCCTCACTGCCGTCAACCTCCTGGTGGTCACTCGCGTGGCCGGGCTGGTCATGATGGCCTGGGCTCGCCGGGCCTACGACCTGCCCGTGCCGACCGCGCCCGAGCTGATCGGCATCGATCGGCCGTTCACCGAGGACGACCTGGCCGAGATGGACCTCGTGCTCGGACTCGACGCGGTGCCGTCGCCGGAGAAGGAGCCCGCTCGTGCCCCTGCTTGAGACGATCGGCGTGAAGGTCCGCTTCGGGGGGAACATCGCCCTCGACGACGTGTCCATCGCCGTCGAGCCGGCCTCCGTCACCGGCCTCATCGGGCCCAACGGTGCCGGGAAGACCACCCTGTTCAACGTGATCACCGGCCTCCAGCCCCTCTCCGAGGGCAAGATCGTGCTCAACGGGGCAGACGTCACGAAGCTGGCCCCGCACAAGCGGGCTCGCCAGGGTCTGGCCCGCACCTTCCAGCGCCTCGAGCTGTTCACCTCGCTGTCGGTGCGCGAGAACGTGCTCGTCGCCGGCGAGATCCGCAACCGGTGGGGACGCGGCACGAAGCGCCTCGACGCCTCGGCCGAGGCCGATCGCATCATCGACCTCGTCGGCCTCGCCGCCGTGTCCGACCGCGAGGTGGGTCAGATCCCCACCGGTCAGGCCCGCGTGGTGGAGTTGGCTCGTGCCCTCATGCTGCACCCCACGCTGTTGCTGCTCGACGAGCCGGCATCCGGCCAGACCGAGGACGAGACGGAGGCCTTCGGCGAGCTCCTCCAGAAGCTGGCTCGCGAAGACGGGCTCGGCATCTGCCTGGTCGAGCACGACATGGCCCTCGTCATGGACGTGTGCGAGACCATCCACGTGCTCGAGTTCGGCCGTATGATCGCCAGCGGCACCGCCGAGGACGTGCGCAACGACCCGGCGGTCATCGACGCCTATCTCGGCTCCCCGGAGACCACGCCATGAGCGACCAGTCGGCCCTCCCGGGGGAGCACGTCGTGGGTCAGCCGGTCGGACCGTCGGACGGTGCCGCACCGCTGCTCGAGCTGGTGGGGATCAAGGCGGCCTACGGCCCCATCGAGGTGCTGCACGGCGTCGATCTCGCCGTGCCCCAGGGCTCGGTGGTGGCACTGCTCGGCCCCAACGGTGCCGGCAAGTCGACCATCTTGAAGGTCTGCTCGGGGCAGCTCGCGGCCACTGCGGGCGAGGTGCGCCTCGCCGGCCGGGTCGTCAACGGGGCCAGCGCCGACGAGTTGGCCCGTCTCGGGATGTGCACCGTCCCCGAGGGGCGGGGCGTGTTCCCGAACCTCACCGTGCGCGAGAACCTCTGGATGAACACCTTCGCCGGGGTGTCGTTGGCCGACGTCGAGGCCATCGCCTACGAGCGCTTCCCCCGCCTCGGCGAACGGCGCAAGCAGCTCGCAGGCACGATGTCGGGCGGCGAGCAGCAGATGCTCGCCATGGCCCGCGCCCTCGGTACCAACCCGGCCATGTTGCTCCTCGACGAGCTGTCGATGGGCCTGGCGCCGTTGGTCGTCGCCGACCTCTACGAGATCGTGGCTCAGGTCTCGGAGGAAGGGGTTTCGATCCTCGTGTCCGAGCAGTTCGCTCGGACGGTGCTGGGCATCGCCCAGCTCGCAGCGATCGTCCTCCACGGCAGGGTGACCCGCGTGGGCAACCCCGCTGAGCTCGAAGATGAACTGTCCGCCGCCTACCTGGGCTCGTGAGGTCTCAACCAATGGCAAGCACCACCCCGTCCAACTCCTCGGATTCCCCTCGTGTCGATCAGTTCAAGACCGAGGTGGCCGAGATGAAGCTCAAGACCGGCAACGCCACCCGTGAGCGCGCCTACGGGGCCGTCGGCCTCCTGCTCATGGTCGTGGGTGTCGTCGGAGCCTTCTCGGCCTACGTGTCCGCCACGAACCTGACCAACGCGCTCGACCTGCAGGAGACCCAGGTCCTGGCCGTGGCCTTCGCGGCGCTCACCCTCCTCGGCCTCGGCCTCTTCCTGCGCTTCGCCATCGCCAACTTCCTGCGGATGTGGTTGTTGCGCCAGCTCTACGAAGGCCAGGCCAACACCCAGCGCATCGTCGACGCCGTCAACGGCCGGCCCTGATCATGGGCACCATCGCCGTCACCGGGTCAGGGTCGGGCATCGGCGCCGCCACCGCCGCTCGCCTCACCGCCGACGGCCATCGGGTCATCGGCGTCGACCTGCGTGGCGCGGAGATCGAGGCCGACCTGGGCACACCCGACGGCCGCTCGGCTGCCGTCGCCGCCGTCACCGACGCCAGCGAGGGCGTGCTCGACGGGCTCATCACCTGCGCCGGCATCTCGGGTTTCCCGGGCCGCCCTGCGTCGCTGCTGGCTGCGGTGAACTACTTCGGCACCGTCGAGGTCATGGAAGGGCTGCGGCCGTTGCTCGTCGCCGGCACCGACCCTTCGGCGGTGGCCATCAGCTCCAACTCGACGACCACCGCGCCCGGCTACGACCTCGCCCTGGTCGACGCCTGCCTGGCCGGCGACGAGGCGGCCGCCCTCGAGGTCGCCGACCGCAGCGATTCGATCATCGCCTACGCCGCCACCAAGCTGGCCGTGGCCCGGTGGGTGCGCCGCTCGGCGGTGTCCGCCGAGTGGGCCGGTGCGGGCATCCGCCTGAACGCCATCGCCCCGGGCATGATCGCCACGCCCATGATCGACGAGGGCAACTCCGACGAGAACCTGGCCAAGCAGCTCGCCATGTTCGAACAGACCATCGCCCTCGGCCGCCCGGGTCGGGCGGAGGAGATGGCGGCGCTGCTGGCCTTCCTCGTCGGTCCCGAGTCCACGTTCTTCTGCGGCTCGATCGTGTTCTGCGACGGCGGCACCGACGCCGCCCTGCGCACGAACGACTGGCCGGCGCGCTGGGAGATCGGCTGAACCCAGCTCGGGACGCCGCGGCGCGGCGACCCCGGTGTCGCCACTGAGTGGGATCGGTGGTCGTGCGGAGGGGGGTCCCCGTCCCTGGTCGGTCGGGCCGGCAACGGCCTGACGGCGCCCGTGCCTGTTCGGCTCAGTCGGACCGGGTCGCCTCGAGGAGACCGGCGAACCCGCGGGCGATGCCCTGCCCGAGTCGTTCGATGTCGGGCGCGGTGTCCCGGTCGCCGGTGATGCCGACGTAGAGGTGGTCGCAGTACGACCAGATGGCGACACTGATCCGCACCTGGCCACCGATCGGGGCCACGGGATATCCCTCGATCATCCGGTGGCCGCCGAGATAGAGGGGGGATCGTGGGCCGGGGACGTTGGTGATCACCGTTTCGACGTTGCGTTGCCGGTGGAGGACCGCTCGGGCGATCCGGTCGGCGAGCACTCTGGGGACATAGTCGCCGATGCGTAGCAGGAGCCCGGTGGCCTCGATCTCGTGGGAGCCCTTCAGGTCCTCCAGGTGCTCGTGCACGGCCTGCAGCAACGAGCACGACGCGGCCTGGCCCATGGGGAGTAGAGCGTGGACGTTGGCGACGCGGTTGCCGGTCTGCCCCCTCTCCGCCGGCTCGCGTAGCGAGACCGGGACCAGGGCCGTGATCGTGCGGCCTTCGACCGACTCGCCCCGCTCGACGAGCAGGTCACGAAAGCCGCTCGACACCGCGGCGACGACGACGTCGTTCACCGAGCCGTCGAGCGTCGCCCGGATCGTGCGGATGTCACCGAACGGGACGGCGACGGTGGTCCAGCGGCGATGCGTCCCGATCCTGCCGGTGAGCGACGTCGGGTCGTGACGTTGTCGGTACCAGAGCCGCTTGGCCGCAGAGAGGACGTTCCGGGCGCGATCCGGGACCGCCTGGGATGGCCGAGCACGTCCGCCGCACCGCGGAGATGGGCGAGCAGGGAGCCGAAGGCCGACCTGATGCTGAACCAGGCGAACGCCGGAGTGGAGGGCTCGGGGGTGGCGACCCATCGGTCGGGTACCGGCGCCCACGCGTCGGGCTGCCGGGCCAGGATCGCGCCCAACAGGTCGCTCCCTGCGATGCCGTCGACCATGCAGTGGTGGACCTTCGCGACGAGCGCCCAACGGTCCCGGCGCAGACCACCGACGACCCAGACCTCCCACAACGGGCGACTCCGGTCGAGCGGGGTCACGATCAGCTCCGCGACCAGGCTCTCGAGGTCACCCCCGCCCCCATCGATGAGCGACGTGGCGTGCACGTGCTCGTCGAGGTCGAAGCCCACGTCGTCGATCCACACCGGGCGACCGATCACCCCCGCCGGCTCACGAACCCGCTGACGGCACCGGGGCACCAACGCGATCCGGCCGGCTAGGAAGAGGCGTACCTCGTCGGACGAAGGGACGGCACCCTCGAAGATCGCGACGGTCCCGATGTTCATCTGGTTGAAGCGATCCTCGACCGCCAGGAACACCCCGTCGAGGCTGCTCAGCTGTTCCATCGCCCGCCAGACCAGGTGTGCCGCTCGGGGCCTACGGGGCCGTCATCGACCCGAACACCGGGCGGAGCTCGGCGAGGAAGGCGTTCGGGTCGGCGTTCTTCGGCCGTCGCGGTGGACTCGTCGCGAGCGGTGGCGTAGGTGATCAGGCGATCGTCGCCGAGCGCCGCGACCAGGGCGACGGCGACCTCGTCGGCGGTGGCGGCGGTGGCAGGGTCGACGGGGAAGGGCGGGTCGTTGCCCTCCTTCGGCGTCGAGAACTCCGTCGTGGTCGTGCCCGGGCACGAAGAGGTGGGCGCGGATGTCGGTGTGGGCCAGCTCGACGTGCAGCGACTCGGTGAACATCTCCAACGCCGCCTTCGACGCCGAGTAGGCGCCGACCTTGAACGCGGCCATGTGCACGCCCATCGACGACACGTTCACCACGTGCCCCGTGCCGCGCGTGACCATCGCCGGCAGCACGGCCAGGGTGAGGCGCACCGGCGAGAAGTAGTTCATGGCCATCACGCCCTCGACGTCGTCGGGCGTCATGGTCACGACGCTGCGGCGCTTGGGCACACCCGCGTTGTTGACGAGCACGTCCACCCGTCCGCCGAGCAGCTCGGTGGCCCGTGCGGCCACGGCGTCGATGCCGTCGAGGTCGGACAGGTCGGCCACCAGCACCTGCGAGGCGGGGGAGTGGATCTGCACCTCGGCCAGCACCTCGGCCAGGCGGTCGGCACGCCGGGCGACCAGGCACACCACCGCACCGGCCCGGGCGAACTCGACGGCTGCGGCCGCGCCGATGCCCGAGGAGGCCCCGGTGAGCAGCACCCGCTGGTCGGCGCCGTCCCAGGTCATGTCGGCGATCCGGTGCGGTCGTCGAAGACCCGTTTCAGACCCTCGCGCCAGGTCACGTGGCAGGGCCCGGTGAACGACAGACGCCGCGGTGTTGTCGGTGACCGAGCCCCGCAGGGTGCCCGGTTGCTCGACGACGTGGACGACCGGCTCGAAACCGGCGAGCTCTCCGATGTAGGCGCAGTACTCCTGCACGCTCACCGGCTCGTCGCCCGCCCAGTTCACGATCGTGGCCGGCACCGACGCCGCGTCGAGCAGCGCGGCGGTCTGGGTGTTGATGTCGTCCTGGTGGATCGGCATGTACATGCACGGGTCCCACCGGGTGGTCACCGTCACCGCCGGCCAGCAGCGCGTCGAGGTGCATCGTGGGCAGGCCCCCGTTGGGGCCGTACGACGCGTTCATGCGGGCGATGGTGACGGGCAGGTCGAAGAGCTTGGCGCAGGTGCGCGCCACCGCCTCCTGGGCGATCTTCGACATCGAGTACGTCGGTGCGTGCGCGGAGTTCACCTCGCCGAGCGGATCGGTCTCGAGGAACACGTGGTGCGGGTCGCCGTCGAAGGGAGGCCGGTACACCGAGTGGGTGCTCATCACCAGCGCCGCCTTGGCCGACCGGCAGTGCTGCAGCAACAGCCCGGTGCCCTCGGCGTTCACCGTGAAGGCGTGGTCGTAGTCCCACCCGCCACCCTGGAACGCGGCGAGGTGCAGGACGTAGTCGAAGTCGTCCGGCAGCTCGGACAGGTCGCCGTCGCCGAGGTCGAGCCTCAGGGTGGTGACGCCGGCGTCGCGGCAGCGTTGCTCGGAGCCCTCCTCGGAGAACCGGGCGATGCCCCACACGTCGTTGTCCACGGCCAGGAACTCGGCCAACGGGAAGGCGATCTGCCCGGCCGGCCCGGTGATGAGGATCTTCTGGCCCGACGAGCGCGGCCACGGCTCAGACCCTCAACAGGTCGGGGTAGGTGGTCTCGACCAGTCGCCGGAACCCGTCGCGCCACGTGACCTGGGGCTCCCAGCCGAGGGCCAGCAGCTTGGACGAGTCGACGGGGTTCGGGGGGATGGTGGCGGTGGTCTCCTCGAGGTCGAACTCCACACCGGTGAGCCGGTTGAGCTCGGCGCACCACTCCTCGATGCTCACGATCTCGGGGTTGCACCAGTTGTAGGTGGTGGCGGGCACGTCGGCCGCGGCGAGCAGGTACGGCAGCGAGGTGAGCAGGTCGTCGTCGTGCAGGAGGCAGTGGGTGTTGGGCCCGTCTGCGCTGACGCCGATCTTCATGCCCGCCTGGGCCATCTGCAGCTGGAACGACATCCACCCGTGGGTCGGGCCGTAGGGCACGTCGAGGCGGGCGATGACCGTGGGTACGCCGAAGCGCTTGGCCGCGTACTTGGCCGACGACTCCGCCGCGATCTTGGAGATCGAGTACGTGGTCAGGAAGCCCATCGGCCGGTGGTTGTCGCCCAGGGGGTCGGTCTCCTCGTGCGGCGACCTGGCCGTTGGGCTCGTACACCGCGCACGACGAGCAGTGCAGGAAGGCCTTCGACGCCGGCGCACCTTCTCGATGAGGTGGGCCACGCCCTCGGCGTTGGCGGCGAGCGCCCGGTCGAAGTCCTGCGTCCTTCGACACGGCCATGTGCAGCACGTAGTCGAGGTCGTCGGGGACCTCGTCGAGGTCGGCGGTCTCGAGGTCGACGGTCACCGGGATGACGCCGTCGGCGGCGACGGTGTCCTTGGTCGCGGGGTCGGCGAAACGCGACGTGCCGTACACGGTGTTGCCGGCGGCCACGAGGTTGCGTGACAGCGGCCCCGCCACCTGCCCGGTCACGCCGGTGAGCAGGATCTTCTGGCCGGTGAGCGGCTCGGGGGTGGTCATCGCAGCTCTCCTGTGAAGTCGTCGGTGCCGAAGTTGGTCTGCTGCCACGGCCCGGTCCAGACGTGGTGGGCGAGGCCGCTGGCCTCGATGTCGTCGGCGATCCGGGCGTAGCCGTCGTCCCACCCCTCGGCGGCGTCGTGGTCGAGGAAGTGCAGCTGCAGGAAGCGGTCGGGCCCGGCCTTGGGGCGGACCACGTCGGCGGGGGCGTCGTCGGCGAGGGGGATGACGGTGCCGCTGCCCACCAGCTCGGGCCCCCACGGCTGGGCCATGGCGTTCGGCAGCCACGTGTCCTGGAACCAGGCGTCGACCTCGTCGTGGGTGTGGCCCTCGGCCACGTCGCCGGCCACGACGACGAGCCCGGGGTAGCCGTGGTCGAGGGCGAGGTCGATGGTGCAGCCGGTCGGGTCCCTCTGCACGTTCCAGCGCATCGAGTAGAGCAGCGTGTGGATGTGGTCGCGCTCCGCGTACATCCGGCCCTGGGTGTGCAGCCAGTTGACGTTGTCGACGTTCCAGCGGTTGGTCTCGTCGTCGGTGTCCTTCAGCCACCAGTAGATGGCCACGTACGACCCGGTGAGCGGGTCGGGGGTGACGTCGTTCGCGGCGGTGGAGCGCAGGTCCTTCAGGCGCCGCGTGGCGACGAAGCGGTCGCCGGCGAACACGTTGGGCCCGACCAGGCACCCCGAGTAGAAGTGGTCGTGCTCGTACCAGCGGTTGTACGCGACCTCGTGGCCGGGGTGGGGCTCCACCATGGTGAACAGGAACGTCCCGACCTTGATCGGGTAGTCCTTCTCCGGCGTTGCGGACACTGCATCCCCCTCGTGTGACCTGTGAGCGTCGTCACGTTAGACCGCTCGGCGGCGGGTCCTGTCCGGCGCGGGGCGTCCCGTGCTCGCTCGCCTCCGAGCCGCCCGCGTCGGGGTTCGGGGTCGGCGGGTCGCTTCCGTCGGCTCGCTGCGCGCGGGACTGTCCCCGCACCGGCCACCCGCCGCCTCGCACGCATCCGACCGCTCGGCGGCGGGTCCTGTCCGGCGCTACCGCACCGAGAGGAGCGGTGCGATCTCGGTGCCGAAGGCGCTGATCTGTTCGACCATGTGGGCTGCGGACTCGGCTCGGAAGCGCACCTGGAGCTGGTTCACGCCGGCGGGGGTGGCGGCCGTGATGGCCTCGGCCATCTGCTCGGGCGAACCGCTGATGTCGCCCTCGCGTACCTCGGAGCCGCTGACGGCGTGGAGGAACGGGATGAGCACGTGCCCGAAGGCGAAGGGCGCATCGGCGGTACCGGCTGCCTCGCGCTGGGCGCGGATGTAGGCGATGCTCTCGTCGGTGGCAGGGCCCTGCGGCAGCCAACCTTCGTAGCGGGCGGCCCGGCGCAGCGCCGGCTTGCCGGAGCCGCCGATCCAGATGGGGGGGCGGGGGGTCTGCACCGGGCGGGGGCAGGCGCCCATGTCGCCCACGTAGGTGTTCTCCAGGGCCTCGGCCAGTTCGGGGAGGCGCTCGTCGGTGATGCGGCCGCGGTCGGCGAACGACACGCCCAGCGTGTCGAACTCCGCCTCGACGTGCCCGGCGCCGATACCGGCGATGGCCCGACCGCCCGAGAGGAAGTCGAGGGTGGCGTAGCCCTTGGAGGCGACGAGGGCGTGGCGGTAGGCCAGCACGTAGACGTGGCTCAGCAGGGCGACTCGCTCGGTCTGTGCGGCGAGGAAGCCGAGGGTGGTGAAGGTGTCCTGCCACCACAGGCCCATGGCGTCGGCCTTGTCGCGGGGGATGGCGATGTGGTCGCACACCGCCACGTAGAAGAAGCCCGAGGCGTCGGCGGCGCGGGCGATGGCGGCGAGGTCGGCGGCGCTGGCGTCGCGCTCCCAGTCGGCGACGTAGAGCGAGCTCTGGGACTGGATGACGAGTTGGGTGCCGTAGGCGAGGGTGCCGTCGGGGATCGTGATCATGGTCGGAACCTACAACGTCGAGCCCCGTCCCTCCTGCGCCCCCGGCCCGGTGAGGCGAGGTGCCAGCGACCGAGCTGCCTGGGTGCCGTCGGGCGGACCCACCGGACGAGGCGCGTCCCAGAACGGCACATTGAGGATGGTCTCCGCCGGGGCTGAAGGCACCGCCCAGGGTCAGGGGCGCGGTGCTGTTTCGGTTTCGATTGAGGTGCTCGCAGGCTCGGTGATCTCTGGGGTCTCAGTGGTCTTGACGTCATCAGCCCTTCGGCCGGTCAACGTCGAGACCAGCGTGTCCAGGGCGAGGATGAGGAACACCAGGTAGGTGTAGAGCTCACCCATCTCGTCGAAGCCGAAGATGTTCCCGCCCATGAACGCCCGGGGGATCACCTGAAAGGCCAGAGCGACGACCGCGATGGGCATGGTCCACAGGGGGGACACCGGCACGTCGAAGCGCTGGTACAGCTTCTTCCGCAGTACGGGCCAGTAGCGGTAGGTGAGCGGTATCACGAAGGCGATGCCGACGAACATGATGAGTCCGACCAACCTCTGCGTGTGGTGGACGCCCCTGATGTTGTGGATGTTGAACTCACCCTGCACGTTGATGCCCGTGCCCGAGCCGGGGTCGCCGACGACACCGTTTCCGAAGATGCGCGATCCCCAGTCGATCTCCTCACCGGCGACCAAGAAGAAGAGGAGGCCGTAGCCGAGCGTGAACCAGTTCCGGAACTGCTGCCGCCCCCATGCCACGAACAGCGCGGCCGACGCTGCGACCAACAGCCAGAACTGCGTCCACTCGACGAGGTGGTCCTCCTCGGTCAGCTCATCGAACAGGGGGAAGTGGGCGTTGTAGAGATACACCGCCGTCACCGCCGTCGCTACGACCGACGTGTAGAGCACGACCTTCACCGCATTGAGCTTCATCGGGCCATCCGCCGTCCACTAGCCGTTCACCGGGACGAACAAAGGATGCACCCTGTGCGTCTTCTCGTCCACCACTCTGCGTGGTGAACCCCCGCTCAGAGCCTCCCCTTCTGTGAGAAGACCGGCGGCGGTGCACCGAGCGGTTCGGCTGCTTCGCGCCACCGAGCTCGGGCCCGCCTACGAAGACGCCTGGGCCCAGTGGGAAGCCAGCGACGACAGTGGACTCTGGGACGCCGCAACGGGCGACGGGCTGCGCTGATGCGCCGTGGTGAGATCTGTGTCGTGGATCTCGATCCGGTGCGCGGGACCGAAGCGAACAAGCGTCGTCCTGCCGTCGTCGTGAGCAACGACGGGGCGAACACGACAGCCGAACGGCTCGGCCGAGGAGTCGTGACCATCGTGCCGGTCACCTCCAACGTCGATCGCGTCCACCCGTTCCAGGTGCTGCTCGACGCTGGCTCCACCGGCCTGGCCCACGACTCCAAGGCACAGGCCGAACAGGTCCGCTCGGTCTCGGTCGAACGCATGGGCGAGCGAGTTGGCTCGTTGACCCCCGAACTGCTCGGTGCGCTCGACGAGGCGCTTCGGCTGCACCTCGTGCTCTGACGAGACCACCGCGACCGCCGAGACGGTGGGTGGCGTTCGAGGCTCGGAGCTCTGGCCGCCGGATCCCGTCGACGACAAGGGGTCAGTCAGTCGCTGAGGCAGACCCGGCGGGGAGGCCCCGTACATCGTCGCCGTCAGTCGGGGTCAGCCCTTAGAGGACGAGGGCCACAGCGTTGTCGTCGCCGGCGTGCTGGCCCACGTGGAGCACGACCGGCGCGTCCTCGACCAGCCACGCGCCGTCCCGGCGAACGTCGAGTTGGCGCAGGTCGACGTCGACGTCGACGTGAATCGACTCGCCGGCATCGGCGCGGACCTTGGCGAAGCCAACCAGGCGGCGCGGTGGACGCTCGAAGGCGCTGTCGGGCACCGAGGCGAAGACCTGGACGACGGTCGACCCGCCCCGGTCACCCCGGTTGGTCAGCTCCACGAGCACGCGCCTCGTGGCGTCGGGGTCGTCGGTCGCGGCGGGGGTGGCGAGGGAAGCGCCGTCGACGCTGAAGGTGGTGTAACCGAGGCCGAACCCGAACGGCAGATGTGCGGACACGCCGTCGGCGTCGAGCTTCCACTGGCCGTGCAACAGGTCGTAGGTCACCTCGGTGGCGTCGGGGTCGAAGTCCACCAGGTCGGCCTCGTCGTGGGGCACGGCGAAGGGGAGCCGCCCGCCGGGTTCGTGGTGGCCGAGGAGCACGTCGGCCAGCGCCCGGCCGCCCTCCATGCCCGGGTACCAGATCATGAGCGTGGCTGCGGTCTCCTCGAGCCAGGGCATCACGAAGGCCGACCCGCCCATCACGCACACCACCACCCGGTCGCTCGCCGCGCAGGCCGATCTCACCAGCGCCTCGTCGTCGTCGGAGAGGCGCAGCGATCGACGGTCGCCGCCGCCCACGGTGAAGTCCGCTGATCCGTCACCGCCCTCGGCGGCCCGGGCGAATGCTTCGTCGCGCTCGGCATCGGACGCGAACCCCGCCACCGGATCGTCCATCGCCGGGAACGACGCCATGAGCGGGGCGATGCCCGATTGGTCGAGGAACTCGCCCTCGTCGAAGCGGGTGGTGCCGACGACCACGATCGTGGCGTCGGCCCCGGCGGCGAAGGTGACGTCGCGGTCGGCGTGCACGACCTCGGCGTGGGGGAGGGCGGCCCGGATCCCGTCGAGCGGGGTGACGACCGTCGGCGGGGTGACGTTGCTCGAGCCCTGGTCGCCGAGGTTGGCCACGGCGGCGAGCGGACCGAGGACGGCCACCCTGCGCAGGTCGTCGGCGGCGAGCGGGAGCGTGCCGTCGTTGCGGACCAGGACCATCGATGCGACGGCGGCCTCGTGGGCGAGCGCACGGTGTGACGCGGCACGCGACGACGTCCGTGTCGGGTCGTTCGGTGATGCGACCGGCGAAGCGCAGCAGGGTGGCGATCGTCTCGGCCGCCAGATCGTCGACGACCGCCATGTCGACGGTTCCGTCGGCCACGGCTGTCGGGAGCGCCACCGCCCGGTGCATGCGGAACGGCATCTCGATGTTCAGCCCGCCGCGCACCGAGGCCACCGCGTCGCGCACCCCGAAGGTGAAGTCCGACGTCACGAACCCGTCCCAGCCCCACTCGTCGCGCAGGATCGATCGCAGGAGGGTGGCGTTCTCGCCGCACCACTCGCCGTTCACCCGGTTGTAGGCGCTCATCACGCTGGCCACGCCCGCGTCGGCGACGCGCCGGAAGTGCGGCAGGTAGACCTCGTGCAGCGCCCGCTCGTCGACCCGCACGTCGACGGTGAACCGGGCGTTCTCCATCGAGTTGAGGGCGAAGTGCTTCATGCAGGCCATCACGTGGCGCTGCAGCCCGGTGGCCAGCGCCGCCGCCATCTCACCCACGTGGTGCGGGTCCTCGCCGTAGGTCTCCTGGGCCCGCCCCCAGGCCGGGTGCCGCAGGAGGTTCATGCACACCGCGCCGGTGTAGGTGGCACCCCGGGCGCGGAGCTCGGCACCGATGGCCTCTCCGATGCGCTCCTCGAGCATCGGGTCGAACGACGCCCCCCGGGCCATCGACACCGGGAACGCGGTGGCCGGCGCGATGACGCACCCTCGGGGCCCGTCGGCGAACTCGATGCCGGGGATGCCGAGCCGCTCGACGTGCGCGGCCGGCCACGTGTGGCTGGAGTAGCCGCCGCTGACCATGTCGATGGTGCCCGGCCAGAAGCGCAGGTCACCGTCGAGGCAGCCCAGCTTCTCCGCGTCGGTCATCGCGTCGACGAGCGCCCTCGCCTCGGCGTGGTGGTCGGCGCCCGCCGCGACCCGGACGCGGCCTCGTCGAACGGCGTCGTCGCTGACATGGCCGAGAGTCTGGTGGACCGAGCCGCACCGCGTCGCGACGAGGCGTCAGCGAGGAGGGCGCAGATGCGCGGCGGCGCGCGTCCCGACGAGGCGTCAGCTGAGAGGTCGTGATGTCGGGCGGCGAGGGGAAGCGCCAGCGACCGAGCCGCACCGCGTCCCGACGAGGCGTCAGCCGAGGAGGGCGCAGATGTCACAGCCCCAGGAACGAGCCGCCGTCGCAGACGATGGTCTGGCCCGAGACGTACCCGGCGTCGTCGCTGCACAGGAACACCGCGACCCCGCCGATGTCGGCGGCCGGGTCGCCGATGCGTCCGAGTGGCGTGCGGGCCTCGATGGACCCCTTGAGCGTGGGGACCTGCTCGAAGATGCCGGTGAGCGCCGGGGTCTCGGCCACGGGGGCGATGCAGTTCACGGTGATGCCGTCGGGTCCCCACTCGCGGGCGAGGCTCTTGGCCAGGGCCCGCTGCGCCCCCTTGACCGGGGCGTAGAGCGGCAGGTTGGCGCTCCCCTCCACTCCTGCCGGCGAGGTGAGCATCACGTAGCGGCCGTGCGCGCTGGCGACCAGGTGGGGGTGGGCGGCCTGGGCGCACCAGAAGCTGGCCCACACCGCGGTGTGCGAGAGCTGGAACCACACGTCGTCGGGTGTGGCCTCCAGGCGCGTGGCCACGCCGCCGGCGAAGGCGTTGTGCACGACGATGTCCAGCTGGCCGAACCTGGCCACCGTCTCGGCGACGCAGGCCTCGACGGATGCTCGCTCGGTGACGTCGGTGACGACACAGACGGCGTCGCCTCCGGCGGCGCGGATCGATGCGGCCACCGGTTCGCCCGTCGCCTCTCGCCGCGCCGCCACCACGACCGCTGCGCCTTCTGCGGCCAGGCGCCGGGCGATGCCCTCGCCCACGCCCTGGCCGGCTCCGGTGACGATGGCCACCCGATCCATGAGTCGGCTCACATCCACAGCCCTCCGTCGACCACGAGCGTCTGTCCGCCGAGGTTTCCGGCGGCGTTTCCGCACAGGAAGGCCAGCACCTCGCCCGGGTCGGCGTCGGCCAGGGCCGGGGAGGCGATCGACACCGGCCCGGCGGCCTCGGGGTCGGCGAGGACGGCGGACGGCCCGACCGCGAGCACGTTGGCGGTGATGCCCTCGGGACCCCACTGGCGGGTGGCGGACTTGGCCAGGAGGTGCACGCCCTCGGCGGCCATGGCCCAGTGGGCGTAGCCGTCCCCGCCGGCCATGGCGATCGTGGGCACGACCATGACCAGGCGCCCGCCGGACGGGCCGAAGCGCTCTCGGGCCTTCACGCACACGGTCACGGCGTCGTCGAGGGTCACCTGCCACGCCGCCCCGAACTCGTCGTCGGCGAGGTCGACGAGCGGGCGCGGGACGATGTCGGCCGGGTTCCACGGGGCGAACACCGCGGCGTCGAGCGGACCGGCGTCATCGAGGGCCACCAGTTCAGCGCCGAGGCGCATGAGCGAGACCGACAGCGTGCCCGCCAGCGGCCCGGCGCCGACGACGGCAACCGAGGCGCCGGTGACGGGAGATGCGTTCATGCCCGCAGTCAACCACGTCCCCCGGATGTGGGCGTCAGGCCTGTCGCGGGTGGCCGAGGAGGAAGGCGAGGAGCTCGGCGCTGGCGTCGTAGGCGGCGTAGGGCACGCCCGAGATCGACGAGCGTGGGGTGCTCCCGGGCCAGGCGTGCGAGGCGCCCTCGATGGTGACGAAGCGGACCTCGGTACCGCCGCCACAGGGGCGCCAGGTCTCGGTGCGGAGGTTCGGGTCGGTCGACGAGGTGGTCGTCACCGGATCCCCCGGGCAGCCGTCGGCGGCGGCGAAGCGCCGCACCCCGGCCGTCGGGGAGGGAAAGGCCACGCCGGCGATGCTCTTCGGTCCCACCCCTCCCGTGTAGGGCAGGTTCTCGTCGGCGGTGCCGTGCACGTGCATGAGTGAGACCGGGGCCGACGGTCGGCAGTCGTCCACGCCGAGCGTGCCGGCGAAGAACGCCACGGCGACCACCTTGTCGGACAGCTCGCAGGCCAGCCGGTAGGACATGATCGCCCCGTTGGAGTGGCCGGTGGCGACGACTCGATCGGGGTCGACCGGGTACTCGCGGGCGACCTCGTCGATGAGCGCGCCGATGAACGCGACGTCGTCGACGTCGTCGCGGGCCGCCGGGCCGCAGCACACGCCTCCGTTCCACGTGCGCTGCGCGGGACCTGACGTGGTGGTGGCCTGGTCGCCCGCCCCGACGCCCTCGGGGTAGACGGCGATCACCCCGTTGGCCTCGGCCAGCGCGTCGTAGCCCGAGCTGTTCGCGAACTGCTCGGCCCAGCCGGTGCCGCCGTGCAGGCCGATCAGCAGCGGCACCTGTGCATCGGGGAGCGACGAGGGCACGTAGAGGCGGTAGCCGCGAGGCGTCCGTCAGGGGTCACGAGCGTGCTGGTGGTCACCTCTCCGACGGGGTCGACCGGGGGGCGCAGCGGCGCGCCGGTGGGGACGCCTGAGCCGGGGAGTGGGAGGACCGTGGTGTCGGTGCTCACCGCTGGGGCGCTGTCGCCCTGATCGGAGGGGCCGGTGCACGAGGTCGCGAACAGGGCGATGGCTACCGCCGCGGTCATCGCGCACCGCAGCGCGACGGTGTGGGTCAGCGCCCGGGTCCGGCAGAGTGAAATGAGCACGTCGACCAACGTGGCGCCTCCAGCTGACCGCCGCCTGAAAGAAGTGGTTCGACGCCCGCCACATCCGTCGGAGGATCTGCGCCCCGGATGTGTGACCGTGTTCACCATTGACTACTGTCACACCCCATGGAGATCGGGTACACACCGGAACAAGAAGCCTTCCGAACCGAGCTGCGCGAGTACTACGACCAGTTGCTGGACGCAGGACACGGTCGAAGAGCTCTCCCACAGCCACGGCATCGGCGACGCCACCAAGCGGGTCTGGAAGCAGATGTGCGCCGACGGCTGGGCCGGCGTCGGTTGGCCCACCGAGTGGGGCGGGCAGGGACGCAAGGCCATCGACCAGTTCGTCTTCTTCGACGAGTCGATGCGCGCCGGGGCGCCGGTGCCGATGTTGACGATCAACACCGTCGGCCCGACGATCATGAACTACGGCACCGACTGGCAGAAGGAGTTCTTCGTCCCGAAGATCCTCGCCGGCGACATCCACTTCTGCATCGGGTACTCCGAGCCCCAGGCCGGCACCGATCTCGCCGCCCTGCAGACCCGTGCGGTGCGCGACGGCGACGAGTACGTGATCAACGGCCAGAAGATGTGGACCTCTCTGGCCGGTGGCGCCGACTACTGCTGGCTGGCCGTGCGCACCGATCCCGAGGCCAAGAAGCACAAGGGCATCTCGGTGATCATCGTCCCGATGGACACCCCCGGCATCACCATCCAGCCCCTCACCCTCATGGGCGAGCACGACATCAACGCCACCTTCTTCGACGACGTCCGTGTCCCGGCCAAGTTCCTGGTGGGCGAGGAGAACGGCGGCTGGGGCCTCATCACCAACCAGCTCAACCACGAGCGCGTCACCCTCTGCTCGAGCGGCATGCCCGAGGGCATGCTCACCGACGTGCGCCGGTGGGCCCAGGAGACGAAGCTCCCCGACGGCCGTCGCGTCATCGACCAGGAGTGGGTGCAGCTCAACCTGGCCCGCGTGCACGCCCGCCTCGAGTACCTGCGCCTGGCCAACTGGAAGGTCGCCTGGTCGGCCGAGGAGCACGCACTGCACCCCGCCGACGCGTCGAGCGTCAAGGTGTTCGGCACCGAGTACTACCTCGAGGCCTACCGGCTGCTCATGGAGGTCCTCGGCCCGCGCAGCTACCTCAAGGCCGACGCCCCCGAGTCGATTCTGCGCAGCCGCCTCGAGAGCGGCATCCGCGGGTCCATCATCCTCACCTTCGGCGGCGGCACGAACGAGCTCCAGCGTGACCTGATCGCCATGTTCGGCCTCGGCTTCCCCCGCTCGGCGCGCTGAGCCACGACCTCACGGAATCGACGAAAGCACCCATGGACTTCTCCTTCACCTCCGACCAGGACGAGCTGCGCGGCCTCACCAACCGGCTCCTCACCGACAAGGCGTCGCCCGAGCACCTCAAGGCGGTGCGTGAGAGCGACACCGGGGTCGACCTCGACCTGTGGCGTGAGATGGCCGAGCTCGGCCTCGTGGGCATCGGCCTGCCCGAGGCGGCCGGTGGCGGGGGCCTCGGCTTCACCGAGGTCGCCATCGTCCTCGAGGAGGTCGGCCGCTTCGCCGCTCCGGTACCGGCGCTGCCCGTCATGGCCATGGCCGGCCCGGTGCTCGCCGAGTTCGGCACCCCCGAGCAGATCTCGGGTGTCGCCTCGGGGGAGCGCATCGTCACCGTCGCCCTCCACGAGATGGTCGGCGACGTCATGGAGCCGGCGGTCAGCGCCGCCGACGGTCGCCTCACCGGCGTCAAGGTCTGTGCCCCGTTCGGCCACGTCGCCGACGCCTTCGTGGTCTCGGCCACCGACGGGCTCTACCTCGTCGCCGCCGACGCCGAGGGCGTCACCGTCACCCGCCAGGACACGGTCGACGACATCCCCGACGCCATGGTCGAGCTGAGCTCGGCGCCGGGCGAGAAGCTCACCGGGCCCGAGGGCCTCCAGTGGATGGTCGAGCGAGGCCTCGCCGGCCAGTGCGTGATCATGGCCGGCGTCACCGCGCAGGCCCTGGAGCTCACCTCGGCCTACGTCAAGGAGCGGGTCCAGTTCGACCGGGTCATCGCCACGTTCCAGGCCGTCGCCCAGCGCGCCGCCGACGCCCGCATCGACAGCGAGGCCATCTGGCTCACCGCCTGGCAGGCCGTCACCCTCCTCGACGACGGCGAGCCCGCCTCCGAGCAGGTCGCCTCGGCCAAGTACTGGGCGGCCGAGGGTGGCCAGCGCGTCGTGCACGCCGCCGTCCACCTCCACGGTGGTGTGGGCGTCGATCGCGACTACCCGCTGCACCGCTACTACCTGTGGACCAAGTACCACGAGCTGTTCCTCGGGGGCACCACGCCCAGCCTGCTCCGGCTGGGCAAGATCCTGGCGGACACGCCCGCCTGAACCATCTCGCCGGCCCCGCGCCGGCGCCGATCGGGTCCCGCCGTCGGGGGGTGGCGGGACCCGATCCGAGATCACCGGAGGGGGAATCCAGTTCGACCCCGGGCCACTGGCCCGGGGTCGAACCGTGTGCCTGCTCGGCTCGGGCGGCAGCCCGTCAACGCACGGCGTACACGACAGCCACCACGACGCCGATGACCACGACGAGCCAGCGGAACACGTTCGGGTCGAGTCGGTCGGCGAGGCGACCGCCGAGGTTCCCGCCGATCAGCGCCCCCACGGCCATCACCGCCGCTGCGCCCCACCAGACCCTGCCCGAGAACAGGAAGAACAGGCTGGCGGTGACGTTCACGACCACCGACATGGCCTGCTTGAGCGCGTTGACGTCGGTGAGGTCGTCGGGCAGGAACACGCCCAGCACGGCCAGGAACACGATGCCCAGCCCGGCGCCGAAGTAGCCCCCGTAGATCGAGGCCACGAACACCGTCGCCACGGCCGCGGTCGTCAGCCCGTGATCGGCGACCGCCACGTTCGCGCCGGGGCGGGCCCGCCGCCGCTCGATGGCGCTCCGAACCCGGTCCTGCCCGGCGAGGAGCGCGCAGGCGAACAGGATGAGGAACGGGATGAGCCGCTCGAGCAGCTCGTCGCCGGTGGCCAGCAGCAGCACGCCCCCGAGGAGCCCACCGAGTGCCCCTGCCGGGGCCAGCACCCGCAGCCGAGCCCACTGAGCACGCACCGAGCCGCGCTGCGCGTACGCGCCGCCCACGTAGCCGGGGGAGAGCGAGACCGTCGACGTGACGTTGGCCGACACGATGGGCACCCCGACCGCGGTGAGGGCCGGGAACGAGATCAGGGTGCCGCCGCCGGCCACGGCGTTGACGAACCCGGCGGCGAGGCCGGCCGCGGCGATCACGAGGAGGTCGATCGGGCTCACGCCTCATCCTGGCCCATGGCCCGATTCCGACGGTTCATGCCGGCCCTCGATCCCCGGTGGGCCGGCTCCGGGTCCCTCGGGTCCTGCGGGACTCGCGCTCGTCGTGCTCGGGATCAGAGGTCGAGGTCGGCGGCGATGGTGGCGAGGCGGTTGGCGCGGATGCCTGCTCGCATCTGATCGGCGTCCAGGGCGTTCGACAGGTAGCTGAACGAGATGCCCGTGCTCGGGTCGGCCCAGGCCACCTGGGCGTGGGCACCGGCGTGGCCGAACGATTCCGGGGAGCAGCGGTGCCCGAAGATGGCGTAGCGCAGCTGGTGGTGGCCGTCGTCGCCCGCCAACACCAGGCCGAGCGTCCGGTTGGCGGGAACACCCAGGAGGGGGTCGTCGAAGGTGCAGCGGATGTTGGTGGTGGCGTCGTGCAGCACGGCGTCGTCCCACAGCCCCCCCGGGTTGTGCAGGACGCCCTGGTAGAAGAGGGCCAGGTCGGATGCGGTCATGAAGGCCCCGCCGCCGGGATTGCCGGCCTGGCGGACGTCGGGGTCGTTGAAGCGCAGGGTGCCGTCGGAGGCCGCGCCGGGGTCGAGGGGCGTGAGCGGGGCGATGTCGTCCTGGGCTTCCGGGGCCAGCCCGAGCCCTCGTGGCAGCCCCAGCGGTCGGCAGATCCGCTCCTCCAGCACGTCGCGGTAGTCCTGGCCCGTGATCCGGTCGATCATGTCGGCGAGCACCCAGTGCGCGCTCGCCGGGTGGTACTCGAAGCGGCTCCCCGGTTCCCACTCCAGCGACCATGTGGCGAACCGGGCGCGGCGTCGTGCCGGGTCGCCCCCCTCGGCCTCGCCCATCGGCGCGTTGGGGAAGCCGCTGGTGTGCAGCAGGACCTGCTCGAGGGTGACCGCCGCCGAAGCCGGCCGCGTCGAGCTCGGGGACGTGGCGGGTGATGGGGTCCGTCGGGTCGGCGAGGCCCTCGCCCAGCAGGAGCCAGACCACCGACGCCACCATGGGTTTCGTCGCCGAGAAGATGCAGAACCGCGTCGAGTCCGTGGCGTCGCCGAAGGTCGCTGACGCCAGCACCGCGCCGTGGTGCCCGACGGCGAGCTGGCAGGCCGGCACCGCTCCCTTCTCGACGTGGCCCCGGGCCTCACCGAAGAGCTGATCGATCGTCGTCATCGCGTCCCCCGTTCGACCCAGGCGAATCTAGGCCGGTCGCTCCGCCGACGAGGCGAAGGGTGCGGTGCGGTCGGGAATGCGCCGGCGTTGAGCAGGATGAGTACCGGAACTGGAGGTTCCTGTGATGGTCAATCCCGTGATCGACGTGCGCCGGGCCGACACCAGGCCCCACACCCGCATCGGCTGGCTCGACAGCCGCCACAGCTTCAGCTTCGGGCACCACTACGACCCGGCCAACACCGGCCATGGCCTCCTGCTCGTCTCCAACGACGACCGGGTGGCGGCCGGCACGGGGTTCAGCACGCACCCCCACCAGGACATGGAGATCGTGACCTGGGTGCTCTCGGGTCGCCTCGAGCACAAGGACTCCGAGGGCAACCACGGCGAGCTCTATCCCGGCCTGGCCCAGCGCATGAGCGCCGGAACGGGCATCTGGCACTCGGAGATGAACCCGTCGAGGGGCGAGGACGTGCACTTCGTCCAGATGTGGGTACCTCCCGACACCGAGCGCATCGATCCGTCCTACGAGCAGCGCGACATCAACACCGAGCTCGACAAGGGTGGCCTGCACCCGATCGCCTCCGGGCAGGGCCACGACGCCGCCATCTCGATCCGCCAGCGCGATGCCGTGCTCTGGGGCGGTCGCCTCGTGCCGGGCGAGACCGTCGGCGTGCCCGACGGTCGCCACGTCCACCTCTTCGTGGCCCTCGGCGACGCCACCCTCGAGGCTGCGGGCCCGTTGGCCGAAGGCGATGCCGTCCGCCTGACCGGTGCCGGCATGCCGACGCTGACCGCCGGCCCGACGGGGCCGAGGTCCTGATCTGGGTGACGGCGTAGCCGGGCAGCGCTATCCGCCCCTGACGAGGATGGTGGCGACGAACCCGGCGTAGAGGGCCAGCAACACGAAACCACGCCACCGGGCCAGGAGCAGGCCTCGGCGCGGGACCAGCCCGAGGATGGCCAGTGCACCGACGGCGAGGCTCACCGCGACCTCCCCGAGCTGCACGTCGAACGGCCGGAGCAGGGCGACCACGGCCACGATCCAGAGCCCGTTGAAGATGTTGGAGCCGATGACGGCGCCGATGCCGACGTCCTCGTGCCCCCGCAACATGGCCGCCATCGTGGTGGCCAACTCGGGCATCGACGTACCGAAGGCCACGAAGGTGGCTCCCACCACGAACGGGTCGAGACCGAGGGCGTCGCCGATGCTCTCGGCGGCCACGACGATGAACCGGCCGGCCAGCACCAACAGCACGAGCCCACCGAGGATCGACACGAGGGCACGGCCCCTGTTCGTCTCTCCCAGCACCTCGACGGCGTCGGCGCGCGCCCGTCGGGCGTGGCGGGCGGTGAGGGCCAACCAGATCAGGAAGGCCACCATCAGGATTCGCACCGTCGAGGCGCGACATCTCCCCGTCGGCCACGAGCGCCAGCGTGAGGAAGGGCACGGCGACCGCCACCGGGAGGTCCCGGCGGGCGGTGTCACGGTCGAGCGCGGTGGGTCGAACGGCGAGCGCCAGTCCGAGGATCAGTGCCACGTTGGCCACGTTCGAGCCGAGCGCGTCGCCGAAGGCGATGGCGGACGTGTCGGTCGCCGCGGCGTTGACGGCCACGAAGAGCTCCGGGCTCGAGGTGGCGAAGGCCGCCACGGTCACCGCGATGATCGCCGCCGGCACCCTCGCCCAGGCGGCGACGCCGACTGCTCCCCGGACGAAGAGCTCACCTCCGAGCGCGGCCGCCCCGAGGCCGATCACGAGCTGCACGGCGGTGGTCATCAGGGGCATCCCAGGGTCGAGGGCTTCGTCCGCCGACCAGGCTTCCCGGCACTCCCGTCCACGAGCCTACCGAGCGGCCCGGTGTCCCGGTCGTTCGGCGTCTCCCGCGGCCGGGCATCTACCGTGGGGAGATGATCTCTCGTCGGCTCTGTGTCCCAGCGGTCGCCATCGTGGCCTTGTTCGGCACCGTCTCGTGCACCTCCACCAGCGAGAGCTCCGCCTGCAACGACCTCCAGGCGTTGTCAGCCGAGGTCGAGGGGCTCTTCTCGCTCAATCCGATCGCCGTGGGCGCGGACGGGGTGAAGGCCCAGATCGACGAGGTGCAGGACCGTTGGGTCATCGCACAGCGCAGCGCCCGCGCGCCAGCTCGCCGGTGAGCTCGACACCTTCGAGGACGCGGTCCAGGCCCTCATCGAGACGTCGCGGGCGGTGGCTGCAGGCGAGCTACCGGTGGGGGAGGGCATGTCCACCATCGGCGACGAGATCACCGAGGTGCGCTCGACGTGGGACGAGCTGACGGCCGCGGCGAGCACCAAGTTGTCCGATTGCGACATCACCCAGGCCTGACCTGCGCGGGGCTCAGACCTCGACGGTGTAGGTGTCGCGGCCGGCCTTGATGAGCGTGCCGGGCACCGCGCCGGTGGCTTCGCCGTCGACGATCACCGCGGTGCCGTTGACCAGCACTCGCTCCACGCCGAAGGAGCCGGCGGTGAGGCGCTCGCAGCCACCGGGCAGGTCGGCGACCATGTGGGCGTTCTCGGAGCCCACGGTCTCGGGGTCGATCACGGCGATGTCGGCGGCCTTGCCCACCTCGAGCGTCCCTCGGTCGCGCAGCCCGAACAGCTCGGCGGGGACCTGGGTGATGAGCTGCACGGCCCGTTCGACCGGCACCAGCTTGCGGCCGCGGATCATGTCGCCGAGGAAGCGGGTGGGGTAGGTCGCCCCGCACATGCGGTCGAGGTGGGCGCCGGCATCGGAGCCACCGATCATGGCGCGGGGGTCGTCCCACGCCTCGGCGCGCATCCGCCACGTCTCGGCGTCCTTGTCCTTCGGCGCCGGCCAGAGGATGGTGCGCAGGCCGTCGGCGGTGACGATGTCGAGCAGCGTGTCGAAGGGCTCGGTGCCCCGCTCGGCGCTGATGTCCTTGACGGTGCGGTTCGACAGGCCCTCGTTCTCGGCCGCGAAGGTGTCGCCGATGACGTAGTCCTCCCAATCGGCCAGGCGGCGGTAGACGCCGGCCTCCTGGGAGTGCGATGCCTCGAGCATGCGGGCGCGGACCTCGGGATCGCGGAGGCGGGCGATGCGCTCGTCGACGTCGACCTGGAGGATCTCCTGCCAGCCGGGGAGCAGCCAGATGCCGCAGAACGTGAGGAAGTTCATGTTCATCGGGACGAGCACCGGCATGGTGAGGGCCACCACTCGACCACCGAGCTCGGCGGCGCGGTCGCCCGCCGAGAGCTGTCGAGGGACCCGGTCGGCCTCGCGGCTGTCGATCGTGAGGACGTTCCAGTTGAGCGGGCGCTTGGCCGCCGCGCTCATCTCGGCCAGCAGCTCGATCTCGTGGTCCTCGAAGCGGTCGAGGCACCCGGGGACGATGCCCTCGAGGGTCGTGCCCTCGTGCTTGCCGGTCTCGACGCACAGCGCCATGAGCTCCTCGGTCGTCGACCAGCGGCTCGGGACGGGCTGGCCGTCGCCGTCGCTGTGCGATCCCGACAACGTGGTCGAGAACCCCAGGCCGCCCGCCTCGATGCCCTTGCGCAGCTCGGCCACCATGGCCTCGATCTGCTCGGGGGTGGCCTCGTTGCCGACGGCGTCGGGGCCCATGACGTAGCGGCGCAGGGCGCAGTGGCCCACGAGGAAGCCGGCGTTGACCGAGATGGCGCCCTCGAACTTCGACAGGTAGTCGGAGAAGGTCTCCCAGTCCCAGTCGATCTCGCGGAGAGCAGGCAGCGGCATGCCCTCGACCCGCGACATCATCTCCTGCAGGTAGTCGGTCTCGGCGGGGTCGGGGCGCAGGGGAGCCAGGGTGAAGCCGCAGTTGCCGCCGATCACCGTGGTCACGCCGTGGTTCGACGACGGTGAGGCAGTGGGGTCCCACATGAGCTGGGCGTCGTAGTGGGTGTGGGGGTCGACCACGCCGGGCATCACGATCTTGCCCGTCGCGTCGGTCACCACGGTCGCGGGTTCGGAGATCTCGCCGATCTCGACGATCTTGCCGTCGCGGATGCCGACGTCGGCGACGCGTCCGGGTGCTCCGGTTCCGTCGATGACGGTGCCGCCCTTGATGACCTCGTCGAACATGAAGACCCCTCCGTTGGCGCCGAACCGCCGGCGCAGGTTTCTGACGGACCGTCAGATTACACTCCATCTCATCGCACGCCACCTCGGGCCGCCGACGCCCGGGGACCGAGGGGGACCCCACCATGCAGTTCTGGCACAGCACCGCGTTCATCGACCCGACCGAGCTGCCGGCGCTGGCCGTGGCCTGCGAGGAGGCCGGGTTCGGCGGCCTGCTCGTCTCGGACCACATGCTCTACCCGGAGGTGATCGAGTCGGCGTACCCGTACCAGGCCGACGGGCAGGCGTTCTGGAACGCCTCCACCCCGTGGGTCGACTCGTGGGTGGCCATCGCCGCCATGGCCGCGGTCACCACGAGGGTGCGGTTCAGCCAGGGCATCTACGTGTTCCCGATGCGCCACCCGGTGGAGGTGGCCAAGCTGGCTTCGTCCGCCGCCGTCATGTCGGGTGGGCGGGTCGCACTCGGTGCCGGGGTCGGGTGGATGGCCGAGGAGTTCGAGATCCTGGGGGAGGACTACACGACCCGGGGTCGTCGCACCGACGAGGGGTTCGAGGTGTGCCGCAAGCTCTGGACCGGTGAGGCGGTGAGCCACGACGGCGAGTTCTACTCGTTCCCCACCGTGACCATGTCGCCCGCCCCTCCCGGCGGTGCGATGCCCATCTGGATCGGTGGGCACTCCGAGCCGGCGTTGAAGCGCTCGGCCCGCAACGACGGGTGGGTGGGCAACGCCTACCCGCTCGACGAGGCCGACGCCGTCCTCGACCGCCTCGACGCCCACCTGCGCGCCAACGGCCGCGCCCTCGGGGACGGCTACGAGTGCATCATGGGCATCTACTCGCTGGACCCGGACGACTTCCGGCGCTTCGCCGAACGAGGCGTCACCGGCTTCCTGGCCGCGCCGGCGATGCTGGCCGGCCACGACGCGGAGGCCAAGGGCGTCGAGGTCACGCTGGCCGATCGCCTGTCTGCCGTCGCTCGTTTCGGCGAGGAGGTCATCGCCCGGGTCGGTGACTGAGCAGGAGGCGGCGCCGGTGGTGGTTCAGGACCGTGGCGGTTCCGTCCGCTCCGTGACGTAAGCGCCGAAGGCGTCGAGCGTCTCGAGGCGTGGGTAGTCCCGTTCGGGGATCTCCATGCCGGTGGCCGACGCGACCCCCTCGACCAGGTTGAGGAAGTCCATCGAGTCGAGGTCGAGGTCGAAGCGCAGGTCGGCGGACCCGTCGATGGTGCTCGGATCGATCTCCGGGGCGACGCCGGCGAGGACCGCCAGGATGGTGGCTCGGGCCTCAGTGGGCTCCATGGTCGTCTCCTTCGAGTCGTTCGGGGTCCTGGAGGAGGCGGGCGAGGACCGTGAGGAAGCGGGCGCCGTCGTGGCCGTCCGTGGCGCGGTGGTCGCCGGCCAGGCTCGCCGTCACCACCGGCCGGATCGTCAGCATGCCGTCGATCGCCCACGGTCGTTCGACGATCGTGCCGAGCCCGACCATGGCGACCTGAGGGGGATAGATGACCGGGAGCACCTCCTCGACGCCCTGGTCGCCGAGGTTCGTGACGGTGATGCTCGGGTCGGTCATCTCCGCGCCGCGCAGCACGCCGCGTCGGGCCCGGGGCACGAGGTCGCGCAGCGCGGCCATCATCCGGTCGACCCCCAGCAGGTGGGCATCTCGGATCGCCGGGGCGATGAGCCCACCGCCCCTGAGGCTGATCGCCACGCCCAGATCGACGCCTTCCTGCAGTCGAGCGGCGCCGTCGACGTAGTGCCCGTTGACCGCCGGCACCTCGATCGCGGCGCGCGCCACGGCGGTCAAGAGGACGGCGGCGGGAAGGACGCGTTCGGTCACGGGCCGCTCGCCGTTGTGCCGGTCGAGCCAGTCGCGGGCGGGCCCGAAGTCGATGGTGGAGCTCAGGTAGTAGTGAGGGATCTCTCGCTTCGACCGGGCCATGAGCGCAGCGACGGCCGCTCGCCGCGAGGTCTGGACGTCCTTCGGCCCGGTGTCGGCGGGTGCGGGTGGGAGCGGCCCGCCGCCGGCGCGGGGCACGTCATCGCCGACGACGGCGCCGCCGGGCCCACGGCCGACGACGCCGGAGAGGTCGATGCCCTGCTCGGCGGCCAGCTTCCGGGCGCGCGGTGTGGCCCGGACCCGCCCACCTCCCGGCGGCGGCGCCGGTGGGGCAGGGTGCAACCTCTCGTCGGGCGCTCGGACAGGCGTCGTGGCGCCGGCGGCCTCCGCCGGCGCGGCGTGCTCGACGTCGTCCCGTGTGATCGACGCGCCCGCCCCTGTGCCGTGCACCGTCGCGAGGTCGACGTGGAGCTCCTCGGCCCGGTGTCGGACCAGGGGTGAGACCACTCGGTGGGAGGAAGGGCCGTGCGGCGCCGGCTCCGGCGCCGTCGTCGCAGGCTGGTCGGCCGACGGTTCCGCCACCTCCGCGCGCAGTCGGGCCAGCGGTGTGCCCACGGGCACCTCCTCGCCCTCCGGTACGAGAAGCTCGGTGACGACCCCGTCTTCGAAGACCTCGACCTCGATGGTCGACTTCTCGGTGTCGACGACGGCCACGATGTCGCCCCGGCGCACCGCGTCCCCGGGCTGCACGCGCCACTCGACGACCGTGCCCGCCTCCATGTCGGCACCGAGCGACGGCATCGTGAAGTCGCCCATCGTCAGCGCACCAGATCCCGGGCCGCCGACACGATCGAGTCGACCTGGGGGATCGCGGCCTGTTCGAGGTGGCGGGCGAAGGGGATCGGGACCTCCGCGCCGCACACGCGCCCGATCGGGGCGTCGAGCTCCCAGAACGCGCCCTCGACGATGCGGGCGCTGATCTCCGCGGAGATCCCGCCGCTGCGCCACCCTTCGTCGATGACGAGCGCACGGTGGGTCTTCGCCACCGACGTGAGGATCGTCTCGTCGTCGAGCGGTCTGAGCGTGCGCAGGTCCACCACCTCGGCCGAGATCCCGTCGCCGTGCAGCGCCTCGGCCGCGTCCAGGGCCTTGAACAGCGACCCGCCGTAGGTGACCAAGGAGATGTCGCGGCCCGTGCGCCGAACGGCGGCCCGGGTGATGTCCACGGGACCGGCGTCGTCGTCGAGCTCGCCCTCCATGTTGTAGAGGGTGCCGTGCTCGAAGACGAGGACGGGATCCGGGTCCTCCAGCGCCGGGGCCAGCATGCCCCGTGCATCCTGCAGGGTGGCCGGTGTCAGGATGCGCAGCCCGGGGATGTGGGCGTACCAGCCCTCGAGGCTGTGGGAGTGCTGGGCCGCGAGCTGGCGTCCGGCGCCGGTGGTCATCCGGATCACCAACGGGACGTTGAACTGCCCGCCTGACATGTGCAGCAGCGAGGCCGCGGTGTTCATGATCTGGTCGAGGGCCAGAAGGCTGAAGTTGACGGTCATGATCTCGACGATCGGCCGCATGCCGCCGAGGGCGGCACCGATGCCGGCGCCGACGAACGCGGACTCCGAGAGTGGGGTGTCGCGGACCCGTTCGGGGCCGAACTGCTCGAAGAGCCCGAGGGTCACGGCGAAGCATCCGCCGTAGGCGCCGATGTCCTCACCCATGAGGAACACGCGGTCGTCGGCCTCGAGCGCCTCCCGCAGTGCCTCGCGCACCGCTTCCCGGTAGGTCGTCTTCACGGCGACACCTCGCTCGTGACGAAGCGGAGGAGGTCCTCGACGGGCTCGTCCTCACTGGCTTCGGCGAAGGCGACGGCCGCGTCCACCTCCGTGCCCACGGCGGCGTCGATGGACCGGAGGGTCTCGTCGTCGACGAGCCCCTGCGCTCGCCCCTCGGCGGCGAGCAGGTCGATCGGGTCGCGCTCCATCCACTGCCGTACCTCGTCCTTGTCCCGGTAGCGCTCCGGGTCGTACATGGAGTGGGCGCGGAACCGGTAGGTGCGCAGCTCGAGGAAGTGCGGGCCACCGCCCCCCCTCACCGCCGTCATGGCTGCGGCGGCCGCCCGCTCGACCTCGAGCACGTCCATCCCGTCGACGGGCCAGGCCGGGATCTCGTAGGCGGAGGCCTTGAGGACCAGGTCCACCTCCGACTCGGACCGTGACAGCGCGGTGCCCATGGCGTAGAGGTTGTTCTCGCAGCAGAACAGCACGGGGAGCCGCCACAGGGCGGCCAGGTTCATCGACTCGTGGAACTCCCCCTCGGCCATCGCACCCTCGCCGAAGAAGCAGACGGTCACGGCTCCGCGCCCGGCCAGCTTGTCGGCGAGGGCCAACCCGACGGCGAGGGGGAGGCCGCCGCCCACGATGGCGTTGCCGCCGAAGAAGCGGTGCGCGGCGTCGAAGAGGTGCATCGACCCGCCACGGCCGCGACTGCACCCGTCCACCTTCCCGTACAGCTCGGCCATGATCGTGTCGGCCGGGACTCCCGACGCGAGGGCGTGGCCGTGCTCCCGGTAGGTCGACACGACGGCATCGCCGGGGGCCAACGACTGGGCCACGCCGACGGCGACGGCCTCCTCGCCGATGTACAGGTGCAGGAAGCCCCGGATGGCCGTCGCGCTGTAGAGCTCGATGCAGCGCTCCTCGAACCGGCGGATCCTCGTCATCTCGGTGAGCAGGTGCACCACGTGGTCTCGATCGAGCTCGCTCATGGCTGGTTCTCCAGGGTCGAGGTGTCGCCTTCGGGCAGGCCCAGGTCGCGTGCCTTGAGCAGGCGGCGCATGATCTTGCCGCTGCGGGTGTGCGGCAGGTTCTGGTCGAAGACGATCTCGCGGGGAGCCACGGCCGGGCCCAGCCGGTGCGGACGAAGCCGATCAGCTCGCGCCGCGTCTCCTCGGTGGGCTCGTGGCCGGCGGCCAGGCTCACGTAGGCCTTGACCACCTCCCCGACGACCGGGTCCGGCGTGCCGATGACCCCGGCCTCGACGACCGCCGGGTGCTCGAACGAGCGCGCTCTCCACCTCGAAGGGCCCGATGAGGTGGCCCGCGGACTTGATGATGTCGTCGGCTCGGCCCACGAACCAGACGTAGCCGTCGTCGTCGCGTCGGGCCAGGTCGCCGGTGACGTACCAGTCGCCGACGAAGCTGCGTTCGTAGCGCTCGCGCTCGTGCAGGTAGCCACGGAACATCGACGGCCATCCCTTGCGGATGGCCAGGTGGCCCTCGTCGCCCACATCGGCCTCGACGGGGACACCGTCACGCACCAGGGGCGCCCCGTCGTGCTCGGGATCTCGTTCGAGGATGGCGACGTCGATCCCGGGGAGCGGGCGACCCATGGATCCGGGCTTGATGTCCGTCGAGGCGACGTTGGCGACCATGATCCCGCCGGTCTCGGTCTGCCACCAGTTGTCGTGCACCGCGATGTCGAGCTGGGTCCGGAACCAGTCGATGACCTCGGGGTTCAGGGGCTCTCCGACGCTGGCGACGAAGCGCAGTGCCGAGAGGTCGTGGCCGCGGGCGGCCTCGGCAGAGGCTCGCTGCAGCATCCGCAGGGCGGTCGGCGCGGTGTACCAGACGTTCACCGCCTCGTGTTCGAGTGTCGAGTACCACCTCGACGCCTCGAACTCGCCTTCGTCGACGACCAGGGTCACGCCGTTGGTCAGGGGGGCGATGATCCCGTAGGACATCCCGGTCACCCACCCCGGGTCGGCCGTGCACCAGTACACGTCGTCCGGATGCAGGTCGAGGGCGAACCGACCGGTCGTGTGGTGGGCCACCACCGCCTCGTGGACGTGCATGGCCGCCTTGGGCATGCCCGTGGTGCCGCTGGTGAAGTGCAGCAGGGCCAGGTCCTCGGGATCGGTGGGCACCATGTCGAACGACCCGTCCGCCTGTTCCATCAGCGGCTGCAGGGCGACGGTGCCCGGTGGCGGCGGGTCCGACACCTCACCCGAGAGCAGCACGTGGTCGAGCCGGGGGAGGGCCCCTCGCAGTCCGGCGATCTTGCGTCGGTACTGGTGCTCGGTCGTGACGAGCACCCGTGCGTCGCCGAGCTCGAGGCGCTGGCGGACGGGTTCGGGCCCGAAGGCGGGGAACAGCGCCGACACCACGCTGGCGTTCTTGAACGTGCCCAGCACCGCGGCGTAGAGATCGGGGACGCGGGTGAGCAGGAGGGCCACGAGGTCACCACGGCCGATGCCGAGGCGCGCCAGCACGGCGGCGAAGCGATTCGAGGCCTCGTCCAAGTCCCCGTAGGTGATGTCGACGGCGTCGCCTCTGCGTCCCCGCCAGCGCAGGGCGACGTGGTCGCCCCGCCCGTGCAGGACGTGTCGGGACACCGCCTCGTGAGCGATGTTCAGCCCGCCACCGGGGAGCCCGTCGAGCTCACGACGGGCCTCGGCCCAGCTGAAGGTCTCCCAGATCCCCGGGTCGTCAGGGAGGTTCGGGGGGCACCGGGCCGAGGTGCTTGTGGATCGTCGACCACTCCATTCGTTCTCCCGTCGTCGTCCGCGAGTCCGGGGCCTTGCGCCCGTCGTGGCGGCGGACCAGCGGGGAAACGGCGTCGTCGCCCCGGCGATCAGGCGCCCGCCGGATGGTGCTCGACGTCGGCATCGGAACCCGGGAAGAAGAGGTGCTCCTGGGGCTCGTCGTGCTCGTCGTCGTCCCAGCGCACCAGGTAGGGCGGACCGCCGTCGGCCCCTCGCACCTCGAGGATCGTGGCCGAGCGCTCGTGCGTACCCACGGCGTGCCCTCGGATGACCAGCTTGTCGCCGACCTCGTGCCTTCATGGCCTGCTCCTCTCTCGCACCGTCCATCGCTCATGGGCCGTTCCCGGCCATGCCCATGGTCTCTTCTCGATGCACCGCCCGACAGAGGCGAGGGTCCCGATCTGCGGGGCCTCGGCGATCAGCCGCCCGGTTCGTGCGGTGGGGTCGGGCGCCCGGATCTCTCGTGCCTGGAGCGGTCCCGGTCCGCCCCGCGTCAGCTGGCCCGTCGCCGCAGTGCGGTCCGGTCGAGGACCTCGATCCGGCCCCGGGTGAGGCGGAGCAGGCCCCGGGCCTCGGCGGCGCGCAGCGCACGGTTGGCCGTGGGCCGGGTGGTGCCGGCCATGGCGGCGACGTCGTCCTGTCGGACCTGGATCTCGATGACGTGGCCGTTCACCCGCCCGAGCTGGTCGCACAGCTCGTCCACCCGGCGTAGTACCCGCGTCTCGGCGGGCACGTACAGCGTCTCGAGGACGTAACCCATGAGGCGTCGCATCTGCACGGCGAGGAGGTGCGACATGAAGCGCTCGACGCGTGGGTCGCTGCGCCGCAGCTCCTCGAACTGGCTCCACGCCAGTGAGCGGCTCTCGACCGGGGTGAGCGCGATGGCCGAACCGATCCGGTGGTGCTCGGGCATGAGCATCCCCCCGAGGCCGAACACGTCGCCCGGTTGCTGGACGTTCAAGATCACCTGGTCGCCCATCGGCGAGGCGACCTGGAAGCTCACATGGCCCTTCTCGATGACGTGGACGGCATCGCCGGGATCGCCCTGGTGGAAGATCACCTCGCCGCGGGCGAAGCGCCGACGGCGCATGACGGTGAGCAACGCCCGGCGTTCCTCGGCGCCGATCACCTCGTACAGCGTCCCGCCCTCGGCCATGAGGCAGAGAACCTACCGTCCGGGGCCTTCCCGGGGCTGGACCAGCGGCGCCCAGGTCAGGGCTCGTGCTCGGCGTCGGCGTCGGCGCCTGGCACGGCGACGCAGCGTGCGATGGGACCGAGGTCTCTATGGCGCCTCCGTCGAGCGGCTCACGATCGTGGCGTGGAACCACCGCCGCCTGCCCGGCAGGCCTCTCGGCTGGGGACGTCGAGGCCCTGCGCCGGCGCGAGGGCGCCAACGTCCTCCCGACGCCTCGCCGGCCCGGTCCCCTGCATCGCCTGGGACGCCAGCTCGTCCACTTCTTCGCCCTGATGCTCTGGGCGGCCGGAACGTTGGCCTTCCTCGCTGGACTCCCCCAACTGGGGGTGGCGATCTTCGCCATCGTCGTGCTCAACGCCGTGTTCGCCTTCGCGCAGGAAGGACGGGCCGATCGCGCCTCGGAACGCCTGCGTGCGCTCCTGCCGATGCGGGTCATGGTCCGTCGTGACGGCGCCGAGGCCGTGGTCGACGCCGCCGACGTGGTCCGGGGTGATCTGCTGGTCCTCGGCGAGGGCGATCGGGTTCCCGCCGACGCGATCGTCGTGAAGAGCGACGGCCTCCGGGTCGACACCTCGATGCTCACCGGAGAGAGTCGGGCGCGGGGAGTCGGGGTCGGCGACGCCATCGTCGGTGGGACCTTCGTCGTCGAGGGCGAGGCCGAGGCGGAGGTGACGGCGACGGGCGGGCGCACGCGGCTGGCCGAGATCTCCAGGATGACGCTGACGGGGCCGGCCCCGGTGAGCCCGCTCACCATCGAGCTGCGTCGAGTGGTGCGGGTCATCAGCACCATCGCCCTCACCCTCGGCGCCTCGTTCGCCGTCGTCGCCCTGGTGCTCGGCACCGGTCTCTCCGACGGCCTCGTCTTCGGGATCGGGGTGACGGTGGCTCTCGTCCCCGAAGGGCTCCTACCGACCGTCACGCTCTCCCTCGCCTGGGGAGCCGAGCAGATGAGCCGTCGCCAGGTGCTGGTCCGTGACCTGTCCTCCGTGGAGACGCTCGGGTCGACCACGTTCGTCTGCACCGACAAGACCGGCACCCTCACCCGCAACGAGATGGCCGTCGTCGCAGGCCTGGACTCCTGCAGGGAGCGTCTCCGTGACGGGCGAGGGCTACGAGCCGACCGGCGCGATCGAGGGCGGCGACGCCGCCGGGGACGCGGCGAGGACCCTGGCCCTCGTCGCGGCCCGATCCTCCACGGGCCGCGTCGTGGCCTCGCAGGAGGGTTGGCACCCCCGGGGCGACCCGATGGAGGCCGCACTCGACGTGTTCGCCCGTCGCGCCGGTCACGACACCGATGCCGACCGGGTTCGGCGGCCGCTGCGCCGGTCCAACCCGTTCGACCCGCGCCGGCGCCGGATGTCGGTGGTGGTCGGCGACGAGCTCCTGGTGAAGGGAGCGCCGGACAGCGTCATCGCGCTGTGCGACCAGCACGTCACGGGCGCGAACGGCGTCCAGCGGTTCGACGGCCCGGGCCCCGGTGTGGTCGAGGCGCTCGGGCGCATGGAGTCCGGTGGTCTGCGCGTGCTGGCGGTGGCCCGCCGGCGCCTCGGACCCGAGCAGGTCTCGCCGCCCGGCCCCGAGAGCGAGGAGCACCTCGAGCTGCTCGGCCTGGTGGGCCTGCACGATCCCCCTCGTCCCGACGTCAGGACGGCGCTCGTCGCCTGCCGGCGGGCCGGGGTGAAGGTGGCCATGGTGACCGGCGACCATCCCGGGACCGCGACCGCCATCGCCGACCAGGTGGGGCTGCGCCACCCCGACGATCCGGTGCTGGTCGGAGCGGACCTCCCCTCCGACGACGATCGGCTCGGCGCCCTGGTCGACCGGGACGGCGTCGTGGTCGCCGCGGTGACGCCCGAGGCCAAGTTGCGCATCGCCCGTGCGCTGCGGGCGCGAGGCCATGTGCTGGCGATGACCGGCGACGGGGTGAACGACGCCCCGGCACTGCACGAGGCGGACATCGGCGTCGCCATGGGCCGATCGGGCACCGACGTGGCTCGTGAGGCGGCGGATCTGGTGCTGTTGGACGACCACTTCGCGACGATCGTCGCCGCGATCGAGCAGGGGCGAGCCACGTTCGTCAACATCCGGCGCTTCCTCACGTACCACCTCACCGACAACGTGGCCGAGCTGTCGCCGTTCGTGGTGTGGGCACTTTCGGGGGGCCGGTTCCCCCTGGCTCTCGGTGTCCTCCAGGTCCTGGCCCTCGACCTCGGCACCGACACGGTCTCGGCGGTGGCCCTGGGCGCCGAACCCCCTGCCCCTCACCTCCTCGAGGGCCCGCCTGTGCGGGGCGCGCTGCTGAACCGCACCGTCGCCCGACGGGCCTTCGGCCTCCTGGGGCCGATCGAGGCCGCGGGTGCGCTCGTCGCGTTCGTCGTGGGCCTCCTCGCCGCAGGGTGGCGACCCGGCGACGTGTTCCCCACGGGCACGGCCGAGGCGGCGGCGTCGGGCGCAGCGTTCATGGCCGTGGTCCTGGGACAGAGCGCGAACGCGTTCGCCTGCCGCAGCTCGACGCGCTGGCCGGGGTCGCTCGGGTGGACCACGAATCGCTTCCTGTGGCCGGCGGTGGTCGCGGGCCTGATGGTGTCGACCGTGTTGCTCGTGGTCCCGCCGTTGGCCGACGCCCTGGGGCAGCGCCCACCTCCGCCGGCGGGTTGGGCGGCCGCGCTCGCGGTTCCGGTGGTCCTGTTGGCCGCTGACGCGGCCGACAAGCGGCGACGGCGACGGACCGGTTCCACGGCCGCCGGTACGGGCGCCGCTCGGCCCTGACGACCGGCGCTCCCGAACCGGGCGGCCCGGGCAGGCGCGGACCCGCGCGTCGATGCCGGCAGGCACGCGCCGAGCGTGTCCGTGGGCACAGACGTCGCGGCGCAGAGCCCGGAGGATGGACGCGTGCCCGGGCCGTCCCCCCGCCCGGGGTTCGCCCTGGCGGGAACCAGGATCGATGGCCCCCGGCGGCGGAGACCGGGGGCCATCGGCGCGTCGGGGATCACCCGTGGTCGGAGGCGCTCGCGGCTCCCCGGACGCGCACGACGATGGCCCGTGACCGGGCCCGAAGCCGTTGTGACGCCTGCCGTCGTTCTGACGTATCGTCAGATCCATGTCTGCGACGACGACCGGTCAGTACCGTCAGCTCATCGGGGGGGAGTGGCTCGAGGGGAGCAACGGCTCCTACGAGATCATCAACCCGGCGACCGAGAAGGTGGTCGACAGCGCGCCGGAGGCGTCCGCCGCCGACGTCGCTGCGGCCGCCCAGGCTGCCGCCGACGCCTTCCCGGCGTGGAGCCGCACGTCCCCGGCCGAGCGCGCCGCCCTCCTGCAGGCCGCCGGCAAGCGCCTGGCCGAACGCACTCCCGAGCTCATCCCGCTGGTGATCGCCGAGGCCGGCGCCACCTCCTCGGTGGGGTCGCTCATGCAGATCCCGGTGGCCATCAGCCGCTTCGACCGCTACGCCCGCGGCGCCATGACCGATCTGACGCGAGGCGTGCCGCCTCAGCCCATCGCCACCACCCCGTTGGCCGCCGGCGCGCTCATGGGCGGCGTCGTCAACCGGGTCCCGGTCGGTGTCGTGGCCTGCATCTCGCCCTACAACTTCCCGACCACCAACATGGTCGGCAAGATCGCCCCGGCACTGGCCGTGGGCTGCACCGTGGTCATGAAGCCCGCGCCGCAGGATCCGCTCTGCGTCATCGAGCTGGCCAAGATCCTCGACGAGGTCGGCTTCCCTCCCGGCGTGGTCAACATCGTCACCGGCGCCAAGCCCGAGGTCGGTGCCGTGCTGGTCGACGACGACAACGTCGACATGGTCAGCTTCACCGGGTCGACCAACGTCGGCATCAAGATCATGGAGGCCGGTGCGCGCACGATGAAGCGCCAGCTCCAGGAGCTCGGCGGCAAGGGTGCGTGCGTCGTCACCGAGGACGCCGACCTCGACAAGGCAGTGGCGGGCATCTCCTCGGTGTGGGCCTTCCACTCCGGCCAGATCTGCACCGCGCCCACGCGGGTCATCGTCCATCGCAGCCGCTACGACGAGCTGGTGGGCCGCCTGGCCGAGGCCGCCAAGGCCCTCAAGGTCGGCGACCCCCTCGATGCCGACACCGTGGTGGGCCCGATCATCTCGGGGGCCCAGCGCGACCGCATCCTCGACCACATCGCCAACGGGGTCAGCGAGGGCGCAGAGGTGGTGGTCGACGGCCGCGACCCCGGCATGGACACCGGCTTCTACGTGGGCCCGACGCTGCTCGCCGGCTGCAACAACGGCATGAGCCCCGTGCGCGAGGAGATCTTCGGCCCGGTGGTCGTCGTCGTCCCCTTCGACGACGAGGACGAGGCCATCCGCATCGCCAACGACAGCGACTACGGCCTGCTCTCCTACGTCTTCTGCGAGGACGGGCCCCGCGCCTACGAGCTGGCCAAGCAGATCCGCTCGGGCACCGTGGCCATCAACACGGCGCAGCGCCACCACGAGGTCCCCTTCGGCGGCTTCAAGCTCTCCGGCGTCGGCCGCGACGGTGGCGACTGGGGTCTCGAGGCCTACACCGAGCTCCAGTCCGTCATCTGGCCGGCCTGACCGGGTCGACCACCGTTCGTCGAACAAACCATCGCCGGACGCACCAGCGTCCGGCCCACCCCTGGGGGAACGCATGAAGGGCATCGTCTACACCGGTGACAAGGGCGCGGAGGTCCTCGACGGCCTCGAGGTGCGTGATGCGGGCCCGGGAGAGGTGATCGTCAAGATCATGGCGGCCGGCGTGTGCCACAGCGACATCACCGCCGCGTCGGGGGCCTTCGGCTGGCCCGCCCCGGCCGTGCTCGGCCACGAGGGCGCCGGCATCGTCGAGCAGGTCGGCACGGGCGTCACCAACGTCGAGGTGGGGGACCACGTCATCATCTCCACGCTCGCCGCCTGCGGCATGTGCAAGGCCTGCGGCGCCGGCAAGCCGACCCGGTGCCGCCAGACCCTCGGCAACATGGCCCAGCCCTTCACCTTGAACGGCGACGCCTGCTGGAACTTCGCCGCGGCGTCGGTGTTCACCGAGCGCACCGTCATCAAGGCCATCCAGGCCGTGAAGATCCCGAAGGACGTGCCCTTCGAGTCGGCCTGCCTCGTGGGCTGCGGCGTCATGACCGGCGCCGGCGCCGTGCTCTACCGCTCGAACGTCGAGGTCGGCCAGACCGCGGTCGTCTACGGCTGCGGCGGGGTGGGCCTCAACGCCATCCAGGCCCTGCGCGTGCGCCGGGCCAGCCGCATCATCGCCATCGACGTCGATCCCCAGAAGGAGGACCTGGCCCGCCAGTTCGGCGCCACCGACTTCCTCGACGGCCGCAGCGACGACATCGTCGACCAGGTCCGCACCCTCGTGCCCTACGAGGAGGGCGTCCTCTCGGGGCCCTTCGGCGCCGGCGGTGTCGACTGGGTGTATGACGTCGTGGCCCGCCCGGAGGTCACGCTCAACGCCCTCAACATGCTCGACTGGGGTGGCAACGTCGTGGTCATCGGCACGCCCGGCGGCGACGCCAAGTTCGAGTTGCCCTACCAGCCGTTCACCCAGAACGAGCGCGGCATCATCGGCGTGCGGGCCGGTTCGTACAGCCCTCACGTGCACATGCCCCAACTGATCGAGCTCTACCGCCGCGGCGAGTTCATGCTCGACGAGCTGGTCACCAACACCTATCCCCTCGAGGGCTTCCACGACGCGGTCCACGACATGGAGAGCGGCGGCGTGGCCCGCGGCGTGCTCACCTTCTCCTGACCCCCCGCCCCTGAGACGTCGACCGGGTCCTGGCGGACCGGGCCGCATCCGCCCCGAGAGGAACCACCCATGGACAACCGCTTCGTCGGGATGAACGCCGTCGTCACCGGCGCCGCCTCCGGCATCGGAAGGGCCACGGCACAGCGCCTGGCCGCCGAGGGCGGCACGGTCGCCTGCCTCGACGTCGTGGCCGACGGCGCGGCCGAGACGGCGGC
>CAVQSE010000015.1:0-182267 GCA_963715425.1 uncultured Iamiaceae bacterium
TCGGCGGCGACATGGTGAGGGCGATGGGGGTGACGGGGGTGCCGCTGGCCAGCCCTTCGAGCTGGTCCTTGCGGATCAGCCACACCGGGACCTCGTCGTCGATGGTCAGCTCCCGTGCGCCGCCGAACATCTCTGCGGGATCGGGCTTGAAGTTCCCGGAATCGGCGAGGATCACCCAGTCGCGGGTCTGGCTCACGGTGTGCGTGGAGCCGCCGAACACGATGCCGTCGAGGGGCCAGTGGCGCACCTGCGTGCCGTCGGCCCGGTCGAAGCGCACCACTGCGGGTCGCATGCCGAAGGTGGGCTCCATCACGAAGTCGAGCTTCACGCTCCAGAGGCAGTCTCGATCGGGGTCGGCGACGGGATGGGCCGACGAGAGGAGGAACGGCATGATGCCCGGCATGTCGAGGGAGTTCCCGCCCCAGCTGTCGCGGTGGCCCACCTCGGCGACGAACTCGAGGGTTCCGGGGTGGAGCTCCACGGGCCGTCCCGCGTCCCAGGTGGTGAAGAGGCGACCACCCCAGGGGAGCGGCGCGGTGTTGGAGGCGTTCGCCGCGCCGAGCACCGATTGGTAGCCGGCGACGCTCGTCGAGAACTGCGACGGGAGTCTGTCCCAGAGCCGTTTCCCGGGCGACTGGATGGAGCGGGTCTGCCAGGCGAAGCGCCCGGCCGCGGCCCCTCGGGTGCCTGGTTCGAGGGCGAGGCGACAGATGGCCCCCCAGTCGAAGATGCCGTAGTCCATCGTCGTGCAGTGCTGCGGGCTGGAGAACACCATCTCGCCGCTGATGTCGTCGGGCCATGCGCCCTCGACCACCTCGAGCTCGAAGTCGCGGTGGGGTGCGGTCGTCATGCTGCGAGGTGTCGACATGGTGATCTCCCTGGTCGTCGCCCGGCTGAAGGGGCGACGGGTGAACGGTGTTCACCACGGTATCCCGAACGCGGGCCTCCCGTCAGGCGCCACGCTCGATGTCGTCGGTCAGCGTGCGTCGAGCCGCAGCAGACGGCGGGCGTTGTCGTCCATCGTCGCGGCCAGTGCGGTGTCGCCCCATGACGGATCGCGGGACTGGTCCCACCCGGCCAGGTTCGTGCCCGCCACCAGCCGCTCCGGGCCGAAGGTGGCGAGGAGGGCGGCGAGCGCCCGCGGGCCTCCGACGTGCGCGTCCCACCAGAGGCGCCCGAGTCGCTGCGCGACCGAGCCCGGTTCCGCGAGCGCGTCGTCGGCCCAGGGCCTGGTGCGAGCCGCGTGCTCCATGCGCTCGGCCAACCACGACGTCGCGCCACCGCCGTGGCTGATGCAGACGTCGAGGTCGGGATGGCGGTCGAGAACTCCCCCCAGTACGAGCGACGACACCGCCAGCGTCTCCTCGTAGAGGAAGCCGAGCCACAGGTCACCATCGAAGCGGGCCAGCCGTTCATCCCGCCGAGGCCGGTCGATGCCGTCGGGGGCGGGGTGGAAGAAGACCGGGACGTCGAGCTCGACGCAGGCCGCCCACACTGGGTCGAACGTCGGGTCGTCGAGCGGGCGGCCCAGGTCGGTGCCCAGGTAGGGCGCCAGGAGGCCGAGATCCTTCACGGCCCGCTCGAGCTCCGTCGCGGCCCGCGCGGGGTCCTGCATCGGTAGCTGGGCGAAGCCGCGGAGGCGGCCGGGCGCTCGGGCCACGAGCGCGGCGAGCTCGTCGTTGTGGCGACGGCAGAAGCGGTCGGCCCACTCGGTCTCGACGTGGGAGAAGTAGGTGAGGGGATTCGGTGAGAGCACCTGCAGGTCGATGCCGGCCTCGTCCATCGCGTCGAGTCGGCGGTCCAGGTCCATGAACGGGCTGTCGCGGTAGCGGACCCCGACGAGGGTGTAGCTCCCGACCCGGAAGCAGGGGAGCCGGCCGGTGGCCTCGTCGCCGTCGTCCAGCTCGGGGCCGAGGTGTCCGGCCGCGCCGAGCACGGACTCGAGGACCACGTGGGCGTGGAGGTCGATCATCTCGCTCCCGTCATCGCAGGTTCGATCCGCTCGGCCGTGCCGGAGGCGCCGCCGAGCGCCGTCACGTCCGGAACACCACGGGGTACCGGCCCCAGTAGCCACGGGCCGACTCGGGGTCGAGCTCGGGCGGCCGGGTGGGATCGGGCGTCGCCCCCGCGGCGAGCACCGCCTGGGCGGCGACGGGGACGAGGCCGTGGAGATGGTCGCTCCCGGTCGGCGCGCCCAGGCTGTCGGTGCCCGCGGCCAGCTCCTGACCGATGCAGGCGTGCATGCCCAATCCGAAGCTGAGACCCCACGGGGCCACGCCGGCGGGAAGCGCACGATGAGGGTCGAACCGGTCGGCCCCCGCACCGAACGCCGCCGGATCTCGGTTGGCGGCCATCAGGTCGATGACGACCTTGTCGCCCGGCTCCACTCTCCGCCCTCCGTCGAGGAGCACCTCGTCGAGCGCCCATCGCATGGCGACGGGACTGGACGGCTGGAGGCGCACCGTCTCGTGCACGCAGCGCTGGAGGAAGTCGAGGTCGTGGCGAGCACGCTCGGCATCGGCGGGGGAGGACAGGGTCATCTCGAAGACGCTGTGGAGGGTCCGTACGAACGCCGTCGCCGATGTGTGGGCGCCGGCCAGCAGGTAGAAGCACGTCTCCCGCAGCACCACGTCGTCGGCCAGCTCGAGGTCGTCCTGGTTGCGGAGCAGCACCGTGAGCACGTCTCGGGGGAGGTCCTCCTCACCGATCTCACCGGCGTCGAGGCGGGCGAGCGCGGTGCGCCGGCGGGCGATGGACGGCTGGAGGAACTCGGCGTCGAAGGCGGTGAGCGCGTCGGCCACCTCGGCCCGCTTGGCGTCGCGGTCCCCGGTGTAGTGCGCCAGCGTCGCTCCCTCGATGAAGCGCATCATGTACGAGTAGAGGTGGAGCGTCTCCTCCGGGGAGCCATCGGGTCGGTCGACACCGGAGGAGAACGCAGCCAGGTTCATCATCATCTGATGGCTCAGGCCGACGAGCTCTGCACGGCCCGCGGCCACGTGCGGCGCGAGGGTCTCCTCCACGATCGGTGGGAAGAGCTCCCGTTCGTAGCGGGCGTGGGTCTCGCGCCGGAACAGGCGGTTCTCGAGTCGACGGCGCGCCCGATGCTCGTCACCGTGGAGGTTCACGAGGACATCGGCCATGACGACATCTCCTGCGTCGTAGAGCGCCTGGCGGAGCTGCTTCTGGCGATAGGCGTCGCGGGCCTGTGCATAGGTGGTGATGGTCACCACGTTCGGTTCGCTCATGGATGCTCCTCGGTGCTCGGCTCGGACGAGGCGACGCCGTGCGCGGCGTCGGTGCCGGCGCCCGCCCGAGTGCCCCGGGCCCAGGTCGCCGCTCGACGGAGGATCGTCCGATGGGTCGGATGCTCGATGGAGGACCGGTCGTGGCCGAGTGTGTCGACGACGACGCGACCCCCGCCCACCTCATGCGCCCAGAGCACCGGGTGGCGGTGGCCGTCCGCCTCGCCGGCGAGCAGTGGGACGATCCCGGGCTCCTCGTCGAGGCTCCCGTAGACCTCGTCCACCACGACGAAGTCATCGAGTCCTTCGGTGATCGGGTGGATCCGACCCGCGTCTGTGACCGAGACCCTGGCGTCCCCGACGGGAGGGTGCGAGGAGCGGTCCCAGTTCCACGACGCGCCGCACAGTGCGTGCCAGGCGGGCTCGGCGTCGAAGCAGATGACGGCGGTGTGCAGTGCGAGGAGGCCGCCGCCCTCGGCGACGAAGCGCTCGATGCCGGCGGCGTCCTCTGCCCGCAGGGTGAACGACTGCTCGGCGCGGAGGTGGGCATAGCGCTCGGTGGCCATGCCCCAGTGGAGGGCGTGCACGGTGAGCAGGTCGTATGGCACGCCGGTGGCGGGCGCCCCGGTGGTGAGGCGGGTCAGCATCAGCGCGGGCTCGTCGACGACGTCGGTGTCGATGCCTTCGTCCCGAAGGAGCCGACTGATGGCCTGGGCGACGGCGTCGAACTCGTGGCCGGGTCCGCCCGACAGCAGCAGGTTGCGCGTCACCCCTGCGTCGCGTTTCGTGCGGGGTCGTCCGGGCCGACGGAGTCGACGCCCTTGGGTCGGGGCAGGGTGCTGATCACCGACATCGTCACGCCGCCGTCGACGAGGATCTCGGTGCCGTTCACGTAGCCGGCCGCAGGGGAGAGGAGGAAGAGCACGACCGCGGCCACGTCGGCGCCTGTTCCGAGCCGGCCCATCGGCACGCGCTCGGATCGTCGTCGCCGGATCTCGGGGTCGGCATAGATCGGTTCGGACATCCCGGCATCGATCAGCCCGGGAGCCACCGCATTGGCTCGGATGCCGAGTGGGCCCCACTCGATGGCCATCTGCTGGGTGAGCAGGGCGACTCCCGCCTTGGTCGCGCCGTAGGCGCCGGCGTTCGGGCCGGGGGCCACGCCGTTCATCGACGTGACGGTCACGATGGCGCCGGGTCGGCCGCTCTCGGCCAGGCGGCGCGCCACCGCCCTGGCCGCGACGAAGGTCCCGGTCAGGTTGACGTCGACGACGGCGCGCCAGTCGTCGACGGCGAGGTCCAGCAAGGGGGCGAAGCGGACGATCCCGGCGTTGCACACCAGTGCGTCGGGAGGCTCCCCGGTGAGGTCGGCGAAGCGGTCGAGGGCGGTGTCGATCGCCCTCTCGTCGGTGGTGTCGGCCGTCAATGCGACGGCGTGCCGGCCCAGCGCATCGGCGGTGCGGGTCGCCGCCTCGCCGTCGTGGTCGAGCACGCCGACGGTCCACCCGGCGTCGTTCGCGGCCTGGGCGATGGCGGCGCCGAGGCCGTTGCCGGCACCGGTGACGATGACGCGGCCCGAGGTCACCGTGAGGCCTCGGTGGCATCGGCCAGGAGTCGGGGGCCGGCGGGGTCACGTCGCGGGCCGGCGGTGGCCGTCACGGGTTGACCAGGTCCCACGTGAGCGGTTGGGTGGACCACACACCGACCTTCTCGCCGGCGAGGGGACGGCGCTGCGGCCACGGCCGGTCGAGGTCCACGGCGCGGCCGCGTGAGAACACGTGGCGGATCCGCCGCCGGTCGCCCAGGATGGTGATGTCGGTGGAAGGATCGCCCTCGATGACGAGGACATCGGCGGCTGCGTCGGGCGCGATGACCCCGATGGTGTCCAACGGCCTCCGCAGCGCGATGGCACCGTTGCGGGTGGCACAGGAGATGGCCTGGAGCGGGTCGAGGCCCATGGCGTCGACCAGCAGCTCCGTCTCCCGGGCGTGCCAGTGGCCGTAGGGGGTCAGGGCGAATCCGCTCTCCGAGCCGCAGAGGATCGGGACACCCGCGTCGTAGGCGGTGCGCAGCATGCCGGCCGTCGCCGCGATCTCGCCCCTGAACAGGTCGACCTGAGTGGTCGACGCCCCGACCTGGTGGCCGTGGTCGGCGAGGTTGGCGAGGAACGTGAAGGTGGGAGCCACGGCGGCACCGGATTCGACGATCGCCGCCACGGCCGCCTCGTCGAGGTACGACGCGTGCAGGATGAGGTCGACCCCGGCCTCGGCGGCGAGGCGGGTCGACTCGGCGTTACGGCAGTGGGCGATGGTGGGGGTGTCGAGCGCGTGGGCCGTGTCGGTGACCGCCTTCAGCTCGTCGAGCGACCACACGGTGAGCTCGCCCTGGGTGTTGGGGAGCGAGCCGGTGACGTGGATCTTGATCCAGTCCGCGCCGTACTTGACCTGCTGGCGGGTGGTGCGGACCATCTCGGACCGGTCGGTCATCACGTGGGCGTAGCCGACCCGCCCGGCGTCGGGGATGAGGCGTCCCGCGGTGCCACCGGCGGTGGTGAGCAGCGCGTTGAGCCCGGAGGTCATGCGTGGCCCCTCGACGAGGCCGGCCTCGATGCCGTCGCGCAGCGCGGGCCCGAGGTCGTAGAGGCAGTCGGCGTCGAGGAAGCCGGTGACCCCGGCCCGGAGCAGCTTGGGCACGTTGAACGCCGCGACGAGCATCGCCGTCGACTGGGGGCGGTGGAAGAAGAGCTCGTCGTTGCTCGCCGGCTCACCGAAGGTGATGTGGCAGTGGGCATCGATGAGGCCCGGCATCACGGTGCAGTGGGCGACGTCGATGGTCTCGGACTCGGGTCCGGCGCTGATCGACGCGTCCTCGCCGACGGCGACGATCCGGTCGTGCTCGAGCAGGACGTCCGTGGTCGGCCGAGCTGCAGCGCCCGTGCCGTCGATGACCGTGCCCCCGACGAGGAGCACCTGCCCCGGTCCGCTCATGCGTCCTCGTCCCCCGTCGCCGGTCGCGGATGATCGGTCGTCCCTGCGAGGCGACCTGGTGAACAATGTTAACCCAGGTGTGGGAGGGGTGTCCGTGCGCCGCCCGATCGACGGCACGCGGGCCTCCGATCGAGCCGGTGACCCCAGCGCCCGCTCTCGACGTGCTGTGCTGGACCGATGACGAAGACCGAACGACGCATCGACGGCCGTCCGATGAAGCCGCGCCCCCACCGGACTCGCGCCCCCCTCGGGCTGACGTTGGTGGCGTCCGCACTGATGGTGGCGCTGGCGGGCTGCGGGGACACCGTGAGCAACGCCGTGAACGACGTGGTGAGCGAGGCGGCCAGCGCGCCGGCGTGCGCCGCCATCAGTGGGGTGCAGGAGCAGCTCTCGGGGATCGATGTCGCCCAGATCCCCCCGGACCAGCTCTCCCAGCTCCAGACCGGTGCGGGCTTCGTGTCCACCGCGGTCGGCGCGTTGTCCGACCAGTTGCCGGCCGGGGTGAGCGAGGAGCTCGACAGCGCACAGCAGCGTCTGGACACCGCCGTCGACGGAGCCGAGGGCAACGCCGCGGAGCGCCAGGCGGCCATCGAGGACGCCATCGCCGGGTACTCCTCCCAGCTCGACGACGTGGCCGCACGGCTCGGCTGCTGAGACCGGCACCCACCTGTTCGTCGTCGCGTCCGTCATGGGCGACGATGGGGTGGTGTCCGCGTCGGCGCGGGCCGGAACCGGAGTGGGGAACATGAAGCGATTCGACGACAAGGTCGTCCTCGTGACGGGGGCGGCGTCAGGCATCGGGAGAGCCACCGTGGAGCGCCTGGCCGCCGAGGGAGCCACGTTGGCATGCGTCGACGTGCAGGCCGACGCCGTCGAGGAGACCGCAGCGTCGGCCCGGGCCGAGGGGGTGGTGGCGCGTTCGTGGGTCTGTGACATCAGCGACGAGGCCGCGGTGGTCGCGATGGTCGAGGCGGTGGTCGCCGAGTTCGGTCGGCTCGACGTGCTGTGCAACGTGGCCGGCATCCTGCGCGTCGCCACCCACAGCCACGAGGTCACCCTCGACCAGTGGAACCACCTGCTCGGCGTGAACCTGACCGGGACCTTCCTGGTGACCCGGGAGTGCATCCCGCACCTGCTCGAGACCAAGGGCAACATCGTGATGGCGGCGTCCACGTCCAGCCTGGCCGGGCACCCGTGGATGCTGGCCTACGCCGCCAGCAAGGGTGGGGTGCTGGCCATGACGTACACGCTGGCCGTCGAGTACGCCAAGCGTGGTCTGCGGGTGAACGCAGTGGCGCCGGGCGGGATCGACACCCCGATCCGTTCCATCGAGTTCCCGTCCGAGGGCCTCGACATCGAGCTGTTCGCCCGCATCTCGCCGATCGACCAGGTGCGCGGGCCCGAGACCGTGGCCGGCGCCATCGCCTTCCTCGCCTCCGACGACGCCGCCCACGTCAACGGCGAGTGCCTCCGCGTCGACGGCGCCACGCTGGCCTGAGCCCGACGTCGGGCTCTTCGGGTCCGACTCAGCAGCCGGTGGCCGGGCCGATCACGGCACAGATCTGTTCGTTCACCACCGGCGCGTTCTCGATGTAGATGTCGTGTGCGCTGTTCGTCCTCGTGATGTGGGTGGCGTCGAGCGACGTCGCCAGGAGGGTCTGTGACTCGAGCAGGGCGTTCGAGTAGTCGACCAGCGCACCGTCGACACCGAACGGGAGGATGAACCACGGCTGGTCGGAGCTGAGCACGACGACGGGGATCGGAGGCAGGTCGGGCAGGCCGTCGACGGCCACGTTGCTGGCGGCGGGATCGATGGTCTCGGCGCCGGTGGCGGCCCTCGAGAGCGCCGCCTGGACGTACTGATCCCAGGCCGCAGGCCCCATGGCGGCCTCCATGAACTGGGAGGCGGGATCGACGAGGACGAGACCGGCGACGTCGTCGGGGTAGCTCCGGGCGTAGGTCGTCGCGATCAGCCCTCCGAGCGAGTGGGCGACGAGCACGTACGGACCGGGGACATCCGCGACCGTCAACAGCGATCGGAGGTCGGCGGCGGCGTCCTGGGTCGAGGTCGGCTGTGCGACCGCCGTGGAACGACCGGGTGATCCGTCGGAGCGCTGCGTGCCCGGACGGTCGTAGGCGCACACCCGGGTCGAGCGCGCCGTGGTCTGGAAGACCGCGCCGTCGTTCTCCGAGATCGGGGCGCCCGGATCGCTCGGGGATCCGGCCTCGCGCCACACGTCGCCGGCGTTGCCGGTGCCCGAGATGAGCACGACGGTCGGTGAGCCGGTGCCGCTGCATTCGAGGTACATGTCGCGACCGTTGCCGATGTCGACCAGACCGCTGAAGGCACGGTCGGGGGGCACCGTGCTCGCGAAGGAGGGCGACGTGGCGTCGGCGGCACCGTCGGCGGTCGTGGCCGACGCACAACCTGCGAGGACCAGGCATCCGATGATCGCGACGCCGGTCACCCGCAGGAGGCGGGCCGAGGGCACGGTGAGGAGCCTCCCGGATGTGCGCTTCACCCGAGACCGCAGCAGTTCGGTATGCCTCACCGCCGGACCCTACCGGGACGACGGAGCGTCGCTCGGCGACGAGTCGATCGGGGCTCGTGCGGATCGCGTCCGCGACGTCGACCCGGTGGTCGCACCGCCTTCGTAGTGGCTGGTGCGGCCCATCCGCTGCTTTCGATGGGCCCCGGCCCCCCTCGGCAGGACAGGATGTCGGTTCGGGGATCGTCGCGAACGAGGGGAACCATGACGGTGAAGGAACGACGGATCGTGATCATCGGGGCGGGGCCGGGCGGCATCAGCGCCGCCTACTTCCTGCGCGAGGCGGGCTACACCGACATCACCGTGCTCGAGCGCCAGAGCGACGTGGGCGGCACCTGGCAGCGCAACCGCTACCCGGGTCTGGCCTGCGACGTGTGGAGCCACGTCTACTCGTTCACGTTCAGCCTCAACCCGGGTTGGACCCGCTCCTACGCCACCCAGCCCGAGATCCTGGCCTACATCCGCAAGACCGTCACCGACCTCGACCTGTGGTCCTACATCCGCCTGAACACCGGGGTCGCCTCGGCCCGTTGGGACGACGACAGCTGTACCTGGATCGTGACGACGGATGACGGTGAGGAGATCGAGGCCGACGTGGTGATCAGCGGTCAGGGCATGTTCGGCGAGCTGAAGTACCCCGACATCGAGGGCCGCGACTCCTTCGAGGGCGTGGCCATGCACACCGGCGCGTGGGACGAGTCGGTCGACCTCGCCGGCCAGCGGGTGGCGGTGATCGGCAGCGCCGCCAGCGCGGTCCAGTCCGATCCCCGAGATCGCCAAGGTGGCCAGACCGGCTCCACGTGTTCCAGCGCTCTCCCAACTGGGTGCTGCCCAAGGAGGACGTCGAGCACACCCCCGAGCAGCTCGAGGAGTTCCACCGCGATCCGGAGGCGTTGCAGGCCTACCACGACGGGATCATGTCGTTCCTCGGGCCGAGCGTCCCGTTCAGCAATCCCGACATCAACGGCGCCGCCGAGTGGATCGCCGCCTGCGCCATCGAGGTGGTCACCGACCCCGAGGTCCGGCGCAAGCTCACCCCCGAGACGCCGTGGGGCTGCCTGCGGCCGTTGTTCTCGAACGACTACTACCCGACGTTCAACCGACCCAACGTGGAGCTGGTGACCGACGCCATCGAGCGGATCACCCCGACCGGCATCGTGACCGTCGACGGCACCGAGCGCGAGGTCGACGTGATCGTGTTCGCCACCGGCTACGAGGTCGACAAGTTCGCGTCGCGCATCCCGATCTCCGGGCGCGGTGGGCTCTCCCTCGACGAGGCGTGGGCCGACGGCGCGCAGGCCTACCACGGCATCACCACGACGGGGTTCCCGAACCTGTTCATGCTCTACGGGCCGAACACCAACGCCGGATCGCTCATCCCCATGATCGAGTTCCAGGCCCGGTACGCGGTGAGGATGCTCCAGGCCATGGACGAGGCCGGAATCGACTGGGTCGACGTGCGACGTGACGCCATGGACGCCTACAACGAGCAGCTCCAGGCCGACCTCGCCGCCGTCGAGGTCTGGCAGGCCGGGTGCAGCCACTACTACCTGAGCGAGTCCGGGCGGATGGTCACCCAGTACCCCCACGCCATGTGGACGTTCCGCGACCTGGTCGCCGAGGCCGACCTGGAGGCCTTCGAGGTGGGTCGGCGCTCAGTCGCCGACGCCCATTGACGGTCGGTCCGACGAAACGTCTCGGGTCGGGCTTCGGGGCCGATCACGGGACGGTGGCCGATCGGGACCTTGTGGGCGTGATCAGTGGGTCGGCGGCTTCCTGACTGCTGCCGAACCGTCTAACTTCACCATCTCGTTCATCGAGGAGCACACGTGAGGAACTGGCGAACAGGGCTCGTCCCGGCAGCGATCGCACTGGCACTGGTGGCCGGTGCGTGCAGTACGACGGAGAACGGCGCCTCGACGACGACCGGCGCGCCCACCGATGCGACGGCGACCCAAGCCTCGTCGTTCGTGCTCGATGACGCCACCAGGGCGGAACTGGACGCGGCGCTCGACCAGGTCATGCTCGAGAATCCGGCCCCGGGGGTCATCGTCGGTGTCCGCGCCGGCGACCAGACCTGGATCGCGACCCGCGGTGTGGCCGACGTGGCGACGGGAGAGCCGGCCTCTGCGGACACCCACAGCCGGATCGGGTCCGTCACCAAGACCATGACGGGCACGCTCGTGCTCCAGCTCGTCGACGACGGGCTCATCGACCTCGACGAGCCGATCGGCCGTTGGTTCCCCGACATGCCCGACGGAGCCGCGATCACGGTGCGGATGCTCGGCGACATGTCGAGCGGCATCGACAGCTACTCGATGGACGCGACCTTGTCGGAGGAGTACCTGACGGCGCCGACCAAGGTGTGGGCGCCGGAGGAGCTGGCGGCGGCCGGGATCGCCCTTCCCCGCAAGTTCCCGCCCGGCGAGGGCTTCCTGTACTCGAACACCAACTTCGTCATGCTCGGCCTCATCATCGAAGACGTCACGGGCAAGCCCTTCGGGGAGGTGCTCGACGAGCGGATCCTCCAGCCGCTCGGGATGACGTCCACCACGTTCCCCGACACGTCCGAGCTGCCGGACCCCTGGTGGCACGGCACCACCGACCAGGGGGTCGCGGACGGAGCCGCTCCTGTGGACGCCTCCCTCTGGAGCCCGTCGTTCGCATGGGCGGCCGGTCAGGCCATCTCGACCGTCGGGGACCAGCTCCTGTGGGGCGAGGAACTGGCCGCCGGCACACTCCTCGAGCCAGCGACCCAGCAGGAGCGCCTCGAGCCCAACCCGGCGTCGGTCAGCGCGGCGCGCCAGTACGACTTCGCCCTCATCGACCAGCAGGGCTGGCTGCTCCACGACGGTGGCATCCCCGGGTACACGTCCCAGACCGGGCACAACCCCGATCTCGATGTCACCATCGTGGTGTTGACCAACACTGACGTGGCGACCCCCGAGGGCTCCGCGGGACCCGTCGTGTGGAACGCGCTGGCCCAGGTCATCGATCCGTCGTTGCAGGCCGGCTGAGCCGACTCCGCCGTTCTCGCCCGACAGGTCCGTCGCCCATGCCACGTGGGCGGCGCGCCTGGTCGGGAGGAAGTGCCTTCCCGGCAGCTCGGCAACAGCTTCGCCGGCTATGCGTACGCGGTGAGCGGGCGCCGAGTGGCCTTCATGCTCGCCGTCGCAGCGTGCCGATTCTCCTGTTCCAGCCGCCCCGCGAGCAGGGTCGCGTGCGACGGGAGCCTCACCCGAAGGGTTCTCGACGTGCTCGCCAGGCGGCCCAGGCGCCGGTCGACCACAGCGCCATGACCACGAGGACCGGCTGGAACACGAGCCGCACAGCTCGGGCCAGGTCGGAGTCGAGACCGAACGCGGCGTCGCCGTCGACGAACTGGGAGACGTTCCCCGGGAACACGGCGACGAAGAACGCCGCGGTCACCCACCCCAGCACCACGCGGTGGCGGGCCAGCAGCGCGAGCGAGGCCCCGAGGGCGATCTCGACCACGCCGGACACGACCACGACGAGGTCCGCGTCGACGGGCACCCAGCCCGGCACCTGGGCGAGGAACGCCGAGCGGGCCCAGGTCAGGTGGGCGGCGCCGGCGACGACCAGTCCGACTCCCATGAGGACGCGGACGACATCCTGGACGTCCGTGGGCCTCGGGTCGTCGGGGTCGACGAGGGGAGCGACGGACATGTCCGCCCGACGGTACCGGCACGCCCCGTGGTCGACGCCGAGGGTCGGGTCATCCCGCGACGGTTCCTGGACCGAGCGGCGGGTCGAGGTCGCCGGCGTGATTGTCGACTACCTTCTGTCGATGGAAGCCCGGTAGGCTGCCTCGTCCGGGTCCGAGAACGCCGGCGGGCAGGTCATCGGGGTGGCGGACCGCCGCCGTGGGCGTGGCTGTGTTGGCGATAGCGGTGGTGGCGGCCGGCTGCACGTCGTCGAGCACCGATGGGCATCGACGCCGACGTCGACCACGAGCGATCCGCGCGGTGGTGTCCCGGTCGGGTATCCGATCGACGTGGACGGCGGCCTCTCCTCGCTGGTCATCTCGGCGCTGGCGCCGGCTCCGATCCCGGTGACCGGGACCGACGGTAAGGTTTCCACCGCGGACGACCTGATGGTCTGGATCCGCGCGCTGAACCGTGGCGAGGTGTTCGACGACGACACCCGCCAGGTGTGGAACGACAGCATCCAGGTGATGCAACCCGAGGAACCCAAGGCCCTCTACGGCTACGGCATCGGCCAGCTCCGCTTCGGTGACGTCCGCCTCACCTACCACGAGGGTCAGCTCTCCGGCTTCAACACCATGGCCGTGGACGATGCCGTCAACGACGTCAGCATCGTGGCGTGGACCAACCGGGCGGTGGACAACACCGGCGACATCGCCTTCCGTGTCGTCGCGAACCTGCTCGGCGACATCTACGCCACCCCCGCAGACACCCCACCCGCGACGTAAGCCGGATCCGATTCGAGGTCGACCGGTCACACTCCCCTGTGCGCCCCCGTTCCGGGGCTACGTCGGAACTGGCCTTCAGGGACCGACGATCGCTGGTGCAGAGGCGCACGCATGGTCGGTGACGTCTGCGAGAGCCGACCCGGCTGCAGACAGCTCCGCCGCTTCGTAGCGGTCAGCGCACGACGGCCGGGAGGGTCTCCCATCCTCGCACGGTGGAGGTAGGGGAGAGCTGGGCGTTGTCGAGGTCGATGTCCCATTCGTGCCACCGCTGCAGCACCTCGTCGAGGGCTATCCGGCCTTCGATCCGGGCCAGTGATGCGCCGAGGCAGAAGTGGGGTCCGTAGCCGAACGCGATGTGTGGGATCGACTCGCGGTGGATGTCGAAGCGTTCGCTGTCGACCCATCGCCGTTCGTCGCGGTTGGCGGCGCCGGGCAGCAACAGCATGGCGCTGCCGGCTGGCACGGTTTGGCCCTGGAACTCGATGTCGTGGGCGACGTAGCGGCCCACGTGGGGTGCGGGAGGCTCAAAGCGCAGGATCTCCTCGACGGCTGCCGGGATGAGCGAGCGGTCCTCCGCGACCTGGGCCCGCTGGTCGGGATGATCGGCCAGGACCTTGCCGATCCAGCTGATCAGCCGGGTGGTGGTCTCACTGCCGGCGCCGGCAATGACGGTGATGTAGGTCAATAGCTCGTCACGATGGAGACGACGAACGGTGCCGGTCTCGTCCTCGAATTCGACGGTGAGCAGTTCGGTCATGATGTCGTCGGAGGGATGCTCGACGCGCCAGTCGAGATACTCGGCGAAGCGCTCGTTGGTCAGGCTCTCCGTCGTCGGCTCCATCGGCTGGCCCGGTTCGGTGCGCAACCCACCGTCAGCTCCACGGCGAAGGTCCTCCTGGTCGTCTTCGGGGATGCCCAGGAGCATGCCGATCACCCGCATGGGCATCTGATCGCCGAGGTCCTTGACGAAGTCGAACCGGTCACCGCCCACGAGCGGGTCGAGCGCGCGAGCACAGAACTCGCGAATCTGCGGCTCGAGTGCCGCCACCTTCTTGGGCGTGAACATCCGCGACATCAGCTTGCGGTGGATCGTGTGTGCAGGCGGGTCCTCGAAGATGACCGTGCCCGCCGGCAGCTCGATGTCGGCCTTGATCAACTCGAGAATCGCGCCACGGCCCGAGATCAGGTTGGCGCTGTCTCGCAGGCCGCGCTCGACGTCCTCGAAGCGGCTGACCGCGAAGAACTCGTACTCCTCGTCGTAGTAGAGCGGTTTCTCGGCCCGGAGCCGACGGAACACCGGATACGGATCTGCGTTGATCTCCACGTCGTAGGGGTCATAGGCGACGGCGGAATCGAAAGCTTCGCTCATGCAGGCTCCCAACAGTCACGGCCGAGTCGATGATGGCAGACATCGGCTGAGACGGCCGCGGCTCTGTCGGTTCGAGTCCCATCAGGTCAACTCGGTTTCCGTAGGTCGAGGGTCAGGCAGAGCCAACAAGGCGCATGTGGCGACCGGCTCGACCCACGTGAGCCCGAAGGGCATCCGGCGCTGCCGCACGTGCCCGGCCGAGACCCGCAGGCGTCGACCCGAGCGAGACCGGCCCCGACCTTCAGAACTGGAACGACACGCTATTTCCCCAGGTCAGAGCACCTGTTCAGGACGATTCCGCTGGTGGTGATGGTGAGTCGGCCTGTAAGCGGGATTCTGTTCCACGCCTCCCGGCGCTTCGGTGACCATCCATCTGTGCGGCCTACCAGCGGGTTGCTCCCGGGGGAGCGGACGGGCCGCCCGTGCCCGACATTCGGCCTTGCTCCGGGTGGGGTTTACCGAGCCGCCCGGGTCGCCCCGGACGCTGGTGCGCTCTTACCGCACCGTTTCACCCTTGCCTGTGCCGCCCGGTTGCCCGGTCGGCCATCGGCGGTCTGTTCTCTGTGGCACTTTCCTTCGGGTCGCCCCGACTGGCGTGAGCCAGCACCCTGCCCTGCGGAGTCCCGACTTTCCTCGACCCGGTCACCGCACGGATGCGGCGCCGGACCGCGGTCACCCGGCCGACTCACCATCGCCCCCAGTGTGCCATCGTCCGGCTCCGATGGCGATGGCGGTGGCCACCGGGGAAGCGTGGCCGGTTCAGGTGATGAGCGCCTTCTCCGGTGCGGCGGCTCCGGTGCGGAAGAACGCACCCGGCACCTGCACGGTGCCGAGGACGCCGCGCAGCACGGCCATGTGACGGGCCTCGACGCCGCCGATCGACATGACGGCCAGACCGCAGCTCGGGCAGCGTGAGCACGGGCGTGTTCTTCACGTACGTCGAGGCGGCGAGGTCCTCGACGGCGAGGGCGAGCGCGACGACGGACATCTCGTCGGTCAGCTCGTCGATCCCCGGCTGGACGACCTCGGTGAGCACGTACTGGTTGGGTTCGGTGACCTCGGGCTGACCGAGGTCGACCAGTGCGGCGCCGATGGCCTCGCCGTGCTCGGCGTGCTGGCTCTGGAAGAGCTCTGCGGTCTGGATGATGGCCGGGGTGGTGAGCAGCCCGGAGTCGAGCGCCGTCTGGTACACCTCGACGGCGAGGAGCTCGAGCGACTGCCCGGTGGAGGCGATGACCACGTCACCCTCGGCGGAGCCGGGCGCCGTCGTGGTGGACGAGTCGGGCGCGGCCGGGATGGAGCCGGTGATGGCGATCTGCTCGTCGCTGCTCGAACCGCAGGCCACGAGCACGCCGCCGGCGGCCAGCACGGCCGCGCTGCCGAGGAAGGCCCGGCGGGTGGGCACGCCGAGGAGCTCGGCCCGGTCGCTCGACGTCGCATCGGAGGAGGGATCGAAGGCGCGGCGGAGGGCACGACGCCAGCCCGGGCATCGCGGCACGGTGCTCGCGGTCGGACTCGCGCAGTTGGCGACGGATCTCGTCGTTCGGGAGGTCGGGTGTCATCAGGGGTTTCCTCTCGATCCTGTTCGCCGTCAACCGGCCGGGTACTCGGCCGGGTCGAACGCCGCTTGCTCGGTGCCGAAGGCGGGCATCCAACTGGTCTCGGGGAGGTCCGCGAGCTGACCGAGGACCACTGCGTGCTGGGACTCGATCGGCAGGATCGTGGCGGCCGGGCCGGCGACGACCCAGTCGACGACGCCGAGGGCCTTCAGGTAGGTGGCCGCAGCGCCTTCTTCGACGCCGTAGAGCACCTCGAGCACGGCGTTCTGGTCGGTGGCGTCGTTGAGCTGGGGGACGACGGCGTCGACGACGGCCTGGTTCGGGGAGAAGCTCCACAGCTCCTTGGGGATGAGACCACGGATGGCTTCGGCGTGCTGGAGGTGGTGGCGGCCGAACATCCTGGCGGTCTCGGCGGCACGGGTGTCGAGCACGTTGTCGTCGACGGCCACCTGGTAGGCGGCGGCCGCGGCCAGCTCGAGCGTCTCGACGAACGTGACGAGGGCGAGGTCGTCGGCGGAGAGGTCGGGCAGGCGTGGTGTCGGCGGCCTGCGCGGCGACGGTCTGGGCCAGGGCCACGCCGCTCACGGCGACGGCACCGAAGGCCACGGCGCCGACCCCGAGGTTGCGCACGAAGCTGCGGCGGGAGTCGACCAGCGCCTGGTCGCTCCGCTCGAGGTGCAGCGCAGCCAGGTCCTCCTGGATGGTGCGCATCCCTTCACGGTGCTGCTCGTCAACCTCGTCCACCATCCGGCGGATCCTCATCGACATGGTGTGTCCTCTTCGGTACGGGTGGTCCAACGGTTCGTGGCGTGCGGCGTGGGTGCGGCGCACCACGACGCCACCACCTTTGCTCAGGACCGGGGTCTCGATCACATCGGGTCGCGACGTTCCGGCCCGGTCAGGACCGTACCCGACCCGGTGCGGTGGACCGTGCCCTCCGTCAGGTGTCCGCAGCAGAGCCACGACCCGGCGTCTCGGCGGGCCGGGGGCTCAGAAGTCGAGTCCCGACAACTCGGGGAACCACGCCGCCAGCGCGCTCGACGGCCCGCTGCCAGCGCTCACGGTCGAGCGGTGCCCCCGGTTCGACGACGGCGCGAGGGCGCCAGGTGGCGGCGACGTCGTCCCAGCCGGCCCACGTGCCGAGGGACAGCCCGGCCAGGAACGCGGCTCCGAGCGTCGTCGCCTCGGTCACGGGAGACACCTCGACCGGGCGGCCGGTGGCGTCGGCGAGGGCCTGCACGAACGTCGGGTTGTCGCTCATCCCCCCGTCGATGCGCAGGGAGTCGACCGGGCGGCCGGCGTCGGTCTCGGCGGCGGCGAGCAGGTCGGCACCGCGGTGGGCCACCCCTTCGAGCACGGCGCGCACGACGTGCGCGCGGCTGGTGCCCCTGGTGAGGCCGAGCAGGGTCCCGCGGGCGCCGTAGTCCCACTGGGGCGTGCCGAGCCCGAGCAGGGCCGGGACGTAGACGACGCCTTCGGTGTCGGCGCAGCCCTGCGCGACCTCGTGGGACTGGGCCACGGTGTCGAGCAGCCCCATGTCGTCGCGCAGCCACTCGACGTTCGTGCCCGCCGAGAGCATGATCGCCTCGAGGCCCCACGTCGTGTCGTCGCCGCGGCGCCACGTCACGATCGGGAACGTCCCGCCCTCGGAACGGGTTGCGGCGACGGGTCGGCTCGGGCCGGTGACGAGGTCGAGCATGCCTCCGGTGCCGAACGTGATCTTCGCCGGCCCCGGGTGTACGCATCCCTGGCCGATGAGCGATGCCTGTTGGTCGCCGGCGAGGCCACACACCGGCGGTGCCCCGGGCAGCGCGGTGGCGTCGCCCAGCACCCCGGAGGAGTCGACGAGCGTGGGCATCGCCGCGAGCGGGATGCGCAGGATGTCGAGCGTGGTCGTGTCCCAGCGGGTGGCGGACGGGTCCAGCAGGCCCGTGACGGCGGCGTTGGTGGGATCGGTGACGTGGGCCCGGCCCTCGGTCAGGTTCCAGACGATCCAGGCGTCGACGGTGCCGACGCACAGGTCGCGGGTGCGCCCGGTGTCGTAGGTGTCGAGCAGGTTGGCGACCTTGGTGGCGGACTGGTTGGGGGCCAGTCGCAGGCCCTGGCCCTGCAGGACGAGGCACTCGCCCACGGTGCGCAGGTCCTGCCAGCCGAGGCCCGGGCCCACCGGGGTGCCGGTCGAGCGCTCCCAGACCACGACCGACGCCCGCTGGTTGGCGATGCCCACACCGATCACGGGGCCGGCGTCGCGCAGCGCCGACCGGGCGACGTCCAGGGCGGCGTCGGCCATGGCCGTCGCATCGAACTCCACGAGCCCCGGGGCCGGGCTGATCGGCAGCACCTGGCGTCGGTGCTCGCCGTCGACGGTGCCGTCGGGGCGCACCACCGATCCCCGCACGCCGGACGTGCCCACATCGACGACGAGGATGCTCACGGTGCCTCCTTCTGGGTGTTCGCCGACCGCCAGAGCGCCACCCACGCCCCGATCGCGCCGAGGGAGGCGAAGGAGAGCAGCCAGAACGTGAGGGCGATCGGGTTGGGGATCGTTCTCGTCCAGAGGGTGTACACGAGCTGGGCGCCGAGGAAGGTGATCGCCCCGGCCAACGCCCCGTGCATCAACGCCCTCGGCGGGAGGGGACGAGCTGCGGCGAAGCCGGCGAGGGCGCCGCTGAACAGGACGACGCCGAGCATGATCGGGGACAGCCACGAGCCGCCACCGGCGGCCTGGCGGACGACCGCTGCCGGGAGGGCGAAGAAGAGGCCTGCCACCGCACCGGCGACGAGGACCCTGCGATCGATGACGTTCACGGGGCCGCTCCGGGGGCGGCGGGCCAGCCGGGGTCGCCGAAGGGAGACGGGAGTCCGAGCTTGCCGGGGTTCAGGATGCCGTGGGGGTCGAGGGCCCGCTTCACGGCGGTCAGCGTGTCGAGTCCTCCGGCACCGAGGGCCTCGGCCATGAAGCGCGCCCGGTTCAGGCCGATCCCGTGGTGGTGGCTGAGCGACCCGCCCCGGTCGAGCACGGCTCCGGTGCCGGCGTCCCAGCACGCCCGGTAGAAGGCGACCTTGTCGTCGGTGCTGGGGTCGGTCGATGGTCTGCCGGCGAAGGTGAAGTAGAGGCAGGCGCCGTCGCTGTAGCTGTGCGACAGGTGGGCCGACGCCGCGACCACACCGGGGACCGCGGACAACGCCGACGTCGCTGCGGCGTAGATGTCGTCGAGCGCGGACCACCGACCGGTGATCTCCATCGTGTCCACGACGTAGCCGCGCGACACGAGGGCCTCGAGCGCGGACACGTCGTTGCGGTGGCCGTGCCAGCGGGCGACGAGCTCGTCGTCGAGACGCTCGGCGTGCCGGCACTCCTGTTCGGTCACGGCCATGGCGGCCTCGACGAGCACCGGGTCGCCCTCGTCGAGCACGAGGAGCACCGCTCGCTCGCCGGTCGACCACGATCGGTCGGCCTCGGCGGCGTCGTAGAGCCGGAGCGCGGCGGGCGTCGCACCGCGTCGCAGGATCCGGCGGCAGGCGTCGAGGCCCTCGCCGAAGGTGGCGAACCCGTGGGCCGATCGGGCCTCGGCGGTGGGTGCCGGGTGCAGCCGCATCCGGGCGCCGGTGATCACCCCCAGCGTCCCCTCCGAGCCGACGAACAGCTGGGTCAGGTCCGGTCCCACCGCCTGACGGGCGTTGCCCCCGGTCGTGATGCGGCGCCCGTCGGCCAGCACCACGTCGAGGCCGACGACCATGTCCTCGGCCTTGCCGTAGCGGTTCGAGAGCTGTCCGGCCCCGCGGCAGGCCAGCCAACCCCCGACGGTGGACAGCGCGATGGACTGGGGCCAGTGGCCGACCGTGAGGTGGTGCTCGCGGCGCAGCTCCTCCTCCAGGTGGTCGCCGAAGGTGCCGGCGGCGACGTCGAGCACGAGCGACGTGTCGTCCACGTCGCGGATGCCGCTCAGGCCGCAGAGGTCGAGCACGACGCCCCCGAACACCGGCACCGAGCCACCGACCACGCCGCTGCGCCCGGCCGCCGGGGTGACCGGTACGCGGGCCTCGTCGCAGATGGCCAGGAGCGCCGCGACCTCGTCGTCCGAGGACGGTCGGGCGACGGCGGCGGCCAGTCCGGCGACGGTGTTGTCGAGGGCCCACGTCATGGCGAGCGGCCACCAGTCGCGGCTGGCCTCGGCCCGGGTGCCGGCGTCGACGCTCACGTCGGCGCACGCCGAGCGCAGGCGGTCGAGCAGCGCGTCGTCGACCTCGACGCGGCGCCCGCCGAGACGGGCCGTCGTCGCCTCGGGGGGTCCGGCCAGCGCGATGGCCGGCGTGGGGAGACCCGGCCCGACGGGATCCGGCGCCGTGGGGGCGATCACGAGCGGTGCGCGGCGTCCGTCGTCGGGCCCGGGTGCCTCGGTGGGAGCGGGCACGTCAGGCCCCGAGGGCGGCATCGAGCGCGACCTCGGGGAGGTGCGGGCTCGTGCGCTCCTCGTCGACCGACGCCGTGTACGCGGCGATCTGGCGGCGGCACTCCTCGGCGTCCCAGCCGAGCTCGGGAGCCAGCAGGTCGGCGACCTGGGCGGCCATCGCCGCCGAGTCGTCGCGGGCCAACAGGCGCGCCCGGGTGCGCCGGCTCAGCACGTCGTCGAGGGTGCGCGCCATCTCGTAGCGGGCGGCGTACACCGCTTCGGCGCGCAGGTAGGGCAGACCGGGGACGAGGGGCTTCGCCAGGTCGGGGTCACGCTCGGCCATGACCGCCACGGTGCGGGCCTCGTCGCCGTAGCGGTCGGCCAGGTGGCGCACGACGTCGCCCCCGAGGGGGGAGACGGTGTCGGCTTCGGCCATGAGGCGGTCGTAGCCCTCGGCGCCCCGCAGCCGGAGGCGACGGGTCCGGCTGTGGCGCTGCGCCCGCTCGACGGCGCGGGCCCCGAGGACGTGGGCGAGCACCTCGTCGACCGTGTCGGCGGCCATCTCCCGGTAGGTCGTGAGCTTGCCGCCGGTGATGGTGACGATGCCGCTGTCGGCGCGCTGGACCTTGTGGCGTCGGGACAGGTCGGCGGTGCGCCCCGATTCGACGCTGGCCACGAGCGGCCGCAGGCCGGCCCACGTGCCCACGACGTCGTCGACACCGACGGACGCGCTGGTGGACCCGTTGATGGCGGCGAGGAGGTAGGCGACGTCGTCCTCGGTGCACTGCGGATCGTCGATCGGACCGTCGTAGTCGGTGTCGGTGGTGCCGATGAAGGTGAAGTCGCCCCAGGGCACCACGAAGACCGAGCGCTTGTCGCCGGGCACGGGGATCACGGCGGCGATGTCGTTGCGCACCTTGTGCCACGGGACGGTGATGTGGATGCCCTTCGCGGGACGGATCGTCGGGGCCGAGCCAGGGCGGTCGAGCGCACGGACCTCGTCGGCCCAGACCCCGGTGGCGTTGATGACGGCCTCGGTGGCCGACGTCGATGGTCCTCCCGTCGGCGCTCACCTCGAGCCCGGTCACCCTGCCGGCGTCGTCCTTGCGCAGCCCGGTCACCGCGGCGCCGTTGGTCACCACCGCCCCGAAGTCGATGGCGGCGGTGCGGGCCACGGTCAGGCAGAGCCGGGCGTCGTCGGCCCGCGCGTCGTAGTACAGGTACGACGGACGCAGGCGCTCACGGGGCAACGTCGGGAAGTGGGCCATGGCCTCGTCGACCGACACCCGCTTGTGGAGCTTGCCGATCCGGGCTCCGCCGGTGAGGTCGTACATCCACATCGCGCTGCCCATGGCCCGCGCCAGCTTCTTGTCGACCACCCCGTCGCGAGCGAAGATCGGGATGAGGAACGGCAGCGTCTTGACGAGGTGGGGGGCGTTGTGCCGCAGGCGCTGGCGTTCGAGCAGCGCCTCGTAGACGAGCCGGACGTCGCCCTGCTGGAGGTAGCGCAGGCCGCCGTGGACCAGCTTGGACGACTTCGACGACGTGCCCGACGCGAAGTCGTCGCGTTCCACGAGCGCGGTGCGCAGCCCGCGCGATGCGGCGTCGAGGGCGCACCCGACCCCGGTGATCCCTCCGCCGATCACCACCACGTCGAAACGGGTCTCCGCCAGGCGGCGCAGGGCATCGGGTCGGTCGAAGGCGCCGGTGATCACACGAGGAGCTTAGGAAGATCCTCGCCGCCTCCGTGTGTCGAGGCGGATGCGCCCCGCGCGGCCGCCTCCAGGGTCAGGTTTCTCTCCGCTGGTTAGGTAACAACGATTGAAAACTGGTGTAGCGTCCCGTCCGGTGAGGACACCCGACGAGCTGACCGACCTGTTCCGGTCCCGTGGCCTGAAGGTCACTCCTCAGCGCCAGAGCGTCTTCCGGGCCGTGCACGACAACGACGAGCACCCGACCGCCGAGGCGGTGTACACCCGTGTCGTGCAGGAGATCCCCACGGTCTCGCTGCGCACGGTCTACGCCACGCTCCACGACCTCGCCGCCATGGGTGAGATCGGTGAGCTCGAGCTGGGCACCGGGTCCACCCGCTTCGACCCGAACGTCGACGCGCACCACCACCTGGTGTGCACGTCGTGCGGCCGCGTCCAGGACGTCGAGGACACGTTCGCCGGTGTTCGTCTGCCCACCGACCTCGATCATGGCTTCGAGGTCTCGGGCACCGAGATCGTCTTCCGGGGCCGGTGCGCTGCGTGCCGCGCCGCCGGAGGCGAGCAAGACCCCGGGTCCGACCCGGGATCCGTCGTCGTCCGGCACGTGCCGGCCGGCTCCATCCACTCATCAGGAGACAACCACACCCATGGCTGAGTTCAAGGGCTCCAAGACCCAAGAGAACCTCAAGGAAGCGTTCGCCGGCGAGAGCCAGGCCAACCGCCGCTACCTCTACTTCGCCCAGAAGGCCGACGTCGAGGGCTACCCCGACGTCGCCGCGCTGTTCCGCTCGGTCGCCGAGGGCGAGACCGGCCACGCGTTCGGTCACTTCGACTTCCTCGCCCAGGTCGGCGACCCGGTGACCGACGAGCCCGTCGGCCCCACCGAGGACAACCTCAAGTCGGCGATCGCCGGTGAGACCTACGAGTACACCGAGATGTACCCCGGGTTCGCCAAGACCGCCCGCGAAGAGGGCTTCGCCGAGGTGAGCGAGTGGCTCGAGACCCTCGCCCGTGCCGAGAAGAGCCACGCCGGCCGCTTCACCGAGGGCCTCGCGTCCATCTCCTGAGCGCCGCTTCGCCGGATTGACGACCTGCGGGTGGTCGCCCCTCCCGGGGCGGCCACCCTCGGTCCGACATCGTGCGGGCGACGTCCTGCGTCGCCCCCGGACCCTCTCGACCGCATGACGCCAGACTGCCAGCGAGGACACCTGTGACCACCACGTACGACCCGTTCCACCCCAAGTACTTCGACGAGCTCGACCTGCGCGACGAGCTCACCCGGGTCTACGACCTGTGCCACGGATGTCGCCTGTGCTTCAAGTACTGCACGGCGTTCCCCACCCTGTTCGAGTTCATCGACGTCCACGACGACCAGGACGCCGCCAGGATGACGCCCGGTCAGCAGGACCAGGTCGTCGACGAGTGCTTCAACTGCAAGCTCTGCTACATCAACTGCCCCTACATCCCCGGCCAGAGCGACTGGAACCTCGACTTCCCCCGGCTCATGTTGCGGGCGCAGCAGACCCGGGTGCGCAACGGCGAGATCACCCGCAAGGAGAAGGTCCTCAACCAGGCCCTCGGGCGCACGGACCTGCTCGGCAAGTTGTCCAGCGGCGTCACCGCCCCGTTGGCCAACGCCACCACCGGGACGCCGGGCTCGTTCACCCGCAAGGTGATGGAGAAGACCGTCGGGATCGCCTCGCAGCGTGTCCTGCCGCCCTTCACCCGCACACGGTTCTCGACGTGGTTCAAGAAGCGTCGCAGCACCGAGCCCCGAGCGGTCGACGGCGCGCAGGGCAGGGTCGCCCTGTTCCCCACCTGCCTCGTCGAGTACCAGAACCCCGACATCGGCAAGGACATGGTGAAGGTCTACGAGCGCAACGGCATCGAGTGCACGCTGCCGTCGGGCCAGGTCTGTTGCGGGGCCCCCTGGCTGCACGAGGGGGAGGTCGACACGTTCGTCGAGCAGGGCCGCAAGAACGTCAAGGTCCTCGCCGACGCCGTGCGCGCCGGAAACGACATCGTCGTGCCCCAGCCGACCTGCGGGTACGTGCTGAAGAACGACTACGTCGACTACATCGGCGGTCCCGACGCCGAGCTGGTGGCCGAGCACACCTTCGACGCCGCCGAGTACCTGATGAAGGTCCACAAGGCCGACGACACCGCCCTCGACACCGACTTCGTCGGCGAGGTCCCGGAGACCATCACCTACCACGCGCCCTGCCATCTGCGAGCGCAGAACATCGGCCTGCGCAGCCGCGATCTCATGAAGCTCACGGGCACCAAGATCACCCTCGTCGCCGAGTGCTCCGCCATCGACGGCACCTGGGGGTACCGCGAGCAGAACTACGACATGAGCCGCAAGGTCGCCAAGAAGATGGCCGACGCCATCACCGCCGCCGGCAACGACGCGATCGCCGGCGACTGCCACCTCGCCAACGGCGGCATCTTCCAGGAGGTCGGCACCCAGCCGGTGCACCCCCTGCAGGTCGTCGCCCGCGCCTACGGAATCCCCGAGGAGCCATGACCATGTCCAAGCTCACCATCGACGACATCACCGACCTCCGCGCCTACGAGCGCGAACGGGCCGAGTTCCGGGCCCACGTCATCGACCTCAAGAGCCGGCGTCGGGTCCATGTCGGCCCCATCGTCACGTTCGTGTTCGAGAACCGCGACACCATCCGTTTCCAGATCCAGGAGATGGCCCGCGTCGAGAAGATCATCTCCGACGAGGGCATCGAGGCCGAGCTGCGGGCCTACAACCCGCTCATCCCCGAGCCGGGCCACCTCTCGGCCACGATGTTCATCGAGCTCACCAACGAGGCCGAGCTGCGGGAGTGGCTGCCCAAGCTGGTCGGCGTCGAGCGGTCCGTCGAGCTGCGCCTCGGCCCCGAGGCCGAGGCCGTCGCCTGCCTGCCCGACCCGGATCACGACGCCCAGCTCACCCGCGACGAGATCACGGCGTCGGTCCACTACATCGGCTGGTCGCTCACCCCGGCCCAGGTCGAGGCCTTCGCCACCGGCCCCGTCGTCGTGGCGCTCACCCACCCCAACTACGCCTTCGAGCTCGAGCTGGGCCCCGAGACCTGCGCCGAGCTCCTCGCCGACCTGCGGGGCTGACCCGGTCACCGCGCCGCGGGTGGGGTGAGCGTCAGGCACCCCGGTCCGAGCTCGACCCTCGCCGCGGACACCCACCGGGCGGTCGAGAGGCAGGAAAAGCGGCTCGTTTGGACTTGTGTGCGCGGCGCGCGTGATACTCGAACGTCCTGTTGCCGACCACCGCTTCAGCGGAGGAGCTGGGCTCTCCCGATGAACCAACCTTGGCGCTCCAAAGCCGCCTGCCAGGGTCTCGATCCCGAGATCTTCTATCCATCGTCCGACGACGAGCTCGACGCCACCGAGGCCAAGGCGGTGTGCGATCAGTGTGCGGTGCGCGAGGCCTGCCTCGAGTTCGCCCTCGCCGTGCGGGAGAAGGACGGCGTCTGGGGCGGCGCCACCGAACGCGAGCGTCGTCGCATCATCCGACAGCGTCGCCGCACGGCCTGACGCGGCGTCTGCGCGGGCCCGTGTGACCGATCAGGACACCTCCGAGCTCGATCCCCTGGGCGGTTGGCCGGGCGTGCTGGGCCGACTGACCGAAGGTCACGACCTCGAGCCCGCGCAGGCCGGCGCCGCCCTGCGGGCGATCCTGGCCGGTGAGGCCACCGACGCCCAGCTCGGCGCCTTCCTGGCCGCCCTGCGGGCCAAGGGAGCCAGCGTGGCCGAGGTCTCGGCGATGGTCGACGTGATGCTCGCGGCTGCCGCCCCGATCGTGTTGCCTCCGGGTCCCGATGCCGTCGACATCGTCGGCACCGGCGGGGCACCGAGCCGCCGTGCCCATGCCCTCAACGTGTCGACCATGGCCAGCCTCGTGGCTGCGGGGGCCGGGGCGCGGGTGGTCAAGCACGGCAACCGCAGGGCGTCGTCGACCTCGGGGTCGGTCGACGTGCTCGAGGCCCTCGGCGTGGTCGTCGACCTCGACGGCGAGGGCGTGGCCCGTTGCGTCGAGCAGGCCGGCGTGGGCTTCTGCTTCGCCCGCGCCTTCCATCCGGCGATGCGCCACGCCGGCCCGGTGCGCGCCGAGCTCGGGATCCCGACCGTGTTCAACATCCTGGGCCCGCTGTCGCACCCCGCTCGGGTCACCCGTCAGGTGCTCGGCGTGAGCGATCCCGCCCTGGCCCCGCTGGTCGTCGGCGTCCTCCAGGAGCGACAGGCCCCCCGCGCGATGGTGGTGAGCGGCCACGACGGCACCGACGAGCTGGTCACGACCGGGCCGACCTCGATCCACGAGCTCCGCGACGGGACCGTCGAGACCTACGAGCTGCGACCCGGTGACCTCGGGCTGACCGAGGTCGATCCTTCGGCGGTCGCCGGCGGGGATCCGGCGACGAACGCGGCGATCGCCCGTCGTGTCCTGGCGGGTGAGCCAGGTGCCTACCGCGACATCGTGGTCCTCAACGCCGCTGCGGCTCTGGTGGTGGCCGGGGTGGTCGACGCCCTCGGTGACGGGTTGACCCTCGCCGTTCGCTCGGTCGAGTCGGGTGCAGCGGCGAAGGTGCTGGATCGTCTGGTCACGGCCTCGCAGGGCTGACACCGAAGCGTCGGGCGCATCAAGAAGGCCGTCCCGGGCCGGGCGTCGTGGAACGGTTCAGCGGCGAGGTTCGTCGGACGCTTCCAGCTCCCCGGCGCCACTGCGCACGTCGGTGGCCGACCACACCGACACCGGGCGCCCGACCTCGACCGGACCGTTCTCGGTCGCTCGTCCCAGCAGGCCGTCGACGTCGACCAGTCCGGCCGCTCGCTCGATCTCGGTCAGCTCGTCGGATGCCTCGTCGAGCATGTCGAGCTGTCGGGAGAGGCGGGCCAGGACCTCGGGAGGCTGTTCGGCGACATCCCATCCGGAGGGCGCCACGCCGGCCGGTCGGGCCATCCGGGAGAGCCGGACCGAGAGCTGTTCGACCTGGGTCACCTGGGCGTCGAGCGAGGCCACCAACGGGCGCCGCTGGCGTCGGGGATGACGGGCGGCGATGACCAGGTGGTAGTCGAGCTCGACGGCCTGGTACTCGAGCTCGCGACGGAACTCGTCGACAGAGGACGGGGTGGTCGGCCCGCGTCGCCGACGCTGCGTCGGGGCGAGGTGGATGTCGGCGACCGCCCCCTGGAGCCGTCGGTGCAGGCGGGCGGTCTGGGTAGGGGAGACCAACCAGTGCAGCGGCGCCGGGCTCTTGACCGCTGGGCTGACCCGGTTGCGCCGCTGGAGCCGCCAGCGCAGGACCAGCACGGCCAACGTGACGAGGACGATCCAGGTGGTGAGGAAGGCCAGGAGGAACAGCAGCACGCTTCGCATGGTGTTCTCAGGGTACCGGGACCTCTGTTCGGTGTCGTGGCGCAGTCGGGACCTTGGCCGGCGCGAACGACGGCAGCGCCGGCAGCGGTGACGTGAGCTCCCCGTCGCAGCGATCGAGCACGATCCGCTCGGCGGTCCGGTCGAGCCAGGCGGCGATGCACAACAGCTCGTCGGCACGGTCTCGGCGCAGGGGTGCGAGCGGGTCGGCGTCGGGCTCCGCGGTCGCCGGCAGGTGCCCGTCGGGGTCGTCGTCGGGTCCCCACACCCGGTCGAGCCGCCCGGCGACGAGTTCGGCTCCGCCCCGTCCGGGGAGGAGCACGCGGAGCGTGCCTGCCCGGCGCAGGGTGTCGAGGCGGCGCTGGCGGCGCAGGGCCGCGGCCAGGGCGCCGGCACGGTCGCGCACGTCGGCGGCTTCCTCGAAGCGTTCGGCGGCGGCCAACGTGGTGAGGCGCTCCTTCAACGGGGCCAGCAGGAGCTCGGGTTCGTGGCGCAGCCCGCGCACCACCCGGTCGACCACCGGCTGGTAGTCCGCCGGGGCGACGTCGCCGGCGCACGGGCACACGGTGACGCCGAGCTGGGCCGCGGCGCAGCGGGCGGTGCGGCTCGGAGTACGACCGACCCGGGTGGTGCAGCGGCGCAACGGCGTGGCCGTGTGGATGGCGTCGACGACCAGGTTCGCCGCCCGGCGGGACCCCAGCGGCCCGAGGTACAGGGCACCGTCGTCACGCGCCTCTCTGACCACGGAGAGACGGGGGAAGGCCTCGTTCAGCGTGAGCTTCACGTAGACGTAGCGGCCCCAGTCGCGCGCCTGACGGTTGTAGCGGGGCGAGAACCGGTGGATGAGGCGGACCTCGTGCACGGCGGCGGCGAGGGTGTGCGGGTGCTCGACGTGGTCGATCCGCACGGTCTCGCGGAGCAGGGCGCCGACCTTTCGCCGGTCGTCGGCGGAGAAGTAGGACCGCACCCGGGCCCGCAGGTCGGTGGCCTTGCCGACGTAGAGCACATCGCCCCTCGCGTCACGGAAGAGGTACACACCCGGCGCACGGGGGAGGTGCTCGGTGAGGCGGAGCTTCGCGGCCTGGGCGTGGCCGGCCATGGTGGGCAGGCTGAGCAGGTCGTCGAGCCCGGTGACGCCGAGGCTCCCGGCGCGCTCGAGCAGGAGGTGCAGGAGGTCGCCGGTGGCCAGCGCGTCGTCGAGGGCGCGGTGGGCCGGCTGGTGGGCGAGGCGGAACCGGCTGGCCAGCGTGCCGAGCTTGCAGTTCGGGACCTCCTCGCGGACGAGGCGTCGGGCCAGGGCGACGGTGTCGACGCTGCGGTTGTCGAGGGGCGGGCGCCCGCTGCGTTCGAGGGCGGCGCGGATGAAGCCCAGATCGAAGCGGACGTTGTGGCCCACCACCACCGCGTCGCCGATGAACTCCAGCAGGGCCGGCAGGACGGTCTCGATGCGCGGCGCCGGCACGACCATGGACTGGGTGATGCCGGTGAGCACGGTGATGTTGGGCGGGATGGCGCAGCCCGGGTTGACGAGGGTCTGGAAGGTGCCGAGGCACTCGCCGCCGCGCAGCTTGACGGCCCCGACCTCGGTGATGCCGCACGTGGCCGCGGAGCCGCCCGTGGTCTCGAGATCGACGACGCAGAAGGTGACGTCGCGCAACGGCGTGCCCAGATCGTCGAGTGTCATCTGCCCCGAGCGCCGCGCCATCCTCCCAGTGTGCCCGAACATCTGTTCTCCGCACAAGTGTTCGCTCAGGGGGCGGAGGGGCCGGCTCCGCCGGAGTCCGTCGGCCGGTTCGCCTCCCGCGAGCCGCTCGCTCGCCGGTGAGGGTCTCGGACGCGCCGTCGGGGTGTCGCACCGACGCTCGTCCGGGGAGGCGATCGCTAGGATCCTCGTCGTGCCCGCCCCCCGCTACCGCTGCTCCTCGTGCGGAAACCTGACCCGGTTCGACGTGACCACCACCCGGCGCACCCGGGCCTACCACCACTACTCGGTCGGCGGTGAGCTCGACGTCGAGCACGAGGAGGTCCTCGACGAGCAGGTCGAGGACGTGTCCTGTCGGTGGTGCGGCCCGGCCGGCACGGTGGTCCAGGTCGACGACGTCGACGTCGCCGTGTCGATGGACGACCCGGCTCGCTGAGCCGACCGGGCGTCAGCTGGTCATCCCGCCGAGACCGACCAGGCCCCTCGCCAGCTCGATCTCGCCCATGTGGCGCAGCCCGTGCTGGTAGAGCCAGCACTCGGTGCCGTCGAGCACCGTGATGCCCTCGGGGCCCGCCACCCGTGCGCTGTAGGTCGTGGCGACCTGGTCGGGGAAGGGACGCGGGATCACGACCCGGGTGAACTCGCCGGGATCGAGGTCGGCCAGCCACGCTTCGGTCCGGTCGAACACCGCCGCGCTGGTAGGCCTTGAACGCGTCGTAGTCACCGATGCGCTGGTGCACCATCTCGTCGACCGTTCGGTGCTTGCCGTGGTCGTCGATCGCCATCTTGACCTTCCCCTGCCACGCCTCCCCCCAGAGGGGAGCCTGCGCCGGTGAGGAGCAGGAACCCCACCTCCTCCATGTTCGTGTAGTGGAACAGCGAGAACGCGATGGGCAGCACGCCCTCACGCTCGAAGTGGTTGACGTGCTCGAGGTCCATGGTCGACACGGCCTGGTAGTAGAGGCCGTGCATGGCCGCCATCCTGCGCTGCAGCGAGTCGAGCGTGAGGTCGGTCATCGGGTCTCCCGTGGCTCAGGCCCAGCCGCCGGCATAGGCGACGAACTGGCCGGTGGTGAAGTTGCTCGTGCCGTCGAGGAAGACGCCGCAGAACGCGGCGAACTCCGTCATCGTGCCGAGGCGCCGCATGGGCACCTGGGCCTCGATCTGCTCTCGGACGGCCGGGTCGGTCGCGCCGGTGGCGCGCAGGAACTCGGGGAAGTCCATGTAGTTCGTGCCCACGGCGTTCACCTGCACCCCGGCGCGGGCCACCTCGCCGGCCACGTTCCTCGTGAGCATCGTGGCGCCCGCGCGCGCCGCGGAGTAGAGGGGGACCCCCGGTGTCGGGCGCGCTCCCGCGGCGCTCGTGATCACGAGGACCTGGCCCGAGCCCTGCGCCACCATGGGCGGGACGACCGCCTTCAGGAAGTGGTACGGCGCCAGCATGCAGCCGTCGATGACCGTCGCGAAGTCGTCGGCCGTCGAGTCGACGAACCGGCCGCCGATGATGCGTCCCGATGCGGCAGCGGCCGCATCGAGGCGTCCGAAGCGGGTCAGTGCCGCATCGACCAGGGACTCGGCGGCACCCGGGCGCGAGAGGTCGGCCACGCCCTCGACCACGACGACCTCGACGCCCACCGACACGAGCTCGTCGGCCAGCTCCGGAGATGCCTCACCCAGCACGAGGTCGTGGTCTCGGTGGGCCAGGAGGCGGGCCAGGTCGGGACCGACGTAGTGGGCGGCGTCGGCCACGAGGGCCACGCGCCGAGCGTTGTCGGTCACGATCGGAGGGTGGTCGGGATCGGAGCGCTCATGCGGGGACGCTAAGAAGGTGCGGCACTACTGTCAATCGTCTCGGGCCCGGTGGGTCGAGGTCCGCCTCTCGGCGGCGGGAGGGGGGCCGGTGATGACGCAGCGAGCGCCCGAAGGGGAGGGAGCGATCGGCACCACGCACCACGACTCCACGCCGTGGTGGCCGACCCCGCCCCACCCCGGCGACGACGCGCCCAACGTGGTCGTGATCCTGTTGGACGACCTCGGCTTCGCCCACCTCGGTTGCTTCGGGTCGGACATCCCCACTCCGCACATCGACGCTCTGGCCGCCGGTGGTCTGCGCTACGCCAACTTCCACGTCACGCCGCTCTGCTCGCCGACGCGCGCCGCGCTGCTCACGGGCCGCAACCATCACAGCGTCGGCATGCGGGCGGTGGCCAACTTCGACAGCGGCTTCCCTCACATGCGGGGGAAGATCTCCGACCAGGCCGCGACGATGGGTGAGGTCCTCCGCGACGAGGGGTACGCCACCTTCGCGCTCGGCAAGTGGCACCTCTGCCCCATGGACGAGGCATCGGCGGCCGGGCCGTTCGACCAGTGGCCGCTGCAGCGCGGGTTCGACCGCTTCTACGGGTTCCTCGACGGGGAGACCGACCAGTTCACGCCGGATCTCGTCTACGACAACCACCGCATCGACCCGCCCCGCTCGGTCGCCGACGGCTACCACCTCACCGAGGACCTCGTCGACAAGGCCATCGAGTTCGTGCACGACGCCACATCGGTCCGACCCGACCGGCCCTTCTTCACCTATCTCGCTCTCGGCGCCACCCACGCCCCGCACCAGGCGCCCGAGGAGTACCTGCGTCGCCAGCGCGGTCGCTACGACGAGGGCTGGGACGTGGCGCGGCTGCGATGGTTCGACCGGCAACGAGAGATGGGCCTGCTGCCCGACGGCACCCGTCTGGCTCCGCGCAATCCCGGGGTCGAGGCCTGGGACGACCTCCCCGACGCCCAGCGGCAGCTGGCCGTCCGCCTCCAAGAGGCCTTTGCGGCCTTCCTCGAGCACACCGACGCCCAGATCGGCCGGCTGATCACGGCGCTCGACGCCATCGACGTCCTCGACGACACGATCGTGATGGTGCTGAGCGACAACGGTGCCAGCCAGGAAGGCGGGCCCTTCGGTGTGCTCCACGAGATGAAGTACTTCAACTTCCTGCTCGAGGACCCGGAGGAGGCCGTCGCCCACCTCGACGACATCGGTGGCCCGCACAGCCACGCCAACTACCCGTGGGGATGGGCTCAGGCCGGCAACACGCCCTTCAAGTGGTACAAGCAGAACACCCACGAGGGCGGGGTGCACGTGCCGTTGATCGTGCACTGGCCGACGGGGATCGCCGACCCGGGATCGGTCCGCCACGAGTTCGGGTACGTGACCGACGTGGCCGCCACGATCTACGACGCCGCGGGGATCACGCCACCGGCCGTGCACCGGGGGGTCCCGCAGCTGCCCCTGGCCGGCCGGTCGCTGTGCCCCACCTTCGGGCCCCGGCCTCTCGGTGCGGCGCCGACCGAACCTCGGGTCCAGTACTTCGAGATGATGGGCCACCGGGCCATCTACGCCGATGGCTGGAAGGCCGTGACCCGGCACCAGGCCGGCGTGCCGTACGACGAGGATCGCTGGGAGCTCTACGACCTTCGCGCCGACGCCTCGGAGTGTGAGGACCTCGCGTCGGCCCACCCCGACATGTTGAGCCGGCTCATCGCCTTGTGGTGGGACGAGGCCAGCGCCCACGGCGTGCTCCCGCTCGACGACCGGACCGTCGAGCTGTTCGGCGCCCGCTTCAGGGAGCACTCGACGCATCCGGCCAGTCGCACCTACACCTACCGCCCCCCGATGGCCCCGCTGCCCCCCCAGGCGGCCGCGGCGATCGCCGGTCGCAGCTGGGACCTGACCGCACACGTCGACCGTCGGTCCGGGCAGGGCGGCGTGCTCTACGCGATGGGCAACGCCAACTCCGGGCTCAGCCTCTTCGTCGAGGGCGATCTCCTGGTGTTCGACTACAACTGCTTCGGTGACCACCACGTGGTGGAGTCGACCAGACCGGTCCCTCGTCGGACCTTGCGTCATCGGTGTGCGTTTCCGACGCCGGGGTCGAACCGGGCGCGCCGAGCTGTTCGTCGACGGGATCGCCTGCGGGGCCATCTCGCTCCCGTTCGTGATGGGCATGATCTCCAGCGTCGGCGCCAGCGTCGGGCGGGACCACGGTTCTCCGGTCAGCGAGCGCTACGCCGACGACAACCCCTTCGCCGGCGTCCTGCATCGCCTCGAGATCGTGCTGCGTTCCCCCGGGTCGACCGAGGACGCCGAGCAGGCAGCCGTGGCCGAACGCACCACGATGGCCCAGCAGTGAGGCCGTCGGGTGGTCGGTGGGTCAGCCGCGCCGTGAGGGCTGGATGACGACCTCGCCGAAGCTCGCGAGTCCCTCGAGGGCCCCCTCGAAGGAGTCCCCCGACACGCTGGCGTCGCTCCAGGTGACGCCGAGGGCGGCCAGCTCGCCGAGCTCGTCGAGGTAGCGCTCGGCCGGGAAGTCGTCGGCGCGGGGGTCGCCACCGACGTTCGGGCCGAAGGCGATGTCGATCTCGCTCGGGTCGCGGTCCTGCTTCTCGACCATGACCCAGAGCTCGTCGAGCATCTGCGCGAGGTCGGCGGTGGTCTCGAGCGGAAGGGTGCGAGCCGTCGTGGCCAGCGCTCCTGCGGCAGGGAAGGGCTTCCACCCGTCTCCCACCGCGGCGACACGACGACGCGAGAGGCGGCTGTTGCCGCCGATCCAGAGCGGTGGCGGCGAGGTCGGCTTCGGGTTGGCGGTCTGGCCGCGGGCGGTGAAGTGCCGACCGTCGTAGGCGAAGTCGTCCTGCGTCCAGATCCCCCGGAGCACCTCGATGGCCTCGTCGAACAGGTCGTTGCGCTCGTCGAAGTCGACGCCGAGGGCGCGGTACTCGCCCTTCAGGTAGCCGGTGGCCACGGCGAGGATGAAGCGGCCACCCGACAGGACGTCGAGGGTGGCCACGGCCTTCGCGACCACGAACGGGTTGCGATAGGGCAGCACCAGGATGTTCGGGATGAGGTGGAGGCGCTCGGTGCTGGCCGCGCAGTAGGACAGCGCGACGAACGGATCGAGGGCATCGTGCCCGCCGGCCTTCAGCCATCGGTCGGTGGGGGCGGGGTGGTCGGTGAAGCTGATGGCGTCGAACCCGGCCGCTTCGGCAGCCCGGCTGAAGCGGACGATGGCGTCACCGGTCACGAAGGTCGGGTCGTACGGTCCGGCGACGAGGGGATAGGTCACGGAGAACTTCACGGCCCCGAACCTAACCGCTGCGTCAGGTCGACGTCCTCGGGTCGGAGGGGAGCGCTGTGCCACCCTGGCACCCATGGACGACCACTCCGGGGCCGGGCGCGGCCCGATCGCGTTCCGGGCCGTCGCCGCATGATGCCCTCGGGTCCCTGGACCTCCGAGGACGGGGGCCCACGACGCCTGCAGGCGAGGCCGGGCGCCTTCGCCGGCTTCGACCCCTCGACCGCCGAGGTGCGATCCCGCGATGCCGTCGGCGCCACGATGGTCGTCGTCCATCCGACCGGCGCGGTGTACCTGCACGGCCACACCATGGGCCCGGACGGCACGGCGTGGGTGGAGCGCATCGACCCCGAGACGCTCGAGGTCGTCGCCCGCATCGACGACCTGCCGGGGGGTCCGACGTGGCCGGGCGGGATCGGTGTCCACGACGACGGATCGCTGCACGTGGTCTTCGGTCGCCATGCCCACCGGCTGTCGCCCGACCTCGTGGTCGAGGCCTCGGTCCGCCTGCCCCGCGAGCGCCCGTACAACAGCTTCGTCACCCTGCCCGGCGGCCACCTCGTCACCAAGGACTTCGGTGGTCGGCGCCCCGAGGAGCCCGAGGGTCGTGGGGCGCCCCCCTGCGAGCTGGTGGTGCTGGATCCGGTCTCGCTGGATGTCGTGGCCCGTGCCGACCTGCCCGAACCCTCCGTGGCCCGCCTCTCCAGCGACGGCGACACGGTCGTCGTGGTGGGGGACACCGTCGTCTGGCGGTTGCGGTGGAACGGGTTCGCCCTCACGCTCGACGACGCCTTCCGGCCCCGCTACCGGACGCTGCCCGGTCAGACCCATGGGTGGGACGCCGTCCTCGCGCTCGGCGCGGCGTGGTTCCTGGACAACGGCGCGGGGAGCGAGACCTACGCCGGCACGCTGCGGGACAAGGGCAGCTCGACGGCACCCCTGCACCTGGTGCGCGTCGACCTCGACACGGGTGACGTCGCCCTCACCGACGTGTGCGGTCGCCCCGGTGGCGTCGTGGCCAACCCGCCGCTGATCGATCCGGTGCGACGCATCGCGCTGGCCTACGACACCGGGAACGGGGTCATGGCCGCGTTCTCGATCGCCGACGACGGGACGCTCACCCGCCGGTGGCAGGTCGACCAGGGCCACGGCAGTCACCTGATCGCCGATCCCGACAGCGGGCTCGTCCTCACCCTCGATCACGACGGCGAGCGCTGGATGGAGCAGATCGTGCTCCGCGACCTCGACACCGGTGACGAGGTGCTCCGCGTCGACTCCGGGAGCCCGCTGCAGTCCGTGCTCTTCCCCGCGGTCGGTCCGGGTCGTCAGGTCTTCGTGTGCACGTTCAGCACCCTGAGCTCGCTCACGTGGTGACACGGGTGGCGCCCGGCATCACTCGTCGCCGTCGTGCTCCTCGAACGACGGCACCCGCCGGTGGGTGCCGCCCGTCAGCAGGTCGAGCCCGTCGGGCCTGAGCCGTAGCGCCTCGCAGTCCACGCGGGTGGGACGGTCGCCGCTGCGGCCGAGCACCTTCATCCCGGTGAAGTGGTGCACGCCGACCGGGTCGAGGAGGGTCCGCCCGTGGTACGAGCCGAGGTAGGCCGGTCCCGGGGGAGGGGGAAGGGCGGCGTAGCGCAGTCCCACGATGTCGCCCGTGGTCGGTGTCCACCACAGGTGCCACGCGGCGTGCGGGTCGTCGGTGGCGCGCCAACCGGTACCGAGGTCGACCTCCTGCTCGACGCCGCGCATGCGCCCGAAGTGCCCAGGGCTGACGAGGTCGGTCCGCGGCTCGGGAGCGCTCCAGGCGCTGATCGTCCGTCCGTAGAACGCCAGGATCCCGGCGGTGGCGGCCGCCAGTGCGCCGAGGAACACCCAGGTGGTGAGCTCCTGTTCGACCACGGCGGTTGAGGTCACGGCGCCGAGGCTACCGGTGCGTCGCGGCCCGAACCTCCACCGGGATCCCGTTCACCGCGGCGTTCCCGGACAGCACGTCGACGAACGTGCCGGGGGCGAGCAGGTTGTTGTTGACCCCGGCGTGCTCACGGGCCACGGACAGACGGGCCCCGGGCCGGTCGTGACCCCAGCCGTGGGGCAGGCACACGACGCCTGGCATCATCTCGTCGGAGATCTCGACGGGGACCTCGATCGTGCCGACCTCGCTGCTCACGACGGCCCTGGTGTCGGCGGTGAGGCCGGCCCGGGCGGCATCGTCGGGGTGGACCAGCAGGGTGCAGCGGTCCTTGCCCTTCACGAGGACATCGACGTTGTGCATCCAGCTGTTCTTGGAGCGCAGGTGGCGTCGGCTCACCAGCACGAGCCCGTCGGGGCGGGCGTCGAGGGCGGCACGCAGGCGGGGGAGGTCGCCGAGGATGTAGTCGGGAGCCAGCTCGATCATCCCGCTCGGCGTCCCCACCAGCTCGGCGGCGCGCGGGACCATCGGTCCGAGATCGATGCCGTCGACGACGGGTCGGATCTTCTCGAGGGTCAGGCCGTCGGGGTTCTCGCCGTAGCGGTCGCCGAACGGGCCCATCCGCACGGTGAGGTCGATCATCCGCTCCGGCCCGCCCCGGTCGTAGAGGGGGAGGGTGGCCTCGGGGTCGCGGCCGAGCATCGTGCACAGGACGGTGAACCAGCCGTCATCGATGGCGGCGAGGTCGAAGGTCTCCTCCGTGCCGCCCGCGCAGTACCAGCCGAGGCGGCAGAGGATCTCCCACTCGCCGGGTTGGTCGTCCGGGGTGGCGTAGAGCGGATCGCTCCACTTCGCCGCCGACCCGACCGCCCATCCCCAGATGAGCTCGTCGAAGTGCGAGGTCTCGAGCGGCGACGGTCCGGGGAGGATGACGTGGGCGAACCGGGTGGTCTCGTTCAGGTAGTTGTCGAGCGAGATCATGCAGTCGAGCATCGGGAGCGCGGCTTCGAGGCGGTCGGACTCCGGCACGCTGATGACCGGGTTGCCGGCGATCGTGATGAGGCCGTGGAGTCGGCCCTCGCCCGGAGTGGCGATCTCCTCGGCCAGGCACGAGCACGGGACCTGGCCCAGGATCTCCGGGGCGCCGCGGACCCTGCTCGTCCAGCGTCCGAACTCGGGTTCGCCGGTGGCGGCGGTGTCGGTCAGCCAGGCGATGGGGGAGCTCACCGGCTTGCCGAACATCAGGCCGCCCTCGGTGTCGAAGTGCCCGGTGACCAGGTTGACCACGTCGACGAGCCACGAGGCGAGCGTCCCGAACTCCTGGTTGCACAGCCCGATGCGGCCGTAGACGGCGGCCCGCTCGGCGGCGGCGACGCCACGGGCGAGCTCGCGGATCTTCTCGGGGGGCACGCCGCACCACTCGGCGACGGACTCGGGCGTCCAGCCCTCGACGGAACGCAGGAGGTCGTCGAGGCCGGCGACCATGTCGGCCACAGGGCCGAGATCGACCAGGTCCTCCTCGACCACGACGTGCACCATGGCCATGAGCAGCGCGGCATCGGTGCCGGGTCGGATGGGTATCCACTCGTCGGCGTGGTCGGCGGTCCCGGTGCGGCGGGGATCGATCACGATGACCGTGCCGCCGCGCTCCCGGATGGCGTCGATCTCGCCCAGCACGTCCGGGCAGGCCAGGAGCGAACCGCCCGATGCCTGGGGGTTCCCGCCCATGATGACCAGGTGGTCGGTGCGGGGCAGGTCGACGGTCGGGATCTTCCACGAGTTGCCGTACATCAGCGTCGACGTGACGTTCTTCGGCCACTGGTCGATCGTGCCGGCCGAGTAGATCATCTCGAAGCCGGCCTGCCCGATGAGCATGGCCATGTAGCGGCCGAGCGTGAACGAGTGGCCCACGGGGTTGCCGACGAACGCCGTCATCGCCTTCGGGCCGTGGGCGTCGCGCACGCCGGCGATGAGCTCGGCGCAGCGGGCGAAGGCCTCGGGCCAGGTCGCCTCCCGCCACGTCGTGCCTTCGCGGATCATCGGCGTGCGCAGCCGGTCGGGATCGTCGTGCAGCTTGCCCAGCACCGTGCCCTTGGGGCACAGGTAGCCCTTGGACCACACGTCGTCGGGGTTGGCGCGGATCACCTTCACCGAGTCGTCGGCGGCGAGGTGGACCTCCAGGCCGCACATGCACTCGCACAGCGGGCAGGTGCGCTTGTGGATCCGCGTACCGTCGCGGACCTCGTGGATCGGACCGACCAGCCGTCTCGGTGCGGCGACGGAGACCTCCATGGCGTTTCCCCCCAGGGTCACGTGAGCCCCTCGACGCTACCGGAGCCCCGTTCCACCCGTTCCGGGCAGCCTCCCCTCTGCCTCAGCGGTCGGTGGGGTCCGGCGGAAGGTCGTCGACGTCGTCTCGTCGCGGGCCGTGGCCGTGGGCGGTGGCGGGGGACCGGCGTGACGGGCGGGAGTGTCGCAGGCCTCGGGGAGACTGCCGTCATGAGCCTTCCCCTGGTGATCGACTGCGGCGACTGCGCCATGCAGCACTCCGAGGCCTGTGCCGACTGCATGGTCACGTTCATCTGCTCGCGGGAGCCCGACGATGCGGTGGTCATCGACGTCGTCGAGGTCCGAGCGCTGAAGCTGTTGGCCGAGAGCGGGCTGGTGCCCGAGCTCCGCCACCGTCGCCGCACGGGCTGACGCCCCCGTCGAGGGGGTGAGGTGCGCGGCCGCGGGCCAGAATGACCTCATGGCCGGTCCCACCGTCGACGCGCTGCGAGCCGCCGGCATCGCGGCCGGCCTCGTCGCGGTGGGGGTCACCGACGCCTCACCGTTGCTCGACGCTCGCGCGGCGTTGCATCAGCGTCGCGCCGAGGGCCTCCACGGCGGGATGCAGTTCACCTATCGCAATCCCGAGCGATCGACCGACCCCACGCGGGTGCTCGAGGGCGCTCGGTCGGTGGTCGTCGGCGCGTTCCCCTACGCCGGGGGCCCCGTGGATCCTCCTCCTTCGACGTCCGACGGCGAGGGGCCCGGACCCCACGGCCGCGTCGCCCGTTACGCCACGACCGACCACTACGCCGCGCTGCGTCGCGCGCTGGGCGTCGTCGCCGACCTGCTCGAGCGACAGGGCCACCGCACCCGTGTGGTGGCCGACGACAACGCGCTGGTCGATCGGGCCGTCGCCCAACGTGCCGGTGTCGGCTGGTTCGGCCGCAACGCCAACGTCCTGGTGCCCGGGCACGGGAGCTGGGTGGTGCTCGGCTCCGTGGTCACCGATGCCGAACTGGCCCCGACACCGCCCGTTCCCGACGCCTGCGGAAGCTGTCGCCGGTGCCTCGACGGCTGTCCCACGGGAGCCATCGTGGCGCCCGGGGTGGTGGACGCCCGACGTTGCCTGGCCTGGCTGGTGCAGGCCGAGGGCTCGATCCCGATCGAGTACCGCGAGGCGCTCGGCGACCGGATCTACGGCTGCGACGACTGCCAGGAGGTCTGTCCCCCGAGCCAGCGCGGGGCGCAGGGCTCCTCTCGCACCCCGGCCGCGGGCGCGTGGGTGGGCCTCGTGGAGATGCTCGATGCGACCGACGACGAGCTCCTGGCTCGCCACGGTCGGTGGTACGTCCCCCGGCGGGATCCCCGCTACCTGCGGCGCAACGCCCTCGTGGCGCTCGGCAACGTCGCCGCCGTCCACGACGCCCGGGCCTCGGCTGCCTTGTCCCGCTACGCCGACGGTTCCGATGAGATGCTCGCCGAACACGCTCGATGGGGTCGGCGACGCATCCTCGAACGGGCCGGCCGATGAAGCACCTCCTCGTCACGAACGACTTCCCGCCGAAGGTGGGCGGCATCCAGACCTACCTGTGGGAGCTGTGGCGTCGTCTGCCGCCGGACGACACCACGGTGCTCACCCCCAGGCGGCGGGGTGCGTCGGCCTTCGATGCCGAACAGCCCTTTCGGGTCGTCCGCGACCGCGCCCGAGTCCTGCTGCCGACGCGTTCGCTGGCCTCGCGCATCGACCGCCTCGCCGAGGAGGTCGGCGCCGATCTCGTGGTGCTCGATCCCGTCGCGCCGGTGGGCCTGCTCGGCCCTCGGTTGGAGCGGCCCTACGGCGTGATCGTCCACGGCGCCGAGGTCAGCGTTCCCGGGCGGCTCCCGCTCCTGCGGCGGCCGCTGCGGAGGGTGCTGCGGGGTGCGTCGCTCGTCATCGCCGCGGGCGGGTTCCCGGCGAGCGAGGCGCGTCGCGTGGCGAAGGCGGACGTCCCCACCGTCGTCGTCCCACCCGGGGTCGACACCGAGAGGTTCGTGCCGCTCGGCCCGGAGGAGCGGGTGGCCGCCCGGCTCCGCTTCGGGCTCGACCCCGACGCGTTGGTCGTGCTCGGCGTCAGTCGGCTGGTGCCCCGCAAGGGCTTCGACACGCTCCTCGAAGCAGGCGCAGTGCTGACGTCGCGGTACCCGGACCTGCGGGTCGTCGTCGCCGGCACGGGCCGCGAGCGCCGCCGCCTCGGCCGGGTCGCCGACGCCCACCACAGCCCCTCCACGTTCCTCGAGCGGGTGCCCGACGACGATCTCCCCGCCCTCTACGGCTGCGCCGACCTCTTCGTGATGCTGTGCCGGGATCGTTGGCGCGGGCTGGAGCAGGAAGGATTCGGCATCGTCTTCGTCGAGGCGGCCGCGGCCGGCGTGGCCTCGGTGGCCGGCCGCAGCGGGGGTTCCTCCGAGGCGGTGATCGACGGGGTGACCGGCCTCGTCGTGGACCGACCCGGCGACGTGGCCAGCGCCGCCTTCGCCATCGATCGCCTCCTCGGTGACCCCGGTCGCCGGGAGGTCATGGCCCTCGCCGCTCGCCACAGGGTCGAACAGGGCTTCACCTACGACCACGCCGCCCAGGAGCTCGCTGGGGCACTCGACGCCTGGGCTGCGTCCGTCGGTCCCGGGGGGACGGAGCCGTCCCGCACGCGAGAGGATGAGGCGTGAGCGAACCCAGCCGCACCGGGCGACGGCGACACCGGCGCGGGTTCGGTCGCCCCCCGCGGGGTCGGCGTGCTGCGCCTCTCGTGGTCGGTCACGGCGCTCTTCACGGTGCTCGCCGTCGCCGCCGTGTTCGTCGATGCGCTGGTGCCCGCGTTCGTCGTCGTGTCGCTGCTGATGTTCGCGGTCGGCTGTGTCGTGTTCGTCCTCGCGTTCCTCAGGGCGGTCGACCGCAGCCGCACGGAGACCATCGGCATCGGCGGCCTCTTCTTCGGCGCCGGAACGGCTCCGCGGAGGGTGCAGGCCGTCCTCATGGGTGCGTTGGCCGTCGAGGTGGTCGTCGCCGTCACGGTCGCCGTCCTGCGGCCCTACACGGCTCTGGCGTTCGGCACGTTGGCTCCCATGTACGGCCTGGGCCTGGCCGGCCTCTGGGTGGCCCTGTTCGGTGTGTTCCCCGGTCGAGACCCCGAGCTCACCAGAGCCGGACGACGCGACGCCGACCGCGCCGCGCACCAACGAGGCGGCCAGGTCGATCTGCGGGCGTCGCCGGGGGCCTCGCCCCCCCGACCCGGCCCGCCGGCCGGGGCATCCGGTGAGGGGGGAGCCACGGCGACGAGACCCGAGGAGGCGTCCGAGTAACGTCGCACTCCGAGGGCCGAGGCCCAGGGAGGCTTGGATGGTGGAGCAGGCGAACGAGCAGATCCGGATCGACGCGCCGGTCGCACGGTGCTTCGAGACGCTGACCGACTTCGAGAGCTATCCCGAGTGGGCCGGCGACCTGAAGCACGTGTCACGCATCGAACAGGACGGTGACGGTCGCGCCACGGTGGTCGAGTTCCGAGCGGCCGCCATGGGTCGCAGCACGACCTACCAGCTGCGCTACGACTACTCCGACGCTCCCCACCGGCTCGGCTGGGCGCTGGTGGCCGGCGATCTGCCCCGCGAGCTCGACGGCGCCTACGTGCTGACCCCTGCGGCCGACGACCCGGACGCGACGGACGTGGCCTACGAGCTGGCGATCGATCTGGTCTACCCGATTCCCGGTTTCGTCAAGCGTCGGGCCGAGGCTCGCATCATCAAGACCGCCCTCATCGAGCTGAAGGCTCGGGTCGAGGGCGCTCCCCGGCCGGATCTCGACGCCGACTGATCGGTCGCCGGACCCCGATCGCGGGTTCCCGACCCGGGGCTTCCCCGCCCTCGGCGTCGCGCTCACGGGAAATCAGGGCTCAACCAGCAGGTTCAGGACGCCGATGGCTAGAAGACCATGCGCCTTCTCCAGCTCGCCCTCGACGCCGACGACGACACCGTCCTCGAGCTGCACCCCATGTTCACCGTGGTGCGCGGACTCGACGAGTTCGACCGTCAGCGGCTGGTCCGCGCCATCGCGGCGATCGCCGAGGGCGAGGATCCTCAGTGCGGAGGCTCCATCGAGGCCCACGGCGTCGTGATGGATCTCACGAAGGACTCGTTGGGCATGCTGGACGCCGGCGGTGAGATCGACCCCGTCGTGCGTCGACGCGACCTGCCCGGTGCGGTTCCTTCGCTGTTCGACGCCGGTCCCGACGTGGACGCGGTCGACGTGGACGAGCGTGACGCCGCGGCCATCTTCCTCGCCAACGCGCCCCGCGACGTCTATCCCGAGCTCGACAAGGTCCGCCAGCGACGGCGCGACACCCGGGAAGCAGTGGCCGTCCTGCGCTTCGCCGCCGAGCAGGCCGCCCGAGACGTCGACGTTGCCGGACGTGATCGCCGGGCGGCCAGCGAGCGGCTCGACGCAGCCACCGTCCGTGCCGCCTCACCCCCCGGTCCCGAGCACCGCCGGGGTCCCGCCGCCCTCGAGGTGACCGCGCTCCAGGAAGAGCTCGACGCCATCGACGCCGGCATCATCGAGCTCGAGGGCATCGACGAGCGACCCATCGCCGTCCTCCTCGACGCCATCGAGAACCCCGACCCGGTGGAGGAGGTGCCCTCCCCGCGGGCCCAGGAGCTGGCCGACCGCTTCGCGGCCCTCCAACTCGAGGTGGCGGCCCTCGAGGAGCGCATGGAGGCCGAGGGTCGCGGACCTGTCTCGGTGATGCGGCGTCTCGACGAGTCGCGCGCCGCCCTGCTCGCCGCGGAGCGAGCCGCCAAGCGTGCCGACATCGGGCCCGACGACGAGGCCGACCTCGCCGCTGCCCACGAGCGGGTCCTCGAGGCCGAGCGGAAGGCATCCGGGCTCCGGTCCCGATCCGGCCAACGCAAGCTGGCCGAGGCACTGGCCGCGCAGCAGGACATCCTCGATCGCATCGGCTACCCCACCTGGAGCGCCTTCGTGATGGGCGCTCGCGTGATGGGCACCGATCCGGCCGCTCAGGAACGCCTCGACCTCGCTCGTCAGGAGCAGGCCGCCGCGGAGCAGGAGTGGGCCGAGGTCAGCGCCCGGATGGAAGACGATCCCGACCACCATGCGCTGCTCGATCAGCTCGAAGAGGTCGAGATCGAAGCCGTCTCGCTGCTGTTGGAGCGCGGCGTGCCGGTGCCCGACGAACGCCTGGGGCTCGAGTCGACCCTCCGGGAGGTCAGGGAGCCGAAGGAGGACGTGACGACGGGGCAGCTCGTCGATGCGCTCGCCTTCCACCTCGAGACGATCGGGCTGGCGCTCGACGCCGAGTCACGGACGGAGGAGCAGGTCACGACGGTGGCTCGTGCGTTCCTCGCCGAGGCGGAGGGCATCGCCGAGCGGATCGAGGAGCTCACCACCGAACGGCGGCGCCACGAGGCCCGCCTGGCCGATGCCCGGTCGCGGGCCGAGGCCGAGGCCTGGGAGGCACTCGAGGCGTCCGTCGACGGGCCAATGCCGGAGCCCGAGCCGACCCTCGCCGAGCTCGAGGAGGCTCTCGAGGTCATCACCGAGACCGAGACCGAGTTCGCCGAGATCCTCGAGGGCCGCAACGCACTGCTCGACGCGGCCCTGACCGCCGATCGGCGCGCCGCCGACCGCGGCACTCGTCGTCGCCGAGCAGGTCATGGCTGCCGCCGGGCTCGATCCCCGCGAGGTCGTGACGACCTACGCCGGCCAGGCCGGCACCGTGTACGCCGCTCGACCCGGCTGGTCCGAGATCGACGCCGAGGCCATCGAGTTCTACCTGCTCGCCCGCCTGGCGGCACAGCGGCAGGTGTCCTACGCCGGTTCGGCTCCGATGATCATCGACGACGCCCTCGCCGGCGTGCCCGAGGCCGACGTCCGCCGGATCCTCGACGGCCTCGGTCGCATGGCCGAGTCGGTGCAGATCGTCTACGTCTCCGACGATCCGGTGGTCATCGACTGGGCGCAGCAGCGACCCGACGATGCCGTCGTCACCGGTCGCCTCGCCACGGGAGCCGAGTCCACCGTCTGACCCCGTCCCTCCCCTCCGGGTGGGGGTTCGCTGCACCACTAGCATCGATCCCCACGCAACCAGAGGAGACAGGGTGGCCCTCATCGACGAAGCCGCAGTCAAGGAACTCGTCGCGTTCCGGAGCCCGGATGCGCCGGTGGTCTCGGTGTACCTCGACGTCGACGGACGACGACAGGTCCTGCGAAAAGACGTCGAGCGTCAGTTCGAGCACCTCGCACGCGAAGCTCGCGACCGTCCGGGGAGCGAGGCCGTCGAGAGCGACCTCGCCCGCATCGGGGAGTACCTCGACGCCGACTTCGACCGGTCCGGTGTGCGGGGCCTGGCCGTCTTCTCGTGTGCTCCCGGGGGCCTCTGGCAGGTCGTGCCTCTCCCGGTCCCCGTCGCCCCCAGCATCCACGTGGGTCCCGGCGCAGCGGTGGCCCAGCTCGAAGCCGTGGTCCAGGAGCTCGAGCCGCTCGGCATCCTGCTCGACCGACCGCCAACGTGCTCGGATGTTCGTCTACCAGATGGGTGAGCTCGTCGACCGCACGGAGCTGTTCGACGACGCTGCCGCGCAACGACTTCGACCGCCACGACGACGCCAGTCGGGGTTCGGATCGCTACGACCACCACGTCGACGAGGCCGCGCTGCGCCATCTCCGCCATGCGGTGGCGGTGGCCTTCGAGCTGTTCCAGGACCACGGGTTCGCTCACCTGGCCATCGGTGGAGCCGAAGAGGTCCTCGGGACCGTGGAGGGCCTGCTGCACCCGTACCTGCACGAGCGGCTGTGCGGGCGGGTCGGGCTGACGGTCACGGCGAGCGACGCCGAGGTCCTGGCGGCGGGGCTGCTCGTCGAGCAGGAGATCGAGCGGGCCAAGGAGGCTGCGGCGGTGGCGCAGCTCCGCGACGCCGTCGGGGCCAACGGCCGGGGTGCTGCCGGGCTCAGTGCGGTGCTGGCGGCGCTCGGCGAGCGCCGGGTGGCCACGCTGCTCGTCTCGCAGGGCTACGCAGGAGGCGGGATGGACCTGCCCGAGCTGCGGTCGCCTCTGCGAGCGGGGTCCGGCCTGCCCGGTCGACGGCGAGACCATGTCCCGCGTCGACGATGTGGTCGATCTCGCGGTGCAGCACGCGATGGCCCAGGGAGCGAAGGTCGAGGTGTGCATCGCCAACGCCGACCTCGACGTCCTCGGGCGCATCGGCGCACTGTTGCGCTACTGAGCCGGTGATCGGTACCGAGCCGGGTCGGTCGGGTCCACCCGCGTCGGGATCGACGTCGGTGGCACCAAGCTCCTCGGCTGCGCCGTCGACCCGGCGCACCCCGGCCGGCCCCTGCTGGAGCAGCGAGCGGACACGCCCCAGGGCCCGTCGCCGCTGCTCGAGGGCCTCTCCGAGATGGTCGACGGCCTCCAGGCGGGGCTCGCCGTGCTCGGCCACCCGCCCGCCGAAGCGGTCGGGCTGGGGATGCCCGCCCTCGTCGGGTCTCGACGGCACGCTGCAGTTCGCCCCGCACCTTCCCGGCCTCGAGGGCCTCCGGTTGGCCGACCTCCTCGCCGACGTCGCTGGGCCTGCACGTCACCGTCGACAACGACGCCAACTGCGCGGCGGTCGCCGAGGCGCGTCGTCGGTGTGGCGGCCGGGCACCGCGATGCCCTCCTGATCACCCTGGGCACCGGCATCGGCGGCGGGATCATCTCCGGTGGCCGCCTGGTGCGCGGTGCGCACGGCCTGGCCGGCGAACCGGGGCACATGGTGGTCGTTCCCGACGGCGAAGCCTGCCCGTGCGGTCGTCGAGGTTGCTGGGAGCGCTACGCCTCCGGGAGCGGCCTCGCCCTGCTCGGGCGGTCCGCCGCCGTCGCCGGCCGCGCGCCCGACCTGGTCGCGCGGGCCGGGAGGGCCGACGCCGTGCGCGGTGAGGACGTGGTGGCGTCGGCGTCGGCCGGGGACCCCGGGGGGCGGGCGGTCATGGAGGAGTTCGGGGGGTGGGTGGCCCTCGGCCTGGCCAACCTCGTCAACCTGCTCGATCCTGACGGTCATCGTGCTCGGCGGGGGTCTCGTCGATGCCGGAGACGTGTTGTCGGCGCCGGTGCGGTCCGCCTTCGACGAGCTCGTCCGAGGTGCCTCGCCCGCGGCCGGTCCCACCGATAGAGATCGCCGGCCTCGGCTCGTCGGCGGGGGCCATCGGCGCAGCGCTCCTCGCCCTGTCGCGGTCCTGAGATCCCGTTCCGGGCAGGGGCGCGGCCGACCGGTACCCTGCGGCGATGGAGTTCCGTCGGATCACTTCGCTCCCGCCCTACGTCTTCACGATCATCGATTCGCTGAAGGTGGAGGCCCGCCATCGTGGCGTGGACGTGATCGACCTCGGCTTCGGCAACCCCGACCTCCCGTCACCCGAGATCGCCGTCGAGAAGCTCACCGAGGCGGCTCACAACACCCGCAACCACCGGTACTCGGCCAGCCGTGGCATCCCGAAGCTGCGCGAGGCGATCGCCACCTACTACGCCAAGCGCTTCGGGGTGGACCTCGATCCCGACACCGAGGTGATCAACACCATCGGCGCCAAGGAGGGCTTCTCGCACCTCATGTGGACGCTGCTCCAGCCGGGCGACGCCGCGCTCGTGCCCTCGCCGTCCTATCCCGATCCACATCTACGGCCCGCTGTTGGCCGGGGCCGACATCCGCGAGGTCCCGCTCGGCACGGGTGACGAGTTCTTCGACAACCTGCCGCGAGGCGTGGGCCTACTCGTGGCCCAAGCCCCGGGTGATCGTGATGTCGTTCCCGCACAACCCGACCACCACCTGCGTCGACCTCGAGTTCATGCAGAAGGTGGTCGACTTCGCCCGTGAGCACGACGTCGTCGTCGTCCACGACAACGCCTATGCCGATCTCGGCTTCGACGGGTACCGCCCGCCGTCGATCCTGCAGGCCGAGGGGGCCAAGGAGGTGGCCGTCGAGCTCTACTCGATGACCAAGTCGTTCTCGATGGCCGGCTGGCGGGTCGCGTTCCTGCTCGGCCGGGCCGACGTCATCGCCGCGTTGGCCAAGCTCAAGAGCTACCTGGACTACGGCACCTTCCAGCCGATCCAGATCGCGGCCACGGTCACCTTGAACGAGCTGCCCGACTTCCCGACCGAGGTGAACGCCGTCTACGAGGGCCGTCGCGATGCGCTCTGTGACGGGCTGAACCGGATCGGCTGGGCGGTCGAGCCCCCCAAGGGAACGATGTTCGTGTGGGCGCCGATCCCCGAGCAGTACCGCGACATGGGTTCGATCGAGTTCGCGTCGTTCCTCGTGCGCGAGGCGCACGTCGCCGTCTCGCCGGGGGTGGGGTTCGGCCATGGTGGCGACGAGCACGTCCGCTTCGCGCTCATCGAGAACGAGCAGCGGAGCCTCCAGGCCGTGCGCAACCTGCGTCGCGCCCTCACCCGGCTCGACACCTGACGGGGATCGACCGACCGGGATCGACCCTGCGGTGGTCCCTCGCCGCCCGCCGGTGGCGGTGGCCGGAATCCTTTGCATGCTCGTTGCGAGGCGGAAACACGGCGTTCACCCGGCCCCCGTACGTTGTGTCCCATGACGACGACCTACATCGTTCGAGTCTGGATGCCGGACCGACCGGGCGCACTGGGTGCCCTCACCAGTCGGATCGGCGCCGTCGGAGGTGACGTCGTCGGGATCGACATCCTCGAGCGCGGGGCCGACCGGGCCATCGACGAGCTCGTCGTGGAGCTCCCGGGCCCCGAGTTGGTGGATCTCCTGATCTCGGAGATCCAGGAGGTCGACGGCGTCGACGTGGAGGACATCCGTCTCGCCGCCCAGGCCCTCCACGACCCCCGGCTCGACGCCCTCGAGACGGCAGCCGTGCTCGTGGGTGCACCGACCCCCGAATCGGCCATCGACGAGCTGTGCGCCCACGCCGTGCGGACGGTCGGTGCGAACTGGGGTGCGGTCGTCGATCTCGAGAGCGAACGGATCGTGGCCGGCGAGGGTGACGTGCCGTCGCCGGGTTGGCTGGCCGCGTTCGTGGCCGGCAGCCAGAGCTCCGCCCGGGTCTCGGGTGGGGTCACCGGCCCTGGTCGACGTCGCCTGGTCCCCGCTGCCGTCGGCCGGCCTGGCCTTGGTCCTCGGACGTGACGGTCAGGCGTTCCGGGCTCGAGAACGGAGGCAGGCGGCGGCGTTGGCCCGCATCGTCGACACCCGGTTTCGTGAGTTGAGGGCGTTGAGGTCGCGGCTCAGCCATCCGTCGGTGAGCCCCTGAGGGCGGCGCGAATCCCATCAGGCCAGCCGGCTCCCCCTCCCGGCTCGGGCCTTGCAACGACGACCGGGTCCCCCTCCCGGTCGTCGTTGCGCGTCGCAGCCCACGGGTCGGGTGGGGGCGATGGGCGCCCGATGGGTGGTCGATAGGGTGGCAGCGGTCTCCGAACGACACCGATGGTGAGACGACGAAGGGTGAGCGACTGATGCGAGTGGCGATGCTGACCGGCGGCGGCGACTGCCCCGGGTTGAACGCCGTGATGCGAGCGGTGGTCAGGAAGGGCGAACGCCACTACGGCGACGAGCTCGTCGGGTTCCTCGACGGGTGGCGCGGGAGTGATCGACGGCGCCGTCCGGCCGCTCGACGTGGAGGCCTTCCGCGGCACGCTGCCCCGCGGCGGGACCGTGCTGGGCTCTTCGCGCACCAACCCCTTCACGATCGACGGCGGTGTCGAGGCCTGCCAGTCGTCGATGGAGCGCCTCGGCATCGACGCCCTCGATCGCCATCGGCGGCGAGGACACCCTCGGGGTGGCGAACAAGTTGCACCAGCTCGGCGGCCATGTCGTCGGCGTCCCGAAGACCATCGACAACGATCTCTCGGGCACGGAGCTCACCTTCGGCTTCGACACCGCGGTGCAGATCGCCGTCGACGCCATCGACCGGCTCCACACGACCGCCGAGTCGCACCACAGGGTCATGGTCGTGGAGGTCATGGGGCGCCACGCCGGCCACATCGCCACCTGGTCGGGCATCGCCGGCGGGGCGACGATGATCCTCATCCCCGAGGAGCCCTTCGACATCGACGCCGTCTGCGATGCGCTCCAGCGTCGTCACGAGAAGGGGAACTACGCGTCGATCGTCGTCGTCGCCGAGGGCGCCGTCCCCATCGAGGGAACCATGGAGCTCCAGTCCGGCGAGCTCGACCAGTTCGGCCACGTCCGACTCGGTGGCGTGGCGAACCGCTTGGCCGCCGCCATCGAGGAGCGGACCGGGTTCGAGACCCGCCAGACGATCCTCGGGCACGTGCAGCGAGGGGGCACGCCCACTGCGTTCGACCGGGTGCTCGCCACCCGCTTCGGTGTGGCGGCCATCGACGCCGTGCACGACGGGGCCTTCGGCCAGATGGTCGCCCTCCAGGCCGGCGAGATCGTGCGGGTCCCGCTCACCGAGGCCGTCGGCACGCTCAAGACCGTCGATCCCGCCCTCTACCACGGCGTGGCCGAGGTGTTCTTCGCCGGCTGACCGGCTCCGCTCGACCTGTCCGAGGGAGCTGTGCGCCCCGTCACTCGACCGACGAGGTGCCTCGCAGCGAGTCGGGCAGTCGGCCGGGCTGGATCTGGCGGGGGGTGTCCTCGGCGGTGATGCCGCAGCTGCCGAGCACTGTGGCCAGCGCCAGGGCCACCGCCACGACAGCCGTCCGCCGCGAGAGGTCACGCGTGCGTCGAGTCGTCACTGGAGCTCCTCGTCCTCGGGGGTCGGCGTCGGGGCCTCGGCGAGGGGCAGCTCGACGATGAAGCGGGCCCCCGGCTCGCCGTCGAGGCGGTCGTCGACCCACACGGACCCGCCGTGCAGGCGCACGTGCTCGTCGACGAGGGCCAGGCCCAGGCCCACGCCGCTGTCGGTGGAGCGGTTCCCGCTCCCGCTGCCACGCGAGAAGCGGTCGAAGATGATCGGTCGGTCCTCGGCGGGACCCCGCTCCCACGGTCCTCGACGGCGATCTGGACCCGACCGTCGGCGACCGAGAGGCACACGGCCGTGGCCCCGCCGGCGTACTTCTCGGCGTTGTCCAGCAGGTTGGCGATCACCTGGCCGAAGCGCCGCTTGTCGACGCGCACGACGGCATCGCTGACCTCGGGCTCGTAGCGCACGGGCACACCACCGCCGCCGAGCACGCTGACGGCCTGGATCACCATCTCGACGGCGAGGACCTCCTCGAGGTGCAACTTGATGGCACCGACGTCGAACCTCGAGATCTCCAGCAGGTCCTCGACGAGCTGTTGGAGGCGGTCGACGTCGGCCGACAGCAACACCAGCGCCGTCCGGGCCCGTTCGGGAAGGTCGTCCTGGGAGTTCTCCAGCACCTCGACCGTGGCCGACAGCGTCATCAACGGCGAGCGCAGCTCGTGGCTCACCTCCGACGCGAACCTGGCATCGCGCTCGAGGCGGTCCTCGAGCGCCCCCGCCATCTCGTTGAACGGGACGGCGATGAGGTCGAGGTCGGGGTCGTTGCCGGTCGGCAGCCGCGTGTCGAGCCGACCGCCGGCGATGGCCTCGGCGGCGTGCCCGACGTCGAGCAGCGGGGTGAAGACCCGGCGGCTGGCCCAGAAGCCGAGCAGCCCGCCGGCGACCGTGGTGATGGCGGCCGCGCCGAGCAGGGAGATGGCGAGTCCCTCCAGGGTGTTGCGCAGGTCGAGGAGGGAGACTCCCTCGAAGTACTGCGCCTCGGTCCCCGGCACCGGGATGCCGACGACCAGGTAGGGCGTGCCCCGGAAGCTGATGCGCATCCGGGCGGCGTCGCCTTCGGCGACCGTCTCGCGCAGCTCGGTGGGGATGTCGTCGCGACCGAACTCGCTGACGTCACGGGCGTACCACTCGCCCTGGTAGAGCATGACCGGCAGGGCGCCCTCGGGGGTCGGCAGCGAGACCAGGATCTGCTGGGAGTCGGCCGGGTCGACCGTGGGCCCCAGGCGGTTGTTCAGCCGCTCGGCGTTCGAGATGGCCTGGGCCACGGCGGCGTCCTCTCGCTGGGACAGGAGGTTCTCCCGGGTCAGACCGAACGTGACGATCGAGAGCACGGCCGACAACGCCAGCGCACCGAGGGCGAACGTGAGGGTGAGCCGGGTCCGGAGTCCGAGGTGGCCCCAGCTGCGGCCCTTCCGCGTCGTTCCGAGGGCACGCGCCTGGGTCTCCACCGGTCGAGCCTCGGTGGTGACGGGGCGGGCCTTGACGTTCGGAGTGGCGGTCACCGGCAGGGATGCTACGGCTGGAGCTTGTAGCCGAGCCCTCGGACCGTCATCACGTGGCGAGGGTTGGCGGGATCGGCTTCGACCTTCATGCGAAGTCGGCGCACGTGGACGTCGACCAGTCGACCGTCGCCGAAGTAGCCGTAGCCCCAGACCCGCTCCAGCAGGACCTCACGGCTGAAGACCCGCCCCGGGCTGGAGGCCAGCTCCACCAGGAGACGGAACTCGGTCTTCGTGAGGTGGACCTCCTGGCCGGCGCGCAGGACCACTCCCTCGTCAGGGACGATCTCGAGGTCGCCGAACCGGAGGTGGGTGGCCGTGGGGTCGGCCGATCGGACCCGTCGCAGCAGCGCACGAATCCGGGCGGAGAGCTCCTTGGGGGCGAAGGGCTTGGTGAGGTAGTCGTCGGCCCCTGCCTCGAGGCCGGCAACGACGTCGTGGGTGTCGGCGCGCGCCGTGACCATCACGATCGGGACGTCGCTCACCCTGCGGATCGATCGGCACACGTCGAAGCCGTCGATGCCGGGCAGCATGATGTCGATCAGGACGACGTCGCTCGGCGCCCGGGTGAAGGACTGCAGCGCCTCTTCTCCCGTGTCGGCCTCCTCGACGATCCACCCCTCGTCCTCGAGGGCCATCTTCACGGCGGTACGAATCCGTTCGTCGTCTTCGACCGTGAGGATCCGGGTTCCCATGACGCTCCTATCGTGCCCGATCCGCCGACGGCGGACGCGCATCCGGGCCGACGCCGTCGCGGGCCGCGGCGGGAGCGTGGTGCCGGTGACCGGCACGACGCAGCTCGGACGGCGACATCACACGTCACCGGCGCCGAGGTCGGCCAACAGCTCGCGCAGCGGCTCGAACAACGCCGGAGGGGCCGCGAGGCAGAAGTCGCCGTGGAGCGGACCCCCGTCGAGGTCGCCGACCCGCGCACCGGCCTCGGCCGCTACGAGCGCCCCAGCGGCGTGATCCCAGGGTTGGAGGCCCTTCTCGTAGTACGCGTCGACCCGACCGCAGGCGACCGAACAGAGGTCGACCGATGCCGCGCCCATGCGCCGTATGTCGCGGACGCGCGGGACGATCGCTCGCAGCACGTCGGCCTGGTGGGCCCGGCGCGTCGGGTGGTACCCGAATCCGGTCGCCACGAGGGCGTGGTCGAGGCGGGTCTGCGTCGACACGGCCAGCCGTTCGCCGTTGCGCCAGGATCCGGCGCCGCGACGGGCGCTGAACACCTCGCGGTGGAGGGGATCGTGGACCACGCCCACGAGCGCGCCGGCCTCGGTGCGAGCGGCGATCGAGACGGCGAAGCCGGGGAACCGGTAGAGGTAGTTGGTCGTCCCGTCGATCGGGATCGACCACCCACTCGATGCCCGAGGTGCCGCTGTGGTCCGCCCCCTCCTCGCCGATCAGCGGCGTCGTCGGGCCGGGCGGTGAGCAGCCGGTCCACGATGAGGCGTTCGGCGGCGCGATCCATCTCGGTGACCATGTCGGTGCCGGTGGACTTGGTGTCGACCGTGCGGACCCGTGGCAGCCCGTCGAGCAGCAGCGCCGCGGCTTCGGCGGCGACGTCGAGGGCGAGGGCCAGGAGGGCCATCGTCGTCCGCCTCGGGGTGAGCTGGCACAGGTTCGTGCACTCAGCGCACCCGGGGAGGGGGGCCCGAGGGCGCCGTCGGCGGTCGGCGTCGGCCCTTGGGGTCGCGGTCGGGTGCGGGGCCGCCCCTGGCCTGGATGGTGTGCCACTCGCCCATCGCCCGCAGCGTGAGCACGGCCACGACAGCGGTGCCGCCCGCAGCGATCACCGCGCCCAGGAGTCCGCCCAGGCCCGCCACGACGCCGCAGTCGTCGCCGGTGCACTGCAGCTCGGCGACGCCGTAGCCGATGAAGCCGCCGGCCGCGCCGGCGAGGAGGATGGCGGCGAAGGCCAGGACCCTGGCTCCGACCGAGGGAAGCGCGGTCGGTGCGGGGACACCCGGCGTCGGACGATCGCCGGGTGATGCCGAGGCCGGGTCGTTCGTCGCGCTCACGCTTGCAGCCTACCGACGGGCCGTCCGCTCCATTTCCTCGATCTTTCGATCCGCGGTCCTACGATGAGCTGGTGAAGCCGCTCGTCATCCTCCCGACCTACAACGAGGCCGAGAACATCCTCGAGGTCCTCGACCGGGTGCGGGAGTCCGTGCCCGAGGCCGACATCCTGGTGGTCGACGACGCCAGCCCCGACGGCACGGCCGGGCTCGCCGAGGAGTGGGCCTCGCGCCACGGTGGCGGGCTGTCGGTGCTTGCGCCGGTCGGGCAAGCAGGGCCTCGGGTCGGCCTACCGCGCCGGGTTCGCCCGGGGGCTGGCTCTGGGCTACGACGCGCTGATCGAGATGGACTCGGACCTGTCCCACGATCCGTCCGCGCTGCCCTCGCTCATCAGCGCCGTCGAGAACGGTGCCGATCTGGCCATCGGCTCCCGCTACGTCCCGGGGGGCAGCATCCCCGAATGGCCCAAGTACCGGGAGTACCTGAGTCGGGGCGGGAACCGCTACGCCGCCATCCTCCTGGGCCTCCAGGTCCGCGACGCCACGGCCGGCTTCCGCTGCTACGCCGCGTCGATGCTGGCGCGGTTCGACCTCGACCGGGTGACGGCCGACGGGTACGGCTTCCAGATCGAGATGGCCTACGGCGTGGCTCGTCGGGGCGGGCGCATCGTCGAGGTCCCCATCAGCTTCACCGATCGGGTGAGGGGCACGTCGAAGATGTCAGGGCGGATCGTGGTCGAGGCGCTGGCCCTCGTCACCTGGTGGGCGATCCGCGACCGGCTCCTCCGGCGTCACCGGGCCCCCCACGAGCCGGCATGAGCCGTCCCCGCGGTCTCGACCGCTCAAGAAGTGACCACCTCCGGACGATTGCTGCAGCATGAGTCGCGTTCCCCTCGCGGTGTTGCCGGCCGAACGCCTTGGTGAGGTCCTGGCCCGCCGCCGCGCCGAGCGGTCGTTGTCGCTGGCGGATGTCGCCGCCGGTTCCGGGTTCGAGGTGGGCGACCTCGAGGCCGTCGAAGCGGGCGGTGTGGTGCTCGATCAGGGTGGGCTGGAGCGTGTGATCGAGGTCTACGGGCTGCGTCCCGAGGAGCTGCTCCCGGAGCGCGACGAGGTCGTCGTCGACCTCGACCACGGTCAGCTCCGGGTCGCGGAACGCACCGCCGCCCTCGACGCGTCGGCGCCGTCGGCCGACCAGGTCCTCGGCGCCTACCTGTCGCTCGTCTACGCGCTGCGCAACACCGTCCCCGGCACCCCGCTCGTGTTGCGTCAGGACGACGTCACCGTGCTGGCTCGGACCCTGCGTCTCGCCGAGCCCGAGGTCGAGTCCCGTCTGGTCGGCCTCATGGACGAGCCCTCCACGGACGTGCGCTCGCTCCATCGGTCACTTCGGCGGCGGCTGGCGCTGCCGGTGATCGGCGCAGCGGTGGTGGTGGTCGGCGTGGTCGGTCTCGTGTTGGTGGTCCAGGCCGACGACGACACGCCGAGCGCGCCGGTCCCGACCACCCGGCCCGGTGCCATCGAGGCGCCGGTGAGCACCGACGTGTCGTTGCTGCCCCCGGTGTCGATCACCCGCGACGACGCCCAACCGCCGGGCCCCTCCACGCCCTAGCCCCGCCCTCGCGCCGAGCGGGCGTCGGTCGGGTCCGAGGTCCGATGCGCCATGCTGGGGGGCATGCGCGACTGGCTGGTGGGTGGAGCGGTGATCGAGGGGCCGGCGGGGCTCCTCCTCGTACGCAACCGCCGTCGTGACGGTCGCCACGACTGGAGCCCGCCCGGCGGTGTCATCGACCCCGGGGAGACCGTGGTCGAGGGCCTGACCCGTGAGGTCACCGAGGAGACGGGGCTCGTCGTCAGCGAGTGGATCGGGCCGCTCTACGAGATCGAGGCGGAAGCTCCCGACATGGGTTGGCGCCTCCGTGTGCAGGCGTTCCGCGCCGTGACCTGGGAGGGCTCGCTGGTCGTCGACGACCCCGACGGGATCGTCGTGGACGCCCGCTGGGTCCCGACGGCGCAGTGCCGCGGGCCATCTGGCCGGGTGCTCGCCCTGGGTGGCCGATCCGGTGCACGAGTGGCTCGCCGCTCCGTGGGAGGGGAGCCGCAGCTACGGCTACCGGATCGCCGGCGTCGACATCGCCACGATCGAGGTCACCCGCCTGTGAGCGCTCGGGTCCGTCCGACCGTCATCCACGTCGACATGGATGCGTTCTTCGTGTCCGTCGAGCTGCTCGACCGTCCGGAGCTGCGGGGGCGTCCGGTGGTCGTCGGCGGCGACGGGGCCCGAGGAGTGGTCGCCGCGGCGTCCTACGAGGCGCGTGCCTTCGGGATCCACTCGGCGATGCCGTCCGTGCAGGCCCGCCGCCGCTGTCCCCACGCCGTGTTCCTGCCCGGCCGCCACGGCCGCTACGCCGAGGTGAGTGCCCGCGTGATGGCCATCTTCGCCGACGTCACCCCGCTCGTGGAGCCCCTCTCGCTCGACGAGGCCTTCCTCGACGTGGCCGGCGCAGAGCGACGGATGGGCCCCGCCCCGCAGATCGCCGCCCACATCCGCCGCCGGGTCCTCGACGAGGAGCGCCTCACGTGCTCGGCGGGGGTCGCCACCACCAAGTTCGTGGCCAAGCTGGCCTCGGAGGCGGCCAAGCCGACACCGTCGGAGGACGGGCCACGACCGGGGTCGGGCGTGCGCGTGGTCGAGGCCGACGAGACCCTCGACTTCCTCCATCCGCTCCCCGTCTCGTCGCTGTGGGGCGTCGGTCCCGCCACGCTCAGGCGGCTCGAACGACTGGGCGTGTCCTCCGTCGGCGATCTCGCGCGACTCGACCTCGCAGCTCGTGGTGTCCGCGCTCGGGAAGGCGCAGGGTCGTCACCTCCACGAGCTGGCCAACGGGCGCGACCCGCGGCCCGTCGAGCCGGATCGTCGCCCCAAGTCCGTGGGTCACGAGGAGACCTACGCCCGTGACCTGCTGCGCCGCAGCGAGATCGAACGCGAGCTCACCGGCCTCAGTGACGGCGTCGCCTCGCGGCTGCGCCGCCACGGCCTGGCCGGACGGACGGTCACCCTCAAGGTCCGCTTCGCCGACTTCCGCACGATCACCAGATCCGTCACCGGCACCGAGCCCCTCGACGAGGCCCCGGCGCTGCTGCGTGCCGCCCGGGGCCTGCTCGAAGGGATCGACACCGGCGACGGCGTCCGGCTCCTGGGCGTCTCGGTCAGCGGGCTCGGCGGAAGGTGGGGTCCGTCAGCTCACCCTCGACGAGGCCGACGGACGCGTCGGATGGGCACAGGCCAGCCGAACGATCGACGAGATCCGTGAGCGCTTCGGCGCCGACGCCATCGGCCCGGCCACCGCGTCGGGCCCGCAGGGCCTCGCGGTCAAGGGCGGCCAGCGACAGCCCTGGGGACCCGCGGCCGACGGCGACGGGGCTGCGTCGCGAGACCGTTGAGTCCCGTCCATCCAGAATTCCCCCTGCCCTGCGTTGTGGACCGAGGGGGATTGGTGGGAAGATGACGGGCCAGGGAAGGAACCCGTCGGCCGCTCTCCGAGAGCCCTCGGGGCAGTGCGTCAGCCCTGAAGTGCGTCAGAAGTGAAGTGCGTCAGCAGTGAAGGGGTGCAAGGTGCCGCTATCCGAGGACGAGCAGCGAATCCTCAGCGAGATCGAGCAGCAGCTCTATCAGTCCGATCCTGCGCTGGCTCGTGACATCGCCGACACCACCGTCTACACGGCGGCGTACCGGAACCTGAAGTGGTCGTTGCTCGGCTTCGTCGTCGGGTTGGTGGGGATGGTCCTGGCGCTCGGCACGCACTACCTGCTCTCGTTCGCCGGATTCGTGGTCATGTTGATCTCGGCGCTCGCCGCGGAGCGCAACGCGCGGCGGCTCGGCAAGGTGGGGATGCAGCAGATGACCCAGTCGATGAAGACGGCCGGCCTGCGCGATGCGCTCGGCAACACGAGCTCTCGCCTCAAGGACCGGATGAAGCGGGACGAGTCCGAGTAGGTCCCTGCCGGTGCGTCGCCCTCTCCCGGGTGGCGGATCCGACGGTGGCAGTCCTCGGTGTGGTCCCCGCCGGGTCGGATGCCGTCGGGCCGTGGCGGTCAGTCGTGTGGACGATCGACGCGGTGACGTGACGACGCCCCGTCGATCCGTGACGGCCGAGGGTCGAGGGCGGCCAGCGCCCGCCGCCACCACGGCACCTCCGCCCGGACCGACTCGATGACGGCGTCGGCGTCGGCGCGGGCGCGCGTCGCCGCCGCGGCGCGGGAGCTCGTCGGGGCCGTAGGTCGCGGCGTCGGCCGCATCGGCCAACTGGTGCACGGCGGCGCGCTGGGCGGGGAGGGCCGCCCCCACCCGGTCGGCCAGCTCGGCGTGGGTCTCGTCGGGGCGTGGCGCGAGGTCGAGCAACCGGAGGTGCTCGGCGGTCTCGGCCCAGGCCACCGCGACCTCCTCCGGCGGCGATCCCCGTGCGGCACGGCGACGGCGCTGCTGCCGGCGGGCGCGCAGACCCGGGACGACGACCAGGTAGGCCGAGCGCGCCGGCCAGCAGGACCATGAGCCACGGAGCCGGCAGTGCTGGTCCACGACGTGGCGCCACCGGCGCCCGGCGAGCCGGCGGGCCCGCTGTCGAGCAGGTCCGAGGCCGCTTCGTCGCCCTGGGGCACCTCGTCGGTGGGGACGGTCGTCGATGGTGAGGAGTCGGGGGTGGTCGACGGGGACGAGTCGGTGCTCGTCGGCGCGGACTCCTGGGACGCGCTCTGACCGGTGTAGCTCTCGCCGCTCGGCGATCCTCGTCCCGGCGTGGGCTCGAAACCCACCCACCCGTAGGCGCCCAGGTAGACCTCGGGCCAGGCGTGGGCGTTGCGGCCGCGCACCTGGTACGTGCCGGGCTGGGCGGGGTCCGTGTCCCCCCAGGTGAAGCCCACCGCGACCCGCGCCGGGAGCCCGACGGATCGGGCCATCGCCGCGAACGTGCCCGGCGAACTGCTCGCAGTACCCGCGACGGATCTCGAGGAACGACTCGATGGCATCGTCGCTGTGCCCCGAATCGATGTCGAGGTCGTAGACGAACCCGCCGGAGTCGCGGAAGAAGTCCTGCAGGGCGAGGGCCTGGTCGTAGGGCGTGGAGGCCCCGGCGACGACGTCAGCGGCTGTCGCTCGGACCGAATCGCTGAAGTCGCGCGGGGAGGTCGAGCATCGGCGACAGGCCCGGGGGCACGTTCGGGTCGGCCGACCTGAGCTGTTCCGGGCTGAGATCCATGACGGCCGAGCGCACGGAGTAGGAGGTGCCGTCGGCGCTGTTGGTGTCGGGGTCGACGATGAGCGTCGAGGTCTCCTCCTGGTACCGGATCGGGATCGTGGCCTCGACGGCGAGGGGTTGGAACGCGGCCGGGAGCCAGAGCGTCGACAGGTTCTGGATCTGGAACGTCTGGCTGATCACGTCGGTGGATCGGGTCGGGAAGCGCATGTCGGTCGGGAGGGGTCCCGCGATCTCCTGGTACGAGCCGTCCGACCGCCAGATGTTGCCGTCGAAGTCGTCGAGCGCGGTCATGCGCCAGTAGGCCGGCACCTCGCTGCGCACCTGGAAGACCTCGGTGTCGCTTCGCTCCACGAGGCGACTCCGGATGTCGACCAACGGGCTCACCGTCACCCGCCCCGACGGATCCTCGCCGCCGCGCCAGTCGATGATCGCCGACTCGTCGGCGCCGGGGAGGCGGGGTCCCACGACGGCGCCGACGAGCACCGCGGTGACGCCGATCGCCAGCCCGACCTTCAGCAACGCCGCACCACCCGCCGCCTTGGCCGAGGTGACCCAGCCGTTGCTGCGCTCGAGGCGGGCGACCCGATGGACCAACACGAACACCAGGGCGGCCGCCACGTAGAGCACGACGCTCGCGAGCCGCTGGCGGTCGCCGGCCAGGAGGGTGGCGAACACGAAGAGGGTGAGCGAGGGGACGAGGGCGTCGCGCGACGACCACATCCGAAACGCCGCCCAGTCGGCGAGGAAGGCGCCGATGCCCACGGCGAGCGCCGTGGCGAGCACGAAGCCGGTCAGCGCCGGCGCGGGGGCGACGAGCTCTCGGAACGCCGCCCACGACCGATCGATCTCGGCTCCGACGCTGTCGTAGGTGGTCATCGTGGGGAGGAGGGCGACGGTCGTCTCGCGGAAGAAGAGCCACGTGCTGACCAGGACCCATCCAGCCGACACGACCAGCGAACGACAGGGCGATGCCCACGCCCCGGCGACGCAGGATCGCGGTGGCGAGGTGGACGCCCACGGCGATCGTCAGGAGGGGGCCGAGGAACTCGAGCGTCTCGAAGATCCTCGAGAACCCGAAGATGGCGGCACAGGTCACGGCCGCGAGCGCCAGCTCCGCGTGCACCAGGTGAGGAGGCCGGTGGCGGTCCGAACGGGGCGGCTTCGGCGGGCGGGACCCGCCGAAGGGCTCTGCCCGGGCGGAGGCGGGCGCCGTGAGATCGGGAGCCGGCGGGAAGGCCTGGTCGGATGGCGGCGTCGTGACGGTCACGTTGCGTACCGCCGGCCGGAGGAGAGCGATCGTCCGCGAGCGCACGCCGCCGCCCAGGCGGTCGGGAAGGCCGCCGTCGGGGTGAGGGTCAGGGTCGACGCATCGTCCTGGGCGTCGGTGGCGGCGCCGTCGTCGTCCCGGCCGTCGACGAAGCGACACCAGTCGGTAGGACCCGTAGCGCCGGCCGAGCCTTCCGAGTTGCTCCTGGTCGCTGTCGTGCGCCCGACCGGTGATCACCACGAGGGCACCTCCGGTGCTGCCTGCGGCGAGGGCGTCGAGGGTGCGTCGGAAGGTGGAGTCGTCCGTGGCGGTGATGCAGGCCAGGTGCTCGAGGATGGCCTCGGTGTGGTTGTGGCCGGCGGCGAACCCCGAGTCGGCGCCGGCGGTGGTGACCAGGCGGACGAGGTCCTGGCGGCGCGCGCCGGCCACGACGAGGCTCGCGGCGGCCGAGACCGCCCGCTCGAGCGTGTCGACGTCGTGGCGGGATGCTCGGACGTCGAGGACGACCGTGGCCCGTCCCTGCCACGGCAGCTCGTCCTGGCGCATCATGAGGTCGTCGTTGCGGGCGGTCGAGGGCCAGTGGACCCGGCGGAGGTCGTCGCCCACCACGTAGGGACGCAGCGCGTAGAAGTCCTCGCCGCTGCGGCCCAGGGCGTTGGGGTGCTCGGCTCCGGCGAGGGGGTCGTTGCCGGAGGTGAGCGGGACGGGGGCCACCCGCTCCACGAGCGGGTAGACGATCAGCTCGGACACACCGGTGGCGGGCATCACCAGGCGGGCCAGGCCCAACGGGTCGGCGACCTCCACCTCGAGCGGGCCGATGGCGACGACCCCGCGCCGCTCCGTGGGGAAGCGGTACGCGGCGCGGGCGGTGGCCCCGCTGTCCAGCGGGTTGACCACGAGCAGCGCACCGCGGGTGCCCGAGACCCGATCACGCAGCGTGAGCAGCGGTGAGCGCCGAGTCCCCTTGTTGGTGACGAGGAGGTCGATGCGCGACGGGCTCCCGGCGTGGACGCGCTCGGGGTGGAGCTGGCGACTGACCTCGACGGAGAGCCGGGTGACGGCCAGCCAGATCACCGAGAGCAGCAGCAGCGCCACCAGCATCGAGCCGGCCACGTAGGCCTCGACGAAGCCGAAGACCCGACCTCCGATCAACAGCGCGGCAGCGCCCGCGCCGGTGAGCCAGCCGCGACGGGTGAGCACCTTCTCAGCTGGCGGTGGGGACCGCGACGGTGGCCATCGCCTCGCGGAGCGCGTCGGCGGCGGTCACGCCGGCCAGCTGCGCCTCGGGGGTCACGGACAGCCGGTGGACGAGCGCCGGTTCGGCCAGGGCCTTGACGTCGTCGGGGACGACGAAGCCCCTGCCCTGAGAGGCGGCGCGGGCCCGGGCCACCCGCAACAGCGACAGCGTGGCCCGCGGTGACATGCCCAGCGCCAGGAGGGGGTGGTGACGGGTGGCTTCGGCGAGGTCGACGAGGTAGCCCTTCAGCGCCTCGGAGACATGGACCGTCCGCGTGGCGGCGATGAGGCCTTGGACGTCGGCGGCGGTCGCGACGGGTGTGAGCCGGGCCAGAGGGGTGGCGTCGCCGTGCGTGGCGAGCACCTCCAGCTCGGCGGCGCGACTCGGGTAGCCGATGCTGGCGCGCAACAAGAACCGGTCGAGCTGGCTCTCGGGCAGGGGATAGGTGCCCTCGTGCTCGATGGGGTTCTGGGTGGCGATCACCATGAACGGTGGGCCCAGGGGGTAGGTGGTGGAGTCGACGGTGACCTGGTTCTCGGCCATCGCCTCCAGCAGGGCGGACTGGGTCTTCGGTGAAGCCCTGTTGAGCTCGTCGCCGAGGACGATCGACGAGAAGACGGCACCGGGGCGGAACACGAACTCGCCGCTCGATCGGTTCCAGACGGTGACGCCCACCACGTCGGACGGCAGCAGGTCGGGGGTGAACTGGAGCCGTCCGAAGCTGCAGTCGATCGATGCCGCCAGGGCCTTGGCCAGCGTGGTCTTGCCCACCCCGGGCACGTCCTCGAGGAGGAGGTGGCCTTCGGAGACCAGGCACAGGACGGCGAGGTCGATGACCTCGGGCTTGCCCTGGATGGCGCGCTGCACCGAGTCGGTGATCGCCCCGAAGAGGTCGGCGAAGGTCGCGGTGCGAGCACCTTGTTCCTGCGTGACCAAACCAGGCTCCTCTCGGCGTCTCCGGCGAGCGGAAAAGGGGACGGGGGGTGCCCGCAGCGCACGCCACCGGCTCGATCAGGCTAGGCCGGGGACCTCGAATCAGTGCGGTCGGGCCCCGCTGGGTAGCGTCGCGGCCCGTGAGCGACCTCGTCGGAGCGCCGGAGAGCGGGAGCTGCCTGGCGATCGACATCGGCGGGACGAAGCTGGCCGTCGGACTCGTCGACGCCGCCGGCGTCGTCGTGCGCCGGACCTGGTGCCGGACTCCTCCCGTCGAGCGACGCCGAGGTTCTCTTCTCGGTCCTGGCGTCGCAGATCGCCGAGGTCAGCGTTCCCGGTGCGGACGCACCCCGTCGTGGTCGGCGTCGGGTGCGGCGGTCCCATGACGGGGGGCGGTGCGACCGTCTCGCCCCTGAACATCCCTGCGTGGCGGGACTTCCCGCTGCGCGACCGCCTGGCCGAGCTGACCGGTCGTCCGACGTTCGTCGACAACGATGCGAAGGCGCTGGCGTTGGCCGAGGGATGGGTCGGCGCTGCGGTGGGAGAGGCGAACTTCCTGGCCATGGTGGTCTCGACCGGGGTCGGCGGCGGGATCGTCCTCGACGGGCGACCACTCGACGGCGCCGATGGCAACGCCGGTCACATCGGGCACGTCACGGTGGTCCCCGACGGTCGGCGTTGCGCCTGCGGCGCCACGGGGTGCCTCGAGGCGGAGGCCTCCGGGACGGCCATCGCGGCGATCACCGGCCGCCCGCCATCGGAGGCGCCCCCCGAGGTCGTGGCCCGGACCGGGCTGCTGGTCGGCCGCGCCGTGGCGAGCGTGGCCAACCTCCTCGATCTCCGTCTGGCCCTCGTCGCCGGATCGGTGGCTCTCGGCTTCGGATCGGCGTTCTTCGAGGCCGCCCAACGCGAGCTCGACGACCGGGCTCGCATCGGGTTCGCCCGGGGGGCCCGGATCGAACCGGCCGGGTTGGGTGCCGACGGACCGCTCGTGGGCGCCGCCGCGGTCGGATGGCGAGGGTCGGCCGATGCCACCCGTGGCTGAGCGGGCCCGTATCCTCGGATCATGAGAGCCGGGCGGTGACCGCGGTCGACCGGCCCCCCGTGTCGGGGGCGTGGATGCTGAAGGCCGTGGCGGCGGTGGCCGTTCGCCCCTGGCTGTGGGGGACCGCCATGGGACAGCTCCGTCGCCTGGCGCGGCCGGGCTGGTGGCGCGAGCCACCGCGTCTGCCGCTGCCCGATCCTGCCTACCTGCGCTTCCGCCTCGTCACGGCCTACGGCGGCGGGGGCGCGAACCCACCGCGGGCGACCTGGTCACCTACCTGCACTGGTGCCGTGCCTGGCCTCGGGTGACCGACAGCTGAGCCGACGTGCCCGCTCGGACGTGCCCGCTAGAGTTCGGTGCCAGGAGCAGGGCGTCCGCCCTCTCGCACCTCGAGGGGAACCGTGGGTGAGCACGTCCTCGTCCTGAACGCCACGTACGAGCCGTTGAGCACCGTGGGCTGGCAGCGCGCGGTGGTGCTCGTGCTCGACGGCGTGGCCGAGATCATCGCCGCGGACGACGATCGGCGGGTGCGGTCCCCCAGCATCTCGGTGGCCCGTCCCCACGTCATCCGCCTGCTGTCCTACGTCCGCGTGCCGCGGGGTCGCATCGCACCGGTCACCCGGCGAGGCGTGCTGACCCGTGACGGTCACCAGTGCGCCTACTGCCGAGGTCGAGCCGACAGCGTCGACCACGTCGTCCCTCGGTCTCGCCCCGGCGGCGAGCACTCCTGGGCCAACCTGGTCGCGGCGTGCCGGGCCTGCAACGGCCGCAAGGGGAACCGCACGCCCGACGAAGCGGCGATGCCGTTGCTCACCAGGCCCTTCGAACCACGAGGGGTGGGCGCGCTCGTGGTGCGGGCCGGTTCGTCGCGCGACGAGTGGACGCCGTGGCTCCGCACGGGTGGTTGACGACCCGACCGGTCCCGGCCGCTCGTTGAGCGAACGACCCTGGATCGTCCGGCATCATCACGGCGACGCCACCGAGCTGCACGCCCTGACCCCGCCCGACGGGACCCGACGCGAGGTCTGGGTGTGCGCGGTCGACGAGCCCTCGTTGGTCCTCGGCTCCACCCAACCGGCCGGCGACGTCGACCCGCAGGCGGCCGCTGACCGGGGCGTGGTCGTGGGCCGTCGGCGCAGCGGCGGCGGGGCGGTGCTGCTCCGGTCCGACACGGTGTGGATCGACGCCTTCGTTCCCCGTGGTGATCCGCTCTGGGCCGAGGACGTCGGCCTGGCCTTCGGCTGGTTCGGCGAGGCGTGGGCCCGGGCGTTGGTCTCGCTCGGCCTGGCCCCCGAGGAGGTCCGGGTCCACGTCGGGGCGCTGGTGTCGACCACGACGTCCCCGGTGGTGTGCTTCGCCGGGCTCGGGCCGGGCGAGGTCACCGTGGGCGAGGCGAAGGCGGTCGGGCTGTCGCAGCGCCGGACCCGCGAGCTGATCCGGCTCCAGTCCTCGTTGGCCCACCGCTGGGAGCCGCAGGCCCACGCGGCGCTCCTGGCCCCCGGGCTCCGCCGGGTGGCGCCGTCCTCGACCCCGACCACGGCGATGGAGCAGACGGCCGTGCTCGGTTGGGGCGAGTTCGCTCCCGATCCGATGGCGGTGGTCGACGAGGTGCTGCGACAGCTGCCGACGACGTGACGGGTCGCGGCGGGACCCGCGTGCTTCGGGTCGGTGCCATCCGGGGAGGCCACCGGGGGGCGTGGCTCGGACCGTGCCGTCGAGGTCGGTGCGCTCAGGGCGTCCCCGACGCACCGGCGTCGCGGAGCGACTCCTTCCAGGTGCGGAAGCGGGTGTGCACCACGCCGTCGGGTCCGGTCCCCGTGCCGTTGCCGTCGGCGTCGAGCTGGAAGAACCAGCGCTCCTCGAGGTTCGTGCTCCTGAGCGCGCAGTAGCGGGCCGGCTCGCCGGCAGCCCGGCCCGCCCGCCAGAGCAGGTACCCGTGGATGGTGCGGATGTAGGACACCAGCTCCACGCCGATCTCGGCCCCGAGACGGCGCACGTCGTCGGGCGCCTCGATCCACCGGGTGGCGGGGATCATCGACTCGCGTTGGGGGAGCGGGGGGAGGTCGTCGGTGTGCACGTCGTGTTCGACGGGCGGGCGATCCTCGGTCGGGACGGACATGGGGGGATCCTCGCCGATCGGTCGGGTCCGCGCCCGTCGATGTTCAGCTGAGGCCGGCGAAGCCCTCCGCCTTGGCGGTCTCGCCGGCCACCAACAAGATGTCGCCCTCGCCGATCTTCGTGTCGGGCGTGGCGTAGGTGAAGACCCCTCCGGCGGGCTTGATGCACACCACGGTCACCCCGTAGGTGCTGCGGAACAGGACCTCGGTGAGCGACTTGTCGACGATCTCGGCGGGGGCCGTCGTCTCGACGAGGGCGAAGCCGGTGTCGAGCTCGAGGTACTCCATCATCCGGCCGGTGACGAGGTGGGCCACCCGCTCGCCCATCTCCCGTTCGGGCGAGATGACGTGGTGGGCGCCCATGCGCTCGAGGATGCGGGCGTGGGCTTCGGTGATGGCCTTGGCCCAGATGTTCGGGATCTCCAGGTCGGCGAGCGCCGCGACGGTCAGCACGCTCGACTCGATGCCGGTCCCGATGCCGACGACGGCACACGGGAACTCGGCGGCACCGATCTGGCGCAGCACGTCGGGGTCGGTGCAGTCGGCTTCCATGGCCTGGGTCAGCAACGGTGCGTAGCGCTGCACGAGGTGGGGGTCGGTGTCGACGCCGAGCACCTCGTGCCCCAGCGACATGAGGCTGGTGGCCAACGCCGAGCCGAAGCGGCCGAGCCCGATGACGAGCACCTGGTCGTCGTTGCCGATCCCGGGGCTCGAACGTCGTCGACTCCAGCGGCTGGGGGAGCCTTCAGCCAATGATCGGCCTTTCCTCGGGGAAGCGGTACAGGCGGCCATGCTCGCGCAGCACCAGGGCGGCGAACAGCGTGATGGGACCCACCCGTCCGAGGAACATCAGCGCCACGAGGATGAGCTGGGCCGGGGTGCCCAGGCCGGGAGTGATGCCGGTGCTGAGCCCGACCGTGCTGAACGCCGACAGGGCTTCGAACAGCGCTGGCCCGAGGTCGATGTCGGCCAGCAGGACGAGGGCGAACGTGGCGGTGATCACCGCGCCGACGGCCAGCAGCACCAGCGTCACGGCCTGTCGTTGCGCCGCGCCCGGGATGCGTCGTCCGAAGGCGTTGACGTCGGGCTCGCCGCGCACCTCGGACCAGATGACGAAGCCCAGCAGGGCGAAGGTCGTGACCTTGATGCCTCCCGCCGTCGAGGCGGAGGCGCCGCCGATGAGCATGAGGGCGTCGGTGACCAACCACGAGCTCTCGCGCATGACGCCGTAGTCGATGGCGTTGAACCCGGCGGTGCGGGGCTGGACGGACTGGAACCACGACACGAGCAGCTTGTCGGGGGTGTCGAGCGGCCCGAGGGTGGCGGGGTTGCTCCACTCGCAGGCCAGCAGGAGCACCGCCCCCACCCCCAGCAGGAGGATGGTCGTGCCGACCGTGAGCTTGGTGTGCAACGACCAGCTCTTCGGTCGCAGCAGTGACGTGCGCAGCTCGAGCCACACCGGGAAGCCGATGCCTCCGGCGATGACGGCCAGCCCGATCGTGGTGAGCACCCAGAAGTCGGTGACGAACCCGATGAGGTTGTCGCTGAAGAGGGCGAAGCCGGCGTTGTTGAAGCTCGACACGGCGTGGAACAGGCCCAGGAACCCCGCGCGGGCCAGGCTCACGTCGCCGTCGACCCAGAACCGCCACGTCAGCACGATCGTGGCGACCGACTCGAACAGCAGGCTGAACCCGGCGACACCGATGAGCACCCGGCGGATCTGGCCGGAGTCCATGGTGTTCGTCTCCGTCTGGGCGAACAGCCGCCGGCGCAGCCCGAGGCGGCGGGACAACGCCAGCGCGACGAGCGACGAGAGCGTCATGATCCCGAAGCCGCCGATCTGGATGAGCACCAACAGGACCACCTGTCCGAACGCGCTCCAGTGCGTGGCCGTGTCGACCACGATGAGCCCGGTGACGCACACCGCCGAGGTGGCGGTGAAGAGCGCCTCGCCGGGATTGGTGATCTGCCCCGACGTGGTCGAGATCGGCAGCATGAGCAGCACCGTGCCCACGGCGATGGCCGCAGCGAAGGCGAGCACCACCACACGGGAGGGCGAGAGGGCCTTCTTGGTGATCGCCACCGGCCCTTTGTAGTCGGCGGGACCCGGCCCGCCTGCCATGCAGGACCGGTGTCAGGGGATGACGAAGGCCGAGTCGGCCAGCGGCGCGCCGGGTTCGACGACCTCCGGGTAGCGCAGCCCTCGGAGCAGCGCGATCTCGAAGATCTCCTGCACGAGCCCTTCGAAGGCCAGGTGGGCGACGGTGGCACCGGTCTCGGTGTCGACGACCCAGACCCCGCACTGCAACGGCTCGGAGCGATCGCGGGTGAGGGGGAGGCCGTCGAAGACGTGCTCGCGCACCTTCGAGAGGCCGATGAGCGCGTAGCGGCCGGCGAAGGCGAGGCCCCGCGCGAACCCGGGCACCTCGGCCACGGTCTCGACCGTGCCCGTGGCGACGTCGACGACGCCGAGGGTGCCCAGCCCGGATTGGAGGACCCACAGGCGCCCGTCGTGCCAGCGGGGGGAGTGGGGCATCGAGAGCCCGGCCGCGACCACGGCGCCGGAGTCGACGTCGAGCACGGCGCCGCCCGCGGCCTTGTGCTCGCGCCACCCGTTCGCCTCGTCGCTGATGCCGAGGACGCTCACGTAGGTGGGGTGGCCGTCGACGACGGCCAGGCCGTTGAGGTGGCAGCGGTCGTCGGCGGCGAGGGCGGTGATGAACGGCGGTTGCCAGCGGGGCACGAAGGAGTGGTCGTCGTCGAGGGTGGCCAGGCAGGAGAAGCGGGTGTTCACGACCCACAAGCCGTCGTCGGCCCACGCGAGGTCGTGCACGCGGATGTCGCCGGTGACGTGGCGGCGGCGGGCCACGAAGCAGCCGTCGTGGAGATCGGGCGGATCGAGTCGGGCGGCCAGGGCCGGTTGGTTCTGGAAGACCACGACCTCGGATCTGGTCCCGACGGCCAGGCGCTTCCCGTCGAAGGCGATGCCCATCGGCGTGGCCAGGGCCCGGAAGTGCGAGTTGAGGCCGTCGACGGTGGGCCGGACCAGGATGAGGCGGCCGGCCTGGTAGGTGGAGATGGCCAGCGATGCGCCGAGCGTGTCGAGCAGGGCCCGGAACGATGCGGTGTGGCGGGAGCCGAAGAGCTCCTCGGCGTCGGGGGTCGGGTCGGGCGGCGCCAGGTCAGCGGTGCTCGACGTGGCGCGCCGGGCGCGGGGCCTTCGGGGGCCGGTCGGCCGACGCCTCGGCCTCGACGGCCCGGGTGCGAGGGGGTTCGGCGAAGGCCCGTCGGGCGCGCTCGGCGGTCGGGACGATGAGTTCGAGGTGGGGCTCGAGCTCCTCGGCGTTGCGGCGCCACTTGTCGGGGTGGGGTGAGTCGAGGGTGTGCCGGGAGTCCGGGAGGGGTTCGCTCAGGTCGTCGTCCCAGGCGACGTCGAGGAACGAGCAGAGCCGGGTGATCTCCGCGAGGGGGTCGGCCACGAGGCGGTCGTAGGCGGCGACGCACCAGCGGTCGGGGTCGAGGGCCTCGAGGTCGTCGAGGAGGGTGTCGACCGTCGTGGCCCACTGGCGGGCGACGACCTCGCCGAGGGGTCGCTCGGCCAGCTCCTGCCAGCCCGGGGTGAGCAGGAGGGACCACGGCGATCCCGACCAGCCGGGGAGCGACGGGTAGGTGACGAACTTCCCCGATCGCCAGGCGTCGAGCATGCTGCTGATGGTCTCGCGGGGGTCGCGGTAGAGGTACACGAAGCGGGCATCGGGGAACGCCGCGGCGAGGAAGGGCACCCGCAGGGCGTTCTTCGGGGTCTTCTCGAGGAGGCGGACGTCGCCGCCGGCCGGTCTGGCGCCGTCGCGGTCGCGGAGGCGCACGACGAACTGGTCCTTCAGGAACGACACCACGCCGTCGGTGATGTCGTCGGCGTCGAGGCGGTTGGACGCCCAGTCGTGGGCGGCGGGCGTGAGGGCGGGGATGTCCTCGATGACACGGTGGCTCTCCCCGCCGATCGTGAACAGCTCGGGTGAGCGGGCCAGCGTCTCGAAGAGCAGGCTCGATCCCGAACGGGGTGGGCACACCAGGAACACCGGATCGGCGATGCGCGGAGCGCCGGCCAGCAGCGATCGGGTCGACGGGCGCCCGCGGCCGGGTGTCGTGGCCGCCGGGCGGGGCTGCGTCGCGGTGTCGGTGATGGCGACCGGGCGGGCGAGCCCGGGGTTGAGGGCCGCGTCGAGGACGAGTTGCACCACCGCTCGCAGGAGCATGATGCCGTTGGGGAGGGCGACGCCCCCGATGGCGTCGGTCAGGCGCGTCGCGGTGCGCTCCAGGAGCGCCCGCCGGCTCGGCCACCCGTCAGGGGTGCCGCCGAAGCGAGCCCAGAGGTCGCGCCAGTCGTGGAGGAACGGCGTGAGCACGGCCTCGGCCCGATCGGCACCGTCGGGATCACGCGTGCGGGCCTGGGCGAGGAGCGACGCGACGGTGGCCTCGGCCTCGCTCGCCGGCATCACGATCGGTCGGTTCCAGATCTCGACCGGGAGCTCGGCCGGTTCGGGACGCGCCGGATCGATGAACGTCGGTTCCTGGTCGGGGCGCTCGAGGAGGTCCCACAGCGCAGCGCTGCCCACGGTGTCGATGACGAGGTGGGTGCGAGACGACGAGGCGGGGTTGTCGACCCGGTGACGGCGCCACGTGTCGAAGGCCCACACCTCGCCCGCGGCCATGTGGGCGGACTCGGCCCCCACCTGGAACACGACGTCGGGGGTGGTCAGCACCGGCACGTGGATCCGGAGGTGGTGCCACCAGTAGTAGTTCGTGTCGACGTGGCTGGCGAGCTCGGTCTCGGTGGCGATGCGCATCAGGCGGGTGCGGCCGATCGTGGCGCCGAGGGCGTGGAGGATCCGCCGCGTGTACGGGAGCTGGGCCAGGAACGGCGTGGGGGCCATGACCCCCTCCGCCGCATCGTTGTCGGGGTTCCCTCCGGCGGCGATCAGCGGCAGGGCGGTGTTGCCGGGTGCCCCTTCGGGGTGGGGACGCCACTCGTCCTCGCTGATGGCGCGGATCTCCGTGGCGAGGGTGGCGGAATCGACCCGCAGGGGGAGCCGCACCAGGTTGTGGTCGAGTCGCACGTCACTCCGCCTCTGTGCGCCGGGTTCGGGCGCGTCGCGCCGCCGGCATCGGGGCGTGATGTTAGGCAGCGGGGAGGGTCTCCCCCGGGACTCGTGGCGAGACGACCACTGCAAGTGGTTCCCTCCTGCTCAGGGTGAGGAAATGCTGGTGAAACGATGCCCCCGATGGTACGGTCACCCGGTTCACCATCCGGGCCCGAGGGCTCACGGACGAAGAGGCGCTCATGACTGATGCAGACGGCGGGTTCGACAGTGCGGTGACGCAGGGCAACCGGGAGCAGCGGCGCCGTGCCGCCCGGAGGTCGAAGCGGATGGTGGCGGTCGGCTCGGGTGCGGTGCTCGTGGCCGGTGTGGCCGGCCCGGGTGGGTTGCTCACGGCGTCGGTCGCCTCGGCGGACGACGTTCACGGTCGACTCGCTTGACCGACGACGGCACCGGGACGACGCTGCGTGAGGCCATCGAGGAGGCCAACGCCACCGCCGGCGCCGACACGATCATCTTCGCCAGCGGTCTGTCCGGCACGATCACCCTCGCGACCGATCTCCCCGACATCACCGAACGTTGTCGATCCTCGGGCCCCGGCGCCGACGTGCTCACCGTCGACGGGGCGGGACGGCCGGTGACGCCGACGGCCGGCAGATCTTCTACTTCGACAACATCGCGTCGGGTACCAACGTCGTCTCGGGGCTCACGCTCACCGGTGGCTACCTGTCGGGCTACGGCGGGGCCATCGGCGTCGACGGCGGCGGTTCGTCGCTCGAGGTGATCGACATGGTCATCACCGGCAACGAGGCCGAGCTACTACGGCGGCGGCGTCTGCGTTCAACGACTCCTCCGGGACGCTGCTCATCTCGGGCTCACGCATCACCGGCAACGTGGCCGGCGAGCGGCGGTGGTGGCGTGTACGCCGACGTGAGCGGCGGCGCGTCCGTCACCATCAGCAACTCGGTCATCTCGGACAACGAGGCCGACAGCGACGGCGGCGGCGTCTACGTCCAGGACGCCACCCTCCTCGTCGAGTTCTCGGAGATCTCGGGCAACACCGCCGAGAGAGCGGCGGCGGCTTCTACATCTACGAGAGCGACGTGCACGATCGAGTCGTCGTCGATCTCGGGCAACACCGCCGTCGACGGCGGTGGCGGGTTCTACGTCGACAACGGCGACTCCTACACGTTCACGATGCGCAACTCGACCGTGTCGGGCAACAGCTCCGAGAGCTACGGCGGCGGCTTCTACTTCGCCGACGTCGGCGCAGGCGACCATCGAGAACTCGACCATCTCGGGCAACACCGCCAACCAGGCCGGCGGCATCTGGTCCTACGGGTACCTGAGCCTCGTCCAGACCACCGTCACCGACAACACCGCGACCGGCGGAGTCCGCCCCGGTCGGCGGCGTCCAGATCGGCGGGCGTCAGCGAGGTCGGCCTCGCGGCCACGGCGAAGGGGAAGTCCGAGCGGCGAGGGTGTCACCGGGCCGGCGGCGGCCGGTGCGAGCGAGGTCGAGCTGATCGGCACCATCGTCGCCGGCAACGCCGGTGAGGACATCGGCTCCTACAAGGGCACGGCCACGGCCACGCTCGACGTCGTCGATCATCGGCACGGTCGGGGCCGATGGTCACGGTGAACGATGTGGGTGGGACGCAGTCGGGGGTGACGGATCCGGGGTTGGCGCCGTTGGCGGCCAACGGTGGTCCGACGCTGACCCATGCGTTGCTCGACGGGAGTCCGGCGTTGAACGCGGGGCCGGTCCCGGTGCCGTCGTTCCCGGGCAACGAGTTCGACCAGCGCGGTCCGGGGTATGCCCGGGTGGCGTTCGGTGTGGTCGACGTGGGGGCGTTCGAGGCTCAGGAGGACGAGCCGGTGGTCCCGCCCGACACGGTGCCCGCGGCCGGTCCGGCCGAGGCGACGCGTGGTGACGCCGACCTTCACGGGTTGATCGGCGGCGCCTCGCGGCGCTGAGCACGAACGAACGAGGGGCGCAGCCGAGGCTGCGCCCCTCGTCGCGTCGCGGCCCGGGTCCGTCGTCGCGCCGCCCCGGTGGCCTGCCTGTCGGCGTTCGCGCCTGGCGCAGCGGGGAGACGAGTGGTTGCCAGGTGGGGAGCTGTGGCATAGAGTGGGGCGTAGTGGGGCTCCGTGGGGGCCGGTGGAGAGGCAGTGGGACATGTTCGTCGGGACGTTCGAGCACTCGCTCGATGACAAGGGCCGTGTGGTCCTCCCGGTGACGTTCCGCGCCCAGATCTCGGCCACCAAGGGCATCCTCAGCCAGCTCGACCAGTGCCTCGGCCTCTGGACCGCCGACGGCTTCGACGAGATCGCCCGCCAGCTCAAGACCGAGATCCGCGAAGGCCGCGCCGAGCAGGGTGCAGTGCGGGCCTTCGCGGCCAGCGCCAGCGAGGTCAACCCCGACAGCCAGGGCCGCATCACCATCCCGCAGCGCCAGCGCGAGTTCGCCGGCCTCGAGCGCGACGCCGTGCTCATCGGCGCCATCGACCGCATCGAGATCTGGAACGCCGACCGCTGGAACGACCAGGTCGACGCCGCCGACGACAGCCTCGTCAAGGCGGTCACCGCCCTCGGGCTCTGACCAGCCATGACTCCCTCGTTCCCCGCTCCACGAAAGGACACCCACCGCCGCCAGACCCGAACCAGCCGCCGCTGCGGTCCGCTCACCCGCAGCCTCTCGGATCACACGATGGAAGGCCCTTACTCCGCCCGCTTCCCATCGAGCTCAGTCGGGGAGACATCCCGGCGAGCGACCGTGATCCGAGGGGCTGCCGATGAGCGGACCCGGTGTCGGTGCCGTTCGGCGGCGCCGACCGTCATGGACGCCAGCCCCGAGCGCCCGTTCGCCCACCACCCGGTGATGGCCGACGAGATCGTGGCCCTCTTCGCCCCGACGCCCGAGGGCTGGCTCATCGACGCCACCCTCGGTGGGGGCGGGCACGCAGAGGCGATCCTCGACGCCCACCCCCACCTCCGGGTCCTCGGCATCGACCAGGACCCGTCCGCGCTCGCCGCCGCCGGCCGCCGTCTCGGTCGCTTCGGTGAGCGGGTCCGCACGGTGCGAGGCCGCTTCGACGCCATGGCCCGACTGACGTCCGGGACGTCGCCGGTGTCCGGGGTGCTCTTCGACCTCGGCGTCAGCTCACCGCAGCTCGATCGCCCCGAGCGGGGGTTCAGCTACCGCCACGCCGGGCCCCTCGACATGCGCATGGATCCCGACGTGGCGCTGTCGGCGTCGACGGTCGTGAACGACTATCCCCAGGACCGCCTGGCGGCCGTGCTGCGCGACCTCGGCGACGAACGCTACGCCGGCCGCATCGCCCGGGCCATCGTCGCCGCCCGACCGGTCGCCACCACCACCGAGCTGGCCGAGATCGTGCGCGACGCCATCCCCGCCCCCGCTCGCCGCACGGGCGGTCATCCCGCCAAGCGGAGCTTCCAGGCCATCCGGATCGAGGTCAACGCAGAGCTGGCGATCCTCGCCGGGGCCATCGACGCCGCCATCGACCTGCTCCATCCCGCCGGCCGTCTCGCCGTGCTGGCCTACCACTCGGGGGAGGACCGGATCGTCAAGGCCCGCCTGCGGTCCGCCGCCACCGGCGACTGCACCTGTCCGCCCGGACTGCCCTGCGTGTGCGGGGCCACACCATCGGTGCGCCTGCTCAAGCGAGGTGCCTGGAAGCCCGCGGCCGACGAGATCGCGGCCAACCCTCGCGCGCAGAGTGCCCGGCTCCGCGCCGCGGTGAAGCTCGAGGTCACCGCGTGACCGCCGCGTCGACGGCCGGGGCGCCTCGGCGCGTCCTCCCGGCGCCGGAGCCCTCGCCTCTCCGAGGCCACCCGGGACCTCAGGGTCGTCACACCCCGTCGTCAGCGCAAGGGCTGGCAGGTCGGCACCGTCGCGGCCGTCGTGCTCTTCGCCGCCCTCTTCGCCGTGGCCGGCTTCCAGACCACGATCGTGTCGTCCCAGAAGCGCCTCGACGAGCTCGACCGGGGGATCGCCGCCGCCACGGCGCAGGCCCAGGCCCTCGACAACCAGCTCGCGGAGCTCGAGAGCCCACAGCGCATCACCACCGAGGCGGTGCAGCGTCTCGGGATGCTGTCCCCGCCAGGGGTCGTCTACCTCGTGCCGAGCCCCGACGACGATGCTCGGGCCTCCGAGGTCCCCGAGCCGTCCACTCGTCCTCCCGACGAGATCGACGACGTGGCGCCCGCGGCGTCCGACGACGCACCGGAGTCCGCAGAGGCCGCTCCGTGACCCCGCCGGGACCGTCCGCTCCACCCGCCGAATCGCCCACTCGCCACGCACCCTGGAACGACCCCGAGGTCATGGGCGACCGTCGGCGAGCGATGACCGCGTCGCGTCCGGCGTCACGTCGATCCTCGTCGACGGCGACGAGCACCACGAGCACCCCGGGCGCCGAGCCCGCCCCCGACTCGACGCTCGTCTCGTGGGGGCTCGGCGCCGTCGGGCGCTGCTGCCCGGGGCCGAACGAGGAACGCCCCTCCGCGCACCCCGCCGCCCCCCGCCGGCCCGACGCCCCGCCCGAGTCGCATCGGCGCCGGCGCGGCCGCGCTCGGCCACGGCGGAGCGGCTCTCGGCACCCGACTCGTCCGCACGCTGCGTGCCGTCGAGTCACCAGACGGACCGGGCCGCCGAGATGGCCGTCGTGCCGCGCCGGTGGGCCCTCCTCCCGACCATCGCAAGCGGCTGATCGCCGTGCTCGTCGTGCTCGGCCTGCTCTTCGCCGTGGTGGCCTCGAAGGTGATCGACCTCCAGGTCGTGAACCCCGAGCGCCACCTGGCCTGGGGTGAGGCCCAGCGCGTCGGCACGACCACGCTGGCCGCCGAGCGCGGGGCCATCCTCGACCGCACCGGCGCCGAGCTGGTCGTCTCCGAGCCGGTCCGCTCGGTGTTCGTCGACCCGCAGCTCATCACCGAACCCGCCGCCTCGGCGGCACAGGTCGCCCCGTTGCTCGGCCTCGACGTCACCGAGGTGACCGCCAAGATGGCCGGCGAGGGGCGCTTCGCCTACCTCAAGCGCAAGGTCCCCATCGAGTTGGCCGCCCAGGTCGAGGCCCTCGGACTCCCGGGTGTGGCCTTCCTCGACGAGAGCCAGCGCTACCTCCCTGCCGGCGAGTCGGCACGATCGCTGCTCGGAACGGTCGACAGCGACAACACCGGCATCTCCGGACTCGAGGCCCAGTACGGCGATGTCCTCACCGGAACGCCGGGTGAGCTCAGCCTCGAACGCAGCCCGTCGGGACGCACCATCGCCGTCGGGGACCACAACCTCGTCCCGGCGGTCCCCGGCTCGGACGTGAACCTCACGATCGACCGGGCCATCCAGTTCGAGGCGGAGCGCCTGTTGATCGACCAGGTCGGCGTCACCGAGGCCAAGGGCGGCATCGCCATCGTCACCGAGCCGGCGACCGGGGAGATCCTGGCGATGGCCAACGTGGTCAGGGATCCCGAGACGAAGGAGGTGGTGGTCGGCACGAACAACGCCGCGCTCACCACCCAGTACGAACCCGGGTCGGTCATGAAGATGGTGACGATCTCCACCGCGCTCGAGGACGGGCTCGTCGAGCCCACCACCGAGTTCGACCTCCCGCCGACGCTGAAGGTGGCGGACGCGGAGTTCCAGGAGGCCGAGCCCCGCCCGGCCCTGCGTTGGGACGTGAACGAGATCCTCACCAACTCCTCCAACGTCGGCACGATCAAGATCGGCCAGAAGGTCGGCAAGGAACGTCTCCACGAGGCGCTGCGCTCCTTCGGGTTCGCGGAGCCGACCGGCCTCGGCTTCCCGAACGAGTCGGCCGGGGCCCTGCTGCCGACCGCCGACTGGTCGGGTACGTCGTTGGCCACGATCGCCATCGGCCAGGGTGTGGCGGTCTCGCCGTTGCAGATGCTGTTGGCCTACAACGTCATCGCCAACGGCGGCGAGTACATCCCGCCGCGGCTGCTCGCCTCGACCACCGATCCCGAGGGCGTCGTCCACCCGACCCTGCCGTCGACAGGACGCCCGGTCCTGAGCGAGGCCACTGCGTCGGAGACGAACCTGATGCTGCGCAACGTCGTGAGCACGGGCACCGGCCAGCTGGCCGCGATCCCCGGGTACGACACGGCCGGGCAAGACCGGTACCGCCTGGAAGCGGCAACCCGGCGGCGGCTACCTCGACGCCAACGGCATCCGGCAGTACCAGTCGACCTTCGTCGGCTTCGTGCCGGCCGAGCAGCCGGCCCTGTCGGTCTACGTGATGATCGACGAACCCACCGGCGGCCGCTACACGGGTGGCGCCACCGCTGCCCCCGTCTTCTCGAAGCTCGGCAGCTTCGCGCTGCGACGTCTCGGCATCGCCCCGGCGGCCACGGACGTCGCGAACGGGGGTACGGCGGTCGACGGCACCAGCTGGTCCGGGGCCGCCCCGGGTGGCGCGACCCTCGTCGGTGACGACGGCCGCGTGCGATCCCTCCCGACGGGGTCGGTGGCGACGACGCCGAGCACGGTCCCCCACGGCACCGGCTCCGACGACGCCGGGCGGTAGCTCGTGCGACTGGCGGAGGCCACCTCCGGGCTCGACGGCGCGATCGGGCGTGGCGACCTCACCGTGGAGGTGCGCGACCTGACCCTCGACTCGCGTGAGGTGGGCCCGGGGATGCTCTTCTGCTGCGTGCCCGGGCGGGAGCGGGACGGCCACGACTTCGCGGACGAGGCCATCGCCGCCGGTGCTGTGGCGTTGCTGACCGAGCGGGCCCTGCCGGTCGACGTCGCGCAGGTCGTCGTCGACGATGCTCGGGCCGCCACCGGGATCGTCGCGGCGACCCTGCACGGTCATCCGTCGCGTCGATCTCGTCGTCGTCGGCGTGACCGGGACGAACGGCAAGACCACCACGACGCACCTGGTGGCGAACATCCTCCGCGAGGCCGGCACGCGCACCGAGGTGCTGGGGACGCTCTCCGGTGCTCGCACCACCCCGGAGGCTCCCGACCTGCAGCGGCGCCTCGCCGCATGGCGGGACGAGGGCGTCGGGGCGGTGGCCATGGAGGTGTCCTCCCACGCCTTGGCGTTGCACCGGGTGGACGGGACGCGGTTCGCCGTGGGGGTCTTCACCAACCTCGGGCGCGACCACCTCGACTTCCACGGCACCATGGAGGCCTACTTCCAGGCGAAAGCGAGACTCTTCGCCCCCGAGTTCCTGGATCGTGCCGTGGTCAACCTCGACAGTCCCCATGGTCGGCTCCTCGCCGATGCGCCCCTCGTGCCGACCGACGGCTTCAGCCTCCGCGACGCCGACGTGCGCCACCTCGGACCGGACCGATCCGAGTTCGTCTGGCGAGGCCACGACGTGCACCTCGGCCTCGGCGGCGAGTTCAACGTGGCCAACGCCCTGGCGGCCGCCGGTGCCGCCTCGGCGCTCGGGATCCCGGACAGCGTCATCGCCGCGGGTCTCAGCCGGCCGGTGCGCGTTCCCGGGCGCTTCGAGGTCGTCGACGCCGGGCAGCCCTTCTCGGTGGTGGTGGACTTCGCCCACACACCCGACGGCCTCGACGCGCTGCTCCGCGCCGCGACGCCCCTCGTCGGCGTGCCCTGCCGCCACCGTTGCCGACGAGGGTCGCGGCCGCGTCACAGTCGTCTTCGGCTGCGGTGGCGAGCGCGACACCGAGAAGCGTCCGCTCATGGGTGCGGTGGCGGCGCTCGGTGCCGACCGGGTCGTGGTCACGTCGGACAACTCCCGCGGCGAGCCGACCGACGCCATCATCGACGCCGTCGTCGAGGGCTACGAGCGAACCCACCCCCGCCGCTCGCGCTCCCTCGTCGTCGAACCCGACCGCCGTGCCGCCATCGCCGCGGCGCTGACCGACGCCGACGCCGGCGACATCGTGCTCGTCGCGGGGAAGGGGCACGAGGTCACACAGGACATCGGCGGGGTGGTCACCGGGTTCGACGACGTGGCCGTGGCGATCGAGGAGCTCGGCCGGCTGGGGTGGGTCGCGTGATCCGCCTCCTCGTCGCCGCGGGGGTCTCCCTGGCCGTGTCGCTGCTCGGCACCTGGCTGCTGATCGGCGCCCTCGAGCGCCGTCAGATCGGCCAGCCCATCCGCGAGGACGGGCCCGAGGGCCACGTCACGAAGGCGGGCACGCCCACGATGGGTGGTGTCGCCATCGTGGGTGCCGCGACCGTCGCCTGGATCATCAGTGACCTCTCCGGCGCCGTCTACACGCGCCGCGGCCTGCTGTGCATGGCGGCCATCGTCTGTGCCGGCGTCGTCGGACTGATCGACGACGGGCTGAAGGTGTTCCGCGAGCGCAACCTGGGGCTCAACAAGCGAGCCAAGATCCTGGGGCTGCTCACCGTCGCCATCGGCTTCGCCGTCAGCATGCTGGCGTTCACGAACGTCAAGACCACGATCTCGTTCACACGGTTCGACTCGCCCGGCATCGAGATCGGAGCGGTCGGGTGGGCCGTCTTCGCCGTGGTGCTCATCCTGGCCACGACCAACGCCGTGAACCTGACCGATGGGCTCGACGGGCTGGCCGCCGGGTCGTCGATCTTCGCCTTCGCGGCCTACACCGTCATCGCGTTCTGGGGATTCCGCCACATCGAGGTCTACAGCGACGAGAGCTTCCTCGACACCGCCGTCGTGGCTGCCGCCATGCTCGGTGCCTGCGCAGGCTTCCTGTGGTGGAACGCGGCACCGGCGAAGATCTTCATGGGTGACACCGGTTCGCTGGCCATCGGCGCGGGACTGGCCGCGCTGGCGCTGTCCACGAACACGGCGCTGCTGTTGCCCATCATCGGTGGGCTCTTCGTCATGGAGACCGTGTCGGTCATCCTCCAGGTCGGGAGCTTCCGACTGCTCGGCCGTCGGGTCTTCCGCATGGCGCCGCTGCACCACCACTTCGAGCTGGGGGGGTGGCCGGAGACCACGGTGATCATCCGCCTGTGGATCGTGGCCGGCCTCTTCACGGCACTGGCCCTCGGTCTCTACTACGCCGATTTCGTCCGTCTCCCCGGAGCGATCGACTGATGTCGGAGGCTCGTGACGAGCCGTGGGGCGCGGCGGCGCCTCGCCGGGCTCTGGTCCTCGGTCTCGGGGTGACCGGACTGGCCGTCAGCCGCGCCCTGGTGCGTCAGGGGGACCACCGTCGTCGCCGTGGACGACCATCCCACCGACGGCGCCCTCGCTGCGGCACGATCCCTCGACGTGGACCTGTTGATCGCCCCTCGTGAGGACGAGCTCGGTGCGGCCCTCGAGGGGGTCGACGTCGTCCTGCCCAGCCCGGGCGTCCCGGACCGCCATCCGGTGTTCCGGCTCGCCGAGGGCCTGGAGCGTCCCGGTTCGGTCGGAGTTCGACCTGGCCGCGTCATGGGACCAGCGGCCCCTGGTCGCGGTCACCGGCACCGATGGCAAGACCACCGTCACCACCATGGTCACGATGATGCTGAACCGGTCGGGGCGCAGAGCCGAGGCGTGCGGCAACACCGACGTTCCGCTCGTGGAGGCGCTCGACGAACCGGCCACCGAGGTGTTCGTCGTCGAGGCGTCGTCGTTCCGCCTCGGCCACACCCACCGTTTCGCTCCCGCGGTGGCCACCTGGTTGAACTTCGCACCGGACCACCTCGACGTGCATGCCTCGCTCGACGCCTACGAGGCGGCCAAGGCCCGGATCTGGACCGACCTCGGCACCGACGCCGTCGCTGTGGCCAACGCCGACGATCCCGTCGTGATGCGCCATCTCCCGTCGACGGCGAAGGTGGTGACGTTCGGCCTCGCCGATCAGGGCCACCTCCCCGATGCCCACGTCCGCGACGGGCTCCTCGTGGCTCCCGGCGGGGTCGCGCTCGTGAGGGTCGACGAGCTCTCCCGGTCGGGTCCCCACGACGTGGCCAACGCCCTCGCCGCAGCAGCGACCGCCCTCGCCGCGGGCGCATCCGTCGAGGCCGTCCGCGAGGTCCTCACGACGTTCCCTGGTCTGCGCCACCGGGTGGAGCTCGTCGCCGACGTCGACGGCGTGCGTTGGTACGACGACTCGAAGGCCACGACCGCCCACGCGGCGCTCGCGGCCATCGCCGGCTTCGAGTCGGTGGTGCTCGTGGCCGGTGGGCGCAACAAGGGCCTCGACCTCTCCGTCCTGGCCGACGCGGTTCCGCCCGTGCGGGCCGTGGTGGCCATGGGGGAGTCGGCCGCCGAGGTCGAGGCCGCCTTCGCGCCCACCGACGTGCCCGTGGTGGTGGCCCGACGAGACATGGCCGAGGTCGTCGAGCGGGCCGCCGAGTTGGCCCGTCCCGGCGACGTCGTCCTGCTCTCGCCGGCATGCACCTCGTTCGACTGGTTCGGGTCCTACGGCGAACGGGGCGAGGCGTTCGCCAGCGCGGTCCGCCGGCTCACCATCGGGGTGGGTTCACCGTGACGGCCTCGGTCTCCTCGCCGCGTCGCCGCACCGGGTCGACGACGGGTGGCCGTCGCACGGAGGCGGCCTCGCCGCCGGCGCGTCGACGGTCCTCGTTCGCCTGGCTCTTCGCCATCGTGATCGTGCTCAACCTCATCGGGTTGCTCATGGTGCTGTCGGCGTCGTCGGTGACGGCGCTCTACGAGTACGGCACGCCCTGGTACCAGTTCCAACGCCAGTTCATGTGGCTGGCGCTTGGGCTCGGTGGCGTTGCTCGTCGCGATGCGCGTCGACTACCGACGCTTCAGGGCGCTCGCGGCACCCCTGCTCATGGTCTCGATCGGTCTGCTCGTGCTGGTCCTGGTGCCCGGGCTCGGTGTCAACGTGAACGGCGCATCGCGTTGGCTCGGCTACGGCCAGCTGCGCATCCAGCCCTCGGAGATGGCCAAGCTCGCCGTGGTGCTGTTCGCCGCCCATCTCCTGGCCCGCCGGGGCGACAAGGTCCGTGACTGGCGGCTGGGCCTGCTGCCCGTCATGGTCGTGTTCAGCGTCGTCGCCGGCCTGTTCCTCCTCCAGCCGAACCTGGGGACCACCATCCTCCTCGGCGCCATCCTCCTGGTCATGTTGTTCGTCGCGGGCACGCCCCTTCGGCCGCTGGGCATCACGATGGCGGGCCTCGGCCTCGGAGCGGTGGTCCTGGCCTTCATCGAGCCCTACCGCTTCCGTCGGCTGATGGCCTTCCGCGACCCCTGGGCCGACCCGCTGAACACCGGCTTCCAGACCGTGCAGAGCCAGACCGGCATCGCCAACGGCGGGCTCTTCGGGACCGGCCTCGGCGAGGGCCGGGCCAAGTGGGGGTTCCTCCCCGAAGCGCACACCGACTTCATCTACGCCATCATCGGCGAGGAGCTCGGACTCGTCGGTGCCCTGACCATCGTGGCCCTCTTCGTGGCCTTCGGGCTGCTCGGCGTCCGCACCGCGTTGCGGGCCCCTGATCGCTTCGGGATGCTGGTCGCCACCGGCGTGACCGCATGGATCCTGCTGCAGGCCTTCGTCAACATCGGCGCGGTCGTCGGCGTGCTCCCGATCACCGGGGTGCCGCTCCCGTTCGTCTCCGCCGGCGGCTCGTCGCTGCTGTTCACGATGATCGCGGCCGGGCTGTTGTTGAACATCGCCCGACAGGCGCGTTGATGCCCCGCCGGTCCCCGGCGCCACGGTGCTGGGCCATCGTCGCCGGCGGGGGGACCGCCGGTCACGTGCTGCCCGGTCTCGCCGTGGCCGGCGTCCTCGCCAGCAGAGGCCACCCGCCCGAGAGCGTCCACTTCGTCGGGAGCGCACGGGGCCTCGAGGCCCGTCTCGTCCCCGAGGCGGGGTTCCCGGTGACCCTTCTCCCGGGTCGGGGGATCCAGCGACGGCTGACGCTCGACAACATCGGCGCCGCCTGGGGGCTCCTCCGGGCGTTCTGGAAGGGGATCGGACTGGTCCGGCACATGCGGCCGGCCGTGGTGCTCACCCTCGGCGGCTACGCCAGCCTGGCCTGCGTGGTGGGGGCGTGGCTGTGGCGTGTCCCGGTCGTCGTCACCGAGCAGAACGCCCGTGCCGGTGCGGCGAACCGGCTCGCCGGCCGCATCGCCCGGGCCTGTGCCGTGCCCTTCGACGAGACCGACCTGCCTCGCAAGGTCGTGACCGGGAACCCCGTGCGGCCCGAGGTGCTGGCCGTCGACCGCGTCGCCGGACGTCGCGCCGCGAGGGCCGAGCTCGGCGTCGACGACGATCGCACGATGGTGGCGGTGGTCACCGGGTCTCTCGGGTCCCGACGGGTCAACGAGGCGGTCGTGGCCGCGCTGCCCGCATGGGCCGATCGCACGGACGTCGCCATCCGTCACGTGATCGGGACGAGGGACTTCGATCGCGAGGGCTCGCCGACCCCGCTCCCGGTGCCGGGGCTCGCCTACGAGCGGATCCGCTACGAGGACCGGATGGACCTCGTGCTCACGGCCGCTGACCTGATGATCGGCCGGTCGGGCGGGACGACGGTGGCCGAGCTCGCCGAGGTGGGGCTGGCGTCGGTGCTGGTGCCGCTGCCGGGAGCCCCTCGTGACCATCAGACGGCCAACGCCGGTCCGCTGGCCCGGGCCGGGGGAGCCATCCTCGTCCCCGATGCCGAGCTCGACGGCGATCGACTCCTGGCCGAGGTCACCCCGCTGCTCGACGATCCGGCCCGCCTGGTCGCCATGGGTGCCGCCGCCCGTACCCTGGCCCGTCCCGATGCCGCCGACCGGGTGGCCGATCTCGTGGAGGAGCACGCCCGTCGTGCCCGTTGACCGACCCACCGACGCCCCGGCCACCCTCGCCGCCGCCGCCATCGCCGAGGCCGCGGCCCGCCTCGATCTCTCCGGCGCGCGCGTGGTGCACGTCATCGGGATCGGAGGCGCGGGCATGAGCGCCATCGCCGAGGTCCTGACGGCGATGGGGCACACCGTGTCGGGCAGCGACCTGAAGGAGTCCACCGGTCTCGAGCGCCTTCGTGCGCTCGGGGTGACCGTCACCGTCGGTCACGCCGCCGCCAACCTCCCGTCCGATGCCGACTTCGTGGCCGTGTCGACGGCGATCCCCGCCCACAACCTCGAGGTCCGTGCCGCGGAGCAGGCCGGCATCCCGGTGGTTCGCAGGGCGGAGCTGCTGGCGGCGATCGCCGCCACCCGCAGTGCGCTGGCCGTGGCCGGCACCCACGGGAAGACCACCACGTCGTCGATGCTGGCCCTGGTGCTCATCGAGGCCGGCGCCCATCCGTCGTTCATCATCGGCGGCGACGTGAACGAGATCGGTTCCGGTGCAGCGTGGGACCGCGGCGACTGGTTCGTGATCGAGGCCGACGAGAGCGACGGCTCGGGCTTCGCCCTGCCTCGCCTCGGTGCGATCATCACGAACGTCGAACCCGATCACCTCGAGTTCCACGGGTCCGTCGACGCGCTGCACCGCGCCTTCGGCGCGTTCCTCGCCGGCACGCCGGGTCCGAAGGTGGTCTGCGCCGACGATCCCGTCGCCGCAGCGATGGGCGCGCAGCACGGCGCGATCAGCTACGGCACCTCGCCCTCGGCCGACTACCGGCTCACCGATCTCCGCAGCGGTCGAGGAGGCGTCCGGTTCACCGTCGTGCACCGCGGCGCCGAGCTCGGCGACGTGCACCTTCCGGTACCCGGGGTCCACAACGCCCGCAACGCCGGCGCGGCGGTCGCCATGGCCCTCGAGCTGGGGGTGGACTTCGCGGCGGCGGCAACCGCGCTCGGGCGGTTCGCAGGGGTGGCGCGGCGGTTCCAGTTCCGGGGCGAGGCGGCCGGGGTGACCTTCGTCGACGACTACGCCCATCTGCCCACCGAGGTGGCGGCGGCGCTCGCGGCCGGTCGCGACGGTGGGTGGGGGCGTGTCGTCGCCGTGTTCCAGCCCCATCGCTACAGCCGCACGGCGGCGTTGTGGCGTGAGTTCGCCGACGCTTTCGAGGGCGCCGACGCCGTCGTGGTGACCGACGTGTACCCGTCGGGGGAGGTCCCCCGGCCCGGAGTCAGCGGCAAGCTGGTCGTCGACGCCGTGCTCGACGCGCACCCGTTCCGGTCCGTCGCCTACCTGCCGCGCCGCCAGGAGCTCGTCGGCTACCTGGCCGACCGGCTGCGCCCGGGGGACCTGTGCCTGACGTTGGGGGCAGGGGACCTCACCGTCGTGCCCGACGACGTGCTCGACCGCCTGGGCGACCACGAGCCGGTGTCCGGATGAGCGCCCCGCGGTGCCGGTGATGCCGACCGTCTCGCCGTTGGCCGTGGTGGCCGAGTCGTTGGGTGCACGGGCACGGCGGGACGCGCCGCTGGGGGCTCTCACCACCTATCGCGTCGGAGGCCCGGCGTCGCTGCTGGTCGAGGACGTCGATCGGCGCGAGCTCGAGGTGATCCGGGAGGCCGCCCGTGAGGGCGTGCCGGTCCTGGTGATCGGCCGCGGGTCCAACCTCCTCGTCGCCGATGCCGGTTTCCCCGGGCTCGCCGTGACGCTCGGGGAGGAGTTCGCCCGCGTCGAGACCGAGGGGACCGTCGTGGTCGCCGGTGCTGCGGCCAGCCTTCCCGTCGTGGCCCGCCGCACCGTCGCCGCCGGTCTGACCGGTTTCGAGTGGGCCGTGGGCGTCCCCGGCTCCGTCGGCGGGGCGGTGCGCATGAACGCCGGTGGCCACGGCTCCGACATGGCGGCGTCGCTGCGGAGGGTCCACGTCCTCGATCTCCGCGACGGCGAGGATGAGTGGGTGCCCGCCGATGCCCTCCGACTCGGCTACCGCCGTTCGAACCTGACCGTGCACGACCTGGTGCTGGCCGCCGAGCTGGGGCTGGCCCACGGTGCGCACGGCGAAGGGGAGGCCGCGCTGGCCGAGATCGTCCGGTGGCGCAGGGCGCACCAACCCGGCGGCGCGAACGCCGGGTCGGTGTTCACGAACCCGCCGGGCGACTCCGCCGGTCGCCTCATCGATGCCGCCGGGCTCAAGGGTCATCGTCGGGGGACCGCCGAGGTCTCCGCCAAGCACGCCAACTTCATCCAGGTCGACGACGGCGGTTCGGCCGACGACGTCGTCGCGCTCATGGCCGAGATCCGCGAGGGCGTGCTCGCCCACTCGGGAGTGGACCTCCACGCCGAGACCCGGTTGGTCGGATACCCCGACGCCGTGGTCCGTGCCGCCGGAGCCGATCCCGCCGCCGACCCCGGGCGGCGACCATGACCACCCGCCTCGAGGACCGCGACCCCGAGCTGTCCGTCGATCCCCGGATCGCGGCGCGCCGCCAGGCCGTCGTCGCCCACGGCCGACGCCGACGATGGCGTCGGCTGGCGGTCGTCGCCGGGGCGGTGGCCCTCGTGGTCCTGGGGTGGTACGTCACGCGGACGCCACTGCTCGACGTCGACGAGATCGAGGTCGTCGGGGCCGAACGCACAGGGGTCGACGCGGTCGTGCTGGCATCGGGCCTCCTCCCGGGCGATCCGCTCGTCGGGGTCGACCAGGCGCGCATCGTGTCCGGCGTCGAGGCGCTCCCGTGGGTGGCCTCCGTCGAGGTCGACCGGCGCTGGGACGGCACCGTCACCGTGGCCGTCACCGAGCGGGTTCCGGTGGCCACGGTGCCCACCGAAGGGGAAGGCCGCGCCGTCGTCGACGCCGAGGGCAGGGTGTTGGCCGTCGTCCCGACCGGCTCCGAGGCCTCGATCGACCCTCCGTTGCTGGCGATCGAGGGTGTGGTCGCTCCCTCGGTGGGGGAGTTCCTCGAACCGGCCGCCGCCGGCGCGCTCGAGGTCTCGACCGCCATCACGCCAGGGTTGCGGTCACGCGTGGCCAACGTCGCAGTGTGGCCGGACGGATTCCTGAGCCTCTCGCTGATCCCCCAGGGCGGCGTCGACATCGGACCGCCCACGGACATCCCCGCCAAGTTGGCGGCCCTGGTGACCGTTCTGTCGCAGGTCGACCAGCGTGGTCTGCTCACCGTGGGCCTGCGGGTCCCGGACCTCCCGACCGTGACCCGGCAGTGAGCCGTCGCGGCAGCGCATCCTGGCCGGGCGGAGATACCCGGGTCGAGTGGAGGGGTCAGGTATCCTCTGGCCACTCTCACCTTCCACGTGAGGTCGACATCGGTCGGCGACCCGTCGCACCGGTCCTCGAGCCCTCGAAGCGATCGTCAGCATGTCCAACCACCCGATAGAGGAGAGGCCAATGGCCGCCAACCCGCAGAACTACCTTGCGGTCATCAAGGTCGTCGGTGTCGGCGGCGGCGGCGTCAACGCCGTCAACCGCATGATCGATGCGGGGTTGAAGGGCGTCGAGTTCATCGCCGTGAACACCGACGCCCAGGCGCTGCTCATGAGCGACGCCGACGTCAAGCTCGACATCGGTCGTGAGCTGACCCGCGGCCTCGGCGCCGGCAGCGACCCGGAGGTGGGCAAGGCCGCGGCCGAGGCTCACGCCGAGGACCTCGAAGAGGCGATGAAGGGCGCCGACATGGTGTTCATCACCGCCGGCAAGGGTGGTGGCACGGGCACGGGAGCGGCGCCGGTCATCGCCGAGATCGCCAAGTCCGTCGGGGCCCTCACCATCGGTGTGGTCACCCGTCCCTTCGGCTTCGAGGGCAAGCGACGGGCGGTGCAGGCCGAGACGGGGATCTCGAACCTCAAGGAGAAGGTCGACACCCTCATCGTCATCCCGAACGATCGCCTGTTGACCGTCTCGAACGACAAGACCTCGGTCCTCAACGCCTTCAAGATGGCCGACGAGGTGCTCCTGCAGGGCGTGCAGGGGATCACGGACCTGATCACCACCCCCGGCCTCATCAACACCGACTTCGCCGACGTGAAGATGATCATGAGCGACGCCGGCTCGGCGCTGATGGGCATCGGCTACGGCTCCGGCGAGGGTCGCTCCCTGGCCGCGGCCCGTGCCGCCATCTCCTCGCCGCTGCTCGAGGCGTCGATCGAGGGGGCGAGAGGCATCCTGCTCACCATCGCCGGTGGCAGCGACCTCGGTCTCTTCGAGGTCAACGAGGCCGCGGAGGTCATCCACGGCGTGGCCCATCCCGACGCCAACATCATCTTCGGCACCGTCATCGACGACGAGATGGGCGATGAGGTGCGGGTCACCGTCATCGCCGCCGGGTTCGATCGCTGGGATGGCGAGAAGGCACCGGCGGGGCGCCGCGGCGACGCACCGGTGCGCGACGTGTTCGCGGGGTCCGACGACGACGACGACGACGGCGAGGGCGACGACTTCGACGTGCCCTCGTTCCTGCAGTAGCGCGGCCTCCACCATGTGGCAGTGGTCCGGCCCGGGAGGGCCCGCCACGCACGCGCACGTCGTCGCGACCGGGATCGACGAGGGCGACCTCGCCATCCGCACTCCTCTGAGCGGGCTCGATCTTCGCCGTCGGCTCGTCGTCGATCGGCCCTGGGTGTGGCTGGACCAGGTCCACGGCGCCGACTGTCGTGGTCGTCGACGACCACGACGAGCTGTGCGACCTGGTCGGCACGGCGGCCGACGCCGTCGTGACACGTCGCACCGATGTCGCGTTGGCGGTGCACACCGCCGACTGCGCATCGGTCGGGTTCGTGTCCGCCGACGGCATGATCGGCGCTGCACATGCCGGGTGGCGAGGACTGGTGGACGGGGTGCTGTCGGCCGCGGTGGAGGTGATGCGCGGCCAGGGGGCAACGGGGGTGCGTGCGGTCCTCGGACCGTGCATCGGCGTCGAGTGCTACGAGTTCGGGGAGGCCGATCTGCGAGCTGCGGTGCGGGTGCTCGGTCCCGAGGTCGCCGGGCAGACGTCGTCGGGTGCCGCGGCACTCGACCTGCGTCGCGGTGTCGAGGTCGCCTTGACCGACCTCGGAGTGCCGATCATCGCCCGAGATCCCCGCTGCACCGCCTGTGGTGGCCCGTCGTCGGGGTCTGGCTGTCGGTCCGGCCCACTTCTCCCACCGGGCCAGGGGAGAAAGCGGTCGACAGGCCCTCGTCGTGTGGTCCGAGGCCGTGACGGCCCCGTGATCGAGCCCCCGCCCGTCGACCCACTGGCCGTGGCGGAGCGCTACGCCCGCATCGCCGAGCGCATCGAGGCCCTCGCGGTGGCTCCGTCGGTCAGGGTCGTCGCGGTGACCAAGGGCTTCGGTGTCGACGCGGTGCGGGCGGCGCTCGGATGCGGTCTGCACGAGATCGGCGAGAACTACGCCCAGGAGCTGCTGGCCAAGGCCGGCGAGCTCGCCGGCGCCGACGTCCGTTGGCACTTCCTCGGACGCCTCCAGCGCAACAAGGTGCGCGGCCTCGCTCCCGTGGTGGGGGTGTGGGAGAGCGTGGATCGCCCTGCGCTGGTCGACGAGATCGCCCGACGCTGTCCTGGTGCCTCGGTGTACGTGCAGGCGAACCTCTCCGGGGAGCCCCAGAAGGGTGGCGCCGAGCTCGGTGCCGTCCCCGATCTGGTGGAGCGGGCGCGACGGGCGGGACTCGACGTGGTGGGGCTGATGGGGGTCGGACCGGCCGGCGGGCCCGAGGCGGCCCGCCCGGGCTTCCGGGCGCTCGTGGCGCTGGCCGACGACCTGGGGATCCCGGTCCGGTCGATCGGCATGAGCAACGACCTCGACGTGGCTCTCGGGGAGGGCGCCACCGAGGTCCGCCTCGGAACGGCGCTGTTCGGACCTCGACCGCCGCGGAGCTGACGTCCGGTCCAGGACGGGGGTGGCCTTCGCCGGTGGGAGGTCCGGGGCCCGAGTGGCGGGTGCGAACCACTACCCTGGCCCGACGATTCATGCGACGGCGCTCCCGCCGCCGTTCACGGAGGACCTCCAATGGCGAACACGTGGCGCAAGGCCATGACCTATCTCGGACTCGGGCCCGACGAGGAGTACGAGGACTACGACTCTCGTGACGAGGCCCCTGCTCCCGCGCGAGCCGGCCCCCGCCCAGCGTGCGCCGAGTCGACCGGCCCCCGCCGCCCGTACCCGTCCCCCCGCACCTCAGCGCGTGCCAGCTCCTCCCGGCCGCCGCCTTCCCCAGCCCCCCGGTCGAAGCGTCCGAACCGCCGGCCGTGCGCACGCTGCCGACACCCGGCGACGACGCGCCCAAGCCCAGGGTCCGGGCCGTTCCCCGCACGCCGCAGGTGAAGGTCCACCTGGTGGCGCCGGTGTCGTTCAACCAGGCCCAGGAGGTCGCCGACAAGTTCAAGGCTTCCCAGCCGGTGGTGCTCGACCTCTCGGCCGTCGACCGAGACCTGTCCCGACGCCTCATCGACTTCTCGAGCGGGCTCTGCTACGGCCTCGCCGGCCAGATGGGGAAGGTGGCCAACCACGTCTACCTCCTCACCCCTGCCGGGGTCGAGGTCTCCGCCGAGGAGCGCCGCCGCCTCGGTGACCCGTCCATGACCGACGCCTAGGACCGCCCGTGATCAGCCTGATCCTGGTCGTCCTCCAGCTCTTCCTCCTCGCCCTGCTGGCCCGCATCGTCCTGAGCTGGTTCCCGGCGACGGGCGGTGCCCTCGACGGCATCCAGCGGTTCCTCTTCCGCATCACCGAACCGGTGCTCGCGCCGGTCCGTTCCGTCCTGCCACCTGTTCGCATCGGCGCGATGGCCCTCGATCTCTCACCGATCGTCGTGTTCATAGGGCTCCAGCTCCTCATCAGCTTCCTCGCTCGGGTCTGAGTTCCCGGTCCGAGGGGGCATGGCGGGCAGGTTGCGTCGCCGCCGGTACCATCACCGCGATGGAAGGCACCTCGGGCACACCGCATCTCCTCACCGACGTTCGCTTCTCGGTCAGCCGCAAGGGCTACGACCCCGACGAGGTGGACAACTTCCTCGAGCGGGTGAGCGCGGCGGTGGCCCAGCTCCAGGACAAGCTCCGTCAGGCCACCGCGCAGGCCGAGGACGCCGAGACCAGGGCCGCCGATGGAGCGCGCAGCCTGGCCGTCGCCCAGGCCCGTCTCGATGCGCTCGAAGGAGAGCTGGCGTCGCTGCAGGGAACCACGGGCGAGCCGGTCGCACGTCGCCCCGAGGACGACGCCGAGAACGCCTCCAAGGTCCTGGTGCTGGCCCAACGCACCGCCGACGCGGCGATCGAGGATGCCAACGCCACCGCCAGCGCGACGTTGGCCGACGCTCGGACCAAGGCCACCACCCTCGTCTCGGAGGCCGAGCAGGAGTCGGCTCGACTGCTCGCCGCGGCTCGCGTCGAGGCCGATGCGCTGGTGACCCGCCAGAAGGATGCGTTGGCCAGCGAGATCCGCGATCTCGAGACCGCTCGCGACTCGGTCTCGGCCGACGTGTCGGCGCTCGAGTGGCACGTCGGCGAGCAACGTTCTGCGATCCTGGGCTCGATCGCTCGCCTGCAGGCGGTGCTCGATGACCCCGCGGCGTTCCGCCTCGACCCCGCTCCCCACGTCAGCGTCACCACATCGGCCGATGTCTCCTCGGCCGGCGAGGCCGAGGTCGACGACGACGCGACGGCGGTCGTCGCCGACGAGGGTGATGTCGTCGACCCGGCCGACAGCGCGCCGACGGAGGCTGGGGACGACGGCGGCGACGGCGACGGTGACGGTGACGACGGCGACCGAGTCGAGTCGGTCGTGGCGCACGACAGCGCGACGGAGGTCCCCCCGACAGCGGAGCCGGTCGCACCCGTGCTCTTCGACGGTGACGAGGAGGGCGAGGCCACCCGGGCCCACGACACCCTCCTCGGCTCCGAGGAGTCGCCGCTCGGCCCGCCCGACGACGACGCCGACGCGGCCATGAAAGCCTTCTTCGAGGCCGAGTTCGACGACGATCCCGGCCGCGGCCCTCGCTGACGCTCAGCCGGCGCCGGGCCCCGTGGTCGCCGTGAGGCGCACGCCGACGGGGTGCCCGCCGACCGCGAGCCTGCGTGACGCCGTCGTCGTCGTCGAGGACATCGGCCACGACGATGTCGACGGCCAGGACCTCGGTGGCGATCTCGACCTGATGGGTCTTCACCACCGCGCCGAGCTCGGCGTCGGTGGAGAGGGTCACGACGATCCGATCGGCGATGGCCAGGCCGACCTGCTTGCGCACGTCGTTCAGGGCTCGCACGAGCTCCCGGGCCATACCCTCGGCCCGCAGGTCGTCGTCGAGGTCCAGGTCGAGCGCCACCGCCCAGCCGTCGTCCTCGACGAGCGCCAACGCCTCGTGGCGGTCGGCGCGCACCTCGACCTCGTCCGCCGTCAGTCGCTCACCGGCGACCTCGACCCATCCGTTGCGCTCCAGCTCCGACTGGAGGGCCGATCCGTCGGCATCGGCCAGGGCGGCCTTGACGGCGTTGACCTTCGACCCGAGGCGCGGTCCCAGCAGCCGGAAGTTCGGTAGGACCGACCAGCTCATGAGGCCGGAGAGCGTGTCGATCCGCTCGAGCACCTTCACGTTGAGCTCGGAACGGATCTCGCCGTCGATCTCGGGGCCGATCTCGGCCCCCGGGTGGAGCAGCAGCGCGCGGGAGAGCGGCTGGCGGACCTTCGACTTGGCGTCCGTGCGGGCGGCGCGGCCCAGGGCCACGAGCCGACGCGCCGACGTCATCTGGCTCGCCAGGTCGGCGTCGTGGCGGCCCTTCGACGTCGGCCAGTCGGACAGGTGCACCGACCCCTCCCCGGTGAGGGCCGTGTAGAGCTCGTCGGCCACGAACGGGGTGAACGGTGCCATGAGCTGGGACAGGGTGACGAGGCACTCGTGCAGGGTGGCGTGGGCGCTCGGATCGCTCGCCTTCCAGAACCGTGGCCGTGAGCGCCGTACGTACCAGTTCGACAGATCGTCGACGAACGTCGCCAGCTTCGTGGCACCGGCGAACGCGTCGAATCGCTCGAGGCTGTCGGTCACCACCTCGACGGTCTCGTCGAGCTCGGAGAGGACCCACCGGTCGAGCACGTGGGTCGACGGAGAGGGTCCGACGTCGGCGTCGGGCGACCAGCCGTCGAGGTCGGCGTACGTGGCGAAGAACGACCACACGTTCCACAACGTCAGGAGGGTCTGTCGGGTGCTCTCCCGGATGCCCTCGGGGAAGACGCGTCGGGGTGTCCAGGGCTGCCCGGCGGAGAAGAAGTACCAGCGCAGGGCGTCGGCGCCGAGGGTGTCGAAGATGTCGAACGGGGCGATCACGTTGCCCTTCGACTTCGACATCTTCTGGCCGTGCTCGTCGACGATCAGGGCCAGGCACACCACGTTGCGGTAGGGCGTGGCGTCGAAGACCAACGAGTTGATGGCCAGCAACGAGTAGAACCAGCCGCGCGTCTGGTCGATCGCCTCGCAGATGAAGTCGGCGGGGAAGGATCCTCCGAGCTCCTCGGTGCCGGCGAACGGGAAGTGCTGCTGGGCGGTGGGCATGGCCCCGGAGTCGAACCAGGCATCGAGGACCGGTGCGACGCGGCGCATCGTCCCGGCGCAGGTGCCGTCGGTGCACGGGAGGGTGATGTCGTCGACCGACGGTCGGTGCAGGTCGAGCTGGGCGAGGTCCAGCCCCGACATCGTGGCCAGCTCGGCCACGGAGCCCACGCAGTGCTCGCCGCCGCAGTCGTCGCACCGCCAGATCGGCAGGGGCGTGCCCCAGAAGCGGTCGCGGGACAAGGCCCAGTCGACGTTGCCCTCGAGCCACTTCCCGAAGCGCCCGTGCTTGATGAAGTCGGGGTGCCACCCGATCTGCTCGTTCTCGCGCAGGAGGGTGTCGCGGTGCTCGGCCGTGCGCACGAACCAGGAGGTCTTCGCCCAGTAGATCAGGGGGGTCCCGCACCGCCAGCAGTGCGGGTAGGTGTGCTCGTAGGGCTGTCGGCGCACCAGCAGCCCCCGAGCGTCGAGGTCCGCGATGATCTCCTCGTCGGCGTCCTTGACGAAGCGGTGGGCATAGGCGGGCACGCTGTCGTCGAACGCGGCCTCGGCGTCCACGGGGTTCAGGACCGGGAGCCCTTCGAGCCGGCCGACCCGGGCGTCGTCCTCGCCGAACGCGGGGGCCAGGTGCACGATGCCCGACCCGTCGTCGGTGGAGACGAAGTCGCCGGCCACCACCCGCCACCCGTCGGAGCCCGGAGGGGCGACGAGGACGTCGAAGGGCCGCTCGTAGCGACGGCCGACGAGATCGGCCCCGCTGAGGTGGTCGACGACCTCGGCGTCCTCGGGGGCACGGGCGGCCGCCATCACGAGATCGCGTCCGCCGGCGCGGTCGCGGACCCGGACGTAGTCGATGTCGGCGCCGACGGCAGCGCCGGTGTTCGACAGCAGCGTCCAGGGCGTGGTCGTCCAGACCATCAGGTCGGCATCGTCGTCGACGAGAGGGAAGCGCACGTAGACCGACGGGTCCACGACGTCGCGGTACACGTCGGGCTGGCCGAGTTCGTGGCTCGACAGCGCCGTCCCGCATCGACCGCAGTACGGCGACACCTTGTGCCCTTCGTACAGCAGGCCCTTGTCCCAGAGCTGACGCACGAGCCACCAGACGGACTCGATGTAGGTGTTGTCGAGGGTCCAGTAGGCGTCGGTGGTGTCGATCCAGACGCCGGCCCGCTCGGTGAGGGCTTCCCAATCAGCCACGTAGCGCTGCACCGACTCGCGGCACCGTCGGTTGAACTCCTCGATGCCGAACGCCTCGATCTGGTGCTTCGTCGACAGCCCGAGCTCGCGCTCCACCTCGAGCTCCACCGGGAGGCCGTGGCAGTCCCATCCGCCCTTGCGGGGGACGTCTCGGCCCCGCATCGTCTGGAACCGGGGATAGAGGTCCTTGAACGCCCGCGCCCACACGTGATGGAGGCCCGGGCGGCCGTTGGCGGTCGGCGGGCCCTCGTAGAAGACCCAGGGCTCGGCACCGCGGCGCAGGGCCCTGGCGGCCGCCGGCACGTCGTCGGCCCGCCACCGGCGCAGGATGCGCTGTTCCAGGTCAGGGAGATCGAGGTTGGGGTCGACGGGGCCGAACGGCATCCGGCAAGGCTACGCGGCGGCGCCGACCGTTCCGGCACCTTGACGCTGGCAGGGCGGAGACGTAGGGTCCGGCACCTTTGCGGCGGGGGCCAGGAGGGTTGCGCTGGTCCGTGCAGTGGTGCCGGCGTCGTCGACGTGGGCCACACATGGGTCCTCGACGATCGTCCTCGGGTTCCTTTCGCGAAGCGCAGTCCTTCTCCACGTCGCCGCCATTCGGCCGTGCGACTCCGACGTTCGAAGAGGTCATCTCCCGCGTGAGCACATCCAAGGCGACCACGCCCTCCACCAAGAAGGCTCCGGCCAAGAAGGCTGCCGGCGAAGAAGGCCGCGCCGGCGAAGAAGGCTCCGGCGAAGAAGGCCGCGCCGGCGAAGAAGGCTCCGGCGAAGAAGGCGTCCGGCGAAGAAGGCTCCGGCGAAGAAGGCGCCGGCGAAGAAGGCCGCGCCGGCGAAGAAGGCTCCGGCGAAGAAGGCGCTCCGGCGAAGAAGGCTCCGGCGAAGAAGGCTCCGGCGAAGAAGGCGCCGGCGAAGAAGGCTCCGGCGAAGAAGGCTCCGGCGAAGAAGGCCGCGGCGAAGAAGGCCGCGCCGGCGAAGAAGGCGCCGGCGAAGAAGACCGCCGAGAAGGCGGCGCCTCGCAAGAACCCCTTCGACGCCAAGTTCCTGGCCAAGCAGAAGGAGTCCCTGCTGGTCGAGCGCGCTCGCTTCCTGCGTGACGCCGAGAGCCTGACCGCCGAAGCCAACTCCCTCGCGGAGCTCCGAGAGCCCGGCGACGTCCAGTTCGACGAGGAGTCCGGCGAGGGCGACACCCTCGCCGTCGAGCGCCAACGCGACCTCCTCCTGTCCGCGCAGTTCCGGGGTCAGATCGAGGAGATCGATCACGCCCTCGCCAAGATGGAGAAGGGCACGTACGGCATCTGCGAGGTGTCGGGCACGCCGATCCCGCGTGAACGGCTGAAGGCGATCCCCTGGGCCCGTGAGCGCGTCGAGTACAAGGTCGGGGGCTTCGGTCGCCGGTAGCGTGCAGGGGATGGCCGACTCCTCCACGATCCCCCCGGCGTCGCACCTCGATCGGCCACGGACCTATCGGGGGCTCTTCGTCGGCGTGGCGGTGGGCTGGTTCCTCGCCGACCAGCTCACGAAGACCTGGGCCGAGAACGAGCTGGCGACCCGCAACATCGACATCGTCGGCAGCCTGCGCCTCAACCTGGCCTACAACACCGGCACCGCGTTCAGCCTCGGAGGCGGGCTCGGTCCCTGGATCGCCCTGTTGGCCCTGGTCGTGGTCGGGGTGCTGGTCTGGCAGGGTCGAAGCGTCCGGACCCGCACCGGAGCCGTCGCCCTGGCCATGATCGTCGGTGGTGCGCTCGGCAACGTGTTCGACCGGGCGTTCCGGGGGGATGCCGGCTTCATGCAGGGCGCGGTCGTCGACTTCCTCGATCTGCAGTGGTGGCCCATCTTCAACCTGGCCGACGTCGGCATCGTCGTCGGGGGCATCCTCCTGGTCCTGGTCAGCTTCCGGGCCAAGGACGCCGACGACGGCGACGAACCTCCCGCCGGGACGGATCGGGTGAGCGACAGCGCGGCCCGCGCCGCCGCCGGGCCCGAGGACCCCGAGTCCATGCGTTCGACGGACTGACGTGTCCGTCGAGGAGGACGTGCCCGCCGCGCTCGCCGGGGAGCGTCTCGATCGAGTCGTGGCCATGATGACCGGCGCCTCGCGGGCCGATGTCGTCACCTGGATCGACGATGGTCGGATCTCTCGCAACGGGACCACCGCCGCATCACGTTCTGCCCGGGTGCTCGAGGGTGACCACATCACGGTGGCGGTCGACACGGCCCCGCCACGAGCGGCCCTCGCCGCCGACCCCACGGTGAGGGTGGACGTCGTCCACGAGGATCCGGACCTGATCGTCGTCGACAAGCCGCCCGGACTCGTCGTGCACCCCGGCGCCGGGCACGCCGCGGGCACGCTCGTGCAGGGGCTGCTGGCCCGCTATCCCGAGATCGCCACGGTCGGCGACCCCGCTCGACCGGGCATCGTGCACCGACTCGACAAGGACACGTCAGGGCTGCTCCTGGTGGCCCGATCGTCGGCGGCCTACACCTCGCTCACCTCGATGCTGGCGGCCCGGGAGGTCCAGCGGCGCTACCTGGCGTTGATCTGGGGCCACCCGGAGGCGACGACGGGTCTCATCGATGCACCGATCGGCCGCTCGCCCCGCGAGCCCACCCGGATGGCCGTGAGCGCGAGGGGCAAGGAGGCGCGCACCCGCTACGAGGTCCGAGAGCTCTTCACCGACCCGGTCGACGTGGCGCTGTGCGAGTGCCGGCTCGAGACCGGTCGCACCCACCAGATCCGGGTCCACCTGTCGGCGATCGGCCATCCGGTCGTCGGCGACGACCGGTACCGGGGTCGTCGTGCCAGCCTCCCTGCCCCGCGGATGTTCCTCCATGCCGCGGCGCTCGAACTGCCGCATCCGACACGCGCAGGGCGAGGAGGTCCGGCTGGAGGCGCCGCTTCCTCCCGATCTCGTCGAGGTGCTGTCCCGTCTGCGCTGAGCCGCTCAGGGGCCGGTGGTTCCCGCCCAGGGCGGGGTGACGGTGGGCGTCGCCGCGGCCTCGGCCGGCCACGGGGCGGCTCCCTGGGTCATCTTCACGAGATCGGCCAGGGTGGCCGCTTCGAGGTAGCGCCGCATGTGCTCCCCGACATCGGCCCAGACGGCGAGGAGCACGCACTGGCCCTCGTGGTCGCAGGCGCCGTCGGTGTGGGGTTCACCGAAGTCACCGGCGACGATGGGGCCGTCGACGGCGCTCACGATGTCCGAGAGGCTGATCTCGATCGGTGCACGGGCCAGCACGTAGCCACCGCCGACGCCCCGCTTGGAGCGGACCAGACCGGCGCCCTTCAGCGCGAGCAGGATCTGCTCGAGGTAGGGCTGGGGGAGACCGGTGCGCTCGGCGATGTCACGCACCGAGGTCGGTCCGCCCTCGTCGCCGTGCAGCGCCAGCGACAACAGGGCGCGACTGGCGTAGTCACCTCGGGTCGACACCTTCACGCTCGGCATCGTAGGGCCGGTGCGGCGCGACCGCGGCCGGCGCGGTCGAGTCGGCCCGCACCGACCATCGCCGGTCCGGCGGCGCTAGCGTGGAAGGGATCCTCTGGAGGACCGCCCGGTGGCCGACACATCCCCCCGCTTGCCCGACTACGCCGGGCCGTGCATCTCCAACGTCGTGCCGACGCTGCTCGAGGCGCCCGCGTCGTGGCCGGCCTGGTTCCCCGTCGCAGCCGCTGACGCCGACCAGGTCGTCGTGCTCGTCGTCGACGGGCTGGGGTGGGAGCAGCTCGAGAGCCGCCGATCCCTCGCCCCGGCCCTCAGCGCCATGGCCGGCGGTGCGATCACCGCGGTCGCGCCGTCGACGACGGCCACCGCGCTCACGTCGATCACGACCGGACTCCCTCCCGGTGAGCACGGTGTCGTCGGGTACCGCATGAGCCTCGACGGCGAGGTGCTCAACGTTCTTCGTTGGCAGATCGCCGGTCGCGATGCCCGCGCGTCGAACCCTCCCGAGAAGGTGCAGCTCCACGAGGCGTTCTCCGGCCATCGGCCCCCGGTCGTCACCCGCGCCGAGTTCCGCACCACGGGCTTCACGACCGCCCACCTCGACCGCACCCGCCTGGTGGGATGGCGGATGCCCTCCACGCTGGTGACCGAGGTCGATCGGCTCCTCGCGGCCAACGAGCCCTTCGTCTACGCGTACTACGAGGGCATCGACAAGGTGGCCCACGAGTACGGCCTCGGCGCCCACTACGACGCCGAGCTCGTGGCCGTCGACCGCATGGTGGCCGACATCCAAGGCTGCCTCCCTCCTGGCGCCGTGCTGGTCGTCATCGCCGACCACGGCCAGGTCGACGTGGGTGACAACCTGATCACCCCGGCGCCCGAGGTGATGGCCCACGTTCGCCTCCAGTCGGGGGAGGGCCGCTTCCGCTGGCTCCACGCCCGTCCCGGTCACGCCTCGTCCCTGCTCGCCGCCGCCGCCGACCGTCACAGCGGTGTGGCCTGGGTCGTCGGCGTCGACGAGGTGATCGACGAGGGCTGGTTCGGGCCGACGGTGACCGACGTCGCCCGGCGCCGTCTCGGCGATGTGGCCCTCGTCGCTCGTGACGACGTGAGCTTCGTGGATCCTGCCGACTCCGGACCGTTCGAGCTCGTCGCCCGGCACGGATCCCTGACCACCGCCGAGATGATGGTGCCCCTTCTCGTGGGCACTCGGTGAGCCCGGCCGCGGAACCCGACCAGCCACCGTGGCGCACCGTCGCCGACGCTCACGCCCTGGTCCCCGAGCTCCTCGAGCTGACCGACGAGGCGATACGGGTGCGCGCCGAACTCACCGAGGCCGCGCACGCGGCCGTGCCGCCCGCCCGCGCCGACGTCAAGGCGCTCGAGGCCAGTTTCGCCGACCTCCTCGACCGGGTCGTCGGCCTCGGCGTGCAACTGAAGGGATGGGCCCCCATCCTCGTCGACGTCCCCGTGGTCGTCGACGGCCGTGAGGTCCTGGTGTGCTGGCTCGAGGGTGACCGCGAGCTGGCCTGGTACCACGAGGTCGACCACGGCTTCGCCGGCCGGCGACCGCTGAGCGATCTCGGTGCCTGAACCCGACGGGCGCATCGCCGTTCCGCGGTCGGGGTGTCCGGAGCGGGACGATGTGCAGTCGGGCGCGGTTGTGAGAGCGCGACCCGGTGGGAAAGGATGACCACCATGTCCGACCAACCGCTGGAACGACCAGAGCTCGTCCTCCCCGACCCCGACGGCGACGGGACCGCACCTCCCGAGGACGGTGAGGGCAAGGAGTTCGTCTCCGAACCGGCCAAGGTGATGCGGGTCGGGTCGATGATCAAGCAGTTGCTCGACGAGGTCCGCTCGACCTCGCTCGACGAGCCCTCCCGTCAACGGCTCCGGGCGATCTACGACACGTCGATCCGTGAGCTCGGGTCGGCCCTGTCGCCGGACCTCCAAGAGGAGCTCCAGCGGCTGGCCTTCCCCTTCGAGGGCGAGGAGACGCCGTCGGAGGTCGAGTTGCGGGTCGCTCAGGCCCAGCTCGTGGGTTGGCTCGAAGGGCTCTTCCACGGTATCCAGGCCACGCTGTTCGCCCAGCAGATGGCGGCGCGCCAGCAACTGGAGAACATGCGCCAACAGCTCCCTGCGGGGGCACAACCCGGAGGACCGGACCGGCCCGGTACCTACCTCTGACGTGGCGGCGGGTCGTCGGGTGGAGGGATGACCACCCAGCCCCGTCGTTCGAGCTCGTGGGCCAAGGCGTCGGCGGGCATGCCCCGGATCGCGCCCGCCCGCTCGGCGTCCTGACGGGCTCGGGCGGCGTCGGCGCGTCGCGTGGCGGCGATCGAGGTCGCGTCGGCCGAGCGGGGAGGGGCGTCCGGGGGCGCCGAGTCGGATTCGGTGGCCTGCAACTGGTCGATCAGCGTCGCCGCTTCCTGGCTGGTGAACCTGCCCGCAGCCTGGCGTTGGGTGAGCCCGAGGGGGTGGCGCGCCTCGCGGAACCCGTCGAAGCCGGCCTGCTCGACGAGCGCCTGGAGCTCGCGGACCTGTCGGGCCGATGCCGGTGGCCCGGACGGCTGTCCGAAGCTCATCGGTCGACCTCGGAGGGGGTGGGCGCTTCGGTGGGCATCATGGGCCCATCATCTCGCGCCGCTGCGACAGCGGCCGTGGACGGCGACGGGCAGGGCCTGGCGGGCGCGGTCAGACGACCTCGACCCGTGCCTTGGAGAGCTGGTAGCCCGAGACGAGGAGCATCACGCCGAGCAGGATCAACACGATGGCGGCGAGCACGGCGAGCACCGACAGCGTGGCGCTGGGCCACACCATGATGACGATGCCGAGCACGATGGCCACGAGCGCCTGCACCACGATGCCGCTCTTGCCGAGGTCCTTGGGGACCTGGGTCGAGGCGATCAGCCCGAGGATCCCGGAGAGGACCAGCTCGATGCCGAGGAGCCACACGATCACCGTCACCGTGATGCTCGGCCAGAAGAGCAGGAGCGCACCGGCGACGAGGTTGATCACGCCGCGCAGCAGCAGCAGACCCCAGTAGGAGCCCTTGCGGTGGGTGGTGAGGGCCTCGACGGCCTGGCCGAACCCGATGACCAGGATCAGCACGCCCACGATGCGGGCGACCACGACGATGGTGCGGTCGGGCCAGAAGAGCAGGACGAGGCCGGCGACGAGCGCCAGGGCGCCGATCGTGTAGGCGAGGATGCGCGAGCCGCGCAGAAGGTCCATCGAGGAACGGTCATCCATGGCCATGGGGCCCCCTTTCACGGTTCCGGCGTCGAGCGTAGAGGTCGGTGAGCGCCGGCCCGGGGATGTCCTCTCGCACGCACGTCCTCGGGGCCTCCGCTACAGTCGCCGGCGGAGCATCACACCGGTGTAATTCGTCCACAGGTCCCTGTGGACGAAGGTTCGCCGTCGTGGTGACGGGCCTTCGTGGGGCGCCTCGGCGCGCCACGTCCGCGGTTTGGATCGAGGAGCTGCCGGGTGTCGGAGTCGTTCACCCACCTGCATCTGCACACGGAGTTCTCGATGCTCGACGGTGCGGCGCGGGTCGGCGACGTCGTGGCGGCGGCCGCGGCCGACGGCCAACCGGCGGTCGGGATCACCGACCACGGCAACATGTACGGGGTCCTCGACTTCTACAAGGCGGCCAAGGCGCAGGGCGTCAAGCCCATCATCGGCACCGAGCTCTACCAGGCCTACGACCACCGCACCGAACGCCCGGCGCGCCGTGGCCGCATGGACGACAGCGGCGGTGACTCCGAGGGCGGTCGCAAGGCCTACTACCACCTGACCGCGCTGGCCGAGAACGCCGTCGGCTACAAGAACCTCATCCAGCTGTCCAGCCGGGCCTACCTCGAGGGCTACTACATGAAGCCCAAGGTGGACTGGGAGCTGCTCGAGGCCCACCACGAGGGGATCATCGCCACCACCGGCTGCCTCGGCGGGCAGGTCCTGCAGGCGCTCATGCAGGGCGACGAGCAGGGAGCGGTCGAGAAGGCGGCACGCCTCCAGGACATCTTCGGGCGCGACAACCTCTTCGTCGAGCTCCAGGACCACGGGATCCCCGAGCAGCGCACCACCAACCCGCAGCTGCTGGAGATCGCCCGGCGCATCGGCGCACCCCTGCGTCGCCACGAACGACAGCCACTACACCCACCGCGGCGACGCCGTCGCCCACGACGCCCTGCTGTGCGTCCAGACCGGGTCGCTCATGAGCGACCCCGACCGGTTCAAGTTCCACGGCGACGAGCACTACCTGAAGAGCGCGGCGGAGATGCGCCACCTCTTCGGCGAGGTGCCCGAGGCCTGCGACAACACCCTCTGGATCGCCGAGCGCTGCGACGTCGAGATCGAGTTCGGCAAGCCCCAGCTCCCCGACTTCGCCATCCCCGAGGGCTTCACCGACACCGCCGACTACCTGCGCCACCTCACCTTCGACGGGGCCGAGGAGCGCTGGGGGGCCCCGCTCCCCGAGCACGTCGTCGAGCGGCTGGCCTACGAGCTCAAGGTCATCGGCGACATGGGCTTCAGCTCCTACTTCCTCATCGTCTGGGACCTCATCCGCCACGCCCGTGAGCTGGGTGTGCGGGTGGGGCCGGGTCGCGGCTCGGCCGCCGGTTGCGCGGTGGCCTACACGTTGCGGATCACCGACCTCGACCCGATCCGCTACGACCTGCTCTTCGAGCGCTTCCTCAACCCGAGCCGCATCTCGATGCCCGACATCGACATGGACTTCGACTCCCGCTACCGCGACGAGATGATCCGCTACGCGGCGGAGCGCTACGGGCGCGACCACGTGGCCCAGATCGTGACCTTCTCCACCATCAAGGCCCGGGCGGCGGTGCGTGACGCGGCCCGGGTGCTCGGCTACCCGTACGCCCTGGGCGACAAGGTGGCCAAGGCCATGCCGCCGCTGGTCATGGGCCGCGACACCCCGCTCTACGCCTGCCTCGAGGAGCACCCGAAGTACGCCGACGGCTACAAGATGGCCGCCGACCTGCGCGAGATGTACGCCACCGACCCCGACGCCCGCAAGGTGGTCGAGGTGGCCAAGGGCCTCGAGGGGCTGCGTCGCCAGGACGGCATCCACGCCGCCGCCGTGGTGATCACCAAGGAGCCGCTCACCGAGTACCTCCCGATCCAGCGCAAGCCCGAGGCCGGCAGCGATCCGCAGGACGCGCCGGTCGTGACCCAGTACGAGATGCACGGGGTCGAGGAGCTGGGCCTGCTCAAGATGGACTTCCTGGGGTTGCGCAACCTCGACGTCATCACCGACACCGTCGAGATGGTGGCGCGCACGCAGGGAGTCGACCTCGACATCGACGACGTCCCCCTCGACGACGACAAGACGCTCCAGCTGTTGCGTGACGGCGACTCGATCGGGGTGTTCCAGCTCGAGGGTGGCCCCATGCGGGCGCTGATGCGGTCGCTGGCGCCGACCTCGTTCGAGGACGTGGCCGCGCTCGTGGCGCTCTACCGACCCGGGCCCATGTCGGCGAACATGCACAACGACTACGCCGACCACAAGAACGGTCGCAAGCCCATCACGTACCTGCACGAGGACCTCGAGGAGATCCTCGCCGACACCTACGGCCTGATGATCTACCAGGAGTCGGTCATGCGGGTGGCTCAGAAGTTCGCCGGCTATTCGTTGGCCGACGCGGACAACCTGCGCAAGGCCTGCGGCAAGAAGGACCGCGTCCTGATCGCCAAGGAGCGCGAGAAGTTCGTGGCCGGCACCGAGGCCACCGGTTACGGCTCGGCCATCGGCACGGCCCTGTTCGACATCATCGAGCCGTTCGCCGACTATGCGTTCAACAAGAGCCACAGCTACGGCTACGGGTACGTCGCCTATCAGACCGCGTACCTGAAGGCCCACTACCCCGTCGAGTACTTCGCGGCCCTGCTCACCAGCGTCAAGACCAACCTCGACAAGGCTGCGGTCTACCTGACCGAGTGCCGTCAGATGGGCCTCGACGTCCTCGTGCCCGACGTCAACGTCTCGGCCAGCGACTTCATCGCCGTCGACCGGCCAGGGCGGTCCCGGGCCATCGCCTTCGGGATGTCGGCCGTGCGCAACGTCGGCGAGGGCCTGGTCGCCCAGATCCTCGAGGAGCGTGACGCCGGGGGGCCCTTCGCGGACTTCTACGACTTCTGCGACCGTGTCGACATCGGTGTGCTGAACAAGCGCACCATCGAGTCGCTCATCAAGGCCGGGGGGTTCGACTCCCTCGGCTACAGCCGTCAGGGTCTGCTCGGCTACTTCGAGCGGATCATCGACGAGACGGTGGCCCGGAGGCGCAAGGAGGCCGAAGGGCAGTTCGACCTCTTCTCGATGGCCGAGCCCGACCCCGGATCGGGCGCCCCGGCCAACCGCTACGTCATCCCCGACGGCGACTTCGACAAGCGCCAGCGTCTGGCCTTCGAGCGCGAGATGCTCGGCCTCTACGTGAGCGATCATCCGCTGATGGGTGCCGAGGCGTCGCTGCGTCGTCGCACCGAGTGCACCCTCGACGAGCTCGAGGACGTCGAGGAGGGCTCCATGCGCCTCGTCGGCGGCCTGGTCACCAACCTCCAGCGCAAGTGGACCCGCAAGGGCGACCTCATGGCGGTGTTCACCCTCGAGGACCTCAAGTCGTCCATCGAGGTCATGGTCTTCCCCAAGACCATGACGAGCTACGGACACCTGCTCGACGACGACGCGGTCGTGGTCGTCAAGGGCCGGGTCGACAAGCGCGACGACCAGCCCAAGCTCATGGCCACCGAGATCGAGCGCTTCGAGCCCATCCTCGACGGCGCCCCGCCGCTCCACGTCAACCTGGCGCCGGGCGCGCTCAGCGAGAGCCTGCTGGCGTCGCTCAAGGCCCTGCTCGCGGAGCATCCCGGCGAGTCCCAGGTGTTCCTGCACCTCGGAGAGCGCCAGGTGATCCGTCTCCCCGATGCCTTCTGCGTCGAGGTCCGCAGTGGCCTGATGGCCGAGCTGAGGGTGCTGCTCGGTCCCGACGCGCTCGCCGGCTGAGCCGCGTCGTCCACGCGCATCCGACGGGCCTCACCTGCGCGTGGGTCCGGCCCGCAGAGCCACGCCGGAGGGCGTCGGCCCGCGTCGTCGGTTTGCGCCACCGATCGATCGCGAGTGGACTATGGATCCGGATTTGGCTTCCTGGGGGCTCCACAGCACATGGCAATCGAGGTCACGACCAAGGACTGCACGCAGCTCAGCGACGCCGAGCTGGCCGAGATGGCCGACATGTGCGTCGACGGGCCGAGCCGCTTCGAGGTGGGCCTGCTCTCCAAGCAGATCGAGGCTTGGGTGCTGGTCTCGCTGGCCCGTGAGGGCGCGGCGCTCAAGGGCTTCTCGTTCTGCACGCTCGAGCGCATCGGTGGCACGCCGAGCGTGCTCGTCGGCCTGGCCTCGGTGAAGCGCACCTCGCGTCGCGACTCGGTGTTGCGGGCGATCATGACCGATCAGTTCCGCCGAGCGGTGCTGGCCTTCCCCGACGAGGACGTCCTGGTCGGCACCCGCTTCGCCGCCCCGAGCGGGTTCGAGGCGTTCAAGTCCCTCGACGACATCGTGCCCCGACCCGATCATCGTGCCTCCGGTGAGGAGCGGGCCTGGGGCCGTCGCCTGGCCAAGCGCTTCGGCATCGACAGCAGCACCTACGACGACCGCACCTTCATCGCCAAGGGCGACGGGAGCTTCCCGCTGGCGCTCGACCACGAGGCCCTGAAGCCCGAGAAGCTCGACCCCCGGGTCGAGGAGCTGTTCGCGGCCGTCGACGCCGAGCGGGGTGACTCGCTCATCGCCTTCGGCTGGACGATGGCCGAGGACCTGGCCAAGCTGCGCTGAGACCGGCCCCGGCCGGTTCTCGCCGAGGCGCTGCCACCGTGGAGCTGTCAGAGGTGCTCCGGCGCCGACGGATGGTGCGGTCGTTCGACCCTCGACCCCTGCCGGCCGACGTCTTGGAGCGGGTCCTCGACCTCTGCGTTCGGGTGCCCTGCGGCCGGGAACACCCAGGGGCTCGACCTGGTCGTGCTGGAAGGCGAGGAGACGGCGCGCTACTGGGACGTCACGCTGCCGGAGGCGGCGCGGGCGGCGTTCCCGTGGCCGGGCCTGCTGCTCGCCCCGGTGCTGCTCGTCCCCGTCGGGAGCCCGCAGGCCTACGTGCGCCGCTACGCCGAGCCCGACAAGGCCCGCACCGGTCTCGGTGCCGGCGTCGACGCCTGGTCGGTGCCGTACTGGTACGTCGACACCGCCTTCTCGGCCATGGTCACGCTGCTGGCCGCGGTCGACGAGGGCCTCGGCGCGCTGCTTCTTCGGGCAGTTCGAGCACGAACCGGCGGTGAAGGCGGCCCTCGGCATCCCCGCCGACCGCCGGTGTGTGGGCACGATCGCCCTCGGCTACGCCAGCACCGACGGCGACCGGCGGAGTTTCTCCGCCACCCGCCCGCGGCGTAGCCTCGACGACGTCGTCCACCGGGGCGGCTGGTGACCCGGCGCCACCGAGTCTGCGTCGGAGGGGGAGAACCCAGATGGGGACCAGCGTCCCGATGGTCGAGTACCTGGAGCTGGGCGATTCGCCCCGCCTCGTGGTCAACGAGTGCACCACCTGTGGTGCGCGCTACTTCGATCGCCGCAACGCCTGTGCCAACTGCTCCGGCACGCAGTTCGTGAAGGCGCCGGTGGCGACCGAGGGCGAGGTGCGGGCCTTCACGATCGTGGGATGGGCAGCGCCCGGCATCCCCGTGCCCTACGTCGCCTCCGTCGTCGACTGCGACGGCACCAGCGTCAAGGCCAACATCGTCAACACGCCGGCCGACCCCGAGCACATCACGCTCGGCATGAAGGTGCGCCTCACCACCTTCCCGATCGGCACCGATTCCGCAGGCACCGAGGCCATCGGCTTCGGGTTCGAACCCATCGAAGGGAACTGATCATGGCTGACGACGTCTGGATCCTCGGGATCAACATGACCAAGTTCGGCAAGCACCCCGACCTCGACCCCGTCGACCTCGCCTCCGAGGCCGCGCTCGCCGCGCTGGCCGACGGCGGCGTGACGATGAAGGACATGGGCGTGCTGGCCGCCGGCAACCTCATGGGAGCCGCCGCCGGCATCGGCCAACAGCTCCAGAAGCAGATCGGCCAGACCGGCATCCCGGTGTTCAACGTGGCCAACGCCTGCGCCACCGGCGCCACCGCGCTGCGCACCGTCATCATGGCCATCAAGGCCGGCGAGTGCGACATGGGCCTGGCCGTCGGCGTCGAGAAGCTCTCGGGTGCGGGCATGCTCGGCGTGGGTGCACCGAAGCCGGCCGCCGACGAGTGGACGCCTTCGGGGCGCTACGGCGCCGTGACCGGCATGGACGGGCGGGTGGGCACCGACATCATGCCGGGCGTCTTCGCCCAGGTCGGCATGGAGTACGGCCACAAGTACGGCGGCACCAGCTTCGAGCTGTTCGCCAAGATCGCCGAGAAGAACCACGCCCACTCCACGCTCAACCCGCTCGCGGCCTACACCAAGAAGATGAGCCTCGAGCAGATCATGGGCGAGCCCATGATCGCCTACCCGAACACCCGGGCCATGTGCTCGGCCAACTGCGACGGCGCCGCGGCCGCCGTGCTGGTCAGCGACACCAAGCTCAAGACGCTGTCGCTCGAGCAGCAGCGTCGGGCGGTCAAGGTGTCGGCCAGCGTGCTCACGTCCGACCCGTGGGAAGAGGCGTGCCAGATCCTCCCCGACGTCAACACGCTGACCCGCAACGCCGCCACCATCGCCTACGAGCAGGCGGGCGTCGGCCCCGAGGACCTCGACCTCGTCGAGCTCCACGACTGCTTCGCCACCGCGGAGCTGGTGCACTACGACAACCTGATGCTGTGCGACCAGGGCGGGGCCGTCGACTTCTTCCAGTCCGGTGCCACCTGGCGGGACGGCTCGACGCCGGTGAACGTGTCGGGCGGGCTCGAGTCGAAGGGCCACCCCATCGCGGCCACCGGCATCGCCAACGTGTGGGAGGTGGCCCACCACCTGCGCGGTGAGGCCGGCGACCGCCAGATCGAAGGCGCCAAGGTGGGCCTCGCCCACGTCATCGGCCTCGGTTCGGCCTGTGGCGTGCACATCCTGGAGAAGGCTGCGGCCTGAGCCGCCCCGGTCCCGAAGGGGCCGGAACGTGATCCTGATCGGGGCCCTCCGGGGCCCCGATCCGCGTGCGGGGTGCCGTCAGCTCGTCCCGAGTCGCCGGCGCAGCTCGTCGACGGTGGTGGCCGGCGCATCGCAGACGTTGCCCCGGCACACGTAGGCCCGTCCGTCGGCGCCCTCCTCGGATCGGCCCTCCCACAACGGGGTGTCACGGCGTTCGCCCCACAGGAGCACGATGTCGGGGCGCCACCGCCGGCGGACCTCGGCGACGAGGTCGGGCCGGTCGCCGGTGATCACCACCTCGACGGTTCCGAAGGCGTCGAGCTCCACCGCCTCGAGGAGGTGAGCGAACGCGCTCGGGTGTCGACCCGCCACGCCGGCGAGCAGCGCCAGGACCTCTCGGGCCCGGTCACGCAGGGAGGGCTCGTCGGTGAGCGCGGCCAGGCGCAGGAGGCTGACGGCGGCCAGGCTGTTGGCGGAGGGCGTGGCGTTGTCCATCAGGTCCTTGGGCCGTGTCACCAGCGCCTCGGCGTCGGATCCGGTGGTGAACACGCCGCCGTCCTCGTCGTCCCAGAACAAGGCGACGAGGTCCTCCGCCACGGATCGGGCCTCGTCGAGCCAGCGGGGGTCTCCCGTGGCCTCGGCCAGCCGGGTGAAGGCGTCGACGAGGGCGGCATGGTCGGCGGCGTAGGCCAGGTGCTGCGCCCGGCCGCCCGCGGTGCCCTCGCCGTCGCCCTGCCAGGATCTCCGCCACCGTCCGTCCGCGCCTCGGAGGTTGGCCAGCAGGAACTCTCCGTTGCCCACCGCGGCATCCAGCCAACGCTCGTCGCCGGTGGCCGCCGAGGCCTCGGCGAGCGCGGAGAGCATCAGGGCGTTCCACTCCAGCAGCACCTTGTGGTCGAGTCCCGGGCGAACCCGGCCGCCCCGGGCGGAGAGGAGCGCCTCTCGGGCCCGTTCGACCGGCTGTGGACGAACGAGATCGCCGCGGACGCGACGCTCGAGGATGTTGGTCCCTTCCCAGTTCCCGTCCTCCGTCACGCCGTACCAGTCGATCGCCGCGTCGGCGTCGGCTCCGCAGACCGCCCTGACCTCGTCGATCGACCAGACGTAGAAGCGACCCTCCACGCCCTCGCTGTCGGCGTCCTCGGCGGCGAAGAACCCTCCTGCGGGGTGGGTCAGGTCCCGGAGCACGTAGCGAACGGTCTCGTCCACGACCTGGCGGTAGCGGACCTCGCCGGTCACGAGCCAGGCGTGGAGGTACACCCGTACCAACAGCGCCTGGTCGTAGAGCATCTTCTCGAAGTGGGGCACCAGCCAGCGGTCGTCGGTGGAGTAGCGGGCGAAGCCGCCGCCGAGGTGGTCGTAGATGCCCCCGGAGGCCATCGCGTCGAGCGACAGCGTGGCCGCGGCGAGTGCTTCGGGATCGCCGGTCCGGACGTGATGGGCCAACAGGAGGTCGAGCGACATCGTCTGGGGGAACTTCGGGGCCCGACCGAAGCCGCCGTCGACGCGGTCGACCTGCCCCAGGAGCTCGGTGACCGCCGTGTCGAGCAGCTCGGCGCCGGGAACCGCGTCGGTGGGGGGGAGGCGATCCCCGGAGGCGATCGCCTCGGTGAGACCGTCCGCCTGCTCCTCCAGGTCGCCTCGCTGCTCGCGCCACGCCTGGTCGATGCGACGGCACAGGTCGGTGAAGCTCATCTGCCCGCCTCGGCCCTCCTTCGGGAAGTACGTGCCGGCGAAGAACGGGCGGCCGTCGGGGAAGGCGAACACCGTCATCGGCCAGCCCCCTCGGCCGGTGACCGCCTGGGTGGCCTGCATGTACACGGCGTCGACGTCGGGTCGTTCCTCGCGGTCGACCTTGATGCACACGAACAGGTCGTTCATCAGCGCCGCCGTGGCCGCGTCCTCGAAGGACTCGTGGGCCATCACGTGGCACCAGTGGCACGCCGAGTACCCCACCGAGATCAGCACCGGCACGTCGCGCTCGGCCGCCTCGGCGAAGGCCTCGTCGCTCCAGGTCCACCATCGCACGGGGTTGTCGGTGTGCTGCGCCAGGTACGGCGACAGCAGCGCGGGTGGGACATCACGGATCAACGGCATGGGCCAAGTGTGGTGCTCGGTGAGGCCGGCGGCACGTCTCCGGCCCATCAGGCGGCGCCGGTCGGATGGCATGCTGCGAGGGCGCCGATCGGGGCGCCCCGACCGAGGAGACATCCGTGAGCGTCCCCCAGATCGCCCTCAACGACGGCAGCGCCATCCCCCAGCTCGGGTTCGGCGTGTTCCAGGTGCCGGCGGAGGACACCGCCCGCATCGTCGGGCAGGCCCTCGCCGCCGGCTACCGGATGATCGACACGGCGTGGGGCTACATGAACGAGGCCGGGGTGGGCGAGGCCCTCGCCACGACGGACCTGGCCCGTGAGGAGGTCTTCGTCACCACCAAGGTCTGGAACTCCTACCAGGGCCGCGACAAGACGCTCGAGTCCTTCGACGCCAGCATGAGCGCGCTCGGCCTCGACTGGCTCGACCTGTTGCTCATCCACTGGCCGGCTCCCGCCAACGACCTCTACGTCGAGACCTGGGAGACCTTCGTCGAGCTGCGCGACTCGGGTCGGGTGCGCTCCATCGGCGTGTCCAACTTCGAGCCCGAGCACATCCATCGCATCATCGAGGCCACCGGTGTCGTGCCCGCGGTCAACCAGATCGAGCTGCACCCCTACTTCGCGCAGGGGACCCTGCGCGACTTCCACGAGCTGCACGGCATCGTGACCGAGGCCTGGAGCCCCATCGCCCGCGGGCGTGTCGCCGACGACGCCACCATCGTGGCCATCGCCGACGCGCACGGCCGCACACCGGCCCAGGTCGCCCTTCGGTGGGAGGTCCAGCACGGGATCGTCGTGATCCCGAAGTCGGTGACCGAGGAGCGGATCCTGGCCAACGCCCAGGTGTTCGACTTCTCGTTGACGGCCGAGGAGATGGCGACGCTGGACGCGCTCGACCGCGGCGCCGACGGCCGGATGGGGCCCGACCCCACGACCTTCAGCTAGCGCCCACGACGAACGCCGGAACCCGGGTGTGCTCCATCCGAACGGCGGCACGGTCGGCTGCGTCGGGCCCGACGAGGCGCTCCACGAGGTGCAGGGCCAGGTCGATCCCGCTGGTCACACCGGCCGCGGTCACGAGGTCTCCGGCGTCGACGACGCGCTCGTCGAGCACCTGAGCGCCGGAGTCGAAGAGCTGGCGACGCGCCGCCGCGTGGGTGGTGGCGGGGCGCTCACCGATCACCCCTGCGTGGGCCAGCAGCATCGCTCCCGTGCAGACGCTGGCCATCAGTGCGCCGGCCTCGGCGCACGCGGCGAGCATCGGGAGCAGGTCGCCACGCTGCACCTCGCCCCAGGTGCCCCGATCGGCCCGGGAGGCCCAGCCCCCGCCGGGCACGATCACCACGCCGGCGGCACCGGGCTCGAGCACGCCGTCGGGCTCGAGGCGCAGACCGAACGTCCCGGTCACCAGGCGAGCAGGGACACGCGTCACGAGGCGGACGTCGAGGTCGGCACCGTCGGCGACGGCGCTGCGCAGCACCTCCAGGGGACCGACGGCGTCGAGCTCGTCGATGCCGTCGTAGACCGGGATGTCGATGCGGGTCGGATCCACGTCAGCGACCCTCGAACCGCGGCGGGCGCTTCTCGGCGAAGGCCCGCATGCCCTCCTTGGCGTCGGCGGAGGTCATCACCGGGATCACGTGGGAGATCTCGATCGGCTGGGCCTCCGCCTCGGGCAGCCAACCCGTCTCGACGGCCGATGCCTTGGCCGCGGCGACGGCGAGCGGGCCGTTGGCGCAGATGACCTCTGCGACCTCGCGAGCCTTGGTCATCGACTGCCCCTTCGGCACGAGGTGGCTCACCAGCCCCCACCGCAGCGCCTCCTCCGCGTCGAGGGTGCGACCCGTCAGCAACATGTCCATCGCCACCGCGTAGGGGATCTGTCGCTTCAGGCGCATCGTCGATCCGGCTCCTGCGATGAGGCCCCGCGTGACCTCCGGCACCCCGAAGGTGGCGTGCTCCTCGGCGATGCGGATGTCGGTCTGTTGCAGCATCTCGCAACCGCCACCGAGGCACTGCCCGTTGACGGCGGCGATGATCGGTGTGCGACACCAGTCGGTGAGCAGGAGGCCTCGGCCGGTGATCCCGGGATCCTCCTTCAGCCGCTCCTGGATGCGGCGGGCCTCCTCGGTGACCTCACCCGACATCCAGCCATCGGACAGGTCGCCGCCGGCGCAGTAGGCCTCGGTGCCGGCCCCCGTCAGGATCACGCACCGGATCGACTCGTCGGCATCGGCCATGGCCCAGGCGTCGGCCAGCCGGACGATCATGTCGGGCACCAGCGCATTGCGGCGTGCGGGCCGGTTCATGGTGAGCACCAGCACCGGACCGTCGCGCTCCACCAGCAGGGTCGGTCCGGTCGGGGCGGTCGGGGCGTCGGTCATCGGGTCTCCTGGGGTCGGGGCCTCACGGCACCTTGTCACGGGGGCGCTACGTTGCGCCCATGGACCTGCGACTCGACGGGAAGGTCGCCCTGGTGACAGGTGCGTCCAGGGGCATCGGCGCGGCCACGGCCGCCGCCCTCGCGGCGAGCGGGGCCGCCGTGATGCTGTCCTCGCGCAAGCTCCACGATCTGGAAGCCGCCGCCGCGGCCATCGACGGCGACACCGCGGTGTTCGCGGCCAACGCCGGAGATCCTGACGCGGCGTCCGCGTGCGTGGCGGCGACCGTCGAGCGCTTCGGCGCCGTCGACATCCTGGTCAACAACGCCGCCACGAACCCCTACTACGGGCCCACGCTGGGCATCTCCGACAGCCAGTTCGACAAGACGGTCCAGGTCAACTGGAAGGGCCCGCTCACCTGGTCGCGGCTCGTGTGGGAGGCGTCCATGGGCGATCGGGGCGGTTCGATCGTCAACATCTCGTCGGCCGGGGGGCTCGCCGTGGAGCCGGCCATCGGCATCTACAACGGCACCAAGGCGGCACTCATCCACCTCACCCGGACCCTCGCCGCGGAGCTGGCCCCCGCGGTGCGGGTCAACGGCGTGGCTCCTGGCCTGGTGAAGACCGACATGGCCCGCGCCCTGTGGGAGGCCGACGAAGCGGCCATCGCCGCCCGGATGCCGCTGCGACGACTCGGTGAGCCGGCCGACATCGCCGATGCGGTGGTCTTCCTGGTCAGCGACGCGGCATCGTGGATCACCGGGCAGACCCTGGTGGTCGACGGCGGCGTGCTGCTGCGCGGTGCGTGACCGAGCCCTGCCTGCTCAGCCGCCGCCCAGCGCCCGTCGCTGCACCTTGCCCAGGAGGGTGCGGGGGAGGGCGTCGACCAGTTCCAGGCGCCGCGGCGCGCAGTAGGCGGGCAGGGTCTGGCGCACGAGGTCGCGCAGCGAGTCGAGCGTCGGGGGAGCGCCGGGGTCGACGGGCACGGCCACGGCGGTCACCACCTGGCCCCACTCGTCGTCGGGACGCCCGACGACGGCCACCTCGGCCAGACCGGGGTGATGGTGCAGGACTCGCTCGACCGGCCCCGGCCACACGTTCTCCCCGCCGGTGATGATCAGGTCGCCACGGCGGCCTCGCACCTCGAGGCGGCCGTCGGGGTGCACCACCCCGGCGTCGTCGGTGTGCAGCCAGCCGTCGGCGTCGACCGGTGAGGAGCCGTCGCGGTACGCCCGCAGCACCATCGGGCCCCGTACGAGCACCTCGCCATCGGGAGCGGACAACTCGACGCCGGGCAGGGCGTGTCCGTCGTAGGCCACCGCGCTGCCGGTCTCGGTCAGCCCGTAGCTGACCCGGCAGTTGGGCGGGATCCGGGCCGGGGGTGCCGATCCGCCCACCACGATGGCCCGGAACAGCGACGGATCGAACCGGGCCAGGGCGGTGGGGACCACGGTCGTGAGCGTGGCGCCCCGCCGGGCCGCCTCCGTGACGGCGTCGGCGTCGAAGCCGGCGTGCACCTCGAGCGGCACGCCGAGGGCGAGAGCGCGGGTGACGACGGAGAGCCCGGCGATGTGGGACAGGGGAAGGCAGCACAGCCAGCGGTCCCTGGCGGGATCGACTCCCAGGGCGGCGCTGGTGGAGAGGGCGGACGCCCGCACCGTGTCGTGGGTGTGGACCACGCCTTTGGGGACGCCGGTGCTCCCGCTGGTCGCCACGACGAGGGCATCGCCGTCCTCGACCGGGATGCCGTCGTCGAGGACCGCACGGTGCCCGTCGGCGGTCACCATGCGGGTCGGCCGGAGGGCGCCGAGCGCCGTCGCCATCGCGGCCGGCGGCAGGCGGGGGTCGACGGGCAGCACGGCGTCGCCGTCGTCCCAGGCCCGCCGGAGCTCGTCGACGAACGCCGGTCCGGTGAGGGCGAGGGCGACGAGTTGGGGCATCGGGGCGAGGCTAACGGTGCGCCCATCGGGTTCCGTGATTCGGTCGAGGGGTGGTGTGCGGTGCATGCTGACGGGTCGTGAACGCCTGGATCGTCGGGGCCCGCCCCCGCACGCTGCCCGCTGCGGTGGTGCCCGTGATCGTGGGCACCGCGGCCGCGGCGGGCATGCTCGGGACCGACGACGGACTCCGCGGCATCGAGGTCTGGCGCCTCGTGGCCGCGCTCGTGGTCTCGCTGGCGCTGCAGGTGGGCGTGAACTACGCCAACGACTACTCCGACGGCGTCCGCGGCACCGACGACGACCGGGTCGGTCCCCTCCGCCTCGTGGCCTCCGGCACGCGTCCGGCCACCGCGGTGAAGCGAGCGGCCTACCTGGCCTTCGCGGTCGCCGGCGTGGCCGGACTGACCCTCGCCGCAGCGACGACCTGGTGGTTGCTCGTCGTGGGCGCCCTGGCCATCGGCGCAGCGTGGTTCTACACGGGCGGGCCGCGGCCCTACGGGTACGCCGGGCTGGGTGAGGTCTTCGTCTTCGTGTTCTTCGGTGTGGTGGCCACGACCGGCTCGGCCTTCGTGCAGATCGAGGAGGTCACGCCGCTCACCCTCGGGGTCGCCGTGCCCGTCGGCCTGCTGGCCACGTCGTTGCTCGTCGTGAACAACCTCCGGGACATCCCCGGTGACACCGCGTCGGGGAAGCGCACGCTCGCCGTCCGGCTGGGTGATCAGCGCACGCGGATCCTCTACACCGCCATGATCGGCCTCACCTACGTCAGCGTGCCGTTCGTCGCGGGCCTCTCGGATCGACCGCTGGCGGCGGCATCGCTGTTCACGGTCGCTGCTGGCCCGACCACCGGTCCAGAGGGTGCTCGAAGGGGCGAGGGGGTCGGCGTTGATCCCGGTCCTCGGGGCCACCGGGCGCCTCCAGCTGGTGTTCGGGGTGGTGTTGGCCGTCGGGCTCTGGCTCGGCGCCTGACCGGTCCTGGACGTGGGGTCAGCGCCGTTGGTCGCTGGCGCACGCTCCACCGTCGCGTTGCGAGCGGCGGATGAGCCAGAACCCGTAGCCGGTGCCGGCCACCCAGGTCAGTGTGATCACCGTCGCGGCCAGCCAGGCGTGATCGCGCAGGACCGCGCCGAAAGCCGTACCCCCGAACACCGCGGCCAGCGCTGCCAAGGAGAGGGGGAGGTGGCAGGGACACAACACGAACGACCAGAGCAGCCACATCCGACCCCGCCGTTCGAGCGCCGGGGTGACCTGTACGGCGGTCGGCGCGACGATGACAGGCGGTCGGCTCTCGGAGGTCGGCGGAGCGGAACTCATACCCCACAGGGTACCTGGGGCGGTCGTGCCGCGGATGTCGGGTCGAGTCGGCGCCCGGCGCCCGGCAGCAGCCGTCAGCCGGAGGCCTGCATCGCCTTCAGGACGTTCTTGACGTTCTGGCCGGACTGGGTGAGGCCCTCGGCGATGCGTGGGGTACGTCCCGTTGAGCGCGTACACGGCGACCGCGAGGCGCCGTCCGCTGGCCGTGGTCATGTACCCGGACTCGGCCTGGGCGACGAACAGCGCCGGCAGCGGCGGGGCCTGCCCCGTGGCGCTGGTGCCGCTCTTGGCGTAGATGGTCCCGTCCTCGGCGACGTCGGGCAGGCTGGTCTCGTAGCCGGGACCCCACGGCTGCGTGCTGCCCCAGCGGAGGAACTCGATCACGGCGGCCGGTGTGGCCGACGACGGGTCGGTGCCCTCGCCGTCGGTCAGGAACACCGTGTCCGGGATCTGATGCCGGCGTCGGCCACCGTGGCGTTGACGAGCTCGAGCCCGTCGAGGCAGTCCTTCGATCCGGCTTCCACCGCCAGCAGGCAGAGCATGGTCTCGGCGCCGCGGTTGTGGCTGATCTTCTGCACCAGGGTGTTGAACACGCTGGCGGGGGGCGAGGTGAGTGCCGCCACCTTGTCGGCCTCGGTGTAGCTGCCTTCCGGCGGGAGCACGCCGGTCGGAGCGGTGAGGGGAGCGGTGACCGTCACGCCTGCTCGTTGGAGGGCTTCGATGAACAGGGCCCGGGCGTAGGCGCCCGGGTCGGGTGCGAACGCGGCCACGGCGAACGGGTCGGCGCCGACCGGGATCTCGCCGGTCACGAGGACCCGGTTGCCCTCGACCTCGGCTTGCACCGTGGCGTCGCCGTCGGCCGCGGTGGTGACGACCTCGTTCACGACCTCGAAGTACGCGGTGGCCGGGCGCACGGCGATGGCTCCGGGGTCACCGGCGGCGGGGCCGGCGGTGACGACCATGTCGAGCAGGTTGTCGTTGACCATGATCGGGGTCACGACGCCTTCCTTGGTCTGGAAGGGCTCCCAGAGGCGCTCGTCGACGAGCACGTCACCCGCGACGGTCGTGATCCCGGAGGCGACGACGTCGGCGGCGAGCTTGTCCAGGCCGGCGAGGGGGTCGGCTTCGACCTGGATGGCCAGCGGGGTGGCGTAGGTGTAGACGTGATCCGGGAACTCCCACTGCAGGTCGCCGTCGAGCACGTTGCGCGACCCGAGGATCATGTCGCCCGCGCCGACCAGCACGAGGTCCCCGGTCAGCTCGCCGGCCACCGGCGCCGCGGTGGCGTAGACGGGGGTCTCCAGGGTGTGGTCGGGGCCGAACGTCGCGAGGTAGGTGCCTCCGGTGAAGAGCTTCGTGGTCGAGGCCAGGAAGTTCAGCTTGTCGGCGTTCTGGCTCCAGACCTCCTCCCCGGTCTCCATGTCGACGGCGAGGTAGCTCCACGAGCCGTTGTCGTAGGTGGGCGAGTCGATGATGGCCTGCGCGTCGGACGGGAGGCCCGGGACCGTCGTCGTGGCGCGTGGAGTCGGTGGAGTCGTCGGAGGTGCAGGAGCCGACGAGTAGTACCGCGGTCGTGACGAGTGCCCCGATCAGGAGTGGGCCCCGCCCGGGTCGCACTCGTCCGCCATGTCGTGAGCTGGATCGCATCGAGGGGTTCTATCACCGGGGGTGGCGGAGCAGCGCGTCACCGTCTGGCCCAGTTCATGGTCCGTTCATCCGATCGGCCCATTGCCGATCGGCGTCCGATCGGGTACCGGGTTCAGCGCCGGTTCGGTGCGTGGACCTCCAGCCAGGTCCGCACGCACCTCGTGGTGCGCTCCGGCTGCTCGAGGTGGGCCGAGTGCCCCGCGCCCTCCACGACGGTCGTGGTGGCGTTCGGCCCGATGTGCTCGGCCATCTGCCGGGCGATCCCGGTGAACTTGGGGTCGTGCTCACCGGACAGCAGCAGCACCGGCGCGGTGATCCGTCCCAGCTCGGACCACAACGGTCGCTGCGAGCCCGTGCCCGCCAGACGGAGGCTCGACGCCAGGCCCGCGACGGTGTTGCGGCGGCGCTCGTCGAGGGATGCGGCGTCGTCGGGCAGGTCGTCGAAGAGCGGTTGGGCCAGCCACTCGTGGAGGAACGCGTCGACGCCGACCCGTTCGAGGTGGGCGGCCAATGCGTCGTCGGCCGCACGCCGCTCGGCCCGCTCGGCGTCGTCGGCGATCCCCGCGGTCGCGCCGATGAGCACGAGGCCGTGGACCAGATCGGGTCGAGCCAGCGCGAGGTGCAGGGCCAGGCGGCCGCCCATCGAGTACCCCACGTAGATGGCCCGACCCCCGGCCTCTCCGAGCCGCCTCGCTCCCTCGACGAGGTCGACGCGCACCTCGCTCGATCCGCCGTGACCGGGGGCGTCGACCGACAGCACCTCGTGATCGACGGCCAGGTCGGCGCCGAAGCGACCCCAACAGCGACCCGTCTGGGTGAAGCCGTGGACGAGCACCAGCCGAGCCCCGGCGGGCTCGGCGCCCGGGGTGGCGGTCCCCGACGGATCGAGGCGCTCGACGTGCAGGGAACCGACGGACACGACAGGAGGGTAGCGGCGCGGCGTCGGGCGCAAGAGTGGCCGGGGTCGCCCCGTAGGCTGCCCGGGTGCCTGAGGGAGCGACGACCGGCGACGGTGATCGAGTCGATGCGAGCCGTGCGGCGTCGGCGACGTGAACGCCACCTTCTGCGCCACCCTCGTCGACGAGTGGGTCCGGGCCGGGGTCACCGACGCCGTCGTGTGCCCGGGGTCGCGGTCGACGCCGATGGCCCTGGCCCTGGCCGACGACGATCGGCTCAGGGTGCACGTCCACCACGACGAGCGCTCGGGCGGGTTCATGGCCCTCGGCCTCGGGCGGGCCACGGACCGACCGGCGATCGTGCTCACCACCAGCGGCACGGCCGCCGTCGAGCTGCACCCCGCCGTGGTCGAAGCCGATCTCGATCGGGTGCCGCTGCTGGCCGTGACCGCCGATCGGCCTCCCGAGCTGCGCGACGTGGGTGCTCCCGCAGACCGTGGACCAGACCCACCTCTTCGGACGGGCGGTCCGGTTCTTCGCCGATCCGGGTCCTCCTGACCTCCACGCCGCGGGGAGCTGGCGGAGCACGGGGTCGCGGCTCGTCGCCGAGTCGCTCGGTTCGCCGCGGGGTCCGGTGCACCTCAACCTGCCGTTGCGTGAGCCGCTGGTCGGTGAGGTGCGCCACCGCCCGGCCGGGCGGGACGGTGGCGCACCGTGGCATCGCCTCCTCGGGGGTCGTGAAGCCGGAGCCCTCGACGTGAGGGCGGTGGCCGACCTGGTCCGGTCGACCCCGAGAGGCGTCGTGGTCGCCGGTCCGGGGGTGGCGGATCCCGAGGGGGTGCTCGTGCTGGCCGAGGCTCTGGGTTGGCCGGTGCTGGCCGATCCCCGTAGCGGCTGTCGCGTCGGCCGTGCGAGCGTCGTCGCGCACTTCGATGCCGTGCTCCGGTCCGCGACGTGGGCCGATGACACCGGGCTGGTTCTGCGGGTCGGGTCGCCACCGGCGTCCAAGGTCCTGTCGCAGTGGCTGGCGTCGCTCGACTGTCCCCAGGTGTTGGTCGACCGGGACGGGACCTGGCTCGACCCGACTCGGTCGGCGAGGATCGTCGTCGCCGCCGAACCCGGCACCTTCTCGCGGCAGCTCGCCGGCCTGGTCGCGAGCGTGGTCACGGTGTCACCTCCGTGGATGTCGGCCTGGCGGGGCGCCGACGACGCCGCTGAGGCCGTGCTGTGCGAGCACCTCGACGGCGACGGGCCCCCTACCGAGCCCGGCGTCGCTCGCGCCGTGGCCGCCGCGGTGCCGCCGGGCGGTGCCCTCGTGGTCTCGTCGTCGATGCCCGTACGCGACGTGGAGTGGTATGCCGGCTCACTGGCGGGTCGGACGGTGCACGCCAACCGTGGCGCCAACGGGATCGACGGTGTGGTCTCCACCGCCGTCGGTGTGGCGCTGTCCGGCGTCCCCACGGCGCTGCTGGTCGGCGACGTGGCCTTCCTGCACGACACCAACGGACTGCTGGGGCTGGCTCGGCGAGGCGTCGACCTCGTGATCGTGGTCGTCGACAACGACGGAGGGGGCATCTTCTCGTTCCTCCCCCAGGCCTCCGAGCTTCCCTCCGATCGCTTCGAACAGCTCTTCGGGACGCCTCACGGCGTGCACCTCGAGTCGCTGGCGGAGGCCCACGGGCTGACGATGACCCGGATCGCCGACGGTCGTGGGGTCACCACCGCCGTGGCCGAGAGGTTCGAGGAGGGCGGGACCCACCTCCTGGTGGTGCGCACCGACCGGACCGAGAACGTCGACCTCCACGATCGGGTCCACGCCGACGTGGCGCGGGCGATCGCCACGATCACCCCGACCGCGAGCTGAGCTCCGGCCCGATCGGCACGGCCGCCGGTGGTCAGGGTCGGACGATCGCGCCGAGGAGGGCCTGGAGCTTGGCCCGTGTCTCGGCCAGCTCCGATGCCGGATCGGAGTCGCCCACCACGCCCACCCCGGCGAAGAGGCGGGCCGACGTGCCGCTGATCTCGGCGGAGCGGATGCCCACCGCCCACGTGCCGTTGCCGGCGGCGTCGACCCAGCCGACCGGTCCCGCATAGCGGCCGCGGTCGAGCTGCTCGAGCTCGGCGATCAGGGCGAGCGCCTCACCGCGCGGCGTCCCCCCGACCGCGGGGGTCGGGTGCAGTGCGGTGACCAGCTCCAGCACGGAGGCCGCGGGGCTCGACAGTCGACCCTCCAGTCGGGTGCCGAGGTGCTGGACGTTGGCCATGGCCACCACCGACGGTTCGGCCTCCTCGTCGAGGTAGGAGCACCACGGCAGCAGCGTGTCGTGCACCATGTCGATGGTGTGGCGGTGCTCGGCCCGCGTGTTCGACGACGCCAGCAGCGAGGCGGCCAGGCGGGCGTCGGCGCTCGGGTCGCCGCTGCGCGGGGCGGTGCCGGCCATCGGGTGGGCCATCACCCGGTCACCGGATCGGGCGACGAGCAGCTCCGGGGTGGCGCCCAGGAACCCGTCGACCGAGAAGAGGTGGCTCGCGGGATAGGCCCGCCGGAGCTGGTCGAGGACGGCGAAGGGCGTGAGAGGGCGATCCGTGAGGACCTCCACGGCGCGTGCCAGCACCACCTTGCGGGCGTCGCCGCGGCGGATCCGGGCCGTGGCCTCGGCCACGGCCTCGCACCAGTCGGTGGCGGGACGCAGGGCGTGGAGCGAGTAGCGGTCCGGGCCGGCGTCGTCGGCGCCGAGGCCTGCGTCGCGGGCGAAGCCCGTCCGTCGCCCCAACCCGCGGCCGAGGATCTCCTCGATCTCGGGATCCGTCGGGTGCTCCTCGGGCGGCGCGACCGTGGTCACCCACCGGGTTCCGTCGGGGGCGCGGTGCACGGCGACCCGGGGCACGACCAGGGTCCCCGGTGCCGAGGGGGAGAAGGGCAGCGCGCCGATGGCCACCGGCCCCCACCCGGGACGGGGCACCGGGTGGTCGTGGGCGATACGACCGAGTGCCGCCGACACCGCGTCGGCGTCGGCGGAGCCGCCGGTGCGGGGACGCGGATCGATGCGGCGATCCCCACTCCGGCCACCCCCACGCCGTCCTTCACGAACGCGGTCCCGTCGTCACCGGCCACGGCCAGCAGGTCGGGGTCGACGTCGAGGATCCGGGTGCGGGCCACGAGCCCGGTGGTGGACGGGCTGGCCGGCGAGGGCGCGTCGGGTGTCACCAGCCGGGCTTGCGTCGGGTGGCGGTGATCAGTTGGGCGATCCCGGTCGAGAGCAGTTGGCGCTGCACCTCCACGAAGCCGGCCTCGGCGAGCTGGTCGAGCATGACGCTCGGGGCGGGGAGGTAGGCCACCGACTTCGGCAGGTACCGGTAGGCCGCCGGATCGGACAGCAACCCGCCGACCTTCGGCACGACCGAGCCGAAGTAGACCCCGTGACCCCAGCGCAGCACGGCGTTGGGCGGTTCGGCGACCTCGAGCAGGGCGATCCGGCCGCCCGGGCGCACGGCGCGGCCCAGCTCCACGAAGAACGCCTCGAGCTCGACCAGGTTGCGCAGGGCGAACCCGCAGGTCACCCCGTCGAGGGCCGCGTCGGGGACGGGCATCCGGATGATGTCGCTCTGGGCCAGCGGGGCACCGGTCCGGGCCGCCGCGAGCATGCCGAAGGACAGGTCGAACCCCACGGGGCGCAGGTCCTGGCGTTGCAGCTCGCGGCAGAAGTCGCCGGTGCCGCACGCCAGGTCGGCCACCAGCGAGCCGGGTCCGAGCCGCAGCGACCGCACGGTGCGCCGCCGCCACCCCACGTCCATCCGGAAGGTCATCACCCGGTTGACGAGGTCGTAGCGCGGGGCGATGGCGTCGAACATCGACTGGACCGCGACGCGCTTCTCGTCGCCCTCCGGGAGCTGCTCGGCATCGATGTCGGTCACGCCGGTGGAGCCTATGGGCGGTCGCCTCGTGTGGCGCAGTCCGCCGGCGCCGCTCGCCTCTCCCGGTCGACCGGGGACAGGGCTCGCGCAGGTCCTAGCCTGGGCCCGTGGTCAGGGCACCGGAGATGCGCCTCGCGGGGGTTCCCGTGCGCATCGAGCCGGCCTTCTTCGTGATCATCGTGCTGCTGGGCCTTCCGCAGTCCCCTGCGTTCGTGGCCAGCTGGGTGGCCGTCGCCACGATCTCGATCCTGGTCCACGAGATGGGCCATGCCGTGGCGTTCCGGGCCTACGGCCTCACCGCGAGGGTGGTCCTGCACGGGTTCGGTGGGCTGACCACGGCCGAAGGGGTGCTCAGCCCGAGTGCCCGCATCGTGACGAGCCTGGCTGGGCCGCTCTCGGCGTTGGTGCTGGTCGGGCTGCCCGCCGTCGCGCTCGAATCGAGCGGGGTCGCCCCGTCCGGTGCCGCCGCCGTCGTGCTCTCGCAGGTGGTGTGGGTCAACGTGGGGTGGTCGCTGCTCAACCTCCTGCCCGTCCTGCCCCTCGACGGCGGGCACGTCTTCCTCGCCGTGTGCGACCTGACGACGAAGGGCCGGGGTCGCCGGGCCGCCGAGATCCTGTCGGTCGCCGTGGCCGGCGCCGTCGGGCTCTGGGCCTACCGCGAGGGCTTCGTGTTCGGGGCGGTCCTGGCGCTGGGACTGGCGGCCATGAACCTGGGGCAGCTGCGCAAGGTCCGCCAGGAGGAGTTGCTCGACGAGCTCGACAGCGCCCACCGGGCCCTCCTCGACGGTCGTACCGACGAGGCCCGCGCCATCCTCGATCGGGTTCGGGGTGCCCGGCCCGGCGGCCCGGTGCGCACCTGGATGGCCGAGCTGGACACCTGGTGTGCGCTGGTCGCGGGGTCCGTTCCCGCCCCGGGGGGCCGTCTCCTCACGGCGCCCCCGAGGATGAGGGGGACACGGCGGTGCGGGCGGCAGGGGCGCTGGTGGCCGGTCGCCGGGCCGAGGGTGTGGCGCTGGCTGCCTGGACGTTCGCCCACGACACGCCGGCGCCGCCGAAGAGCCTTCTCGCGGTCGTGGTGGCCGACGCAGACGCCGCCGGCGCGGTCGCCTCCGAGCTGGCCCTCATGGGTGAGCCCGGGCGTCGTGGGGGTGAGCTGTTGCGTGACCTCCTGGTGCACCTCGGACGGGCGACCGCGGCCGCGGAGGTCTCCGCCACGATCGGGTGAGCGTCGAGAGGCCCGGCAGAGGCCCTGTGCCAGACTCCGGCCATGGCGATCGACTTCACGTTCCCGCCCGAGATCGACGAGATCCGCGGTCGCGTCCGTCGTTTCCTCGACGAGGTCGTGCGGCCCATCGAGGCGACGGCTGACGCCGACGAGTGGACCCGTGAACAGTGGATCGGGGGCATCGTCGAGATGCGTGGGGCGGCCAAGGAGTGGGATCTGTGGCTCCCCCACATGCCCGCCGAGTGGGGTGGGATGGGTCTGGGCCACGTGGCCATGGCGGCGGTCTCGGCCGAGGCCGGCAAGACCCGTATGGGCCCGTTCGCCCTCAACGCGCAGGCCCCCGACGAGGGCAACATGCACACGCTCCTGCACTGGGCGACCGATCAGCAGAAGGAGCGGTACCTGCGTCCGTTGTGCGAAGGGCGTGCCCGGTCGTGCTTCGCCATGACCGAACCCGAGGTGGCCGGCTCGGACCCGACGCTGATCCGCACCCACGCCTATCCCGATGGCGACGAATGGGTGATCAACGGGCACAAGTGGTTCATCTCGGGGGCACGGGGCGCGAAGTTCGCCATCCTCATCGCTCGTACCGAGGACGACCCCGAGCTGCCTCAGGCGGCCAACTCGGCGTTCCTGGTCGACATCCCCTCCGACGGCTGGGAGGTGGTGCGTGACGTCGCCACGATGTCGGGCAGCCACAACCACTGCGAGATCCGCATCACCGACCTGCGCGTCCACGCCGACCAGATGCTCGGCGGCCGGGGGCAGGGCCACCTCCTCGGTCAGGCCCGTCTCGGGCCGGCCCGCCTCGCCCACTGCATGCGCTGGATCGGCCAGGCCGAGGTGGCGCTCGACATGATGGTCGACCGCTCGCTGCACCGGTTCGCCCACGGCTCGTTGCTGGCCGAGAAGCAGGGGATCCAGTGGATGATCGCCGACTCGGCGATGGAGCTGTACCAGTCGAAGCTGATGGTCCTGCACGCGGCGTACCTGATCGACAACAAGCTCGACTTCGCCTCCGAGGTCTCGATGGCCAAGCACTTCGTGGCCAACTCCCTGAACCGGATCATCGACCGGTCCATCCAGGTCCACGGCGCGCTCGGGTACTCCACCGACACGCCGTTGGCCCACATGGCCCAGCAGGCGCGCTGGGCCCGCTTCGCCGACGGCGCCGACGAGGTCCACCAGATGCGCATCGCCCAGCGCACCATCGCGGCCTACAAGGACCACGGCACGACGAAGGCCGCCACCGGCAAGCTCCCGCTGTGAGGCTCTTGCTCGGCTCCGCAAGCGTTCGCCTCGCCGGCGTTGCCGATGCGCGGGGCCCCGTCTGAGCCTCCTTGCTGGCGCGGCGTCGGCTGTGACGCACCTACTCGGCTCCGCGAGCGTCACTTCGCCCGCGTCGCAGACGCGCAGGCGGGGAGGGTCAGTCGAGGTCGGCGGTGGTCGGCGGACTGGTCCCGGAGGTGGTGGACGAGCCGCTGGTCACCTTGCCGATGCCGAACGTCGAGAGGTTGTTGACGCTCGGGTGCGCGGCGCCGGCCGGTCCGGCGGCGAAGGCGTCGAGGAGGTTCTCCGTGACCTTCTGGAGTCGGCACGGCGGGCTGGTCTCCACGCCCTGAGGGCAGGCCTCGTCCATCAGGGGGCTCCAGCCGAAGGTGCCGGCGGAGAACACGCCGGCGCCGCTCGGCGCCGAGTACCAGGTGGAGTTGGCGAACGACGACGTGCCGCGGCAGTTGACGGGGGAGTGGGCGATGACCTGGATGTTCCCGGGGGTGGGGACGCCCGGTGTCACCCGGTCGTACTCGTTGCCGACCATGTCGGTCACGCGATCGCCGTTCCGGAAACCTGAGCTCGGCGAACATCCACGCCGATGCGTCGCCCACCACCCAGTCGGCCTTGACCGGGTTGCATTCGTAGTAGTTGCCGATGAGCGAGCTCTCCGGGTTGGCTCTCGGGGCCTCACGGAACGAGGTCGTCACCTGTTCGTCGTCCTTGCCGTTGAGCGGGTCCTCCGCGGCCGAGCGGTAGTTGACCTCGCGGCGGCGTTCGCCGAGCGGCGAGGGCTCGAGTCGGATGCGCCGGTAGATGTTGTTGGCGCCGAAGAAGGCCAGGTTCACGCCGGCGTCGCGGGCCCGTTCGAGGGCGGCGCGCATCTCGACGGTGTAGTACTCGTCGTGGCCGGGGATGATCACCGCCTGGTGCTGCTGGGCCCGGTCGCCCTGTGCGTCGAGGTCGATGTCGGTCCAGTAGGTGACGTCGTAGCCGAGTCGCTCGAGGAACCAGATGAACTCGAACTCCCGGCCGAGGAACTCTCCGGATCCGTTCCCGCCGTAGGGGCGGTCGAAGCTCACGACCCGGGACCGCGTGGCCGAGGTGCCGTTGGCCCCGGTGTAGAGGTTCGCGTTCCCCCAGGGGTTGTAGGCCTGCCAGGTCGTCACCGCGCTCTGCATCAGCAGAGGTGCCGGGCTCTCGTCGTCACGGATGACGAGGGGGACGAAGGACGCACCGCCGTCGGAGCTCACCAGCTTGAGCAGGTACTGGCCCGGGGGCCAGGTGCCGTCGGTCTGCACCTCGAGTGACGGGTCCCATCGTGCTTCGCGCATGTTGGTCGCCTGGTCCACGGCACCGTAGGACTGGGCCTTGCCGGGTTGCTCGGGACTCGACCAGATCAACCTCCCGCCCCCGCCGCCGTAGTACCCGATGCGGTAGGCGTCGACCCGCCAGGTCGGTGCCGCCGTCGAGACGCGGAGCACGAAGCTCTCGCCGAAGTCGATGCTGGTGGTGTCGGCGAAGCCCCGCACCTTCTCCCACATCCTCGGGTCGTCCGGGATCTGCCACGCGGTGGTGCCCGGCCGGGCGTTCTCGGTGGTGATCCAGTCCGGTCCCCGGTAGTCCTCGATCGAGGGCCGGGCGTCGCCCTCGGCCTGGGGGGCCTCGGCGGAGAGGTCGACCGGCTCGGCGGTGGCCGGGGCCGTCGACGGGGTCGAGCTGGCGAGCCGTTCGGTGGCTGGGCTCGCCGAGTCCGAACGCCGCGCCGACGACGACGGCGAGGACCAGTCCCACCACCAGCGCCCACGCCGTGAACTGGCGGCGCTGCAGCCGCCGCAGCGAGTCCTGGTCCGCGTACCGCACGCAGCGACTGTAGGCCTGTCCCGAGAGGGTTCCGGTGCACCCCGTCCGGGCGGCGCCGTGGCCGCCGAGGCCTACTCGTAGTAGCGGAAGATGACCTCGGCCACGCAGCTCGGCTTGGGTGCCCCGACGACCTCGTAGACGAAGGTCATGGTGACCTGGGCGCCGTTGCCGTCGAGCTCCTCGAGGGCGGTCAGCTCGGCACCGAGGCGCAGCTTCGACCCCACGGGGACCGGTGACGGGAAGCGCACCTTGCCCATCCCGTAGTTCACGGCCATGCGCATGCCCTCGACGCTCACGATCGTGGGCAGCAGCGCCGGGCCGAGCGACAACGTGAGGTACCCGTGGGCGATCGGCCCTCCGAAGGGCCCGTCCTTGGCCCGCTCGGGGTCGACGTGGATCCACTGGTGGTCGCCGGTGGCGTCGGCGAACGTGTTCACCCGCTCCTGGGTGATCTCGAGCTCCTCGCTGTAGCCGAGGTGCTGCCCGACGAGTTCCTTCAACCCGGCGATGCCGGTCACGGTCGTAGTCATGGTGTGATCATGCCCCATCCCCGCCGACCGCCGCGCGCCGCTGGTGCGGGTGTGCTGCGACCGGGCGTCGCGGCTCGACCTACTTGAACCAGATGCGCTGGTAGTCGCGGCTCATCGGGTGCAACAGGAGCGCGAACAGCGCCACCGGGAACAACAGGTTGATGAGCAGGCCGATGTCGAAGATCGAGCCGAGGCCCTCGTCGGCCACGAACAAGATGTAGGGCACGAGGGCCAGACCGGCGACGCCGACGCCGAGCCGGTAGGCCCACTTCTTCTCGTTGGCGATCCCGAAGCCCGCTGCGGCCTGCCCCACCACGATGAGCAGCCCGAGCACCGAGAACGCCTGGCCGAACAGCACGCCGAACACGGCGTTGATGTACAGGAGGAAGACGGCGATCTGGAGCGTCTGTGGTTGGCCCGGGTTGGTCCACCGGCGTGTTTCCATCGACTCAGTATGGCGGCCCGGCCCCCGGTTGCGGGGGTCGTCGACCGATCGTCACCGGCGTGGCCTCGTGCGCGGCGCGCAGCTGGCCGCACGCGGCGTCGATGTCGGTGCCTCGGTTGGCCCGCACGGTGGCGTTCACGCCGAGGGCCCGGAGTCGGTCGCGGAACGCGGTGACCCGCTCGGGCGGCGAGCCCGTGGTGGGCCAGCCCGGCGTGGCGTTGAGGGGGATGAGGTTCACGTGGGCCCGAAGGGGTCGGGCGTAGGCGGCCAGCTCGTCGACGTCGGAACCTCGGTCGTTCACCCCGTCGATGAGGGCCCACTCGAACGACAGGCGCCGGTGCTTGGCCACGAGGTACTCCTCGCAGGCGGCGCGCAGCTCGGCCAGCGGGTAGCGGCGGTTGATGGGCACGAGCTCGTCGCGGAGCCGGTCGTTGGCCGCGTGCAGCGACACGGCCAGGTTGACGGGCAGGGCCTCCGCGGCCAGCCGGCGGATGCCGGGAACGATGCCCACGGTGGAGATGGTGAGATGGCGGGCCCCGAGACCGAGGTCGTCGTGGATGCGGGTGACGGCGGCCCAGGTGCGGTCGTAGTTGGCCAGCGGTTCACCCATCCCCATGAACACCACGTTCGAGAGGCGCCGCGACGGGGTCCCGTCCTCGGCCCGTCGCCAGGCGGCGACGACCTGCTCGACGATCTCGCCGACACCGAGGTTGCGCTCGAAGCCGGCCTGCCCGGTGGCGCAGAACCCGCAGCCCATCGCGCATCCGGCCTGGGTGCTGACGCACACCGTCGACCGGTCGGGGTAGTGCATGAGGACGGTCTCGACGGTGGCGCCGTCGCCCAGCTCCCAGAGCCACTTCACGGTGTCGCCGCCGTCGCTGGTCGACTCGGCCACGGGGCGCAGCGCTGACGGCAGCTCCTCGGCGAGTCGGGCCCTCAGCGCCTTGGGGAGCGTGGTCAGCTCCTCGGGGGCCCGGCGCTCGGCGTAGAGGCCGTTCCACACCTGGTCGACCCGGTAGCGGGGCTCGTCGTCGAGCAGCTCGCCGAGCTGCGCGCGGTCGACGTCGTAGCGGGTGGTCACCCGCCCACGCTACTGAGGGGTCCGTGGCCGTTCCCACCAGCGGTGGCTGGAATGGGCGACGAACCCGATGTCGGCGTAGAGCGCCCGAGCCGTCGTGTTGGTGGATTCCACGTGGAGCATCCCGTGGCGCAGCCCGTGGTCGCTGAGGTGGCGGAGGCCGGCGAGCGTGAGGGCCCGCCCGAGGCCGAGGCCGTGGAAGTCGGGGTCGACGGCGATCACGTAGATCTCGCCGAGGGCCGGGTCGGCGCCGGTGGCGGGGTGCACCTTGGTCCAGCAGAACCCGGCCAGGCGCCCGTCGCGCTCGTGGAGCAGGAATCCGTCGGCGTCGAACCAGGGTTCGGACTCGGCGGCGCGCAGCTGGTCGGCGGTCCACCCGGACTGGTCGGGGTGCCAGGCGAAGGCGCGGTTGTTCACGGTGAGGAACGCGTCGTCGTCGACACCCGGTCGGAAGGAGCGGAGGTCGATCGGCGCCGGATCGGCGGCCGGCAGCGGGCAGCGGACCTGGAGCACCTCGCGGACGAGCACCAATCCTGCTGCGGCGGCTCTCTCGTCGTGCTCGGCGGTCGCCGGCTCGGCCTCGAGGCCGATCAGCGCGCCGGCGTCGTCGCGGGTCTCCTCGAGCACCCGCCGACCCTAGGTGACCGCGCCCGCGCCGGCGGCCCCTAGTCTCGCCGGATGACCCGACCACGCAGCGCCAGAGGTCGGGCCCGGGAGGTGAGGCTCCGACTCGACGAGGAGTACCCGGATGCCCGGTGCGAGCTCGACCACCGCAACCCCTACGAGCTGTTGGCGGCCACGATCCTCTCGGCGCAGTGCACCGACGCCCGGGTCAACATGGTCACTCCGGCGCTGTTCGCCCGCTTCCCCACTCCGGAGGACCTCGCCGTCGCCGACCCGGTGGAGGTGGAGGAGCTCGTGCGCTCCACCGGCTTCTACAAGAACAAGACGAAGAGCCTCATCGGCATGGCCCAGGCGCTCGTCGACCGGTTCGACGGCGAGGTCCCGAGTGCCATGCGCGACCTCGTCACGGTCCCCGGGGTCGGACGAAAGACGGCCAACGTCGTGCGCAGCGTGGCCATGGACCTGCCCGGCCTTCCCGTCGACACCCATGTGCTGCGTCTCTCGGGTCGGCTCGGGCTCACCGACGAGACCGATCCGGTGAAGGTCGAGCACGTCTTGAACCCGATGGTCCCTGCCGCGGATCGTGGCCGCTTCAGCCTTCTGCTGATCCTCCACGGGCGTCGGGTCTGCGCAGCCCGAACCCCCCGGTGCGGCGAGTGCGTGCTGGCGGACTTCTGTCCTTCGAGCCGGGTCTGACGGCCACCTCTCCGGGAGCGGGAAATGGCCCGGGATCGCGCGCTTCCCGAGTGCACTTCTGCGCCGAACCCCGATAGTGTCGACCCCGTCAGGTTCCCGCCACCTGACATCGGCGACACACATGGGATCCGCCGCCCAGTGTCGCCCCGCCGACGCCCCTCTCGAGGGGCGTCGGCCTCTTTTCGCCTCGTGGCCGGACCTGCGGCCCATACTGCCGGCGTGGATTCCGAGCGCGCCCAACTGTCGTCGGCCAGCACCACCCTCGAGGACCTCGTCGCCCGGGTCACGGCGGCGGGGGAGAGGTTGCACGCCGCCGGCGAGGAGTCGCTGGCCCACGAGCTGTTCGAGGTGGAGCGGGCCCTGCGTGGCGCCGACCGCCGCCTGCGGGCCGTCACGTCCCGCATGCGGAGCTGAGCGACCGTCGCTGGCCGCCGGCGCGGCCGGTGCGCCGTCGATGGAACCCGGGCGGCGACCGATCCGGCCGGCAGTAGCGTTCGCCTCGTGTTGACCCGTCTCGACCTGGGTGCTGCCACCGGCGACCTCGCCGGTCGCCTGCCGCGCCCTGATCCCGGCGGCGAGGGTCCGGTCGCCGCCGTCCAGGCCATCGTGGCCGATGTCCGCGATCGAGGCGACGCCGCGGTCATCGAGCTCACCGAGCGCTTCGACGGTGTGACCCTGGCGGCGCTGCGGGTGCCGGTCGACGAGGTCGCAGACGGCGCTGGCGAACGCCCCGACCGCGTTGGTCGTGGCCCTCACCGAGGCTCGTGATGCCATCGAGGCCTTCCACCGAACCCAGGTCGCCGCACCTCACTCGTTCGTCCGGGGCGGCATCCGGGTCGACGGCCGCACCGTGCCCGTCGACCGCGCCGGGTGCTACGTGCCCGGCGGCCGGGGCGCCTATCCCTCGTCGGTGCTCATGACGGCAGTGCCGGCCAAGGTGGCCGGCGTCCCCGAGGTCGTGCTCTGCGTCCCCCCCGATCGCCGCACGGGCCGGGTCGCCACCTCCACCCTCGCCGCCGCAGCGCTCGCCGGGGTCGACGAGGTCTACGCCATCGGCGGCGCCCAGGCCATCGCGGCCATGGCCCACGGCACCGAGTCGGTGCGCCCGGTCGACGTCATCGCCGGGCCGGGCAACGTCTACGTGGCGCTGGCCAAGCGCGAGGTCGCCGGCCAGGTCGGCGTGCCGATGGCCTTCGCCGGGCCGTCGGAGATCGTCGTCGTGGCCGACGCCGGCGCGCCTGCCGACTTCGTGGCCGTCGACCTCATGGTCCAGGCCGAGCACGGGCCCGACGGCCTCTCGTGGCTGGTCACGTGGGACGAGGCCGTGGCCGATGCCGTCGACGCCGCGCTGGCTCGCCTCGTGGCCGAAGCGCCCCGGCGAGACGAGATCACCGCCACGTTCGCCACGGGTGGGTTCTGCGCCCTGGTCGACGGTCCGGAGGCCGCGCTGGCCGTCGTCAACCACATCGCCCCCGAGCACCTCGAGCTCATGGTCGACGACCCGGACGCGCTCGTGCCGTTGGTGCGCCATGCGGGTGCGGTGTTCTGCGGGCCGCTGGCCCCGGCCTCGATCGGTGACTACGTCGCCGGGCCCAGCCACGTGCTCCCCACCTTCGGCAGCGCCCGGTACGGGAGCGCCCTCACCGTCGCCGACTTCACCAAGCAGGTCCACGTGGTCCACGTCGACGCCTCCGGGTTGCGCCAGGCTGCGCCGGTGGTCTCGGCCATCGCCTCCGTCGAAGGCCTCGCCACCCATGCCGAGTCGGTGGCGGTGCGCCTCCGCGCCCTCGACGCCCAGGTGAGCGAGGCCGGCTCGTGATCTCGCCGCGTGACGACGTCGCCCTCATGGAGGGGTACCACTCCGCCCAGGTCGACGTCGCCGTCCGCCTCAACACCAACGAATCGCCCGAGCCGCCGCCGTCGGCCTGGATCGACGAGGTCGCCGCGGCCGCCCGCGACGTCGACTGGCACCGCTACCCCGACCGTGCCGCGATCGGGCTGCGCGCGGCCGTCGGCGCCCTCCACGGCGTGGGACCCGAGCAGGTCTTCGTGGCCAACGGCTCCAACGAGGTCCTCCAGACCGTCATGCTCACCTACGGCGGCCCGGGGCGCACCGCAGCGATGTGGGAGCCCACCTACGCCCTGCACGCCCACATCTCCCGCCTCACCGGCACGTCCGTCGTGTCGGGGGAGCGGGCCCCCGACTTCGCCACCGACCTCGCGGAGGTCCGTCGGGTCGTCGAGGGCTCGTCGCCGTCGGTGGCCTTCCTCTGCTCGCCCAACAACCCGACCGGCCTGGTCGACTCCGAGGCGACGGTGCGGGCCACCCTCGACCTCGTCGCCGCCGCCGAAGGGCTGCTGGTCGTCGACGAGGCCTACGGCCAGTTCGCCCCCTGGTCCGCGCTCGGACTCGTCGCCGACGACGTGCCCCTCGTGGTCACCCGGACCTTCTCGAAGACCTGGTCGATGGCTGCCGCCCGGCTCGGGTACCTCGTCGGTCCCGCCGAGGTCGTGGCCGCGTTGCACAAGGTCGTGCTGCCCTACCACCTCGACGCCCTCAAGCAGGCCGCCGGCATCACCGCCGTGGGCCATCGCGCCGAGATGGACGCCCGCGTGGCCCGCCTCGTCGAGGAGCGCGGCCGCCTCGTCGCCCGCCTCGGCGAGCTGCCCGTCGACGTGTGGCCCTCGGGGGCCAACTTCGTGCTCTTCCGACCCCGCACCGTTCCCGGCGCCGAGACCTGGCGTCGCCTCGTCGAGCGCTCCGTGCTCGTGCGCGACTGCTCCTCGTGGCCTCGCCTCGAGGGGTGCCTGCGCGTCACCATCGGTACCATCGAGGAAGACGACGTCTTCCTCTCCGCCCTCGAGGAGATCCTGACGTGAGCGCCGAACCCACCACCGACGGGCGCCGATCGGCGCGCGTCGCCCGCGCCACCGCCGAGACCGACATCGTCGTCGAGCTCGACCTCGACGGCGGACACTCGGTCGAGACCTCGACCGGCCTGCCCTTCTTCGACCACATGCTCGACCAGCTCGGCCGTCACGGCGGCTTCGACCTCGTCGTGCGGGCGACCGGGGACCTCGAGATCGACGCCCACCACACCGTCGAGGACGTCGGCATCGCGCTCGGCGAGGTCTTCAAGGCGGCGGTGGGCGACAAGGCCGGGATCCGTCGGTTCGCCTCGAACCGGGTGCCCCTCGACGAGGCCCTCGTCGACGTGGCGCTCGACCTGTCCGGCCGGCCCTACCTGCACTACGAGGTCGAGTTCCCGGGGGAGAAGATCCTCGGCGATCCGCCCTTCGACCCGCAGCTCGTCGAGGAGTTCTGGCGGGCCTTCGTCGTGGCCTCGGCCGTCACCTTGCACGTCACCTCGGTGCGCGGGCGCAACACGCACCACCTCGTCGAGGCCACGTTCAAGGGCGTGGCCCGCGCCCTGCGCGACGCCGTGCGCATCGAAGGCTCGGGCGTGCCGTCCACCAAGGGCGTGCTGTGAGCCCCGAGGTCTCCACCCGGGGCGGTGACCGTCCCCTCGTGGCCGTGCTCGACTACGGCATCGGCAACCTGCGCTCGGCGCAGAAGGCGCTCGAGCGCGTCGGAGCGGATGCGCGCCTGACCGCCGACCCCGTGCTCGTCGCCGACGCCGACGCCGTCGTGCTGCCCGGGGTCGGCGCGTTCGGGGCGTGCATGGCGGCGCTGCACGCCGCCGGGCTCGACGAGGTCGCCGTCACCGCAGCGCACTCGGGCCGGCCGTTCCTGGGGATCTGCGTCGGGATGCAGATGCTCTACGAGGGCTCCGACGAGTCACCCGGGATCCCCGGGCTCGGGGTGCTCCCCGGGGTGCTGCGCCTCCTGCCCGAGGGGGTCAAGCGCCCGCAGATGCAATGGAACGTGCTCGACGTGGTCCGCCCCTCGGCCATGTTCGCTCCGGTGCCCGATCCGGTGTGGGTCTACTTCGTGCACTCCTACGCCGCCCCCGACGGTCCCGATGTGGTGGCCCGGTGCGACTACGGCGGCCCGGTCACCGCCGCGGTGGAGCGCGGTCCGCTGTGGGCCACCCAGTTCCATCCCGAGAAGTCCGGCACGACCGGCCTCGCCCTCCTCGGAGGGTTCGTCGCCGCCGCCCGCGCCGGCACCGCCGTGGAGGCCTGATGGAGCTCTTCCCCGCCATCGACGTCCGCGACGGTCGTTGCGTGCGCCTCTACCAGGGTGACTACGCCCAGGAGACCGTGTACCACGAGGATCCCGTCGAGCAGGCCCGGGCCTTCGTGGCCGCCGGTGCCCGATGGATCCACGTGGTCGACCTCGATGCCGCCCGCACCGGCCAGCCGGTCAACCGGGGCGTGATCGCCGAGATCGCCTGCGCCGTCGACGTCCCGGTGCAGACCGGAGGCGGCGTGCGCGACGAAGCAGCCGCCGAGGCGCTGTTCGAAGCCGGGGTGCGCCGTGTCGTGATCGGCACCGCCGCGCTCGAGCAGCCGGCCCTCGTGGCCCGGCTGGCGGCGCGCTTCCCCGTGGCGGTCGGCCTCGACGCACGCGGCCGCGAGGTGGCCGTGCGGGGCTGGAGGAAAGGCTCGGGTCGCGACCTGCTCGATGTGGCCTCGGAGTTCGCCGACGTCGGGGTCGAGGCGCTCGTCGTCACCGAGATCGCCCGCGACGGGACCCTCGCCGGGCCCGACCTCGAGGGCCTCGCCGAGGTGCTCGAGGCGTCGGGCCTCCCGGTCGTGGCCTCGGGAGGCGTCGGCACGCTCGACGATCTCCGGGCGCTCGACGCGCTTCGGGGCGCCGGCCGGTCGTTGGCCGGCGTCATCGTGGGCAAGGCCATCTACGAGGGGGCGTTCTCCGTCGAAGCGGCCGTCTCGGCGCTCGATCACCCGGTCCGAGATCCCTGACCCGGCGGCCTCGGCCCACCCGTAGACTCGGGCTCCATGGACGCCGACGCGTGGAACGCCCGTTACGACACGGCCGAACTGGTCTGGTCCGGCGAGCCCAACCTCTTCCTCCCGCCCGAGGTCGCGGACCTCGAGCCGGGTCGGGCCCTCGACCTGGCCAGCGGTGAGGGTCGCAACGCCGTCTGGTTGGCCACGCAGGGCTGGCAGGTGACGGCCGTCGACTTCTCCTCCGTGGGGGCCGAGAAGGGCGCCCGGCTGGCCGCCGAGCGCGGCGTGGACGTGGAGTTCGTGGTGGGCGACGCCACCAATGGGTTCCTCCCGAGGCGGGCTACGACCTCGTGATCGTGTTCTACCTCCAGCTCCCCGCCGACCAGCGCCGCGCCGCCGTGGCCACCGCCGTGCGGGCCCTCGCGCCGAGCGGGCGGTTCCTGCTCGTGTCCCACGACCTGCACAACCTCGCCGAGGGGTACGGCGGCCCGCAGGACGCCGTCGTGCTGACGACGTCGGAGGGCATCGTCGACGACATCGCCGCGGCCTGCCTCCAGTACGGCGTCGAGCTCGTCATCGAGCGGGCCGAGCGGGTCGACCGCGTCGTGGCCACGTCCGAGGGAGAGCGCATCGCCATCGACACCCTGGTGCGGGCGCAGCGGCTCGACGTCGGCTCGGTCGAGTCGGTCCCTCTCCCCGAGTGAGGGCTGCACGCGTCATCCCGTGCCTCGACGTGGATGCCGGTCGCGTGGTCAAGGGCGTGAACTTCGTGGGGCTCCGCGACGCCGGTGACCCGGTGGAGCTCGCGGCCCGCTACGACGCCGAGGGCGCCGACGAACTGGTCTTCCTCGACATCACGGCCTCGTCCGACCAGCGCGACACCATCGTCGACGTCGTGCGTCGCACGGCCGAGCAGGTGTTCATCCCGTTCACCATCGGCGGCGGCATCCGCACCGTCGACGACGCCCGTCGCTTGTTGCGCGCCGGGGCCGACAAGGTCTCCGTCAACACCGCTGCGGTCGAGCGTCCGGCGCTGGTGGCCGAGATCTCCGCCGAGTTCGGCAACCAGTGCGTGGTGGTGGCCATCGACGGCCGTCGGCGCACGGACGACGCCGGCGATCCGACCGACGGCTGGGAGGTGTTCACCCACGGTGGCCGCACGCCGACCGGTCGCGACGTCGTGGCCTGGGCGCAGGAGGTCGAGCACCTCGGCGCCGGGGAGATCCTGCTGACGTCCATGGACCGGGACGGCACCCGCAACGGCTTCGACGTCGAGCAGACCTCGGCGGTGTCCACCGCGGTCGGCATCCCGGTCATCGCCTCGGGTGGTGTCGGCACGCTCGACCACCTCGTCGAGGGCGTCACGGCGGGCCGGGCCGACGCCGTGCTGGCCGCCTCGATCTTCCACTTCGGCGAGCACACCGTCCACGAGGCCAAGGTCCACATGCTCGCCGCCGGGGTCGCCGTCCGCCCCTGATGCTTCTGCTCGGCTCCGCGAGCGTTCGCCTCGCCGGCTTCGCCGAAGCGCGGGGCGCGGCCTGAGCCTCCTTGCCGCGCGGCGTCGGCTGGTTGCTTCTGCTCAGGCCAGGTCGGCCACGAAGGCGGCGACCAGTCGGGCGGCTCGGTCGGTGCGTCCGACCAGGAAGTGGTCGGCACCGGGAACGACCTCGACCGTCGTGTTCGCCCATCCCCTCGTCGCCTCGATGGCCGACTCGGGCGTCCGGAAATCGTCGTGCTCGGGCACGATCAGCAGCTTGGGGCGGGGGTCCGCCGCCACCGCGGCGTAGTCGGCGGTGGGCCGGATGCGCATCGGTGCCGCGATGAGCGCCCAGCCGGCCAGCCGCGGGTCGGTGACGGTCAGCGAGACGTCGGCGCCGAAGGACCAACCGCACAGCACCAGAGGGCGCTGATCGGTGAGGCCGGCCAGCGCGTCCACGGCAGCCTCGATGTCGAGCCGCTCGTCGACCCCGTGGCCGTGCGCACCCTCGCTCGACCCGACGCCGCGGAAGTTGAACCGCAGGGCGCTCAACCCCTCCTCCGGGAGCACGCGGAAGAGCTCGCTCGTCACCAGCGACGCCATCGACCCACCGTGCAGGGGATGGGGGTGGGCCAACACGACGGCACCGGCCGGCTCGGCGCCGCCCTCCGTGACGGTGAGGCGCACCTCGGCCTCGAGGCTCACACCGTCGGTCGTGACGAGTCGAAGCGCGGCTGGTGTCGGGGTCGCGGGTCACGGGCCGAGACGGTACCGTCGACCGGGTGAGCCCCTCGACCTCCGACATGGCCCCCGACGACGTCTCGTCCACCTCGGCCGAGAAGCTGCCCATCCAGATGCTGAACGACCGGATCCTCGTCCAGCCCGATCGGGGCGAGGGGGAGCGTCGCTCGACCGGCGGAATCCTCATCCCGGCGACCGCCCACATGGGCAAGCGCCTGGCCTGGGCGGAGTGCGTCGCCGCAGGACCCAACGTGCGCTCCATGCAGCCAGGCGACCAGGTCCTGTTCAACCCCGAGGACCGCTACGAGGTCGAGGTGCGCGGTGAGGACTACATCATCCTGCGCGAACGCGACGTCCATGCCGTGGCGGCCAAGCGGCTCGAGGAAGGCAGCACGGGGCTCTACCTCTGAGGCGGCGCGGGGCCCGGCAATGCGTTCGTCGGGCGATCCCGGCCCCGGTACCGTGGGCGCATGCCCGTCAGCACCCCGATCGCCTTCACCGAGGACCAGCTCGCCGCTGTCACCTACAACGCCGACGGCCTGGTGCCGGCCATCATCCAGGAAGAAGGCACCGGCCAGGTGCTCATGATGGCGTGGATGAACGCCGAGTCCCTCCGCAAGAGCCTCGAGACCGGTCGCACCTGGTTCTGGAGCCGGTCACGCCAGGAGTACTGGTGCAAGGGCGAGACGTCCGGGGACCGCCAGTTCATCCGTTCGGGTAGCTACGACTGCGACGGCGACACGCTGCTCTTCGTCGTGGAGCAGGAGGGCAAGGGCGCCTGTCACACGGGCAACTACTCGTGCTTCTTCTCGCCGTTCGGCGACGCCGCATCGTGAACCGGTGATCCGACCCAGCCGCGAGCAGTTCCACGACTGGGCGGCCGGCCACACCGTCGTCCCGGTCTGGCGGGAGCTGCTGGCCGACCTCATCACGCCGGTCGCGGCGTTCGCCCGTCTCTGCGGTGACGACGCTCCGGGCTTCCTGCTCGAGTCGGTCGAACACGGTGAGCGGTGGAGTCGTTGGTCCTTCGTCGGGCGCAACCCGCTGGCCACGATCGTGTCCCGCGACGGCGCCCTCACCGTCGACGGCGACCTCCCCAGCGATCTCCCGCTCGACCGGGGCGTGCTCGGCGCCGTCGAGTGGCTGCTCGAGCGGTACCGGTCGCCGACGGTCGACGAGCTCCCTCCGCTGCACGGTGGTCTCATGGGGTACCTCGGGTACGACGTGGTCCGTGAGGTGGAGCGGTTGCCCCACGTGCCCGAGGACGTCACCGGCTACCCCGACGCCGTGCTGTCGGTGATCGGCCAGCTGGCGGCCTTCGACCACTTCCGCCAACGGGTGACGCTCATCGAGAACGTGCTCGTCCCTGCGGGCGCCGACGCCGCCGAGCTCGACCGCCTCTACGACGAGGCCCTCGTACGGCTGGCGGCGCTGGCCGCCGACGGTGCTCGTCCCCTGGTCGAGCCGATGGTCGAGCCGCCCGACGCCGAGGCCGACCCGCCGGCGGTGCGCTCGTCGATGGACACCGACACCTTCCACCGGGCGGTCGAGGTGGCCAAGGAGCACATCCTCGACGGTGACATCTTCCAGGTCGTGCTCTCCCAGCGGTACTCGTTCGACCTGGAGGCCGACCCGTTCGACGTCTACCGGGTGCTGCGTCAGGTCAACCCCAGCCCCTACATGTACTTCGTGCGCACCGCAGAGGTGAGCCTCGTCGGGTCATCCCCCGAGCCGATGGTGAAGCTGGTCGACGGTCGTGTCATCTCGCGCCCCATCGCCGGCACGCGCCGACGTGGTCGCACCGAGGCCGACGACAAGCGCCTCGGTGCGGAGTTGCGCGAGCACCCCAAGGAGGTGGCCGAGCACGTGATGCTGGTCGACCTGGCGCGAAACGACGTGGGGCGGGTCGTGCGCTTCGGCACCGAGCAGGTCGACGAGATGATGGTGCTCGAGCGCTACAGCCACGTCATGCACCTCACGTCCCAGGTCTCGGGAGAGCTGGCCGACGGACGCACGCCCATCGACGTCCTGCGGGCCACCCTCCCGGCCGGCACCGTCTCGGGGGCCCCGAAGGTGCGGGCCATGGAGATCATCGACGAGCTCGAGCCCGTGAAGCGGGGTCCCTATGCCGGCGTCGTCGGCTACATCGACTTCTCCGGCACGATCGACACCGCCCTGGCCATCCGCACGCTGATGGTCGGCGCCGACGGTCGGGCCCACGTCCAGGCGGGCGCGGGGATCGTGGCCGACAGCGTGCCCGAGCACGAAGACCTCGAGTGCCGCAACAAGGCCGGTGCGCTGCTCGCCGCCATCCCGGGAGCCCGTGCACTGACCGCCGCCCGTCGAGCGGCGGAGGCCGAGCAGGGAGCGGGCCTCGACGGCTAGGGCGACCGGCATGTCGGTTCTGCGGCACGTGCTGCGAGACTGAGCCGATGGACGAGATGGAACGCCTCGCCACCGCGGCCGGGTTCGAACGCCTCGAGGGCGCCGGCGGCACCGCGGTCGTCGAACGCGACGTGGTGAGCGTCACCGGACCGGACAGCGGCCGGTACCTCCAGGGCCAGCTGAGCCAGGAGGTCGTGGCGATGGGTGACGAGGCCTCGGCGTGGTCGCTGCTGCTCCACCCGAGCGGGAAGGTGCAGGCCTGGCTGAGGGTGCACCGCATCGGGTCCGACGAGTACGCCGTCGACGTCGATCCTGGCCACGGCGCCACGGTCGTCACGCCGTCTGCGGCGCTTCCTGTTGCGGACCGAGGCCGAGATCGGTGAGCCGGAGCGGCGTCTCGTCCTCGCCCGCCGTCACGGCGCCGACCGGGTGGAGCTCGGCCGGGAGCCGGAGGGCGTGGCCGCTGCGGCCGGGGTCCTCGCCGGGGTGGTGGTCGGCCCGGGCGTCGCCGGTGTCGACCGGATCCTCAGGCTCGACGCCACCGCCGACGACGCCGGCGGCGGCGATCGGCGGCGACGTGGTCTCCCCGGCGGCGCTCGAGCGGCACCGCATCGCCCACGTCGTTCCCGCCATGGGCTCCGAGCTGACCGACGACACCATCCCGGCCGAGGCCGGATCCTGGTTGATCGAGACATCGGTGAGCTTCACCAAGGGCTGCTACACGGGCCAGGAGCTCGTGGCCCGCATCGACAGCCGGGGCAACACGGTTCCGCGGCCGATACGTCTGCTGCGCTTCGACGAGGCCGGCTTCGCGCCGGGCGAGGGACCGACCGTGGGTTCGGCCGTCCGTCACGACGCCAAGGAGGTCGGCGTCGTGACGAGCGCCGCCGTGGCACTCGGTGAGGGCCATCCCGCGCTCGCGCTGGCGCCGGTCGGTCGCGCCGTTCCCGTCGGGGCGACCGTGGTCGTCGAGGCGCCGAGCGGGACCGTCGAAGCCCTCGTCGTCGACCCGCCAGCGTCGCGCTGAGCCACCGTAGGGTCTTGCTGTGGCTTCCCGACCCACCCACTACGACGTGCTCGACGTCGCTCCCGGCGCATCAGCCGCGGAGATCCGCAAGGCCTACCTCGCGTTGGCCCGGGCTCACCACCCCGACTTCCACACCGACGCCGGGTCGAGCGCCCGTCTGGCCAACGAGCGTGAGATGCAGCGGATCAACGATGCCTGGTCGGTGTTGGGCGACGAGCGACGGCGCAGGGCGTACGACGACGAGTTGCGGCGCCGGAACCGGGTCGAGCGCAGGCCCGGGGCGGCGAGCTACGACTTCACGCCCATCGACGACGACGACACCGACTACGCCGCGCTCCTCGACGACGCCCCCGTCGGCGACGGTGCCACCGTCTCGCGGAGCCTGCAGATGCTCCCCGCCATCGGGCTGCTCGGCGGACTGGGCGTGCTGGCCCTCGGCATGTTGTTGCGCACGCCGTTCTTCCTGGCCTTCGGCGTGGTCGCCATGGTGATCGGGGCGCTGTCGTTCGTGGCCACACCCGTGGTGGCCATCATGCGCTCCTACCGCAGCGATCCCGACGGCTGAGGCCCTCGTCGTCGCCGGGAGTCGTGGGGTCGACGGGATAGGGTCCGGCCATGGCACAGACCTCGCTGTTCGTGAAGATGGTGGCCCAGCCGGGAAAGCGTGACGAGATGATCGCTGCGCTCGAGACGATGCTGCCGCAGGTGGCCGCCGAGGAGGGCACCCTCGTCTACTCGTTCCATCGCGACGCTGGTGACGAGAACACCGTGTGGGTCTTCGAGCTCTACACCGACGCCGACGCCCTCGGCGTGCACGGTGGCAGCGACGCCATGGCCGCGTGCTTCGGGCTGCTCGGCCCGCTGTTCGCCGAGCCGCCGATGATGGTGATGGCCGAGCCCACCTCGTCGGCGAAGGGCCTCCCCAGCTGACCACCTACCTCGACCGCATCCTCGCCGCGCACAGGGCGTCCGCGGCGGCCGATTCCCGGCCGGTCGAGCCGTTGCACGAGGCCGCCCGTGCGGCACCACCGGCGCGGGGCCTGCGCGCCTCGCTCGAGGCCGTGGCGTCTCACGGCGATGTCGCCGTGATCGCCGAGGTGAAGCGCCGGTCGCCGTCGAAGGGCGACCTCGCCGTCGACCTCGACGCAGCATCGATGGCCGAGGCCTATGAGGGTGGCGGTGCGGCCGCGCTGTCGGTGCTCACCGACGTCGACTTCTTCGGTGCCCATCCGTCCGACCTGGCCGACGCCCGAGCGGCCTGTGCGATCCCGGTGCTGCGCAAGGACTTCACCGTCGACCCACGCGACGTGCTCGACGCCCGCATCATGGGCGCCGACGCCGTGTTGTTGATCGCAGCTGCGCTCGACGAGCGCGAGCTCGTCGATCTCCTGGCCCTCGCCCGCGAGCTGGAGTTCGACGCGCTGGTCGAGGTCCACGACGAAGCCGAGCTGGGCCGCGCGGCCGCGGCCGGCGCCGACCTGATCGGCGTGAACCAGCGGGACCTCGTCACGTTCGCGGTCGACACCGCCCGGGCGGTGCGTCTGGCCCCTCTCATGCCCGAAGGGGTGGTTCGGGTGGCCGAGAGCGGGATCGTCGGCCCGGCCGATGCTCGGGCGTTGGCCGAGGCCGGCTACCACGCCGTGCTGGTGGGCGAGTCCCTCGTCACGGCCGGTGACCCCCGGGGTGCCGTCGCCGCCCTGCGTTCGGCTCACCACTGAACAGCTCGCCCGACGGCCCGGTCGGAGGACGGCTCTGCGCCCTACACTCCGCGCAGGTACGCATCCGACAGGAGCCCTGATGACGCGTTTCACACTGCCCGAGGCCCAGCTGCCGACCGCGTGGTTCAACCTCTTGCCGCGGATGGCCGAGCCGATGGACCCACCGTTGCACCCCGGCACCCGTGAGCCCGTCACGCCCGACGATCTCGCCCCGTTGTTCCCGATGGCCCTGATCGAACAGGAGATGTCGCCGGCCCCGTGGATCGACATCCCCGGCGAGGTCCTCGACATCCTGAAGTTGTGGAGGCCCACTCCACTGGTGCGCGCCACCCGCCTCGAGGCGGCTCTCGGCACCCCGGCGCGGATCTACTTCAAGGACGAGTCAGTGTCACCGGCGGGGTCGCACAAGCCCAACACCGCCGTCCCGCAAGCCTTCTACAACAAGCAGGAAGGCATCACCCGTCTCACCACCGAGACCGGCGCCGGGCAGTGGGGCACCGCGTTGGCGTTCGCCACTACGCAGTTCGACATGGAGTGCATGGTGTACATGGTGCGGGCCTCGTACGACCAGAAGCCCTACCGCAAGATCATGATGGAGATCTGGGGCGGAGAGGTCGTGCCCTCACCGATCGACGACCCCACCAGCCCGGGCTCGCTCGGCGCCGCCATCTCCGATGCGGTGCGTGACTGCGTCGGGCGTGACGACTCGCACTACGCCCTCGGTTCGGTGCTGAACCACGTCCTCCTGCACCAGACGGTGATCGGCCTCGAGGCGAAGGAGCAGCTCCAGATGGCGGGGGAGGAGTTGCCCGACGTCGTCATCGCCCCGTGCGGCGGCGGGTCGAACCTGGGAGGTCTGGCCTTCCCGTTCGTGCCCGACGAGGGCGTGCGCATCGTCGCCGTCGAGCCCGAATCGTGCCCGACCCTGACCGCGGGACGCTTCGAGTACGACTTCGGCGACGTGGCGGGCATGACCCCTCTCATGCCCATGTACACCCTCGGCCACGACTTCATCCCTCCGTCGATCCACGCCGGCGGGCTTCGCTACCACGGCGACTCCCCGATCGTGTCGAAGCTCGTGAAGGACGGCCGGATCGAAGCGGTCGCCCTTCCGCAGAGCAAGGTCTTCGACGCCGCCATCCAGTTCGCCAACAGCGAAGGCAAGGTCGCCGCACCGGAGGCCGCCCACGGCATCCGGGTCGCCATCGACGAGGCCCTGGCCGCCAAGGAGACGGGGGAGGAGAAGGTGATCCTGTTCAACTACTGCGGCCACGGCCACCTCGATCTGGCCGCCTACGACGACTACCTCAACGACCGCCTCGTCGACGGCTGAGCAATCCATCCCGGACGCGGGCGACGCCGCCGGTACCGTTGCCCTCCGATGTTCGTGAAGATCTGCGGTACGACCAACGTCGCCGATGCGCTCATGGCGGTCGCCATGGGAGCAGATGCGGTCGGGTTCGTGTTGGCGCCGTCCGTTCGACGGGTCGAGCCCGATCAGGTGCGTCAGATCGTCCGTGAGATCCCTGACGAGGTGCTGACCGTCGGAGTGTTCCGCGACGAGTCGGCGCAACGCATCGTCGAGGTCGTGGAGGCCACCGGTCTCGGCGGTGTCCAGCTGCACGGGCGGGAGTCCCACGGGGAGGCCACCTGGATCAAGGCCAGGGTCCCGTTCGTGATCCAGGCCTTCTCCGTCGGCGACCCTCGTCTCTCCCGGGTGGACGACTACCAGGTCGATGCCGTGCTGCTCGACGGCGCCACCCCCGGTTCGGGACGGACCTTCGACTGGACGCTGGTGGGCGATCTCCCGCGCCGGCGAGCAGTGGTGCTGGCCGGCGGGCTCCGTCCTGACAACGTCGGTGACGCCATCCGCACGGTGCGACCCTGGGGCGTCGACGTGGCCAGCGGCGTCGAGTCGTCGCCCGGCCGCAAGGACGTGCGGCTCGTGCGGCGCTTCGTCGCCGAGGCCCTGGCGGCCGAACTCGACGACGACCCGCCCCACGACGACGGCGGCTGGGATCTCTCAGCCGCAGCCGACACGGCGGGTGATCCGTTCGCCTGAGGGCCGCCGTCACATCGGGGTTTCCGAGTTCTCCCCGTCGGCCGGGGCGACCTACCCTCGCCTCAGCCGGCCCCTCCTGAGGCCACCGTCCCGCCCAACCCGAGGTGCACCCCCCATGGCCCTGTCCGAACCCTCCTCCAGCGGGCGATTCGGCGAGTTCGGTGGTCGATTCGTCCCCGAGACCCTGGTGCCGGCGTGCGAGGAGCTCGAGCGGTCGTTCCGCTCGGCGTGGGGTGACCCGACGTTCCGGGCCGAGCTCGACGGACTCCTCGCCGACTACGCCGGGCGACCGTCGCCGCTGACCGAGTGCGCACGTCTCTCCGAGGAGCTCGGGGTGCGCGTCCTGCTCAAGCGCGAGGACCTCAACCACACCGGCAGCCACAAGATCAACAACGTGCTCGGCCAGGCCCTGCTGGCCCGACGGATGGGCAAGACCCGTCTCGTCGCGGAGACCGGCGCCGGTCAGCACGGGGTGGCCACCGCGACCGCCGCGGCGCTGTTCGGCATGGAGTGCATGGTCTACATGGGCGAGGTCGACATGGCCCGCCAGCAACTCAACGTCTTTCGGATGCGGCTCCTCGGGGCCGAGGTCGTGCCCGCCGTCTCGGGCAGCCGCACGCTCAAGGACGCGGTCAACGAGGCCATGCGCGACTGGGTGGCCACGGTCGGCACGACGCACTACTGCCTCGGCTCGGTGATGGGCCCACACCCGTACCCCTGGATGGTCCGTGAGTTCCACACCGTGATCGGCATGGAGGCACGCGCCCAGTGCGAGCGCCTCCTCGACGGTGGTGTCCCCGACGTGGTCACGGCGTGTGTGGGCGGCGGTTCCAACGCCATCGGGATCTTCGCCGGCTTCGCCGACACCGATGCCGAGCTCGTCGGGGTGGAACCCGCCGGTGGCGCTGCCGTCGGTCGGGGAGTGCCGGGCGTGGTGCACGGGATGAAGAGCTACCTCATGCAGGACGAGTTCGGGCAGGTGCAGGAGGCCCATTCGATCTCCGCCGGTCTCGACTACCCCGGTGTGGGCCCCGAGCATTCGTTCCTCTCGTCGAGCGGGCGGGCCCGGTACGAGCAGGTCACCGATGCCGAGGTGATCGACGCGTTCCAGCTGTTGAGCCGGACCGAGGGCATCATCCCGGCGCTCGAGCCGGCGCACGCTCTGGCCTGGATCAGCCGCGACCGCGTCGCCCTGGCGGGTCGCACGGTGCTGTTGAACCTGTCGGGTCGAGGCGACAAGGACGTCGGTCAGATGATGGAGATCCTCGGTTGAGCCCTGCCTCCCCCGGCGGGGCCGAGGCGCCCCCGGTCCCGACCGCGCCGACCGAGCCCGGTGTTCTCGAGACCGCGTTGCGCGCCGCGGCGCGACGCCGGGCACAAGCTCCTCGTCCCCTACGTCACGGGAGGGCTCGGCGACGACTGGACCGATGTCGTGCGAGCCGTCGCCGATGCAGGTGCCGACGCCATCGAGATCGGTGTGCCGTTCTCCGATCCCGTCATGGACGGTCCGATCATCCAGGCGGCGAGTGAACAGGCCCTCGCCGCCGGCGCCACCCCGACCACGATCCTCGACCGCCTCCGTGACATCGACGCCGGCGTCCCTCTCGTCGTGATGACCTACTACAACCTGGCCTTCCACGCCGGGCATCGACGGTTCGCCGCCTCGCTCGCCGCGGCCGGGGTGAGCGCGGCGATCCTGCCGGATCTCCCCCTCGAGGAGTCGGGCGAGTGGGCCGGGGCGGCCGATCAGGCCGGTGTCGAGACGGTGATGCTGGCCGCACCCACGGCGCCCGACGAGCGCCTTCCCCGGATCGTGGCCCGCAGCCGGGGGTTCGTCTACGCGGTGGGCCTGCTCGGTGTCACGGGCGAACGCGACGCCCTCGCCGCCTCGGCACTCGACATCGCTGCTCGGGTGAAGGCCGTGACCGACAAGCCGGTGCTCGTCGGAGTGGGCGTCTCCAACGCCGCGCAGGCCGTCGAGGTGAGCCAGGTGGCCGACGGGGCAGTGATCGGCTCGGCGCTCATGCGGCGGATCCTCGACGGTGAGGGCCCCTCCGGGGCGGGTGCGTTCATCGCCGGTGTCCGCGCAGCTCTCGACGCCTGACCCTTTCCCGGGGAAGCGCCCGCGGCCGTGGTCGCACCGCGGCGCCCTGCGCCGCCATCAACAGGGCAGGCCGAGGCTCCGGGCGATGATCAGACGTTGGATCTCGCTGGTGCCCTCGCCGATCTCGAGGATCTTGGCGTCGCGGTAGAACCGGGCGACCGGGGTCTCGTCGATGAAGCCGTAGCCACCGAAGACCTGGGTGGCGATGCGGGTCGCCGACACCGCCGCCTCGGTGGTGTGGAGCTTGGCGATGGCGGCCTCTCGGGAGAAAGGTCGCCCCTGGTCGCGCAACCACGCGGCCCGGTAGGTGAGCAGGCGGGCGGTGTCGGCCATGACGGCGAGGTCGGCGCACGGGAAGGCGATGCCCTGGTTGGCGCCGATCGGGCGACCGAAGGCCTGCCGATCCGCAGCGTGGGCCGTCGCGTGGTCGAGGCAGGCCTGGATGACCCCCGTGGCGAGTGCGGCGATGGCCACGCGGCCCTCGTCGAGGATCTGGAGGAACTGCGTGAACCCCCTGCCGCGTTCGCCGAGGAGGTTCTCTGCCGGCACCCGGCAGTCGGTGAAGGTGAGGCCGTGGGTGTCCGAGGCGTGCCATCCCATCTTGCGGTAGGCGGGTTGGACCTCGAAGCCGGGTGTCCCGGCCGGAACGACGATGGTGCTGATCTCCGATGGTCCCGTGCGAGCGGTCACCGTGACGAGCGACGTCATCTCGGTGCCGGAGTTGGTGATGAACGCCTTCTCGCCGTTGATGACCCACTCGTCGGTGGCCGGATCGAGCACGGCCGTGGTGCGGGTGCCGGCTGCGTCGGACCCGGCATCGGGTTCGGTGAGCCCGAAGCCGCCGAGGGCGCGCCCGGCGCACAGGTCGGGGAGCCAACGCTGCTTCTGAGCCTCGCTGCCGAAGCGATGGATCGGGTTGGCGCCGAGGCCGACCCCCGCTTCGAGGGTGATGGCCATCGACTGGTCGACGCGGGCGATCTCCTCGATGGCGAGGCACAGCGTGACGAGGTCCGCGTCGCCACCTCCGTACTCGCTCGGGAAGGGCAGCCCGAACAGACCGAGGTCGCCCATCGCTCGCACCACCTCGATCGGGAACCGGTGGTCGCGATCCCAGGCCTCGGCGTGCGGCGCGATCTGTGTGTCGGCGAAGTCCCGCACGACCCGCCGGAACTGGTCCTGTTCGTCGGTGAAGTCGAAGCCCAGCACGATCGGGAGGGTAGGCGACGGGCGCCACGCCGGTAGCGTGCGGCCCGTGGTCGAGGCCGGCGCACTGCGTCGGGCGCACGCGTGGAGGTGTGGTGAGCGACCGGTCCCTGTACGAGCGGGTGGGCGGCGAGGCGTTCTTCGTCCGCCTCGTCGACCGCTTCTACGCCGGTGTGATGAGCGATCCGCTGCTGGCGCCGCTCTACCCCGCCGCCGACATCGCCGGGGCGAGGTGGCGCCTGACGGCGTTCCTCGTGCAGTACTGGGGAGGGCCGACGACGTACGGCGAACGCCGGGGGCACCCGCGGCTGCGCATGCGCCACGCGCCGTTCGCCATCGGCGGCCCTCAGCGTGATGCCTGGCTGCGGCACATGGGCTCGGCGCTCGGGTCGGCCGAGGTCGCGGAGGAGATCGCGCCCGGCGACGCCGACGAGATGCGGGCCTACTTCCAGATGGCGGCGCAGCACATGGTCAACCAGCCGGGCGGTTGAGCCCCGTCGGGGACAAATTCCCGCGCTGGGGCCCGAAATCCACCACAGTGGGCCCCGCAACCGGCATGCTGTGCACGACACGGGCGACCCACATCTGACGCCCGAACCGCCCGCCCGGGCCGACACGCTGTGCCTACTCGGGCCAACAGGAGGATCCAATGACCAAGTCCGAGCTCATCGCCGAGATCGCCGAGCGCACCGGTGTCGCCAAGGTCGACGTCGAGAAGTCCCTGAAGGCGTTCGAGGAGATCGCCAACGAGGTCGTCGCCAAGGGCACCGAGAAGCTGACCCTTCCCGGCTTCCTCAGCTTCGAGCAGACCACCCGTTCGGCGCGCACCGGGCGCAACCCGCAGACCGGCGAGGCCATCCAGGTGCCCGCCAGCCGGGCCGCCAAGGTGACGGCCGGGTCGAAGCTCAAGGCCACCGCCAAGGCCGTCAAGATGTGATCCGGCGGCCTCTGGCCGCCGTTGTCGACCGTGTCCGAGGGGAGCGCCGACGAGCGCTCCCCTCGACGCGTTCTCAGGGCCGTGGGCGCCGGGCGCGTCGCTGCTCCGGCTCGGGTCGCTCAGAGCGAGCCGAGTGCGCCGGAGCACTAGATTCGCGGCCATGACCGCATCGTCCAGCCCCGCCGTCGGCGCCAAGGCCCCGTTGTTCAACCTGCTCGACCAGGACGGAGAGAAGGTCCGACTCAGCGGGTTCAAGGGTCGCAAGGTCCTCGTGTACTTCTACCCGAAGGCCGACACCCCGGGATGCACCACCCAGTCCTGTGGCCTGCGGGACATCTCCGGGGAGATCGGGGACACGGTGATCCTCGGCATCAGCCCCGACCCGCCGGCCAAGCAGAAGAAGTTCGACGAGAAGTACTCGCTCGGATTCCCGCTGTTGTCCGACGAGGACCACGCCGTGGCCGAGGCCTACGGCGCATGGGGCGAGAAGAGCATGTACGGCAAGAAGTACATGGGGATCATCCGCTCCGCGTTCCTCATCGACGAGAAGGGCAAGATCGCCGAAGCCTGGCCCAAGATCAGCCCGAAGGACACCCCGAAGAACCTCCTCGCAGCTCTCGCCGGGTGAGCACGCTCCCGGCGCCGTCCGACGTCCTGCCCCATCGGCCTCCGTTCCTGCTGTTGGACGAGGTGACGGCACTCGTCGTCGGCGAGTCGGCGGTCGGGCGATGGGCGCTCTCGGGCGACGAGGCCTTCTTCGGCGGGCACTTCCCGGGACGACCGACGCTGCCCGGGGTCCTGATGCTCGAGTCCATCGCACAGCTCGGCGCCTACGCAGTGCTCTCCGACCAGGCCTTCGCCGGCAAGCTGCCGCTGTTCGGGGGGGTGGACAAGGCCCGGTTCCGGCGTCAGGTGGTTCCCGGCGACACGCTCACCGTCGAGATCGAACTGGGGCGGATGTCGGCGCGTGCCGGACGAGGGCATGGTCGAGCCCATGTCGGCGGCGAGACGGCGTGCGAGGCCGATCTGCTGTTCGTCTTCGCCTGAGGCCGGCACCGGGTGGGACCGGCGCCGACGTCATCAGGCGTCGGGGGGGCCGAAGATGACGCAGCCGTTGTGCCCGCCGAACCCGAAGCTGTTCGAGAGGGCGGGACCCGGCGTCCAGGGCCGCGGCTCGGCGGTGACGATGTCGATCGGCGCCATCTCCGGATCCGGGGTCTCGTACCCGGCGGTGGGCGGGATCAGCGCCTTCTGGATCGAGAGCACGGTGGCGACGGCCTCGAGCGCACCTGCGGCACCGAGGGAGTGACCGGTGATGCCCTTCAACGAGGTGACCGGAGGGCCGGGGGTACCGAAGATCTTGGCGATGGCATCGGCCTCGGCGGCGTCGTTCAGCGGTGTGGAGGTGCCGTGGGCGTTGATCTGCGTGATCTGCTCGGGTCGCAGGCCGGCGTCGGCCAGAGCGAGCTCGATGCAGGCGATCGCTCCCGCTCCGCCCGGCGACGGGGCGGTGATGTGGTGGGCATCCGCAGTGGAGGCGGCGCCGAGGACCTCCGCGAGGATGGTCGCCCCTCTCGCCTTCGCCGTCTCCCACTCCTCGAGGACCAGCACGCCCGCACCCTCGGCCATCACGAAGCCGTCCCGATCGCGGTCGAAGGGGCGTGACACCCCCGACGAGGACATGGCCGTCATGTTGGTGAACCCGGCGATGCAGGTGTCGGTCATGGTCGACTCGGCGCTCCCGGTCACCACCGCGTCGCACCGCCCGTAGGAGATGAGCCGGAACGCGTTGCCGATGGCCTGCGTGCCCGCAGCGCACGCGGTGCACGTGTTCTCGCACGGGCCCTGGTAGCCGTAGCGCATCGACACCGCTGCGGCCGCGGCGTTGGCCATGAGCATCGGCACCATGAACGGGCTCACCCGGCGCGGCCCCTTGTGCTCGTTGACGAGCACCTGCTCCTCGAGGGTGGTCAGCCCGCCGATGCCGGTCCCTATCCAGGTCCCGATCCGCAGGGGGTCGGCGTCGAGCGGGCCTGACTGGGCGAGCGCCTCCGCCGCGGCGGCGAGGGCGAACTGGGCGAATCGGTCGGTGCGGCGCGCTTCTTTCGGGTTGTCGAACGCGAGGTCCATCGGGTCGAAGTCGTCGATGCGACGCAGCCCGACGGGTGCGGGGCCGAGCAGGCCCTCCCAGAACGCGTCGGCGCCGGTGCCGCACGGGCTCACGACGCCGACGCCGGTCACGGCGACTCGGCGCGTGGCCATCAGGTCTTCGAGGTGATCAGTTCGAAGGCCTGACCGACCGTCTCGATGTTCTCCAGTTCGGACTCGTCGACCGTGACGTCGAACTCCTCTTCGAGGGCCATGACGAGCTCGACCAGGTCGAGGCTGTCGGCGTCGAGGTCGTCACCGAACTTCGCGTCCATCGTGACCTGTTCGGGGGTCACGTTCAGAAGTTCGACCGCGCACTTGCGGAAGCGCTCGAAGGGATCGTCACTCACTGGCTTGCTCCTTGTCGGTGTGGGCCTCGACGGTAGCCGGGCCCGGTGGGGGACTGGTGAGAGGTGGGGTGGGGCGGGAGCTCACGTGGCCCCCATGCCCAGGCCGCCGTCGACGGGGATCACCGCGCCCGTGATGTAGCCGGCGTCGTCCCCGGCGAGGAAGGCGACGGCCGCAGCGACCTCCCGCGGATCGGCCAGGCGGCCGAGGGGCACGGCGGCGGCGATGGCCGCCCGCGTCTCGTCGGCGACGGCGGCGAACATGTCGGTCTCCACGGGTCCGGGGGCCACGACGTTGACCGTGATCGACCGGGAGGCGAACTCCCGGGCCAGCGAGCGGGCCAGGCCCACCAGGCCCGCCTTGGACGCGGCGTAGTTGGCCTGTCCGGCTTGCCCGGTGCTCCCGACGACCGAACCCACGAACACGATGCGGCCGAAGCGGGCCCGCATCATCTTGGCGACGGCGCGCTTGGCCACCCTGAAGCCACCGGTGAGGTTGGCGTCGAGCACGGACGTGAAGTCGGCTTCTCCCATCCGAAGCACCAGCATGTCGGCGGTCATCCCGGCGTTCGAGACCAGGATCTCGACGGGACCCCACTCGGATTCGATGGACGTGAACGCCGCGTCCACCTGCTCGGCGTCGGTGACGTCGCACTCGAGGCACAGCCACTCGGCGGGGAGATCGGGCGGACGGCCGGACCGGGAGGTGACGGCCACGCGGTGGCCCGCGTCGGCCAGCGCCTGCGCGCAGGCCCGTCCGATGCCTCGATTGCCCCCGGTGACGAGAGCGACGCGGCTCATGGCTGCTCCTCGTGGCGGGGTGCCCTGGGATCGGACCAACGCACGACCGCCGACGCCCAGCTCATCCCGGCTCCGAAGCCGACCAGCAACAGGAGGTCGCCCGGCTTCACCCGGCCGCCGTCGAGGGCGTCGACGAGAGCGAGCGGGATCGAGGCGGACGAGGTGTTGCCCGTCGAGTGCAGCACCGTCGCCACCTTGTCGCTGGGGATGCCGAGTCGGCTGCAGGCGGAGTCGATGATGCGCTGGTTGGCCTGATGGGGCACGAGGAGCGCGATGTCGGCAGCCGAGACACCGGCGGCGTCCATCGAGGCCTCGCCTGATGCGACCATCACGGTGACGGCCTGGCGGAAGACCTCGCGTCCGTTCATCTGCATGTAGCCGGCGAGCGGGGCGTCGAGCAGGTCGCGCAGGGCGCCGTCCGAGCCCAGGTCGAACGACAGGAGCTGGCCGTCGTCCTCGCTGGCCTCCAGGACGACCGCACCGGCGCCGTCGCCGAACAGGATGGCGGTGTTCCGGTCGTCCTGGTCGGTGATGCGGCTCATGGTCTCGGCGCCGATGAGCAGCACACGGCGCAGGCCCATGGCGATCAGCCCGTGGGCGTGCACGAGCCCGTAGACGAACCCCGAGCAGGCGGCGTTGAGGTCACTCGCCCCACCCCGGATCCCGAGGGCGTCCTCGACCTCGGAAGCGGTCGACGGCACCTGGTAGTCAGGAGTGGTGGTGGCCAGCAGCAGGTAGTCGACGTCGTCGCCGGTGAGGCCCGCCGCGTCGAGGGCGGCGCGGCCGGCGGCGGTGGCCAGCGATGCCGTGGTGCCGCCGTGGCGGCGCTCCTTGATGCCGGTGCGTTCGGTGATCCAGGCGTCGCTGGTGTCCAGGCGGGCCTCGTAGTCGAGGTTGGTCACGACACGGTCGGGGAGGGCGGTGCCCCAACCCACGATCCGCGCGCCGACGGGAGGGCGCCCTCCCGTGTCGTGCCGGACGGAGGTCACCGGGCTCTCAGCCAGGCGATGGGTTGGCTGGCGGTGACCCGCTCGCCGTCGACGGCCAGCATGCCCATCAGGGTCCCCGCGAACGGCGACCGCACGTCGTCGGCTCCCACCGTTCCCAGGACCGTGCCGGGAACCAGCTCGGTGCCCGCGTCGGTGCCGGACGCCGGCGAGAACACACCGGCCGAGGGACTGACCACGATGCGCTCGGTGGCGAAGAGGTGCTCTCCCTCGTGGACGCCGGCGCCGGCGGCGCTCGGGATGGCCAGCGTGGACAGGAGCTTGTCGAGGTCGTCGGGGGCCGACACCGAGAGTGTCGTGGCGCCCTGCACGGTGCGCTTCGCCATTCCGGTGAGCACGTTGCCCGGGCCGAGCTCGACGTACACGGTGGCGCCGGCGTCGGCGAGGTGGAGGAGGGTCTGGCGCCAGCGCACGGGGCTGCAGAGCTGGGCGCCGAGCAGGGTCGACCATTCGTCGCCGCCGGGGTGGGGGCGGGCGTCGACGTTGGCGTAGACGGCGATGTCGGGGTCCCGCAGGTCGACGGCGGAGATCGCCTTGCGGAGCCGCTCGCGAGCTGCCCCCATGAACGGCGTGTGGAAGGCGCCGCTGACCGCCATCGGCATCACCTTCTTCGCTCCGAGGGCTCGGGCCGCGTCGGCGGCATCCTCGACCGCTTCGGGGCTCCCGGCGACGACGACCTGTCCGGGGGCGTTGTAGTTGGCGACCCAGACGTCGCCGTCGACGCGCGCGCAGGCGATCTCGACGTCGTCGTCGTCGAGGCCGAGGACGGCGGCCATCGTGCCGGTTCGCTCCGTCGAGGCGGCGCGCATCGCAGCGCCGCGTTCGGCGACGAGGTGGAGGCCCTCCTCGAGCGACAGGGCCCCGCAGGCCACCAGGGCGGTGTACTCGCCGAGGCTGTGCCCTGCCGTCGCGGCGGGCTCGACGCCCACGCGCTCGACGGCGTCGAGCACGACCAGGCTGGTCACGAAGGTGGCCATCTGGGCGTTGTCGGTGGCTCGCAGCTCCTCGGCGTCGGCGTGGAGCAGCAGCCGGGCGACATCGCGTCCCAGGACCGCCGAGGCTTCGTCCACGAGCTCCCAGGACGGGTGCTCCTGCCATGGGTCGCCCATGGCCGGCTTCTGCGAGCCCTGCCCCGGGAAGGTGAAGACGATCATCGGTGGGGAACGACCTCCGTGCGGTTCGGGCGGGGCGGGGTGGGGAGGGACTGCGTCGATGGGCTGAGACCCGTTCGGACGGTGGTGGGTTTCATCGCGGCGTGTCACCTCCGTAGGTGGCCCGGAAGACGGCCCGGTTGTGCCGCATGGCCCGACGGCGGACGGCGGCGACGGTGGCGACGAGGATCACGGCCACCGCGGCGGTGGCGAGCCCCCGGGTGCTCGGTCGTCGTGGGTGGGAGGGGCTGGACATGAGTGCGGCGGGAGGGATTCGAACCCTCAAGCCCTTTCGGGCAGCGGGGTTTGAGCCCGCCCTGTATGCCGGTTCCAGCACCGCCGCGTGCGATGAGGAGCACGCTCACGGTAGCGCCGACGCGAGGGGGGTCTCCGGCTACCGACGGGTAACTGCCCTACACTCACCCACGATGAGCAGGGCGATGGTGGAGCGTCGGCTGTCCGATGTGGGTGCGCAGCTCAAGGCGTTGCGGCGGGAGCTGGCGGTGAGCGACGAGCAGCTGACCCAGCTGGCCGACGAGGCCGACGACGCCCGCCTCCGCTCGTTGGTCTCCGAGACGCCTCTGGCCGAACGTGAGCACCGTGAGGCGTCGCGCCACGCCGAGGCGATGGGTCGCCACCGTGCCGATGTCGAAGCGGACATCGTCCGGCTCGAGCAGCTCCAGGACGACCTGCTCGACAAGCTGCTCGAGGCCGATCCCTGAACCGTCCGGCCAGGGTCGGCGCTGAGACGACGGTGTCGACGGGTCCGGTACGCTCGGCGCCGTGCCGACCCGAGTCGTTATCGCGGAGGACGAGGCCATCATCCGCCTCGATCTCAAGGAGACCCTCCTCGAGGAGGGCTACGACGTGGTCGGCGAGACGGGGCGGGGCGACGAGGCCGTCGAGCTCGTCAAGGCGCACCAGCCCGACGTCGCCATCCTCGACATCAAGATGCCCGGGCTGGACGGGCTGTCGGCCGCAAGGGAGATCGCAGGGGAGCGTCGGGCCGCCGTCCTGGTGCTGACGGCCTTCAGCCAGCGTGACCTGATCGAGCAAGCTCGTGACGCGGGGGCGCTCGCCTACCTGGTCAAGCCCTTCCAACGCAGCGAGCTGATCCCTGCCATCGAAGTGGCCATCGGGCGCTTCCGCGAGCTGAAGGCCCTCGCCGATCAGGCTCAGAGCCTCGAGGAGCAACTCGAGACCCGCAAGGTGGTCGATCGCGCCAAGGGCAAGCTCATGGACGCCCACGGCCTGTCCGAGAGCGACGCCTTCGGCTTCGTCCAGCGCACCGCGATGCAGCAACGCCTCACGATGAAGGCCGTGAGCGAGCGCATCATCGCCGGCGAGCTGGCCCCACCCGCCGCGTGATCGGCGCGTCGTCATGAGCACGTTGATGCTGATCGACGGCAACTCGCTGGCCTACCGTGCCTTCTTCGCGCTTCCCACCGACCTCGCCACGGCGTCGGGGCAGGTGACGAACGCCGTCTTCGGCTTCACCTCGATGTTGGTGAACCTGGTCCGCGACCACGAGCCCGACCATCTCGCGGTCGCGTTCGACCGGCCCGAGCCGACCTTCCGTCACGAGGCACTGGCCACCTACAAGGCCAACCGGAGCGAGGCACCCGACATCCTCCGTCAGCAGCTCGGACTGGTCCGTCAGGTGGTCGAGGTTCTCCACATCCCGATGCTCGAGGCGCCGGGCTTCGAGGCTGACGACATCATCGCCACGCTCGCCACCCAGGCCCGTGATCGCGGTGACGACGTCCTCGTGGTCACGGGGGATCGTGACAGCTACCAGCTCGTCGAGGACCCGCACGTCCGGGTCCTCTACAACCGACGCGGGGTGTCCGACTACGCCCTCTACGACGAGGCCGGCATCGAGGAGCGCACCGGCGTCCCTCCGACCAAGTACCTCGAGTACGCCGCCTTGCGCGGGGACCCCTCCGACAACCTCCCCGGCGTCCCTGGCGTCGGTGAGAAGACGGCCGCCAAGCTCATCGCGAAGTACGGCGGCATCGACGGGGTCTTCGAGCACCTCGCCGAGTTGACGCCGAAGCTGCGGGAGAACCTCGGGGCGGCCGAGGCCGACGTGCGAAGCAACGTCGTCGTCATGCGGTTGGTGCGCGACGTTCCCCTCGACGTCGAGCTCGACGAGCTCGTCTTCGGTGACTACGACCTCGAGGAGGTCCGCCAGCTCTTCGACTTCCTCGAGTTCCGAACGCTCTACGATCGCCTCCTCGAGGCCCTGGCCGCCACCGGCGCAGCCGTCCCTGCCCCGTCGACGTCCGACGCCTCCGTGATCGAAGCCGAACGCTCCGACCTCGTCCCCGTCGACGATGCGGTGGGTGTGCTGACGGCGCTCGCCGACGGGGAAGGGCTCCTGGCCGTGGCGGCGACCTGGGCCGGTCCGGAGGGACGCTCGCCCATCGAAGGGCTCGCTCTGGTCACCGACGCCGCCACCGCCGACGTGGCGTGGATCCCGGCCGCGACGCTCGAAGACGGCGCGGTGCGCCGGGCCCTCGCCGAGCTCCTCGGTGACGGTGGTCGGCCGATCGTGGCGCACGGGGCCAAGGCTCTGGTGCGTAGCCTCCACGACCTCGACGTCGACCTCCGCACGCTCTCGCTCGACACGATGATCGCGGCATACCTCCTCGATCCGGCGGAGGCTCGCTACGCCCTCGGCGAGCTCCTCGAGCGCTACGCCTCGGCGCGCCTCCCGGATGCGGGCGCCGCGCCCGACGGTCAGCTCGACTTCGGCGGCGACTCGGAACCGGACGGCCAGACCGCGGCTCGCCACGCGCTGGCGGTGGCCGTGCTGGCCGAGCCGCTGCTCGACGCCCTCGATGCGCGTGGGCTGCGACCGCTCCTGGACGACATCGAGATCCCGCTGGTCCGCGTCCTCGCCCGCATGGAGATCGTCGGTGTCGGCGTCGACGTCGACGAGCTGCGCCGCCTCAGCGACGAGTTGGGCGCCGAGTGCGAGCGCCTCCGGGCCGAGATCTGCGCCGACGCCGGTGAGGACTTCAACGTCAACTCCACCGTGAAGCTGCGAGAGATCCTCTTCGACCGCCTCGGCCTCACCCCCCAGAAGAAGACCAAGACGGGGTTCTCGACCGACGCCGCCACCCTGGAGAAGCTCCGCGGTGAGCACCCGATCGTCGAGCACCTTCTCTCGTACCGCGAGGTCGAGAAGCTCCGGTCCACCTACGGCGAGGGCCTCCTGGCCGAGGTGGCCCCGGACGGACGGATCCACGCCACGTTCAACCAGACCGTGGCGCGGACCGGGCGCCTCAGCTCGGACGCCCCCAACCTGCACAACATCCCCGTGCGCTCGGAGCTGGGCCGCACGTTCCGCAAGGCGTTCGTGCCCGCCGAGGGCTTTCGCATGCTGGTCGCCGACTACAACCAGATCGAGCTGCGCTGCATCGCCCACCTGGCGGAGGACCCGGGTCTCATCGACGCCTTCGAATCGGGGCGCGACATCCACAACGCGACCGCGGCCGGCGTGTTCGGCGTGGCCCTGGACGAGGTCACGAGCGAGCAGCGGGCCAAGGCCAAGATGGTCAGCTACGGCTTGGCCTACGGCATGGAGGCCTACGGGCTGGGTCAGCGGTTGGCCATCCCGACCGGTGAGGCGCAGACCATCCTCGACGCCTACTTCGAGGCGTTCCCGTCCGTGCGGGCCTACATGGACCGCACCGTGGCCGAGGCCCGGGAGCGCGGGTACACCGAGACCCTCTTCGGGCGACGTCGCCAGATCCCGGAGCTCTCGTCGTCCAACTTCCGGATCCGTCAGGCGGGAGAGCGCCAGGCCATGAACGCCGGGATCCAGGGCCTCGCCGCCGACATCTTCAAGGTGGCGCTCGTACGGCTCGATCGTGCGCTCGACGAGGCCGCGGTCGAGAGCCGACTCATCCTCCAGGTCCACGACGAGGTGATCCTCGAGGTGAGGCCCGACGAGCTCGACGAGATCACCTCCGTCGTCCTGGCTGCCATGTCAGGCGCGTTCGCGCTGCGGGTCCCTCTCGAGGTGAACCTCAGCGTGGGCGACTCGTGGGCCGCGGCGAAAGGCTGACCATGGCGACAGATCCCGTGGAGCACTGGTTCGAGGCGGTGGCCGACCACCTCGGCGAGGCGTACCTGCGGTACTCGTTCACCAAGGGCACCGAGAACGAGGTGGACTTCCTGGTCGAGGAGCTCGGCCTCTCGGCGGGCGACCGGGTCCTCGACGTGGGCTGCGGTCCCGGGCGCCACGCCCATGCCCTGGGGCGTCGGGGCATCGAGGTGGTGGGCGTCGACATCGCCCAGCGATTCGTCGACATCGCCCGTCAGGGCGCACCGCCCGGGGTGACCTTCGTCCGCGCGGATGCCCGGCGTCTGGCCTACTCCGCCGAGTTCGATGCCGTGATCTCTCTCTGCCAGGGCGCGTTCGGGCTGGCCGGTGGGGGCCCAGTGGTCGCTCCGGCCGCGGACGTCGGCGAGGGCCGCGTCCCCGGGATCGCCCCCGGTGCGGGGCCCGGCGCACGGGCGAGCGATCCGGATGCCGCGGTGCTCGACGGGATGGCCGCGGCTCTCAGGCCCGGTGGTCGCCTGGCCGTCTCGGCGTTCTCGGCCTACTTCCAGGTGCGCTACCTGGAGCACACGGACAACTTCGACGTGGCGTCGGGCGTCAACCACGAGCACACGAGCATCCGCTCACCCGAAGGCGTCGAGGCCCCCGCCGAGCTGTGGACGACCTGCTTCACCCCTCGAGAGCTCCGTCTCATGGCGATGCGGTCGGGTCTGCGCGTGCGCGACCTCTGGTCGGTCACCCCCGGTGACTACGCCCGCCGTCCGCCGGACCTGGACCATCCCGAGTTCCTGATGATCGCGGTCACCGCGGCGGCGCACGAGTCGGACTGATCGCCCCGCCCCCGAGTCGATGGGGTGAGGCCCCGACGGGGTTGCTACCCTTTCCGGCTGACGTGCGCGCCCGCGCACGCCTCGTCCCGCCCGGCCGCCGGCCGAGCTCGAGTCCCGTATCCGAAGAGAGTCCTACCTTGTCCGAGCAGGTCGACGCCGTCACCACCGACGACGCCACTCCCGAGTCCTCCGCCCGCACCGCAACCCTCACCGTCGACGCACCGGCGGGGATGGGCAGCTTCGACGACGAGGGCCGCTACGTGCCCCGTCAGGTCGTCGAGGACGACCTCGCCGGGCTCTCGCTCGACGAGGCCTACACGGCGTCCATGGTGCAGGTCGAAGACGGTCAGATCGTGGAGGGAACCGTCGTCAAGGTCGACCGCGACGAGGTGCTGCTCGACATCGGCTACAAGTCCGAGGGCGTCATCCCCTCGCGTGAGCTCTCGATCCGCAATGACGTCGATCCTGCGGAGATCGTCTCCATGGGCGACCAGATCGAGGCCCTCGTCCTCCAGAAGGAGGACAAGGAGGGTCGGCTCGTCCTGTCCAAGAAGCGTGCCCAGTACGAACGGGCCTGGGGCACCATCGAACGGATCAAGGAAGAGGAAGGCGTCGTCGAGGGCCCGGTCATCGAGGTCGTCAAGGGCGGTCTCATCCTCGACATCGGCCTGCGGGGCTTCCTGCCGGCGTCGCTGGTCGAGCTGCGACGGGTCCGAGACCTCGCGCCGTACGTCGGCCGCACGCTCGAGGCCAAGATCATCGAGCTGGACAAGAACCGCAACAACGTCGTGCTGTCGCGCCGGGCCTGGCTCGAGGAGACGCAGAAGGAGCAGCGCGAGGACTTCCTCGCCAACCTGAAGCCCGGCGAGGTGCGCCGCGGCACGGTGTCCTCCGTCGTCAACTTCGGTGCCTTCGTCGACCTCGGCGGCATGGACGGGCTGGTCCACGTGTCCGAGCTGTCCTGGAAGCACGTCGACCACCCCGGCTCCGTGGTCGCGGTCGGCGACGAGATCGACGTGCAGGTCCTCGAGGTCGATCTCGACCGTGAGCGGATCAGCCTCTCGCTCAAGGCGACCCAGCAGGATCCGTGGCAGGAGTTCGCCTCCAACCACCAGGTCGGCGAGCTCGTCTACGGGCGGGTCACCAAGCTGGTGCCCTTCGGTGCGTTCGTCCAGGTGGGCGACGGCATCGAGGGCCTGGTCCACATCTCCGAGATGTCGGCGCACCACGTCGATCTGCCGGAGCAGGTCGTCACCCCCGGCGAGGAGCTGTGGGTGAAGATCATCGACCTGGACCTCCAGCGTCGTCGCATCAGCTCTGTCGATCAAGCAGGCCGCCGAGGGCGGGATCGTCGCCGCCGAGTACCAGGAGCACTTCGGCGAGCACGCCTACGACGACGAGGGCAACTACATCGGCTTCACGGCCGAGGTCGAGTCGAGCGAGGGCCAGGAGGCCTGGGCCGAGTACTACGCCGAGCACGGCGGGCCCGAGGGTGGCGCGGCGCCCGACGGTGCACCGCCGGCCGTCGCGGAAGCACCCACCGAGGACGCCGAGGCGCCCAGCGGGACCGAGGCCCAGGGCGAGATCGAGGATGGCGGCTCGGCCTGAGGCCGAGGGCACCCGAGCTCGTCGAGGGCGCCACCGAAGCTCGACAGGCCGCGCCCACACGAGGGTGACGTCGTCGACCGCGCCCGGTCGGTGGGTTCGTCGCGCCCGCTCGTCGAGGGGTCGGCGAAGGGACAAGATCGACGAACTGCTAAGCCCGAGGGGGAGAACAGCCGAAGAGGAAAGGCGTGATCGGCGGTCGCCGGTCGCCACCAACCCCGGACATCGCCGCTGTGCGGTGATCGGGGCGCTCGATGAGACCGTCCCGTGGCGGCTCCCTGCAGAAGAGGACGTACGTGAGTTCGCGCAGAACACTCATCCTGATCGGCGCCATCGTTCTCGGTGTGATCGCCGCCCTGTTGTTGTTCAACTACGTCCGGGGCATCGAGGACCGGGCCAACGACAACGCTCGACGAGTCGACGTCTTCGTGGCCAAGCAGGACATCCTCCGAGGGACGCCCGGCGAGACGGCGGCCGCTGACGGCGCCATCGACCAGGCACAGATCCCTCAGGAGTTCCGACCGGCCAGCGCCATCACGACCACCGATGAGCTCCAGCGCAAGGTCGCACTGTTCGACATCCCGGCCAACTCGACCATCGTGCAGGGCATGTTCGTCGATCCGGCCCAGACCCAGATCAGCTTCCGGGCCCGCCTGCGCAACCCCCAGCACGTCGCCATCTCCATCTCGACTGACCAGGTCCGCGGTGTTGGTGGTTTCCTGGTGCCTGGTGACGAGGTCAACATGATGGTCTTCAGCGACATCGAGGAGCCGAGCACGAGCCCGACGGCGGCGGCCAGCGCCATCCCGCAGCTGGCGCGGTACCTCTACCAGAAGGTGCAGATCCTCGCCGTGGGCGAGAACACGGTGCTGGCCCCGGGCGAGACCGCTCCCGAGGAGCAGACCGCCAACAACGGGCTCATCACCTTCAACGTCCCACCGGTGGCGGCGCAGTGGATCGCCGCAGCGCAGCAGGGCGGTGGCGTCTACATGACCCTCGTGGGCCCGGACTACACCCCCGAGCCGTTGGTCGCCATCGATCCGAACGGCCCCCTCCCCGGCGAGGACCCCGGTCAGCTCACCCCCTACGGACCCAGCGGCAACCAGGAATAGGCAGGACACCACGTGACACGGCCCTTCTCCGGCGAACCAGGTGACGGCCTTCCCCACCCCGGGTCGGCGGCCGCAGGTGGGGGCGCGCCCCGGATCGGCGTCGCCGTCATCGACGACGACCAGGCCACGCGTTCCCGCCTGGCCATGCAGCTCGGGAACGGCACCGTGGCCTTCGGCTCGATCGGCGAGCTGGCGTCGTCGCTGACCGGTGCCCCGGTGGTGGCCGTCCTCGGCCCCTCCTTCGCCGCCAACGAGGAGCTCGTCTCGGCCGAGCAGCTCCTCGCCGCTCGTCGTGAGGTCGGGGCCATCATGGTCACCGACGAGCTGTCCACGGACATGCTCCAGCGGGCGCTGCGGGCGGGCGTCAAGGACGTCCTGCAGGCGCCGGTGGAGACAGCGCAGTTCGACGCTGCGGTCCAGCGTGTGGCCAGCGGCCTCGTGGCTGCCCCGGCGGCAGCGAGCCCGGCCGACGACATGGCCCTCGGCGACGGCGAGCTGGGCCGGGTCATCATGGTGTTCTCCACCAAGGGCGGGTCGGGCAAGTCGGTCATCGCCTCCAACCTCGCCGTGCTGTTGGCCGAGCGCAGCGACAAGCCGGTGGTGCTCGTCGACGCAGACCTTCAGTTCGGCGACGTCGCCGTGATGCTGAAGCTGGCGCCGCAGCACACCATCGTCGACGCCGTCAGCGCCCTCGATCGCCTCGACGCCCAACTCCTCAAGCAGCTCCTCACCCCCCACGATCCCGAGGGCCTGCTCGTCCTCCCCGCGCCGCTCGAGCCTGCGTTCGCCGATCAGATCGGGGCCGACGAGATGGTTCGCATCGTCGAGACGCTGCGCTCCTTCGCCGGCTATGTGGTCATCGACACGCCGGCCTACTTCAACGACGTCGTCCTCGGCCTCATCGAGGTGAGCGACGACGTCCTGTTGGTGGCCGGGATGGACATCCCGAACATCAAGAACGTCAAGATCGGGCTGCAGACCCTTCGACTCCTCAACACCCCGATGGAGAAGCTGCGCCTCATCCTGAACCGGGCGAACTCCAAGGTGCGCCTCGACGTGTCGGAGGTCGAACGCACGCTCGGCGTCCAGGCCGACGCCCTCATCCCCAGCGACATCGTCGTTCCGCAGTCCGTCAACCGGGGCGAGCCCGTCGTGTCGGCTGCGCCCAAGTCGAACGTCAGCAAGGCCTTCGAGCAGCTGGCCGATCTGTTCATCCCCACCACGGCGAAGAAGCGGCGCAAGTGACCGGCACCGTGACACGCCAGCGTCGAGCGAGGTAGGCGACCATGTCCCTGTACAAGCGGCTCCATGACGTCCAAGGGGCGCCGGCGACGGGCAACAACCGTCGTGACCCGGTCCTCGACGAACTGCGTCAACGCATCCACCACAACCTGATCGACGACCTCGGTCCGATCATCTACGACAAGCGGTTGTCCGAGGACGACCTGCGCAAGCGCGTCAACGAGCAGCTCCACTCCGCCCTTGCCCAGGAGCGTGCCCCGCTGTCGGCCGCCGACAAGGCACAGCTCATCCAGGACGTCTCCGACGACATCCTCGGCTACGGCCCCATCGATCGGCTCCTGAAGGACGACGACGTCACCGAGGTGATGGTCAACGGCCCCGGCTCGGTCTACGTCGAGCGCAACGGCAAGATCGAGATCTCCTCGGCCACCTTCGTCGACGAGGTCCACCTCCGGCGCATCATCGACAAGATCGTCGGTGAGATCGGTCGCCGGGTCGACGAGTCGAACCCGCTCTGCGACGCCCGCCTCCCCGACGGTTCCCGCGTGAACGCGGTCGTCCACCCCCTCGCCATCGGCGGGCCGTTCCTGACGATCCGGAAGTTCTCCCGCGAGAAGCTCCAGATCGACGATCTCATCCGCTACGGCACCCTGAACGCGCACGCCGCCCGCTTCCTGCAGGCCTGCGTCGTCGGTCGACTCAACGTGATGGTCTCCGGAGGTACCGGCACCGGGAAGACCACCACGTTGAACGTGCTCTCGTCGTTCATCCCCGAGACCGAGCGCATCGTCACCGTCGAGGACGCCAAGGAGCTCCAGCTCCACCAGGACCACGTGCTCTCGCTCGAGGCCCGGCCCTCCAACATCGAGGGTCGTGGCGAGGTGACGATCCGTGACCTCGTCAAGAACTGCCTGCGGATGCGACCCGACCGCATCGTCGTCGGCGAGTGCCGCAGCGGTGAGGCGCTCGACATGTTGCAGGCCATGAACACCGGGCACGACGGATCGTTGACCACCGTGCACTCCAACAGCCCCCGCGACACCCTGGCCCGTCTCGAGACGCTGGTGCTCATGGCCGGCTTCGACCTCCCGGTGCGGGCGATCCGGGAGCAGGTGGCCTCGGCGCTCGACCTGATCGTGCACCTCACCCGGCTGCGCGACGGCACCCGGCGGATCACCCACATCACCGAGGTGCAGGGCATGGAGGGCGACGTCATCACCCTCCAGGACATCTTCCTGTTCGACTTCGGCATGGGAGTCGACGAGCAGGGCCGGTTCAAGGGCCATCTCAAGGCCACGGGCGTGCGGCCGAAGTTCGCCGAGAAGCTCGCCGACCTCGGTATCCGCCTCGGCCAGGAGGTCTTCCAGCCCGAAGCCTTCGCCCGGCGGGCCTCGGGCTGAGGGGGATCACCATGACCGACTCGTTCACCTCCATCGCTCGTCCACGACGCCAGGTCCTCCTCGTGGCGGCAGCTCTGCTCGCCGCGGCCGGCCTGCTGCTCGCCGTGGCCCCCACGGCAGTCGTCGGTGCCCAGACGTCGTCGCAGCTGGTCCTGCGCGACGTCGACACGGTCGAGCCGGCCGCGTCGGACCTGCGCTTCATCTGGACCGGGTCGTCGGGCGAGGCCACCGATGCCACGCTCACCGAGAACGGGTCCACGGTCGACACCGACGCCGCCCGACCCCTGCCCGGGTCCACCCCGATGTCCATCGCCCTGGTGTTCGACACCTCCGACGCGATGGACACCTCCGGGGCGCTCCTCGAGGCCAAGGAGGCCGCCAAGGACTGGGTGCGCGGTCGCGACGGAGCCCAGCAGGGCGCGCAGGCCTTCGCCGTGTACGCCGCGTCCGACGTCGGTGTGCAGATCCAGAGCTACACGACCGACACCCAGCGCCTCGTCGACGCGATCGACAGCATCGCGCCGCCCGCCACGGAAGAAGCCCGCAGCGAGGCAGCCGTGTGGTCTGCGCTGGCCCAGGCGGCGCAGAGCTTCGACGATCGTCCCGGCTCGCAACCGAACATCGTGGTCATGACGGCGACGAACGACTCGGTGACCGGCTCCACGACGCCGGTCGGTCGCCCGGGGCTCGGTCCGTTCCTCGGGTGCAGCTGTCTTCGCCGCAGAGCTCACCGGTTCGGGTCTCGACGCCGGGTCCCTCGACGCGCTGGTCGCATCGAGTGGCGGGCTCGTCTTCAGCACCGACCAGGGTGGTGACTTCGCGACGGCCGTGTCCGGCGCGGCCGAGGCCATCAGCACCCAGCAGTACGAGATGGCCTTCGCCTCGACGTCGGGGCTCGGCACCGTGGCCGACATGGTGCTGCAGGTCGGTGATCAGTCCGCGACCGCCTCGATCGTCGTCGGTTCGGCGGTGAGCGGCACCGATGCCCTCAACCCCACCATCATCCCGACGAGCGGTGGCGTCACCTTCCTGCAGGGCAACCTCGGGCTGATCCTGTTGATCATCGTGGTGCTGCTCGCGGTCGGGCTGCTCGCCTACGGCGTGTTCATGTTGTTCGTCCGTGAGGACCGACTGGCATCGGTGCTCAGCCCGTACGAGTCGTCGGTGCCGGTGCCGTCGGACTCCGACGACGACGGCGACACCGCCCTGGCCCGCACGGCGATCATGCAGCGAGCGGTGGCGATCACCGAGCAGGTGGCCACCGATCGTGGCGTCCTGGTCCGGGCCGAGAACGCGCTGGAGCGGGCCAACCTCCCGCTGCGGGCGGGCGAGGCGCTGCTCTTCTACGTGCTCATCGTCGCGCTCGTGACCATCGTCGCCCTGGCGCTGAGCGGCAGCCTGCTGCTCGGCCTGATCGGCGGGGTGCTCGCCGCACTGATCCCGATCGGCGTCGTGAACTACCTCGCCTCGCGTCGGCGCAAGCAGTTCATGGCGTTGCTCCCCGACACGCTCACGTTGCTGGCCAGCACGCCTGCGGGCCGGCTACTCGCTGATGCAGGGTGTCGAGGCGGTCTCCGAGGAGGTCGCCGAGCCGATGGGCCTCGAGCTGCGCCGCGTGGTCACCGAGGCCCGGCTCGGACGACCGTTGGAGGAGGCGCTCGACGGCACCGCCGAGCGCATGGCCAGCCCCGACTTCGCCTGGGCCGTCATGGCCATCCGCATCCAGCGGGAGGTCGGCGGCAACCTCTCCGAGCTGCTCATGACCGTGGCCGACACGATGGTCCAGCGTGAACGGCTCCGCCGCGACGTGCAGACCCTCACGGCCGAGGGACGCGTGAGCGCCATCGTCCTGGGTCTCCTCCCGGTCGGTCTGGCCGCCGTCATGTTCGTCCTGAACCCCGACTACACCACGCCAGCTCATCGACAACACGCTCGGCAACGTCATGTTGGTCATGGCCATCATCTCGATGCTCGTCGGCTTCGTGTGGATGAAGAAGATCATCGACATCGAGATCTGAGGAAGAGATGCTCATCATCGGACTGCTCCTGCTCGCGGCGGCGATCGTGCTCGTGATCTACGTCGTGGGCTCACAAGCCGACGAGAAGGCCGTCGTGCGCAGCTCGCTGCGCCAGCTCCAGGGCTACGAGGTCGAGAACGTCCGCGACCAGGAGCTGCTGGTCGCCTCTGCGGGACCGCACGCTCACCCCTGTGGTCTCCGGGCTCACCAGCGTGGGGCGGCGCTTCACGCCCACCGGCTACGTCGACAACGTGCGCAAGAAGTTCGTCTACGCCGGCGAACCCCGCGCCGATGCCGTCGACCGGTTCCTCGCCGTGCGGGTCATCACGGTGGCCTTCATCCCTCTGATGTTCATCCTCGTCTACATCTGGAACCCGTTCGGGTTGGAAGGGCTCCTCCAGCTCGGGGTCTTCGCCCTCCTGGTGGCCATCTTGTTCTTCGGCCCCGACGCCTGGCTCAGTCGCCGGGTCGAGGCTCGCCAGCTCGAGCTCCAGCGCAAGCTCCCCGACGTGCTCGACCTGCTGACCATCTCGGTCGAGGCCGGCCTCGGCTTCGAGCAGGCACTCGACCGCACGATCTCCGCCGTGCCCGGGTGCACTCTCCGAGGAGTTCGCCCGGATGCTCGGCGAGGTGCGCGCCGGCGCCAGCCGGGCCGACGCCATGCGGGCCCTCGACCTGCGCACCAACGTCCCCGAGGTCCGCTCGTTCGTGCTGGCCATCCTCCAGGCCGACACCTTCGGTGTGTCGATCGGCCGCGTGCTGCGGGCCCAGGCCGACGAGATGCGGGTCAAGCGTCGCCAGCTCGCAGAGGAGCGAGCGCAGAAGGCCCCGGTGAAGATGCTCATCCCGATGGTGTTCTGCATCTTCCCGGCGTTGTTCGTCGTCGTCATCGGACCGGCGATCATCAACATCCGTGACGCCTTCGCCTGACGCGACGGTCTCCGCCTCCCCGACCCACCCGGTCTCCGACCGGTCAGCGCGCCCCGGGTGGAGGGCCCCGACGCTGGCCACCGTCGTCGGTGCGGGCCTGGCGGTCTGGGGGGCCTACATCGGCTCGGCGGCGCTGTCGGACAACAGCTTCTTCACCCACCTGGCCACTGGCCGGCTGATCCTTCGCGACGGGGCCGTCCCCACGGTGGACCCGTACACGTTCACCGCCAGGGGCGAGCCGTGGGTCGTGCAGAGCTGGCTGGCGTCGTCGGTGTACGCCGTGGTCGAACGGCTGGGGGGCATCGACGGCGTCCGGTTGCTCGTCACGATCCTCAGCGTGGTCCTGGTCCTGCTGATCTGGGCGCTGACGCGGGCCACCGACGGTCTCGTGGCCCGGCTCGGGGTCGCGGCGACGGCCGTCGCCGTCGGGGCGGCCACGTGGGGGCCCCGACCGCTCATGTTCGGCCTGGTGGCACTGGCGACGACCCTGGTGGTCGTCGATCGCCGGGTGACGCCGTACGTGTTGCTGCCGGTGTTCTGGCTGTGGGTGAACAGCCACGGCTCGTTCCCGATCGGGCTGTTGGCCATCGGCGCCCTGGCCCTCGGTGCCCGCCTCGACGGTGAGCGCCGACCGCACGAGCTCCGCTACCTGCTCGTGGGCGGGGATCGGCACGGCGGCCGGTGCGCTGAACCCGCTCGGACCGGGCCTGCTGCTGTTCCCTGCTCGGCTCCTCGATCGCCAGGACATCTTCTCGTACGTCATCGAGTGGCAGTCTCCCGACTTCTCGGGTGGGGCGGGACGCATCTTCCTGATCCAGGTGGTGATCGCCATCGCCCTGCTCGTGCGCAGTGCCACGGTGGCGCACGGCGATCCCGCTGGTGGTGTTCACCGCCGCGGCCCTCGTCGCCTCGCGGAACATCGCGGTGGCCTCGATCGTGCTCGTGCCGGGGATGGCCATGGGAGCTCGGGGGCTGGGCTCGCTCTCGGGGACGGTGCGCAGCCGCACGACGGCGATCGGGCTCGGTGCGGTGTGCGTGATCGGCGTCTGGGTGGCGGCCAGCGGCCTTCGAGGCCCGTCCTACGACCTGGAGCGCTTCCCTGTCGATGCCGTGGCGTGGATGGCCCAGAACGACCTCCTGGGGCCGGAGCAGCGACGCATGGTCCCCGACGTCGCCGGCAACTACCTCGAGCTCGTCCAGGGGGAGGACGCGTCGGTCTCCCAGGACGACCGCGTCGACATGTTCCCGCGTGGGGTGGTCGAGGACTACGTGTCCCTCCTGCGGGGGCGTCCGGCCTGGTCCGACGTGCTGGCCCGGTGGCGCCCCGACGCCGTGCTGTGGCGTCGCACCGACCCGCTGTCGGCCCTCCTCCTCGAGGATCCCACCTACCGGGTGGCGTACGTCGACGACGCCTGGGTCGTGTTCACGCCGCGCTGATCGGCCGGAGAACGGCGACGACCCGGGAACCCTCGAGGTTCCCGGGTCGTTCCTGTTCACTGAGCTGGATCAGCCGAAGGCGCTCGCAATCGAGCTTCCCGACGTGTCGTAGCTCCCGAAGAGACTGTCGCCGAAGAACGCCATCGCCGTGAGACAGACCACGGCGATCAAGGCGATCAACAGTGCGTACTCCACCAGGCTCGCCCCTTCGTCGTTGCGGGTGACATCGTCTCCGCTGGACATCAGGCATCGCCTCCTTCGTCGTTGTCCGTGCAGCGAACGGGCGGGACGGAAGACCGTCCCGCCCGCAGCACTGCTCGTACGAGACGAATCAGTCGATGGCCGAGCCGACCTCGGAGAACTTCTCGTCGGCCTGGCGGCCGAGGAAGGTGATGGCGATGATGCACACGACGGCGATCAGGGCCACGAGGAGGGCGTACTCGACGAGCGAGGCGCCACGGTCGGTCTTGCAACGGGCCTGGAGCCAGGCACTGACAGAATTCGTAAGAGGTGAGCATTTTAGGGGTCTCCCTGGTTCGGTACTGACGGAAGGCCCGGACACCCCGGACCCATTGCTGCAAGAAAAGGATCGGCCACACCGGGAGATCCCTAGATGGGCCCTACGACCTATTTTCGCCGTCGGGCGGCTCAGTCGAGGTGCACGATGCCCATGCGCACCGCCTGGAGGACGGCCTGCGTGCGGTCTCGGGCGTCGAGCTTCTGGTAGATCGACGCCAGGTGGTTCTTGACCGTCTTCTGGCTGATGTAGAGGCGCTCGGCCACCTCGGGGGTGGAGCATCCGTCGGCGATGAGCTGCAGCACCTCCTCCTCGCGTCGGCTCACGATCCGTTCCTCGTCGGCGGCGCCGAAGGCCTGGGCATCGCCGAGGCGTCGGACCTCGTCGAGCATCGACGCGGCGATCTGCGGCGACAACGCCGATTCCCCGCTGACGGCGAGTCGGACGGCGTCGGCGATCTCCTCGGTCGAGCAGTCCTTCACGAGGTAGCCGCTGGCCCCGGCCCGGATGGCATCGGCCAGGACGCCCTGTTCGGCGTGCATCGTGAGCATGACGATGCGGATGTTCGGCGCGATCGCCCTGATCTGGCGGGTCGCCTCGACCCCGTCCATCTCCGGCATGGTCACGTCCATCAAGATGATGTCGGGGCGCAGGAGATCCGCCATGCGAACCGCTTCGTCGCCGTTGCCCGCTTCGCCCACCACGTCGAAGCCCTGGTCCGTCATCGATCGCCGGAGGCCCTCGCGCAGCATCCGGTGGTCGTCCGCCAGCATCAGTCGAATGGTCAACGCAGATCTCTCCCTGGACATCACGCCGGCCGAGGGCCCGGTGGCGTCGTCAGCCTAGAGCTTGGCCGGTTCCGGCCTCGGGGACGCAGCGACTCGGGGTGTCGACGCGGTGCAACGTGCAGCGCACACGGGTGCCCTTGCCCTCATGGCTGGCCACCTCGAGCGCGGCGCCGATGCTCGATGCCCGTTCGCGCATCCCCATCAACCCGTAGGAGTCGAGGCGACCGGCGCGACCGATCGGGAAGCCCTTGCCGTTGTCGGTGATCTCCAGGGCCGCCGCTTCTCCGTTGCAGCGCCACAGCACCCGGACCTGGGTGGCGCCGGCATGGCGCTCGACGTTGGTCAGAGCCTCCTGGGCGATGCGCCACATCTCCCGCTCCTGCAGCAGGGGCAGCCGGGCATCCCGGTCGCAGAACAGCTCGATCTGGAGCTCGCTGCGCTCGTGGATGCGGGCGGCGTAGGCCTCGATCGTGTCGGCCATGTCGCTGGTGTCCGACACGTCCGTGCGAAGGTCGTAGAGGGTGTCGCGGATCTCTCCGATGACGCCGCGGACGTCGCTGCGGAGCTGCACCAGCGAGGCGCCGATCTCGTCGCCTCGGCTCTCGGCGCCGACGATGCGGTCGAGCTCGAAGGCCAGGTAGGCGAGCGACTGCCCGATCCGGTCGTGGAGCTCGCGTGCGATACGGGTGCGTTCCTCGTCGGCGCCGACCGTGCGCAGGCGGCTGAACCAGCGGGCGTTGTCGATGGCCAGCGCCACCGGCTCCACGAAGCCCTTGAGCAGCTCCACGTCCCGGTCGTTGAAGTGGTCCTCGTCCTCGTGCTCGACGACCAGCAGGCCGATCACCGAGCCGCGGGCCCGCAGGACGCAGTAGACCCCCGAGTTGGCGCGGGGCGACAGGCCGGGCCAGGACCGCGCCGAGAGGTTCTCGACCGCGACGACGCCGCCGTCGCGGAGGGCCTGGCGCAGCGGGGCCGGGAGGTCGTCGAGTTCCAGCCGCGACGGAAGAGGGCGGCCTCCCTCGCGGCGCAGCACCGACCAGTGGCCGTCGGTCTCGTCGAGGCCGAGGATCGCGGCGGCATCGACGTCGAGCAGGCCCCGCAGCCGGGTGAACGTGGTCTGGAGCACGTCGTCGAGGTCGAGTGACGCCGGGAGCGTCTGTGCGACCCGGTGCAGGCTGTAGAGGAGGGCGTTGGCGTCGGCCAGTCGCCCGAGCCGATCGAGGGCGAGGACGTGCTGACGGTCGGCCTCGCCCGAGATCCGCCGCCCGTAGCCGGCGATGAGGGCCACCAGGACCAGCACCAGGGTCCACTGGCCCGACTGGACGAAGCGCTCGGTGACCGGATCCTCCATGAGGTACGGGAGGCTCACCGCCAGCGCGCACACGATGCTGATGCGCATTGCGAAGGCGAAGCCCCGGGCGAACCCGGCCAACGTCACGGCGATCAGGGGCGTGAGGATGAACGGCGACTCCCAGAATCCCGTGGTGACCAGGCAGGCCACGTACAGCGCCACCTCGAGCAGGAGGGCCACGAGGCTGCGGACGTCGCCGGTGTAGCGCAGCGGGCGGAACGTCCGAACGATCACGTAGGTGAGCAGGAGTCCCGACCAGAGGGCAACGACGACCGGTTGGTCGTCGAAGCGCTGGGTGGCCAGCGCCACCGAGGCGATCGTGATCCCCCAGCGGATGGCCAGGATCGCCGGTCCGAACGCCGCGACACGGTCGACGCGGTCGCCGAGGCCGATTCCGTCTTCGTGGGTCGAGCCGTCGGTGACGTCCGAGAGCTGTTGGATGCGCTCGCGCCAGGTCAGGTCCGCTTCGTCATCGGGCACCTCTCCATTGTCGGTCATCTGTGGCGAACCTTGAACCCGGTGTACCGTCCGGTCGTGGTGCGGATCGGTCTGACCGGCGGAATCGGCTCGGGGAAGTCGACGGTGTCCGCGGCCCTGGCCGAACGAGGGGCCACGGTGATCGACGCCGACGCCGTCGTCCGCGAGCTGCAACAGCCGGGACAACCCGTCCTGGCCGCCATGGTCGACCACTTCGGCTCGGCCATCCTGCGCGAGGACGGGACCCTCGACCGTCAGGCGGTGGCCGACGTGGTCTTCAACGATCCCGAGGCGTTGAAGGCGCTCAACGCGATCGTCCACCCGGCGGTCGGTGCCGAGATCCTCGCCCGCGCCGCCGCTGCCGAGCAGGCGGGTGGGATCGTCGTGCTCGACGTGCCGCTGCTGGTGGAGAACGACGCCGTACGAGTCGATGCCATCGTCGTCGTCGACACCGATCCCGAGATCGCTGTCGCCCGACTGGTCGAGCACCGTGGCTTCGATCCTGGCGATGCACGCGCCCGGATGGCCAGGCAGGCCTCCCGGGAGGATCGGTTGGCCCGCGCCGACCACGTCGTCACCAACGACGGCGATCGTGCTGCGCTCGACGCCGAGATCGAGCGGCTCTGGACCTGGCTGGTGGCGCTCGATGCCGCATCGGGGTCGGACGCGGTCTGAGCGGTCGGCGAGATCAGAGGCCCAGGCGCCGGGCGAGGTCGCTTCTGCAGGCGACGATGGGGATCGACCCGCTCCCGGACCTCGCGCCACTCGTCGAGGCGCGGGTACATCTCGGCGAGGCGATCGCGGGAGAGACGGCTGTCCTTGGCCAGGTACACCCGACCCCCTGCGTCCACGACGATCGCATCGAGCCGGTCGAGGAGCGCGCTCAGCCCGGGCACGGCGGTCGGGATGTCGAGCGCCAGCGTCCATCCCTCGATCGGGAACGAGAGCGGGCCGGCGTTCCCGGGCCCGAAGCGCTTGAGGACCGCGAGGAACGAGGTGCACCGCGCCGCGCTCAACGCGCCGACGATGTGGCGCAGCTGCTCCTCGGCCCCGAAGGGCACCACGAACTGCCACTGCAGGAAGCCACCGGGACCGTAGATCCGGTTCCAGCCACCGACCATGTCGAGCGGGTGGAAGAACGTGGGGATCGTCTGGAGCTCGTCACGCCGCCGCTCGGGGGCCCTGCGGAACCACAGCTCGTTGAAGGCGGCGACGGTCACGCGGTTGAGCAGGCCCCTCGGCACGAACGGCGGAGCGGGGGCGAGGATGCCCGCCTCGTACGTGTGCGGCGTCGTCTCGCCCACTTCTTCGGCGGTGGCGAATCGACCCCTCGTGAGCACCGATCGCCCCAGGTTGCGACCGCGGGCCATCAGGTCGATCCAGGCGACCGAGTAGGCGTAGGCGTCGTCGCCCTCCATCAACTCGAGCACCCCGTCGAGGTCGGCGGCCCGGTCCGTGTCGACGAGCAGCCGGCTCGAGCCGATGCGAGGGCAGGTGAAGGTGGCGTCGAGGACGGTGCCGGTCAGGCCCATGCCCCCTGCCGTGGCCCAGAAGAGCTCAGGGTCCTCCCCGGGGCCCACGCGCACGACGTCGCCGGAGGGGAGTTGGAGGCGGAGGGATCGCACGTGGTCGCAGAACGAGCCCTGACGATGGTGGTTCTTCCCGTGGATGTCGGCGGCGATGGCGCCGCCGACCGTCACGTACCTCGTCCCCGGCGTGACCGGCACGAAGGCGCCTTGCGGGACGAGGGCGTGGAGGAGGCGGTCGATGGTGGCGCCCGCCTCTGCGGTGACGAGCACCTCCTCGCCGGCGTCGACCGTGAAGGCGTCGACGTCGGTGGTCTCGATGACGGTGCCGCCGGCGTTCTGGGCGGCGTCGCCGTAGCTGCGCCCCAGTCCCCGCGCGATGAGCCCGCGCGGATCGGCGGTCGGCAGGGCGCGCTCGAGCTCGGTGCACGACGTGGGTCGACGCACGTCGGCGCCGGTGGGCGCGGTCCGACCCCACCCCACGAGCTCCCGTGTGGGGTTGGTCGGCGGGAGCGTTGGGCTCAGGAGGTGTAGACGGCACTGGCGTAGATGATGGCCCACACGACTCCGGAGCCGAGGACGATCCGGTCCGCCATGATCAGTTTCTCGGGCTCGGCGCCCCGCCCCTGGTCGAGCAACAGGGCGTAGCGCAGGATGGCGACGGCGAAGGGCACGATCGACAGCTGGAAGAGGAAGGCGCCATCGGGGCGGGACTCGGCGGACGAGAACGCCCACAGGCAGTAGGCGACCAGCGTCCCTCCGGAGAAGACGGCACGGAGGTAGGCGAGGAAGGTCGGCGTGTAGGCGTCGAGGGCGGGTCGGACGTTCGATGCGTCCACCGGCGAGATCACGGGTCTCGCCTTCGCGCTTGCCCGCGACCATGAAGAGCGCTCCGAAGGAGGTGACGATGAAGAACCACTCCGAGATGGGCACACCCGTCGCGGCCGCGCCGCCGATCGCTCGCAGCACGAAGCCGGCGGCGACCGCCACGATGTCGAGCACCGGGATGGCCTTGAGTCGGTAGGTGTAGGCGGTGGTGAGGCCGAGGTAGGCGATGATCACCCAGCCGAAGTCGACCGCCGTGGCGAAGGCGCCCGACGACCGCGGCGGCGAGCAGGACGACGGCGAGGACACGAGCGAGGCTGACCGGGACGATCCCTGCGGCGATCGGTCGGTTCCGCTTCGTCGGGTGCCGTCGGTCGGCCTCCACGTCGCTGGCGTCGTTGAGCAGGTACGTGGCGCTGGCCGCGGCGCAGAAGCAGGCGAACGCCGCGAGGGTGTGCAGGAGCGCGTCGCGTTCGTCGATCACGCTCGCCGCCACCGGTGCGGCGAAGACCAGGACGTTCTTGGCCCACTGCCGAGGGCGGAGCGATCGGACGATCCCGGCGGCGAGCGACATCGTGCGGGGCTCGGCCGGTGACGGCACGGAGGTCACGTCACCGCCGACTGACGATGCGCCACAGCGGCCGGGGGAGGAGGCGCAGGACGGTGAAGAGGTAGCGCAGCACCGGTGGCGCCCAGATCACCTCGTGGCCTCTGGCCAGCCCGGCCACGATCGTCTCCGCGACCTTCTCGGGCGTGGTCGAGAACGGGGCCGGCGCCATGCCCTCGGTCATCCGGGTGTGGACGAACCCCGGACGGACCACCACCGTTCGAGCGCCGGTGCCGATCAAGGCATCACCGAGACCCTGGGTGAACGCGTCGGCGCCGGCTTTCGACGACCCGTACACGTAGTTGTCCTTGCGGGCTCTGATGCCGGCCACGGAGGAGATGACCAACAACGTGCCGTGGCCCTGTCGACGGAGTTGCCCGGCGACGGCCAGCCCACTCGAGACGAGACCGGTGTAGTTGACCGTGGCGGCGGCCGCGGCGGCGACCGGATCGTGGTCGAAGTCGCCCTGGTCGCCGAGGACGCCGAACGCACAGATCACGAGGTCGATGTCGCCGGCCAGCTCGAAGGCCTGCGCCGCCACCTCTTCGTGGGTGTCGGGACGGGCGGCATCGAAGGTGATCGTCTCGACCCGCTCCGCGCCGGCCCGCAGCAGGCCCTCGGCGGTCGAGGACGCCAGCTCCGGGTCGCGGACGCCGAGTACGACGGTCCGACATCGACCGGCGATGAGCGCTCGCACGGTCGCCACCGCGATCTCCGAGGTCCCACCGAGGACGAGCACCGATTGCACAGCCCCGAGGGCATCACGCATGTCGCTTCCACCGTTCCAGCTCTGGCCGACGAGCGATCCTAGTGCCCCGTCCACGAGCGTCACTGTTGTCTCGTCGGCCCGGAGCACCGCTCGCGGCGTCCTCGTCCCCGCCGCACCACGCCGGTGGGCGAGCGGCCCGACGTACCCCGAGCGCGATCCAGGAGCCCGGGGCGGGGTCGCGCCGCGGCATAGCCTTCGTCGGTGCCCCGGACCCGTTCCCGATCGCTCACCGCGGAGCCGATCCAGGAGCCCGGTCGGCGCTCCGGGGTCGATTCGCCTCGATGGTTCCTGGTCGCGCTCGCCGCGATGCTCGTTCCGATCGCCGTGCACGCCCGCGACGGTGCCGGCTTCGTCCTCGACGACTGGTTCCTCGTGCGAAACGCGGTGTTCGACGGGGCCCTGCACGTCGCCAACCCCGACCTGGCGGCAGCGCGGCCCGGAACCACGGTGGTCTACGGCCTGAGCTTCGGTGTCTTCCCCCGCTCGCCAGCGGCCGTGTTCGCGCTCCAATCCGGGCTCCTCGTCCTGGCAGGAGTGCTGACCTACCTGTTGCTCCGACGTTTCGTCTCCTCGCTGATCGCGGCGTCGGTCGTGGCGCTCTGGGCCATCCTGCCGAACCACATGAGCCTGGAGGTGTGGGGCTCGGTCCTGGTCGCCGACGCCAGCCTCGTGCTGCTGTTGGTCGGTGCGCTCCTGTTGGCCACGGCCGATCTCGGGTGGGTCCGGCTGCTCTCGGCATGTGCGGTGATGGCAGCTGCGTGCCTCACCTACGAGGCCACCATCGTGCTGGCCTCGGTGTCGTTCGTGGCGTTGCCGTGGTGGGCCACGCGCCGGCTCCAATGGCGTCCGGTCGTCGCCGGCGCGGTGACCCTCTCGATGGTGGCGCTCTGGCAGGTCCTCAACTGGCACGACGTCAAGAAGGTCACCCGGCCGCCGAACATGCCCGAGCGCGTCCTCGAGGGGCACTTCGGATGGGGGATCATCGACCAGCGGGGGCTCTCCTCGGTGTTCCTCCTCCTCGCCCTCGTCGGGACGCTCGTCGCACTTGCCCGGCTGACCCTGCCTTCATGGCGCCCTGCGGCGGGCGCAGCTGAGTGGCTCACACTCGTCGGGTGGGGGGTGCTCCTCGGAGGTTCGCTCCCGTTCGCCTTCTACCTCTACGAGCCCCAGGGCGCCGGCGATCGCGTCAACTACCTCTCGGCGCTGGGCGGGGCCATGGTGCTCGTGGGCCTGCTCTGGATGGTCTGGCGGTACGCACCCGCGATCGGTGTCACCCTGGCCACCGTCCTGGTGATCGCCGCAGGGGTGGCTCGTTGGGAGCGCAGCGAGCTGTGGGCGACGGCGGCGCAGGACGTCCAGCGCATCCTCGTGGTCGTGGCCGACGAGGTGGACCCGGGGTGCGAGGTCGTCGCCTTCGGCCCCGTGCGGGTGCAGGAAGGGAACGTGGCGGCGTTCATGGACTCCTCGAACGTCGATGGCGCAGTGCAGGTCGAGCTGGCCTCGCAGTCGGTCACGGGGCGGATCATCACCGATGTCGCCGCCTTCGAGGCGGTCCGGTCGGAGTGCCGCGTCGACCTGAGGGACCACTCCGAGCTCGGGAGCGGGGGTTCAGGGTCGTGAGCACCGAGCGCGGACCGGTCGCCACGGCCGACGGTGCCGACGGTCGACCGGCCACGGCGGGCCTGCCCGTCGTGACCGGGAGGGGACGGGACTCGATCTGGCTCGTCATCGGTCCCGTCGCGTTGGCCGCCGCGATCGCCGTCGTCAACGCGGTCGTGGCGAGGGGCTACGTCCTCGACGACTGGTTCCTCGTGCGGGCGGTCAGCCAGGACGGGATCTGGTCCGTGGTCGAGCCGGACCTCCTGGCCGCCCGTCCGGGGTCGCTGGTCGCCTACCTCCTCCCGTTCGGACTGGCACCGGGGAACCCCACGGCGACGGCGATCGTCCAGGGCGCCTACGTGGTCGTCGCCGCCCTTCTGGCGGTCCTGGTGGCCCGGAAGCTGACCACGCCGGTCGCCGCGGCCGCCATCGTGACGGTCTGGGTGGTGCTCCCGAACCATCAGAGCCTCGAGATCTGGCCGTCGGCGATCGTCGCCACCGCCAGCGTCGCGCTCCTCCTCGGCGGCGTGCTCCTGCTCCTGCGAGAACGTCTCTCCCCAGCGGCGCTGCTCGTGGCCTGCGTCCTCATGGCGTGGGCGTGCCTGACCTACGAAGCCAGCCTGGTGCCGGCCGCGCTGGCCTTCGTGTGGGCCCCTCGGCGGATGGCGGGCCGACCTTCGCTGGACCCCGATCCTGGCGGGTGCGGCCACGCTCTCGGCCGTCGTCGTGTGGCAACTCGTCCACTGGCACTCCGTCAAGCGCGTGCAACAGGACCTCTCGGGCTACGCCCAGGTCGGTCACGCGCACTTCGGCTGGGGGGTGGCGCCTGACGGACCCGCCGCCACGGCGTTGCTCCTCGTGGCCGTCGTCGGGGTGACCGTCGCGCTCGCCCGGTTGCTGCTGCCCTCGTTCCGGGCGGCGGCGGGGCCGGCGGAGCGCCTCGTGGCGCTGGGTCTCGTCGTGATGGTGGTCGGATCCGTGGCGTTCGCGGCGTACTTCTACGCCCCCCTCGGAGCGGGGGATCGCGTCAACTACGTCTCGGCGCTCGGCGGTGCGACCGTGTGGGTGGGCCTGGCCTGGATGGCCGCCCGGGTCTGGCGCCCGGGCGGGGCGATCCTGCTGGGGCTGGTGCTCACCCTGGGTCTCGTGGCTCGCTGGGAGCGGACCCAGCTGTGGGCGACCGCGAAAGCCGACGCCGAGCGGATCGTCGAGGTCGTTCGGTCGGTCGACCCGTCGTGCTCGACGGTCGTGTTCGGTCCGGCGCCGATCCAGGAGAAGAACGTCGCCGCGTTCCTCGACCAGTCCAACGTGGATGCTGCCGTCCAGGTCGCCCTGGGGCGCGACGACGTGGGGGGCGCCATCACCTTCGACGAGGAGGCGTTCCTCGCCGCCCCCGAGGAGTGCCGCATCGACATCCGTCCGCTGTCGGAGCTCGACGCCGACGTGACGGTCGCCCCGACCTGACCGTCGCACCCCCTCCGTAGACTCGTCGTCATGCCCCCGTTCCGCATGGTGTCGGAGTTCTCGCCGGCCGGCGACCAGCCCCGTGCCATCGCCGAGCTCACCGAGAGCATCAAGGCCGGCAATCGGTACCAGACCCTGCTGGGCATCACCGGCTCCGGCAAGAGCGCGACGATCGCGTGGACGATCGAGCAGCTGCAGCGGCCCACGTTGGTGATGGCGCCCAACAAGTCCCTCGCCGCCCAGCTGGCCAACGAGTTCCGCGAGTTCTTCCCCGAGAACCGGGTCGAGTACTTCGTCAGCTACTACGACTACTACCAACCCGAGGCCTACATGCCGGCCTCGGACACCTACATCGAGAAGGACTCGTCGGTGAACGACGAGATCGACCGTCTCCGCCACTCGGCCAGCTCGGCGCTGCTCACCCGGCGCGACACGATCGTCGTGGCCTCGGTCTCGTGCATCTACGGCCTGGGCTCACCGCACGAGTACAAGGACCAGCTCCTGGTGGTGCGGGTGGGTGAGTCCCACGACCACCGCGACATCCTCGGGCGCCTGGTCGACCTGCAGTACGAGCGCAACGACATGAACCTGGTGCGAGGCAAGTTCCGCGTGCGGGGCGACACCATCGAGCTCCACCCCGCCTACGACGAGACGGCGGTGCGCATCGAGCTCTTCGGCGACGAGGTCGAGCGCATCGTCGTGGTCGATCCGCTCACCGGCGAGAAGGTGACCGAGCTCGAGGAGCTCATCGTCTTCCCGGCCACGCACTACGTCACCGGCGAGGAGCGGTTGGGCAAGGCCGTCGAACGCATCGAGGCGGAGCTCCAGCAACAGCTCGCCACCTTCGAGAAGGAGGGCAAGCTCCTCGAGGCCCAGCGCCTGCGGATGCGCACCCAGTACGACCTCGAGATGATGGCCGAGGTGGGGTACTGCAACGGGATCGAGAACTACTCGGGCCCCATCGACGGCCGGGCGCCGGGTGAGCCGCCGTACACGCTGCTCGACTACTTCCCGGACGACTTCCTCGTGGTGCTCGACGAGAGCCACGTCACCGTGCCCCAGCTCCACGGTCAGTACGAGGGCGACCGCTCCCGCAAGGCCACGCTCATCGAGCACGGCTTCCGCCTCCCGTCCGCCGCCGACAACCGTCCGTTGCGCTTCGAGGAGTTCACGCAGCGGATCGGGCAGGCCGTCTTCCTCTCCGCCACCCCCGGCCCCTACGAGCTGCAGCACTCGGCCGAGGTCGTCGAGCAGATCGTGCGTCCCACCGGCCTCATCGATCCCCACGTCGTGGTCAAGCCCACCAAGGGCCAGATCGACGACCTGATCGAGAGCATCAACGCCACCGTGACCAAGGGCGATCGGGTGCTGGTCACCACGCTCACCAAGAAGATGGCCGAGGACCTCACCGACTACCTCCTCGAGCTGGGCGTGCGGGTCAGGTACCTCCACAGCGAGGTCGACACGATCGAGCGCATCGAGATCCTGCGGGACCTGCGCCTCGGGGAGTTCGACGTCCTCGTGGGCATCAACCTGCTGCGTGAGGGCCTCGACCTGCCCGAGGTCTCCCTCGTCGCCATCCTCGACGCCGACAAGGAGGGGTTCCTGCGTTCGGAGACCTCGCTCATCCAGACCATCGGGCGAGCGGCCCGCAACGTCGACGGATCAGTGGTCATGTACGCCGACAAGGTGACCGACTCGATGCAGCGGGCGCTCTCGGAGACCGAACGGCGCCGCGGCGTGCAGGAGGCGTACAACGCCGAGCACGGCATCGACCCGCAGACCATCCGCAAGGCGGTGACCGACATCCTGGCCTACCTCCGGCCGGCGGCGAAGGCGCCGATGCCCGGGAAGGACCAGCGCTCGACGCGTCGCGACCGCCCCCGCACCGACTTCGCCGAGCTCCCCGCCGACGAGCTCGAGCGCCTCGTGCGCACCCTGGAAGAGGAGATGCACGAGGCCTCCGCCGATCTGCGCTTCGAGTACGCCGCCCGCCTGCGCGACGAGATCAAGGACCTCAAGCGCGAGCTCCGCGAGGTGGGCTGAGCACCCTCACCGATCCGATGACGGCGGTCGGCCAAGATGGCCGGATGTCGATCGCTGCCCGCCGGGGGCTCGGGCCGTGGTCTCGGCGCCTCGTCACGGCACCGGTGACGGCAGGGCTGGTGCTCCTGGTCGCCTATGTCGGGCTCTCGTTCCTGATGGACCCGATGGGGGGACTGGGCACCGACACCGGCGGCAAGGTGGCGACGATGGAGGTGATGGCCCAGCGGCCACTCGGGCTCGACCCCGACGTGGGCTACTGGGCGGCGGAGGCCGACCCGGACGCCGGGTTCCACGGGCTCTTCTACACCGCGGTGATCGGCGACCGGTTCGTGAACGTGACGACGCTCCCGATGCTCGAGTTGGGGGCGCCGCTGTACCGCGTCGGCGGCTACCGCCTGGCCCTGCTGCTGCCGATGCTCGGGGCGATCGCGGCCGCGTTCGCCGGCCGTCGGCTCGCCCTGCGGGTGGGTGCCGAGGACGACACCGCGTGGAAGGCGTTCTGGGTCCTGGGGCTGGCCTCCCCTCTGGCCGTGTACGCCCTCGACTTCTGGGAGCACACCCCTGGGGTGGCCCTGCTCCTGTGGGGTCTCGTGGCGCTGCTGGCCACGGTCGACGAGGAGCGTCGACTCCGGTCGCTCTGGTGGGGGGCGTGGGCCGGACTGGCCTTCGGTGCGGCGTACTCGATGCGCACCGAAGCCCTCGTCTACGCCTTCGTGGCCACCGCGGTCGTGTCGGCGTACCTCCTGTGGTGTCGACGGTGGGCCGAGATGCTCGGCAACGGCCTGGGCGTGGTGGGCGGCCTCGTCGTCACCGTGCTCGCCACGACGGCGCTCGAGGTCGCCGTCCTCGGTGAGAGCTTCCGATCGGGTCGGGCCTCCGGGACCGCCGGCGGGGGCGGCTCGGGTCTGGACCTGCGGCTCAAGGAGGCGGTGGTGACCGGTGCCGGGCTCTTCGCCGATCTGAAGCCCCGCTCGCTCGCCGTTGCCGGCCTCCTCGCCGTCGCCCTGCTGGTGACGGCGTACTTCGCCGGCCGCGCCGGCGGTGAGCGCATCGCCGCGGCGGCGGGCGCGGTGGCCGTCGGGCTGTTCCTCGTGCGGGTGGCCCAGGACGTGGGCTTCGTGCCCGGCCTGTTGGCGGCGACACCGTTGGCCGCGGTCGGCCTGGCGCGGATGCCGGCCACTCGCAACGCCCGCCTCCTCGGGGTGATCGCTCTGGGGGCGCTCCCGCTGGTCTGGTTGTTCCAGTTCACCGGCGGTGCCGGCCCACAGTGGGCCGGGCGCTACATCTTGACGAGCGGGGCGCTGCTGCTCCTCCTCGGGGTGGTGGCGCTCCCGAGCCTTCCGCGGTGGGGTCGCCGCTACTTCGTGACCGCGTCGATCGTGGTGACGATGGTCGGGCTGATCTGGCTGTCAGAGCGCTCCCATGCGGTCGGCGAGGCCGCCAGGGACGTCGCTGCGTTCCCGGAGGACGTCGTCGTCTCGACGCAGGCGTTCTGGCTCCGCGAGCTCGGCGCGGTCTACGAGGGCGAGGGCACCCGGTGGTTGAGCGTGCGCGACGAGACCGCCCTGGACGACGCCCTGGAGGTGGTGCGCGACCAGGAGGTGGAGTCGCTGGCGCTGGTGGAGGTCGGTGCGCCCGCGACGCCGGTCCGCGAGGTCCCGGGGTTCGAGGTCACGGGGGAGCGGAGCTATGCCTGGCTCGACGTCCCGTGGACGGTCACCGTCTACACGCGGACCGGGTGACCACGCGGGGCCGAACAGGCGTTCGTGAGGTTGGGAC
>CAVQSE010000016.1:0-69124 GCA_963715425.1 uncultured Iamiaceae bacterium
CCCCCTCCGGGATGCCGAGCAGGGCCGCCGCCTCCTGCTCGTGGAACAGGTGCAGCGTCGTCCACACCGACCCCAGGCCGCGCGCCCGCAACGCCAGCAGGAAGCTCCACGCCGCGGGCAGGATCGAGCCGTAGGCCGACGCCGCGACGGGTTGGGGGCGCCGTCGAAGCGCCGCTCGATGCACGGGATCACGTGCACGGGCACTCGGTGCAGGGTCTCGGTGAGCGCCAGTGCGCTCTCGTACACCCGCCGCGTCTGTGGGTCGGTCTCGGTCTCGGCGGCCTGTGTGAGGTAGTCGACACCGCTGGCCCGGTACAGCTCGGCGAGCTGGCTGCGCAGGGTGGCGTCGGTGACCACCACCCAGCGCCAGTTCTGGTCGTTGCTGGCCGTCGGTGCCTGGGTGGCGAGACGGAGGCAGTCGAGCACCACCTCCGGCTCGACCGGTCGGTCCAGGTCGAGTCGACGGCGCACCGCCCGGGTGGTGCTCAGGAGGTGGTCGGTGGCGTCGGTGTCCATGGCGGCGATGGTGCCCCCGTACCGGTTGGGCGGCAAGCAGGGATCGACCGGCAGGAGCGGTGGCCGTGGCTCGGAGGCTCGCGGCTAACGTCGGCGTCATCTCTCCGGACGGGCTCCGGCCGTGCCGTTCGACGGACGGGCCGGGGGGACTGCAGCGCCCGATGGCGGCGCGGGAAGCGGCAAACGGAGGCCGATCGTGAGCGCAGGGATCGTGGCATGGGGCGTGTACCTGCCGTACTGGCGGCTGCGTCGTTCGGTCATCGGTGAGGCCCTCGGCACCCCGGCGGGCCGGGGCACCCGGCGGGTGGCCTCCTACGACGAGGACACCACCACCATGGCGGTCGAGGCGGGTCGGCGCGCCGTCGCCGCCTGCGGGCCCGCTCGACCCGCCGATCTCTTCTTCTCCACGCCGGCACCCGCGTACCTCGACAAGAGCAACGCCGCCGCGGTGCACGCCGCCCTCGATCTCGACGGGTCGGCGGGCAGCTACGACGCCATCGGCTCGGTGCGCGCCGCGGCCGGGGCGTGGCGCAGCGCCGAGGCGCTCGCGGCCGACCACCCCACGATGGTCGTCGTCTCCGACCTGCGCAGCGGGCTGGCCGGCGGCCCCGACGAGCGCGACGCCGGTGACGGCGCCGTGGCCCTGGTCTTCGGCGGCGACGGCTCCCAACCCGTCGCCGCCACCACACGGGGATGGGGTCATGCCAGTGCCGAGTTCCTCGATCGGTGGCGCGTCCCCGGCGAGGACGAGTCGCGCACCTGGGAGGACCGCTTCGGTCAGGAGGTCTACGCACCGCTCGTCGAGGCCGCCTTCGCCGACGCGTCGAAGGCCGCCGGACTGGTCCCCGAGGCCGTCGACCACCTGGTCGTCGCCGGCCTGAACGCTCGCGCCGTCGCCGCGGCGCGCACCTCGCTCGGGGTGCGTCCCGAGGCGGTGGTGGCCGACCGGGGCACGACCACCGGCAACCTCGGGGCGGCCCAGGCCGCCTTCCTGCTCGCCGACGTGCTCGATCGGGCCCGGCCGGGCGACGTGATCGCCGTCGTCGTCGTGGCCGACGGGGCCGACGTCACCATCCTCGAGGTCGGATCGGCCATCGACGACATCCGAGCCGGCCGGGCTGCGGCCGGGCTGCAGCCCGTGGCCGAGCTCGTCGAGATGGGCCGTGACGACCTGCCCTACACCCGCTTCCTCTCCTGGCGGGGCCGCATGCGCCGCGAGCCCGCCCGCCGGCCCGATCCCGAGCGCCCGGGCGCCCCGGCCACCTGGCGCTCGGGCCCCTGGAAGAGCGGCTTCGAGGCCAGCCGCTGCGAGGCGTGCGGCTTCCGCCACCTCCCGCCCACCCGGGTCTGCCTGCGCTGCCACGCCGTGGACCGGATGCGCCTCGAACGCCTCGCCGACGTCACCGGCGAGGTGGCCACGTTCACCATCGACCACCTCGCCCACTCGCATGTCCCCGCCGGTCGTCGGCGCCGTCGTCGACTTCGAGGGCGGCGGGCGCTATCGCTGCGAGATGACCGACGTCGACCCCGACGCCGTGGCCATCGGCACCGCCGTCGAGATGGTCTTCCGCCGGCTCTACACCGCCCAGGGCGTGCACAACTACTTCTGGAAGGCCCGACCGGTCGACGCCGGCCCGGCCCCGTCCGCCGACGAAGGAGCCCGGCCATGACCAGCAACGGCATCCGCGACCAGGTCGCCATCGTCGGGATGGGCTGCACGCCCTTCGGTGAACGGTGGGACAAGGGGGTCGACGACCTGCTCACCGACGCCGCCACCGACGCCGTCGCCTCGGCCGGGGTGGCGCTCGACGACATCGATGCCTTCTGGCTGGGCACCATGGGCTCGGGGGTGTCCGGCATCACGCTGTCGCAAGCCGCTGAAGATCGACTACAAGCCCGTGTCGCGCCTCGAGAACTTCTGCGCCACCGGCTCGGAGGCGTTCCGCAACGCCTGCTACGCGGTGGCCTCGGGCGCCTACGACCTGGCCATGGCCATCGGTGTCGAGAAGCTCAAGGACACCGGGTACTCGGGCCTCACCGGCATCCGACCCGTCGGCGACGGCACCGACGCCGCCCTCTCCTCGCCGGCGGCGTTCTCGTTCCTGGCCCCCGCCTACGCCCACAAGTACGGCGTCGACCCCGAGGAGATGAAGGAGGTCATGACCCGCATCGCCTGGAAGAACCACCGCAACGGGGCCGTGAACCCTCGGGCGCAGTTCCGCAAGGAGGTCTCGATGGAGACCATCAGCCGCTCGCCGCTCGTGGCCGGCCAGCTCGGGGTCTTCGACTGCAGCGGCGTCAGCGACGGGTCGGCGGCGGCCGATCCTGTGCCGGGCCGAGGACGCGCACCGCTACACCGACAACCCGCTCTATCGTGAAGGCCCTCAGCTTCGTCGCCGGTCCCGGTGGTGGCGCCATCGACCCCGACTACGACTACACCACCTTCCCCGAGGTGGTCCGCTCCGCCGAGGACGCCTATCGCCAGGCCGGGATCGTCGACCCCCGGGCCGAGCTGGCCATGGCCGAGGTGCACGACTGCTTCACGCCCACCGAGCTCGTCCTGATGGAGGACCTGGGGTTCTCCGAACGAGGCATGGGCTGGAAGGACGTGCTGGCCGGCGCCTTCGACCGTGACGGCGAGCTCCCCGTCAACCCCGACGGTGGGCTCAAGAGCTTCGGGCACCCGATCGGCGCCTCGGGCCTGCGGATGCTGTTCGAGTGCTGGCTGCAGCTCCGTGGTGAGGCCCCGACCGAGCGGCGCATCGCCACCGTCGGTCCCGGTCGATCGCTCGGGCTCACCCACAACCTCGGGGGGGCACCGGGGGAGTGCGTCAGCTTCGTGTCGATCGTCGGCACCGAACGAGATGTCTGAGCGCCCGGGCCCCGCCGACGTCGCCACCTCGTCGCCTTCGCCGGTGGAGTTCGACCCGTTCTCCGAGGAGTTCTTCGACGATCCCCGTGAGATCTACGCCCGTCTGCGCGACGAGGCACCCGTCTACCGCAGCGAGCGCTACGGCTTCTACGCCTTGTCGCGCTTCGACGACGTCTGCGAGGCCCACAAGGACTGGCCGTCGTACTCCAGTGCCTTCGGCACGGACCTGAACCTGTTGTCCCAGCACTCGCGGGACGCGGTCCCCCCGATGATCCTGTTCATGGACCCACCCGAGCACGACCGTCTCCGGGCCCTCGTCAGCCGGGTGTTCACGCCGCGGGCCATGACCGCGCTCGAACCGATGATCCGCGAGGTCGTCGAGGGGCTCCTCGATGATCTCGACGGCGCCGCCCGCTTCGATGCTGTCGCCGACTGGTCGGCGTTGTTCCCCGTCGAGATCATCTCGCGCATGCTCGGCGTCCCGGCCGCCGACCGCCAGCGGATACGGGAGTGGCTGGACCTCTCCTTGCACCGCGAACCCGGTGAGGTGCGTCCGTCGGCCGAGGGGACCGAGGCGGCGATCGCCATGGGCACCTACTTCTACGAGCTGACGGTCGAGCGCCGCCGGGCGCCTCGTGACGACATGATCAGCCGGCTCACCCAGGTCGAGGTGGATCGGGGTGACGGTGTCACCACCGGTCTCACGGACCCCGAGATCGCCGGTTTCGCCAGCCTCCTCGGAGGAGCCGGCGCCGAGACGGTGACCAAGCTGGTGGGCAACGCGGTCGTGTTGTTCGCTCGGAACCCGGACCAGTGGGAGAAGGTGCTGGCCGACCCCGGGAAGGTCCCGGCCGCGGTCGAGGAGGTCCTGCGCTACCACCCGCCGTCCCAGTACCAGGGCCGCTACGCCCTGGCCACGACCGAACGCCACGGGGTCACCATCCCGGAGGGCCATCCGGTGCTGCTCGTCACCGGCGCGGCGACGCACGATCCGAGGGCCTACGACGACCCCGAGCGCTTCGACATCGACCGTCCCCCGACCCTCTCGCTCGGTTTCGGCTACGGCATCCACAGCTGCCTCGGTGCGGCGCTGGCCCGTATGGAGTCCCGTCTGGCCATCGAGGCCTTCGCCCGGCGCTGGCCGCGCTACGACGTCGACGACAGCGGTCTGCGGCGGGTGCACATGGCGAACGTGGCCGGGTACTCGAACGTGCCGGTCACGGTGCCTGGCTGAGCGCCCCCGGCGCCCATCCCGGGGTGCGTCCCGTCACGACTCCCGGGGTGCGTCCCGTCACGACGCAGCGCATCGCCACGTCGCGGTGGCGGGCCACGGTGCAGGTCGAACCGGCCGCCCGCGCCGTGCGAGACTAACAGGCGTGTCAGGTAGAGCACCGGGGATCGCCCACCACCGCGCAGCCTTCGTGGGCTCCGTGCATCGCGGCGGCCGACGCCGCGCCGCGGCGGCGCCGGCCGCCGAACGGACGGTCGACTCCGCCCTGATCGGGTGGGGCTGACGTGCGGGCCACCCGACGCGAGCCGCGCCTGTCGATCTACCGCCGACCGGGCGGCCCGTGGGACGTCGGCACCCTCGACGCGCTCACCCGGCGACGGGCGTCGCGGCCGGGCCTCACGGTGGTCGACGGCGATCGTCGCCTCGACGCCACCGCCCTCGACGAGGTCGTCGGAGCGGTGGCCGGCGGGTTGCGCGGCCTCGGGGTGCGCCGGGGTGGGGTCGTCGCCTGGCAGCTGCCGAACTGGTGGGAGGCGATCGTGCTCTACCGGGCGTGCTGGCGCCTCGGTGCGGTGGCCGCTCCCGTCCACCACCAGGTCGGGGGCGACGAGGCCGCCCGCATGGTGGCGCAACTGGCCCCGCAGGTCGCCCTCAGCGCCTTGCACCTCCCTCTCGGCGAGGTGGTGCCGGCGATCCCGGTGCGCGGCGCCCCGTCAGGCGCCGGGCCGACGTTCGAGGGCCTCACCGCATCGGTGCCCGTCGAGGCGTCGCCGGCTCGCGGTGCCGACGTGGCCCTGGTGCTGTTCACCTCCGGGTCGACCGGCGAGCCCAAGGGCGTGCTGCACACCCACCGAGCGCTGGCCGCGAAGATGACCCAGATGGTCGATGTGCACGGTCTCGGCCCCCACGACGTGAGCCTCATGCCGCTGCCCATGGCCCACGTGTCGGGTCTGCTCAACGGGCTGCTCGTTCCTGCCGCCGCGGGCATGACCACCGTGCTCATGGAGCGCTGGGACCCCGCCGTCGGGCTGGCGTCGATCGGCCGGGAGCAGGTGAGCTTCATGGTGGGCCCGCCCACGCTGTTCGACGGGCTGATGGACGCGCCGGGCTTCACCACCGAGGGGGTGGCCTCGCTGAGGTTGCTCTCCACCGGTGCCATGGGTGTGTCGTCGGCGTTCGTGGCCGACGCCTCCGAACGGCTCGACGCCCGCGTGAAGCGGACCTACGGCGCCACCGAGATCCCCACCATCACCACCAGTGAGGCGGGCGACCCGCCCGAACGGGGCCGGGAGACCGACGGCCACGCCCTCGGCGACGGCGAGGTGCGCACCGTCGACCCGGCCACCGGTCGCGACGTGCCCGCCGGCGTGCCGGGTGAGGTGTGGTTCCGAGGGCCGGAGATGTTCGCCGGCTATGTGGACCGCGAGGCCACGCAGCGGGCGTTGCACCGCGGCTGGTTCCGCACCGGCGACCTCGGCGAGCTCGACGACGACGGCTGGTTGCGGATCGTGGGCCGCCTGAAGGACGTCATCATCCGTGGGGGCGAGAACATCTCGCCCGCCGAGGTCGAGCGGGTCCTGGTCGAGCACCCCTCGGTCCGCCAGGCTGTCGTGGTGGGCTACCCCGACGACCGCGTCGGCGAACGGGTGGCAGCGTTCGTGGTCAGCGACGACGGCTTCGACCTGGACCGGTGCCGCGACTGGTTCGCCGACCGCGGCGTGGCCCGCTTCAAGGTGCCCGAACGGGTCCTCCGCCTCGACGCGGTCCCGCTCCTCCCGGCCGGCAAGCCCGACCTGGCCCAGCTCCGCCGCCGGGCGGGGGCCGCCCGATGAGCCCCTCCGTCACCGGCGCCGCCCGCGAGGACCCATGGACCTGACCCTGACCGAGGACGAGGTCGCCTTCCGCGACGAGGCTCGACGATGGCTCGACGCCAACGTCGAGCCGACACCGTCGTTCGCGTCGTTCGACGAGGAGTTCGAGTGGGGACGGCGGTGGCAGGCCCGCCTGGCCCGTGACCGCTGGGTGGGCATCCACTGGCCCCACGCCTACGGCGGCCGCGACGCCTCGCCGGTCGAGGTGGCCATCTTCAACATGGAGTACGCCCGCGCCCGTGCCCCCCAACCCGTCAACCGCACCGGCGTCAACCTGGCCGGGCCGACCCTGTTGGCCCACGGCACGGAGGAGCAGAAGCGGCGCTGGTTGCCCGGGATCCTCGACGCCGGGGAGATCTGGTGCCAGCTCTTCAGCGAGCCGGGGGCAGGCTCGGACCTGGCCGGGCTCACCACCCGGGCCACCGATGTGGGTGACGGGTGGCTGGTCGACGGCCAGAAGGTCTGGACGAGCTACGCCCAGCACTCGAAGTGGGGCATCGCCCTCGTGCGCACCGAACCCCGACGCGCCGAGGCACCGGGGGATCTCCTACCTGGTGATCGACATGGAGGCGCCGGGCATCGAGGTCCGTCCCCTGGTCACCATGACGACCGAGGCCGAGTTCAACGAGGTGTTCTTCGACTCGGTGTTCGTGCCCCGTGACCACCTCGTGGGCGACCTCGATGCCGGATGGGCGGTGGCCAACACGACGCTGGCCCACGAGCGGGGCACGACCTTCCCGTTCAAGGAGCAGGTCGTGCACGAGGTCTACCTCGACGAGCTGCTCGGCCTGGCGTCGCAGGCAGGGGCGTTCGACGATCCGCTCCTCGCCGACCGGCTGGTCGACGCCTACGTGAACCTGCGGGTGCTGCGCCTGCACAACTGGCGCACGATGACGCGGCTGGCCGCCGGCGACGAGCCGGGCCCCGAGTCGAGCATCGCCAAGCTCGCCTGGACGGACATGACCCTGCTGCTGTCCGAGGTCGCCCTCGACGTGGTCGGACCGGCATCGCCGCTGTGGGGTCAGGCGACGGACAACCCGATGGCCGGGAAGTGGCAACGGCAGTGGCTGTGGAGCAAGGCGTCGTCGATCGCCGGGGGCACCTCCGAGGTGCAGCGCACGATCATCGGCGAGCGGATGCTCGGCCTGCCCCGCTGAGCGATCCGACGCAGGCCGGTCGTCCCGCCGCGGTCAGACGATGCGGCTCGACCGACCCTCCCACCACGGGTCCTTGAGGCGCCGCTTGAACAGCTTCCCGCTGGGGTCGCGGGGCATGGCGTCGACCACCTCGATCGAGCGGGGGCACTTGTAGGACGCGAGGTGCTCCCGGCACCAGGCCACGAGCTCGTCCTCGGTGACCGACGCCGCCGGGTCGGCGAACTGCACCACGGCGTGGACGGCTTCGCCCATCTCGTCGTCGGGGATCCCGAACACGGCCGCGTCGATGACCGCCGGGTGCAGGGCCAGCACGTCCTCGGCCTCGCGTGGATAGATGTTGACCCCACCCGACACGATCATGTCGGCCGACCGGTCGGTGAGGTACAGGTAGCCGTCGGCGTCGACGTGGCCCACGTCGCCGAGAGTGCGCCAGCCGTGCTCGTTGGTCATCGCCGCGGTCTTGTCGGGGTCGTTGTGGTACTCGAAGTCGCGCCCGCCGCCGGCGAACCAGATGGTGCCGGTCTCCCCGACGCCGACCTCCTCGCCGTCGGGGCCGACGACGTGCAGCTCGGCGTTCGGGCGTCCCACCGACCCGGGGTGGGCCAGCCACTCGTCGGGGCCGATGAAGCTCCCGCCGATGTCCTCGGTGCCGGCGTAGTACTCGTAGAGGATCGGGCCCCACCAGTCGAACATGGCCTGCTTGACCGCCACGGGGCACGGTGCGGCGGCGTGCAGCACCATGCGCAGCGAGGAGGTGTCGGCCCCGGCGCGCACGTCGTCGGGGAGGCGCAGCAGCCGGGTGAACATGGTGGGCACGAACTGCGCGTGCGTCACGTGGTAGCGCTCGATGGCGGCGAGGCACGCCTCGGCGTCGAAGGACTCCATGACCACCGCGGTGGCCCCGGCGCGGTGGCAGCCCATGGTGTAGACGAGCGGCGCGGCGTGGTAGAGCGGGGCCGGGGTGAGGTAGACGGCGTCGTCGCCGAGAGCCAGGGCGATGCCCTCGGCGATGGCCACCGCCGGCGACGCCGGGTCGCCCGGCGCGGTGGGCACGAGCGGCTTGTGCACGCCCTTCGGGCGGCCGGTGGTGCCCGAGGAGTAGAGCATCTCGCGACCCTCGGCCTCGTCGGCGATGGGCCCCGCCGCCACGGTGGCCAGAGCGGCGCGGTAGTCGACGAACCCGGAGAGGTCGGGGCGGTCCGTCGGGCCGTCCACGATGCGCAGCCCGACCCGACCCAGGTCGAGGCCGGCGATCACGTCGGAGAGGTCGGCGGACACCACGAAGGCGGTGGCCCCGCAGTCGTCGAGGATGTACTGCACCTCGTCGGTGCGCAGGTGGCTGTTGAGGGCGGTGTAGTGCAGGCCCGCCCGCTGGGCGGCCCAGGCCACCTCGAGGAAGGCCGAGCTGTTGACCATCATGAGCGCCAGGTGGTCCCCGATGCTCAGACCGGCCCCGCGCAGCAGGTGGGCCAACCGGCTGGACCGGTCGTCGAGCTCGGCGTAGGTGGTGACCTCGCCGGAGCCGCTCATCACGATCGCCGCCCGGTCGGGGTGCGATGCGGCCTGGTGCTGGAGGCTGCGCTCGAAGGTCACGGTCGTCTCCTCGTCTCGGCGGCTGCTCGTGGGCGGCCGTCGGTTCAGTGGCCGGTGAACGACGCGGGGCGCTTCTCCATGAACGCCGCCGCGCCCTCGCGGGCGTCGTCGCTCTGGAACACCGTCGCCATCTGCTCGGGCGTGGCCTTCCCCGCCGAGGGTCCCGTCGTGACCGCGTCGCGCATGAGCTTCTTGGTCAGCTGCACCCCGAGCGGTCCGTTGGCCGCGATCTCGTCGGCCAGGGCCCGGGCCGCGTCCATGAGCCCGTCGAGGGCGACGACCTCGTTGACCAGACCGATCTCGGCGGCCTTGGGGGCCAGGATGAGCCGTCCGGTCAGGCCCATCTCCAACGCCAGAGCGAGGGGGATCCGGGTGGAGAGCATGGTGCCACCACCGGCGGCGTAGAGGCCCCGCTTCACCTCGGGCAGGCCGAAGCGGGCGTGCTCGGCGGCCACCGCGAGGTCGCAGGCCATGACCAGCTCGAGGCCCCCGCCGACGGCGGCGCCGTTCACCGCGGCGATGAGCGGCTTGGGGTACTCGCCGGACATGAACATCCCGAACGCGGCCGCGCCGGGCTGCGGTCCGTCGGAGCCGGCGTTCACCTCGCCGAGCGAGCTGAGGTCCATCCCGGCGCAGAAGTGGCGTTCGCCGGCACCGGTGAGCACGATCGCCCGGGCGTCGTCGTCGGCCAGGATGTCCTCGAGGGCCACCCCCAGCTCGGCCATGATCGCCGGGTTCAGCGAGTTGGCCGCCTCGGGCCGGTTCAGGGTGAGGACCTCGGTGTGTCCGTGGCGTTCACGGGTGACGAGCATGCAGGTGGCTCCTGGTGGTGGGTGGTCAGTAGGGCTCGACGAAGACCTCGTCGCCGAGGTCGGCCAGGCCCGAGTAGAGCTCGGTCGGGGGTCGTTGCGTGTGGGGGGCCGCCGCCTGGCTGCGCATGATCCCCTCACGTTCGGCGAGGGCGAACATGGATTCGCGCTCGCCGCTGTAGGAGGGCGGTTGGCGCAGCATCCACACGATGCCCTCCGCCGCGACGGAGGGCGGTTCCCAGGTGGAGCGGTCGATCCCGGGTGTGTTGGCGATGAAGCCCTCCGACGCCACGGGGATGTCGATGCGGAAGCAGTTGACGGCGATGTGCTGGTCCTGGAACTGGCGGGCGCAGTCGACGGTGAGTCGCTCGAGCGCCACCTTGCTCATGCCGTAGGACATCAGGCCCGGGTGGGGGTACAGCGCGGCCACCGACGACACGTTGACGATGGCGCCTCCGCCGTCGGCGGCCAGGTGGGGGCGGGCCACGCGGGTGGCCACGAAGGGGGCGTCGAGGTTGACGGCCATGACCAGCTGGTGGCGTGACATGGGGATGTCGATGTCGCCCACGAAGGTGACGGCGGCGTTGTTGACCAGGACGTCGAGGCGGCCGAAGGCCTCGACCGTGGTCTCGACCATGGCCTCGACGGCTTCGGGGTCGGCGAGGTTCGTGGGCACCGCCAGCCCGCGGGCGCCGGCGGCTTCGACGCGGGCGACGGTCTCGTCGAGGGTGCCCGGGGTGCGCTGGGGGGCGGCCGCGGTGGACCGGGCGGCCACGGCCACGTCGCAGCCCGCTTCGGCGAGCGCCAGGGCGACGGCGGCGCCGACCCCGCGACTGGCTCCGGTGACCAGGGCGACCTTCCCGTCCAGTTCCATCTCAGCTCTCCTTGGCCGGCAACAGCTCGAGCAGCTGGCCGTCGGGGTCGCGCACCATCACGGCCAGGCCGACGTCGGTCTGGTCGAGCACCTCGCCGCCGTGGGACCGCACCGCCGAGGTGGCCGACGCCAGGTCGGGCACGGTGAAGGACAGGTGCGTGAAGCCGGGCTCGTTCATCACCCGGCGGGTGGCGGGCGGGTTGCCCGGGCGGTCGAAGTGGAGCAGCTCGAGGGTGAACGAGCCGCTGGTGAGGTACACCGCCGAGAGCCCGACCGGTTCGGGCACCTCCAACAAGGTGGCGCACACCGGGTCCGGTGGGTGGATGTCGTAGGCGAAGGCGAAGCCCAGCACCGCCTCGTAGAACCGCCGGGAGCGGTCGAGGTCGGTGACGCACAGGCCCAGGTGGTTGACGGTGACGCTCACGAGCGGGCCTTGTCCTGGGAGAGGCCCGAGGGCATCACCATGCCGACGCTCTGGAGGTGCTGGCCGAGGGTGGCGTCGAACTCGGCGGCCACCGCCTCGGTGTCCCAGCCGCCGTCGCGGTGCATCCAGGCGATCTGCTTGGGGTGCTGGAAGAGGGTGTAGCTGAAGTCGGTGCGCCCGAAGATCTGCCCGTTGACGTGGGCCGCCTGCTCGGAGGCGAGGAACGCCACGAGGGGTGCGTTGCCGGCCGGATCGAGGCGGGGGTCGGGCTCGCCCTCGCCGGCCAGGGCGGCGGTCATGCGGGTGGCGCCGGCGGGTGCGAGGGCGTTCACGGTGATGCCCGATCGGCCGAGCTCGAGGGCCCAGACGAACGTCATGCCCATGAGGCCGGCCTTCGCCGCGCCGTAGTTGGTCTGGCCGAAGTTGCCGCGCAGCCCGGCCGAGGAGGTGATGTTGACGATGCGCCCGTACCCGGCCTCCTTCATCACCGGTACGGCGTGGCGGGCCATGTTGAACGCGCCCTTCAGGTGGGTGGCGATGACCGCGTCGAAGTCGTCCTCGCTCATCTTCACGAGCGTCCGGTCACGCACGATGCCGGCGTTGTTCACGAGGATGTCGATGGAGCCGAAGGTGTCGACCGCGGTGGCCACGATCCGCTCGGCGGCCTCGAAGTCGGTCACCGACTCGTGCGACGGCACGGCCCGTCCGCCGAGGGCCTCGATCTCGGCGCAGACGTTGCCGGCCGGATCGTCGCCGGTGTCGTCGCCCCGCAGGCCCACGCCGAGGTCGTTGACGACCACGGAAGCGCCCTGGCGGGCCAGTTCGAGGGCGAACTCCCGGCCGATGCCCCGACCCGCTCCGGTGACGATGGCGACGCGGTTCTCCAGCAACACGGCAAGCTCCTCGATGGTGTCGGGGAGCATCGGCCGCGGCCGGCTCGGACGGCGGCTCCCCCCGGGCCGGTGCGTAGTATGACACGAACGTCAGAATCGTTCGCTCGCCCAGAAGGCGGTTGATGTGGCCCACGCAACTGGTTCGGACCCCTTCGCCGAGACCGAGGACCAGGCGGCCCTGCGGGCCCTGGCCCGTGAGGTGGCCCGCCGTGAGGTCGGGCCCCGGGCCCAGCAGGGCGACGCCACCTACGAGCTCCAGCCCGAGGCGGTGAAGGCCCTCGCCGCGGCCGACCTGTTCGGGGTCACCATCGGCGAGCGGTGGGGCGGGCTCGGCTACGGCGACGTCGAGGCGTCGATCGTGCTCGAGGAGATCGCCCGCCACGACGTGTCCACCGCGGTGGTGTGCCAGCTGGCCTTCAACGGCCCGTCGCGGGGCATCGAGCACCTCGGGGGCGACGCCCTGAAGGAGCGTTGGCTGCCGGCGGTGGCCTCCGGTGAGGCCATCTTGAGCATCGGCATCACCGAGCCCGACGCCGGCTCGGCGGTGCAGCACATGCGGGCCGCGCTCACCGAGGACGGGCCCGGGCGGTGGCGTCTCGACGGCTACAAGAACTACTCCACGCTCGGCCACGTCGCCGCGGGCATCCTCGTGTGGTGCCGTTGGCCGGGTGGGTCGGGGGCCAAGGGCATCGGGGCGGTGGTGGTCCCGACCGACCGTGAGGGCGTGTCGGTGACCGGCCGGCACGAGGGGATGGGCATCCACGCCGCCACCGAGGCCGAGATCGCCTTCGACGGCGTCGAGATCGGCCCCGACGACGTGCTCATCGCCGGCGAGGCCGACAACAACGACGCCTTCAAGGTGCTGCTCGGGCACCTCAACCACGAGCGCTGCGGCAACGCGTCGATGTGCGTGGGTGCGGCGCAAGGGGCCCTCGAGCACTCGATCCGCTACATGAACGACCGCGAGCTCAACGGCCGACCGATCGCCGAGCTCCAGGGCCTGCAGTGGAAGCTGGCCGACATGGCGGTGCAGCTCGAAGGGGCCCGGCTGCTGCTGGGGCGGGCGGTGCGCCTGGCCGGCGAGGGCGGCACCCCTCCGGCCATGGAGACGGCTCTGGCCAAGACCGCGGCGAACCTGGCCGCCAAGTACGTGTGCGACGAGGCCATCCAGATCCACGGCGGCTACGGCTACAGCCACGAGTACCCGGTGGAGCGGGCCTACCGCGACATCAGGGGCCTGTGCATCGGGGCGGGCACCGTCGAGGCCCAACGCAACTACGTCGGCGGTTCGCTGGCCCGGGGCCGTGGCACGGTCGCCGCCGGTTGGGACGACCGCATCCTCGGCTGAGCGCCCACCCGTCGTGGCGTCGCCCTCGCCGGCCGGTCAGGCGTCGGGGCGCAGGAACATGGTCTGAGGGTCCCAGCGCCGCAACCGCTCGACGGCGGCGGCGTCCGGCGGGTCGAGCTCCACCAGGTCGGTGGCCACCTCGAGGTCCCACGGGCACCGCTGCCGGATCACCTCGACGCGCTCGGCCACGGTGCCCTCCCCGGGGGCGACGGCCACGAGGACCAGCTCGCCCCGGGCGCCTTTCTCGAAGCGGCCGAGGTCGGTGACCAGCGCCGACACCCTCGTGCCGGGGGAGGTGACGTAGGGGACGTCGGCCACGATCCGTCGCGGGGTGAGGGTGGTCATCACCACCACCTCGTCGGCGCTCGACGCCACGTCGTTGCCACCGCCGGAGCCGACGAGGAACACCTTGTCGCCGATCACCGTGGAGTTGATGTTGGCGAAGCGGTCCACCTGGGCGGCACCGAGGCAGGCCAGCAACGTGGTGCCGGGCCCGCTGACCAACCCGCCGAGCACCTGGTCGGCGTCGCCCAGCATGGTGGCGGTGGGGAAGCTGCGGTGGTTGAACACGAACGGGTCGGCGTTCGTGGGCTCGTAGCCCCACAGGCCGAGCTCGGCGGTGAGCACCACCTCCGAGCCCCGGGCCCGGGCCTGCTCGGCGCCCAGCCAGGTGGCCAGGTTGGCCACGCCGGCGCCGGCCAGCACCCCGTCGGCGCCGGTGGCCAGGATCCGTTCGGCGAGGTGGCGGGCCCCGAACACCGCGGCGCGCTCCCAGGCGTTGACGGGGGCGTCGAGGTCGGGCGGGTGCGCGGCTTCGTCGGCTCGCCAGGACTGGGGGTCGGCGCGGTCGCGCAGCACGGTGATCCGCTCGGGCCCGAGCCGGGCGAGGTACTGGTCCTGGTCGGCCGGTTCGAGCACCCAGTGGCGGATCCAGGCGTCGAAGTCGTCGCCGTGGCTGGCGGCGCGGGCGTCGGACCAGAAGTCGAGGTCCTCGCCGTAGGCCTCCACGGGCACGTCGCGGGCGAACAGCCCGCCGGGGTGGGCGCCCATCGGGCCTCGGTGACCGACAGCACGCGGTGTGCGGGGACCTGGACGAGGTGCGACCAGGGTCGGATGTCGTCGACGACGCGGTCGACGGTGGCCACCACGCCGCGTCGCGCGGCGAGGGCCCCCCACACCCCTTCGAGGCGGGGGGCGGCGAAGGCCAGGTTGCCGTCGCGGTCGGCGATCGGGGCGTGCAGGAGGGTGACGTCGGGGGCGTAGGCCTCGAGCAGGCCGACCTCGCCGAAGGGGGTCTCGACCCGGGCATACCCCGGGTTGTCGGCCATCGACGACCCGGCCAGCGACGCCGTCGTCACCGCCGGCAGGCCCCGGGCGGCGGCCTCGAGGCGTTGGGCGAAGGTGAGGAACGACCAGTGCTCGACCTCCACGTCGCCGGCCAGGTAGGCGTCGGCGAACCACGGGTTGGGGGTGAAGTTGGGGAACACGTCGCCGGAGTAGCCGGTGATCACCTTGCGCACGAGACCGCCCCGGAAGAACAGCGCCCCGAGGCTCGAGAGGCTGAGCATCACCAGCGTGAACTGCGGGTCGCGACCCCACCAGTGGCGCACGAGGTGGCGGGCGCCGGCGGTCCAGCGCGTGTGGTTGGTGACGACGTGCACGGCGTCGCCGGGGCGCACGTGGACCATGGCGTCGTCGAGCGAGCACACCTTGTCGGGCATCGGCGGGCAACCTACCCGACCATCGGTGTGGCTAACGTCGGCGTCATGATTCGCTACGAGGTGGGGCGCGACCACGTCGCCCGGATCACGCTGGACCGTCCCGACGCCAAGAACGCGCTCACCGTGGAGATGCGTGACGACATCGTGGCCTCGGTGCGCCGGGCCCGGGCCGACGACGACGTTCGGGCACTGCTGATCACCGGCGTGGGCGACGCGTTCTGCGCCGGCATGGACCTGCGGGCCTCCACGGTCAGCCAGGCCGGGGGAGGGGCCTTCGACCCCCGCACCACCAGCGAGGCGCTGCGGGTGGGGGTGCAGGCCTTCATCCGCGAGCTGTGGGAGCTCGACAAGCCCACCGTGGCCGCGGTCAACGGCACCGCGGTCGGACCGGGCGCCCATCTGGCCCTGGCCTGCGACTTCGTGTTGGTGCAGCCCACCACCCGCTTCGTGTGGTCCTTCGCCAAGTGGGGCCTGGTGGTCGACGCGGGCGGCGCCTACCTGCTGCCCCGCCTGGTGGGGTTGCCCCGGGCCAAGGCCATGGTGATGCTGGGCGAAGGGGCGGTGGGTGCCGAGGCCGTGGAGCAGGGCCTGGCCTACCGGTGCTGCGCGTCGGTCGAGGAGCTGGCCACGGAGGCCGAGGCGTTGGCGGCTCGGCTGGCGGCGGGGCCGACCCGTTCGCTGGGGCTGTCGAAGCAGCTGTTGAACGCCTCGTTCGAGACCGAGCTGGCCCCTTCGCTCGAACGCGAGGGCCAGGCCCAGGCCATGGCGGCGGTCTCCCCGGAGATGGCCGAGGGGATGGCCGCCTTCAAGGAGAAGCGGGCCCCGGACTTCCCCGGTTCCCGGACGGCCGACTGACTGTCGCGGCACCCGGGCTCGAGGGGGCGTCGGGTCGCCGGGCAGCGCCGGACGTCAGATGACCCCTCGGGTGCGGAGGTCGGTGAGCTCGGTGGGGGAGAGGCCGACGAGGTCGCCCCAGACCTCGTCGTTGTGCTCGCCGAGGGCCGGTGCGGGTCGGGGTGCGGTCGGTCGACGTCCGTCGAGGCGGGGGAACGGGGCCTGTTGGAGGTGGGGGCCGGCCACCGGGTCGTCGATGGTGACCAGGTCGCCGCGGGCGGCGAAGTGGGGGTCGGCCACCATGTCGGCGGCGCTGTAGGCCGTGCCCACCGGGACCTCGTGGGCGATGCAGGCCGCCTCGACCTCGGCCGCGGTGAGCGAGGTGGTCCAGGCGGCCACGATGTCGTTGATCTCGTCGGAGCGCTGCGCCCGCAGGGCCAGCGTGGCCCACTGCGGGTCCTCGGCCAGCTCCGGGCGGCCCATGGCCGCGCACAGCCGGGCGAAGTTCACGTTGGACCCGCCCACCACGCACACGTAGGCGCCGTCGGCGGTGGGGTAGTTGTCGAGCGGGGCGCTGGTGGCCATGCGGTTGCCCTCGCGCTCGCGCACCATGCCGAGGCGGTCGTGGGCGGCGACGGTCCACTCGAGCACCCGCAGGATCGAGCCGTAGAGGGGCAGCGTCGACCACCCCGCCGCGGCCGGTGCCGCCCGGGCGGTCGCGGCGGTAGAGGGCGGCGGTGACGGCCTCGGCGGCGAAGGTGCCGGTGAGGTAGTCCGAGATGGACACCCCGGGGCGCACCGGGGGGCGGTCGGGGTACCCGGTGAGCTGGAGCAGGCCCCCGTAGGCGATGCCCATGCGGTCGAGGCCGGTGCGCGGCGAGTAGGGGCCGTCCTGGCCGAACACGCTGATGCGGGCCCACACCAGGCGCGGATCGCAGTCGTCGGGGCCGATGCCCCATCGCTCCATGGCGCCGGGGCGGAAGTTCTCGCACACCACGTCGGCGGTGCGCCACGAGGCGACGGAACAGGTCCTGACCCTCGGGCGTCGCGCAGGTCGAGGGTGACGCCCTTGCGGCCGCGGCCCTCCACGGCCCACCACATCGAGTAGCCGGGGCCGTCGTCGTCGGTCGGGGCGAACGGGCCCGATGGAGCGCATGAAGTCGCCGCCGCGGGGGTCCTCGACCTTGATGACCTCGGCGCCCATGTCGCCCAGCAGGCCGGCGCAGAACGGGGCGCTGATGCGGGTGCCGACGTCGATCACCCGCAACCCCTCGAGGGGCAGGGGGTCGTCGTGCGCCAGGTCGGTCACGCCGGCCCGTCACGGTGCTCGGCGAAGACCTCCGACATCGACGCCTTCGCCGACCGGGCCTTCAGCGCCGAGGTCGCCGTCTCGGTGTTGTGCATCCAGTGGTGGGCCATGAAGTGGTACTTCCACGAGTCGTCCTTGCCCATGAGCGTCGAGACGTGGTTGAGCGAGTCCTTGGTGACCTGCGCGGTGGCCGGCGGCACCAGCGCCACCCGCTCGGCCAGCTCCATCGTGCGCGCCATCAGCTCGTCGCGGGGCACGACCCGGTTGACCATCCCGAGACGCCACGCCTCCTGGGCGTCGAGCTTCTCGCCGGTCCACATGAACTCCTTGGCCTTGCGCACGCCGAGCTCCCACGGCTCCACCAACAGCTCCACCCCGGCGCCGGTCATGCGCAGCACCGGGTTCTGGAAGGTGGCGTCGTCGGCGGCGACGATGAGGTCGCACATGCAGGCCAGCATCAGCCCGGCGGCCACGCACGACCCCTGCACGGCGGCGATCGTGGGCTTGCGGAACGAGTAGATGCGCCGGCACCGGTCGTAGTACATGACCTGCTCGTGGCGGAACTTGCCCTCGGGGGTGTCGCGCATGAGGCGCCACTCGTCGGGCTCGGCGTCGCCGACCAGCGCCTTGAGGTCGTGGCCGGAGGAGAAGTGCTTGCCGGCGCCGGCCAGGATCACCACCCGCACCTCGTCGTCGGCGTCGGCGGCGTCGAAGCAGGCGTCGAGGGCGTCGATCAGCGCGGTGTCCTGGGCGTTGGCCACCTGGGGGCGGTTCATGGTGATGGTGGCGACGTGGCCCTCCACCGAGTACACGACGACGGGGTCAACCATTCGACGACTCACTTCCTGTCGGGGGTGCGGTGGCGGCGACGGCCGGTCGGCGCTCGGTCGGCTTGGGTGGGCGCGGCAGGCCGAGGACCCGCTCGCCCAGGATCGTGCGTTGGATCTCGTTGGTCCCGGCCCACACCGACGACGCCTGGTAGTAGAGCCATGAGCGCTGCCACTCGCCGCCACCGGGGTTGTCGGCCGCGTCGCGCCACAGCGGGGCGGCGTCGCCGAGCACCGCCATGGCCGTGTCGTGGAAGCGCTTGGACATCTCGCTCCAGTACAGCTTCGAGCGCGCTGCCCTCCGGGCCGGGGTCGAGGCCCTGGGACAGCCGGCTGATGCTGCGCAGGTTGTGGAGCTGGAACAACCGCACCTCCACGTAGGCCTGGGCCAGGCGCTGCTGGAGGCGCACGTCGTCGATGGCGCCGTCGGCCACGGCCAGGCGCAACAGCTCCTCGAGCAGCTGGATGTGGATGACCAGCTGGCGGGGGTTCGTGCCCCGCTCGTGCGACAGCGTGGAGTTGGCCACCGTCCAACCGGCGTGCTCGGGCCCGATGAGCTGGTCGTGGGGGACGAACACGTCGCTGAAGAAGACCTCGTTGAACTCGGCCTCGCCGGTGAGCTGCACCAGGGGCCGCACCTCGACGCCCGGGGCGTGCATGTCGACCACCAGGTAGGAGATGCCCTTGTGCTTGGGGGCGTCGGGGTCGCTGCGGGCCAGGCACACGCCCCAGTCGGCGAACTGGGCGTAGGACGTCCAGACCTTCTGGCCGTCGAGGCGCCAGCCGCCGTCCACCGGGGTGGCCCGCGTGGTGACCCCGGCGAGGTCGCTGCCCGCCCCGGGTTCGCTGAACAGCTGGCACCACATCTCCTCGGCGTTCAGGATCTTCGACAGCCAGCGCTGCTTCTGGTCCTCGGTGCCGTGGGCCATCAGGGTGGGACCGGCCAGGTTGATGCCGATGCGCCCGACCATCTCGGGCGCCCGGGCCCGGGCCAGCTCCTCCTGCACGATGAAGTGCTCCACCGGCCCCGCCCCGCGGCCGCCGTACTCCTCGGGCCACGCGACGCCCACCCACCGGCCCTCGGCCAGCGCGGCCTGCCACTCACGCCCGAAGCGCACCTCGTCGGCCAGGTCCTCGAAGCGGGGCGGCAGGCCCGTGCCGTACTCCCACGGCAGGTGCTCGACCAGCCAGGCGCGGACCTCGGCCCGGAAGGCGTCCTCGGCGCCGGTGGGGCTCAGGTCCATCGACGGCTCCGGTCATCTGACACTCACGTCATAGTATTCGCGCCATGGACTTCGACCTGTCGGCGGACCAGGTGCTGTTGCGCGACGGCGCCCGCGATCTGCTCGACGGGTACGCCGGCCCCGCGCAGGTCAGGGCCCACCTCGCCTCCGCCGAGCCCTACGACCGGGCGCTGTGGTCGGCCATGGCCGAGCAGGGGTGGCTGGCCGTCGCCGTCCCCGAGGACCGGGGAGGCCTGGGCCTGGGATGGGTCGAGGTGGCGGTCCTCGTCGGCGAGGTCGGCGCCCACACCGCTCCGGCCCCGCTCACCCCGACGCTGGTGGCCCTGGCGGCGCTGGTCGAGGCCGAGGCGCCGGCCGACGCTCACGCCGAGGCGGTGGACGCCATGGCCGCGGGCGAGTCCATCGGGGCCGTGGCCTGGACCGCCCTCGACGATGCCGTCGCCGTGGACGGCGACGCCGGTGCGGTGACCCTCACCGGGCGCCTGGGACCGGTGGAAGCGGCCTCGGTGGCCGATCGCGTCGTCGTGGTCACCCCCACCGACGTCTTCCTCGTCGAGCTCGACACCGACACCCGGCCGCCGGCCGAACCGGCCATGGACCTCACCCGCACGCTGTCGTGGTTCGACCTCGACGCCACCCCGGCCATCCGCCTCGGGGGTCGCGCCCACGCCGACCGGCTGACCGCGCTGGGTGCGGTGGCCAGCTCCGCCGAGCTGCTCGGCGGAGCCGACCGGGTGCTGGCGATGTCGACCGAGTACGCCAAGGACCGCGTGCAGTTCGGTGCGCCCATCGGCAGCTTCCAGGCCGTCAAGCACCGCTGCGCCGACATGCTCGTCGACGTCGAGGGCATGCGCTCGACCACCTGGTACGGCGCCTGGGCCGTGGCCACGGACGACGACGGGGCGGCCATGGCGGCCTCGACGGCGAAGGTGTGGTGCCACGACGCGTCCAAGCGGGTGATGGCCTCGGGCCTCCAGGTGCACGGCGGCATCGGCTTCACCTGGGAGCACGACCTGCACCTGTTCATCAAGCGGGCCCAGGTCGCGCAGCTGGCCTTCGGCGACGCGTCCCACCACCGGCGCCGGCTGGCCGTCGAGCTGCGGGCCCGGGTCGACGAGGGCCTCGGCGTGATGTGACGCGCCGACCTCCCCGCCGGTCAGCCGGTCGGCCGGGTGGCGGCGTTCAGGCGGCGAAGAAGTAGCGCAGCACCAGCTCGGCCACGCAGGCCGGCTTGGTCGCGCCGTCGATCTCGAAGGTCGTCTGGAGGGTGACCTGCACGCCGTCGTCGCCGATCGGCTCGGCCGCGGTGAGGGTGGCGGCGAGGCGGACCCGGGAGCCCACGGGCACCGGGGCGGGGAAGCGCACCTTGTTGAGCCCGTAGTTGATCCCCATGCGCGTGTTGTGCCATCCGACGACGTCGTGGAGCAACGCCGGGCCCAACGCCAGGGTGAGGTAGCCGTGGGCGATGGTGCCCCCGAAGGGCCCGTCGGCGGCGCGGGCCACGTCGACGTGGATCCACTGGTGGTCGCCGGTGGCGTCGGCGAAGGTGTTCACCCGTTCCTGGGTGATCTCCACCCAGTCGCTGTGGCCGAGGTCCGCTCCGACCCTGCTCGTCACGTCGTCGATGCTGGCGAAGGTGATCACCTGCGGGACCGTAGCGGCATCGCGCCCACGCGGGCGGCGGCCCGTCGCCTCGGTGGGACAGCCTCGGGGGCACCTGCTTAGATGGGGATCGGACTTTTCGAACGAACACGTCAGCTTTCGTTCGAGCACTCGACACGAGGGGGAGGCCTGATGGCCTGGGATTTCGAGACCGATCCTGAGTTCCAGGAGAAGCTGGACTGGACCGAGCGGTTCGTGAGCGAGGAGATCGAGCCGCTCGACCTGCTGTACCCCGGGCTCGCGTTCACTCCGCTCGAGCGACGAACTGCGCAGGATCGTCGACCCGCTCAAGCAACAGGTCCGCGACCAGGACCTGTGGGCCGCCCACCTCGGCCCGGAGCTGGGCGGCAAGGGCTACGGGCAGCTCAAGCTCAGCCTGATGAACGAGATCCTGGGCCGGTCGAGCTGGGCGCCCACGATCTTCGGCACGCAGGCCCCCGACACCGGCAACGCCGAGATCATCGCCCACTACGGCACCGAGCAGCAGAAGAAGGAGTACCTCGAGCCGTTGCTGTCCGGCGAGATGTTCTCGTGCTACTCGATGACCGAGCCCCACGCCGGCGCCGACCCCACCATGTTCACCACCCGGGCCGAGCTCGACGGCGACGAGTGGGTCATCAACGGGTGGAAGTGGTTCTCCTCCAACGCCCGCACGGCGTCGTTCCTCATCGTCATGGTGGTCACCAACCCGGACGTGAGCGCCTACCAGGGCATGTCGATGTTCCTGGTCCCCACCGACACCCCCGGTGTGAACATCGTGCGCAACACCGGCCTCGCCGGCGAGTCCGAGGACGAGGGCAGCCACGCCCTCATCCACTACGACAACGTGCGGGTGCCGCCCGAGGCGCTGCTCGGCGGCGAGGGCCAGGCCTTCGCCATCGCCCAGACCCGCCTCGGCGGGGGTCGCATCCACCACGCCATGCGCACCATCGGCATGTGCAACAAGGCCTTCGACATGATGTGCGAGCGGGCGCTCAGCCGCGAGACCCAGGGCAGCCTCCTGGCCGACAAGCAGTTCGTGCAGGGCTACATCGCCGACTCCTACGTCGAGATCAAGCAGTTCCGGCTCATGGTGCTGCAGACCGCGTGGGCCATCGACCGCTACAAGGACTACCGCCGGGTGCGCAAGGAGATCGCGGCGGTCAAGGTGGCGATGCCGACGCTGTTGATGAACGTCGCGCAGCGGGCCATCCAGGTCCACGGCGCGCTCGGCGTGTCGAACGAGATGCCGTTGGCCGGGATGCTGCTCACCTCGTCGGTGATGGGCCTCGCCGACGGTCCCACCGAGGTCCACAAGGTCACCATCGCCCGCCAGGTGCTGCGCGACTACCGGCCCAGCGACGACCTGTGGCCCACCGAGCACCTGCCGAAGAAGCGTGAGGCGGCCAAGGCCAAGTTCGCCGACCTCCTCGAGCTCGAGGTGGGGAACCTGTGAGCGACGGCCAGCGGCTCTTCGGCGACCTGGAGGCGCCCACCATCGACGTCGACGCCCTCGGCGCGTGGATGGACACCCGAGGTCTTCCCGGCTCCGGTGCGCCGTCGTCGCGCTACATCTCCGGCGGCAGCCAGAACGAGATCTACGAGATCCGCCGAGGCGACCTGCATGCGGCGCTGCGCATCCCCCCGCCCACCGCGCCCGAGAGCCGCGACGGCGGGATCATGCGCGAGTGGCGCATCATCGAGGCCCTCGACGGCACCGACGTCCCCCACACCGAGGCCGTGGCGGTGTGCGACGACCAGAGCGTGCTGGGCCGCACCTTCTACATGATGGGCTTCGTCGACGGCTGGTCGCCGATGGACAGCCCCGACTGGCCGTCGCCGTTCCTCGAGGACCACGAGGCGCGCGCCGGTCTGGCCTTCCAGCTCGTCGACGGCATCGCCAAGCTGTCGAAGGTCGACTGGCAGGCCCGGGGCCTCTCCGATCTGGGGCGCCCGGACGGCTTCCACGACCGCCAGGTGCCGCGCTGGACCGCCTTCCTCGAGCGCATCAAGGGCCGCGAGCTGCCCGGGTTCGACGAGGCCGCCGCGTGGCTGGCCACCCATCGGCCCATCGACTTCGTCCCGGGGCTCATGCACGGCGACTACCAGTTCGCCAACGTCATGTTCCGCCACGGCGCCCCGGCCCGGCTGGCGGCCATCGTCGACTGGGAGATGGGCACCGTCGGCGACCCCAAGCTCGACCTGGCCTGGGTCGTGCAGAGCTGGCCCGAGGACACCGCCGACGCCGAGGGCGGCAGCTACGTCGACCTCACCGGCATGCCGGGCCGCGACGCCCTGCTCTCCTACTACGCCGAGGCGTCGGGCCGTCAGGTCGACGACATCGACTACTACGACGTGCTGGCCCGCTGGAAGCTGGCGGTGGTGCTCGAGCAGGGCTTCCAGCGCGCCGGCGACGACCCGAAGCTCAACGTGTTCGGCGACATCGTCCTGGACCTCATGGCCCGCGCCGCCGAGCTGGCGGAGTCGACCGACTACGACGTGCGGGCCTGAACGCCACCACGCACGATCCGTCGCCGGCGCGGGGCGGTCACTTCGGCGGGAAGCGCAGGGCCCCGTCGAGGCGGATGTTCTCGCCGTTGAGGTAGGGGTTCTCCACGATGCTCGCCACGAGCTGGGCGAACTCCTCGGGCTTGCCCATGCGCTTCGGGAACTGGATGTTGGCGGTGAGCTTCTCCTTCATCTCGTCGCCGACGCTCATCATGATGGGCGTGCCCATCGTGCCCGGGGCGATGGCGCACACCCGGATGCCGACGGGCGCGAGGTCCCGGGCGATGGGCAGCGTCATGCCCAGGATGGCCGCTTTCGCCGCTCCGTAGGCCACCTGCCCGGCCTGGCCCTCGAGCCCGGCGATCGACGCGGTGTTGACCACCACACCCCGCTGGCCGTTCTCGTCGGGCTCGTTCGTGGCCATCGCCGCCGCCGACAGCCGGGTGACGTTGAACGTGCCGAAGGCGTTCATGGCCATGGTCGAGGTGAAGACGTCCATGGAGTGCGGCGAGTTGTCACGGGACAGCGTCCGGCCGCCGCCGGTGGCGCCCCCGGCCACGTTGACCACCACGGCCAGCGGGCCCATCGCGGTGGCCGCGGCGATCGCCGCCGTCACGTCGTCGTCGCTGGTCACGTCGCCGCTCACCGCAGCGCCCCGGCCGAGGTCGCCGACGAGCTTCTCGGCGCCCTCCGCGTTCTGGTCGAAGACCACGACACCGAGGCCGGCCTCGCTGAGGCGACGCACGGTGGCCGCCCCCAGTCCGCCGGCCCCTCCGGTGACGATCGCTGAACGTCCGCTGAGCTCCACTGCCCCTCCAAGATCGGTCGTGCCGAGCGGTCGCCCGGCGCCGTCGGGTCACCGTAGGCGCTACCTGACGCCAGTGTCATATGTTGGGAGATCCGTCACTCCCGGAGGACCGATGACCGACATCTCACCGCTCGCCAGCTCGATTCCGAGTCGCCTGGGCACCACGAGCCGTGTGGAGGACGGGGATCTGGTGTTCCGTCTCGCGCCCGTCCCGGCGACCTGCTCGTTCGGGGCGTTGCGGACCAGCGTGGTCAGCTTCGCCGTCGACGCGGCCACGGGGGTGGCCGTCGACAGCGATCCCGAGCGCTGGACCTTCACGTCCGACCTCGTGGTGAGCGCGGCGATGATCGACGCACCGGAGTGGATCGACGTGCGACCTGCCGTCCTGCGCGACGGGCGCCGCTCCGCGACCTGCTCCGCCACCCTCACGGGTCCCGACGGTGTGGAGGTCGGCTACGGCGCCGGTGGGTTCACCCGGGTCGACCGGCGTGAGGGCGATCCTCCGAAGCATCCCTTCGACCCCGAGGTGGCCGGACGCCGCTGGCACGACATCGCCCCCATCGACGAGCCCCTCTTCGAGGCCATGGGGGTGCGGGTGCTCGACGGTCCGGCCGGGATCGTGGAGGTCGACGTGGCCCCCGAGCTGCGCAACCCGGCCGGTGCGCTCCAGGGGGCGATGGTGGCCGCGCTGGTCGAGGCCGCGGCGGAGCAGGTCCTCGGGGCCCGTTGGGAGGCGCCGGCGTTCGTGACCGACCTGCACGTGCGCTACCTGGCCCAGAACCGCACCGGTCCCATCCGTTCGTCGACCGCGGTGGTCGGCGAGGGCCTCGACGCGCTCGTGGTCGTCGAGCTGGTCGACGTCACGACCGGGGTCCTGACCACCCACGCCACCGCCCGAGCGGTCAGGGTCGCCGCTGAGCGCCTCGGGGGTGGCGCCGCCGGCTGACGGGCTCCCGGCGAGCCCGTCGACGAGGCGCCGCCGATCCCCCCCGGTCACGGAGCCGGTTGCCCGGGGCGCCGGAGCCCGGGGTCAGCGGTGGGCGGCGCGGGCGGCGAGGAGATCGGGGACGTCGTGCAGCGAGCGCAGCGTGTCGTTCAGGTGGGTGCAGGTGCTCGACCCCCTCATCTCGGCGCGCACCATCGGCCGGAGGCGGTGCAGGGGCACCCCCACCACCCGTTGGGCGCTGGCCAGCGCACCGGGGCACTCCTGCCACGGCAGCACGCGGGCCTGCGTCTCGATGGCGACGACGGTCGAGCTGTCCGCGTCGATGCGCCCGGAGATGGCGTACTCGTGGACGCAGGTCTCGAGGCCGTCACCGTCGACGTGGCTGTCGCGGAAGTGCCCGTCGAAGGCACAGGTGCCGTCCGCATCGAGCGGACCGAGGTCGAGGCGGCGCAGGCGTCGCATGCCGTGGGGTGGGAGCGGCGCCAGCTCGTGGACGCCGTCGGGGTCGTCGCCGTCGAGCAGGGGCGGTGCGGCCGGGCCGAGCGGCGTCATGATCGTGCCCGTCGAGCGCAGCGTCGTGAACATGATCGAGTCGGCGGCCCAGCCGGAGCACAGGTCGGCCTGGCCGAGCATCAGGTCGGCGCCGGGGGATCGGGGCCCGTCGTCGACCGGGGTCGCGGCGGCGTCGCGGACGATGTCGCGCCCGGCCACGGTGGCGGCGTGCTGGACGGCGAACCCGGCGACGAGCGTGGCGCCCGGGAGGTCGTCGAGGAGTTGGTTCACGAGGATCACCGATGGACCCTGCGTGGCCGACGCGGCGATGGCTTCGGCCGCCCTGGCCCGGAACCCACCGCGCACGGACAGGCCGACGAGAACGCCGAGCGCGTCGGCGCCGGTGCCGCGCAGCTCGAGCAGGGTCGCGGCGGGGTTGTCGAGGCGGGCCTCGAACCTCGCCTCGGCCAGCACCGAGGCCACGCCGTCGTCGTCGGTGAGCAGATCGCGTCCGCGGGCGTCGACCGCCGACGGACCGTCGAGCCCCTCGGGGCGGGTGGTGTCGATCGTCGTCGTGCGCCGAACCCACCCCGGACGCCGCGGCGCCAGCGCGGTGACCGGGTCGTGGGGGCCCGCGTACTGGGGGGCGAAGCCCATCAGCACGAACCTTGCGTGGTGGTGCCCGGCGTGACCGGGACCGCTCGTGTCGTCGGGGCCGGTCGCGCTCGGTGCTCATCGGCCTGGTGATCGAGGGGGTCAGCCACCGCGCTCCTCGATCAGTGCCGCCCGGCTGATCTTGGTCGACGCGCTGCGGGGGATGCGCTCGACGATCTCCACGGTCTTGGGCACCTTGTAGGCGGCCAGGCGACCCTTGGCGAACGCGATGACCTCGGCGGCGTCGGGTGGGGCCGTCGGGTCGCGGGCCTCGACGATGGCGTGGACCCGTCGTCCCCATTCGGGGTCGGAGAGGCCGACCACGACGACGTCGACGATGTCGGGGTGGTCGATCAGCGCGCTCTCGACCTCCGCGGGGAAGACGTTGGCGCCCCCGGTGATGATCATGTCGACCCGCCGGTCGGCGATGTAGAGGAAGCCCTCCTCGTCCATCCAGCCCATGTCCCCGGCGGTGGAGAAGCCGTCGTCGGTGACGGGCAGCGGGGCCGCCCCGCCGACGTAGCGGTACATGCCGCTCATGGGGGAGCGCAGGTAGATCTCCCCGATCTCCCCCGGGGGAAGGATCCGACCGTCGGCGTCGACGATGCGCAGCTCGGTGCCGCGGTAGCCGCGTCCGACGCTGCCCTGGTGGGTGAGCCACTCGTCGGCGCGCAGGGCGGTGAGGCCGAGGCCCTCGGTCATCCCGTAGGCCATGAAGAACCGTTCCGCGCCGATCAGCTCGATGACGCGGTGCACGAGCGACGGCGGGATGACCGCGGCGCCCTGGAGCACCCACTCCAGCGAGCTCAGGTCGCGGCGGTCGACGTCGGGGAGGTCGGTGATGCGCTGCAGCATCGTGGGGGTGGCCGTGATGGTGCTCACCCCATGCCGCTCGACCAGGTCGACCACGCGCCCGGCGTCGAACTTCTCGAGCGTGACCAGCGTGTCGCCGGCCAGCACGTTGAGCATCGTGGCGAAACCGTTGGTGTGGTAGAGCGTCGTGGCCATCAGCACCGTCTGGGGCCGGGACACCTCCTGCCACCCCTCCACGAAGGGCTTGCCGATCTCGTCGGTCCACACCGCGGGGTTCTCCATGAGGATCACCTTCGGGCGTGCCGGTGGACCCGCTGCTGCAGATCCCGTGGGTGTGCGGCGACACCGGGCCGCCGATCGGGTCGCTCGTCCGATCGGCCGACGCGGCCAGCCAGTCGAGGTCCTCGGTGCCGATGACCAGCGCCGCGGCCACCACCTCGAGGATGCGCTCCCGTTCCCAGTCGGGGAGGTCCCAGCGCACCGGGATCGGCACGGCGCCGAGCTTCCAGCAGGCGAAGACCGCGGCGATGGCGTCGACGGAGTTGGGCAGGGCGAGGGCCACGCGGTCTGCGGGGACGACCCCCCGGTCGGCGACCGCCCGGGCGATCTGGTTGGCGCGGGCTTCGAGCTGCGACCAGGTGGCGGTCGTCTCGGTGCCGTCGAGGGCGAGGGCGGCGACCGCGAGGTCGTCGGGCCTCTGCGCGCCGAGCATCGTGAGGCGGTCGCCGTAGGAGATCACCCCGGTCGACCCGTCGGGTGCCTCGGCGTCGCTCACGTCGGCATCCACAGGTTGCCCCGGATGAACTCGTAGTAGCCGCGGAACTGGGCCCGGGCCTCCGGGGTCAGGTCGACCACGCCGCCCAGCTGGTGCGCGCCGAACATGATCTGGGCGTTGTGCTCGACCACCAGCGCCGAGTGCAGGGCGTCGTCGACGGACTTGCCGATGGTCACCAGCCCGTGGTTGGCCATCAGCGCCGCCGATCGCTCGGCCAGGTGCCCGGCCACCTCTGCGGGCAGCCCGGCGCTGCCCGAGGCGTGGTAGGCGCCGCAGGGCACGTCGCCGCCGATGTAGACCACGAACTCGTCGATGGCGGCGGGGATCGGTCGGTGGGCCACGGCGTACATCGAGGCGTAGCGGGCGTGGCAGTGGACCACCCCGGCGACCTCGGGGTAGGCGGCGAAGGCGGCCAGGTGCACGCCCTTCTCCGACGTCGGCGAGCGGTGGCCGCCCACCACCTCGCCGTCGAGGTCGACGACGACGAGGTCGTCCTCGGTCATGGCCTCGTAGCTCAGCGACGACGGGGTCACGACGACGGTCCCGTCGTCGACGCGTCCCGACACGTTGCCGGCGGTGCCCTCGACCAGGCCGCGTGGCGTACATCGCCTTCGCCGCGGCGAGCACCGCGGTGCGCACCTCCGCCAGCGGTGCGCCGTTGACCCGGGTCATGGAAGGACCTCGGGGTTGACGCAGTGCAGTGGCGCCTCGCCGGCCAGCAGCCGGGCGATGTCGGCCGCGATGGTGGCGGTGTGGTTGGCCTCGGTGTCGTAGGTGGCCCCGCCGATGTGGGGGGTGAGGACGACCTGGGTCATCGACAGCAGGGGATGCCCGGGTGGAAGTCGTTCGCCGTCGAAGTGGTCGAGGCCGGCACCGGACAGATGGCCGGACTCGAGTGCCGCCACCAGCCCGTCGAGGTCGTGCAGCGCAGCACGCGCCGAGTTGAGGTACACCGCGCCCGGCTTCATGGCTGCGAACCGGGCGCCGCTCATGAGCCCGAAGGTCTCGGGGGTCGGGGCGGCGTGCATGCTCACGACGTCGGCCTCGGGCAGCATCTCGTCGAGCGAGACATGGGTGGCGTCGGGGGCGTAGGGGTCGAACGACACCACCCGCATGCCGAGGCCCTCGAAGCGCCACTTGGCGGCGCGTCCGACGGCGCCGAGACCGATGATCCCCACGGTGCGGCCGGCCACCTGCCAGGCCCGATAGCGCTGGTAGGGGATCGTGCCGTCGACGAACACCCGGCCGGCGCGCAGGTCGGCATCGGCGGCGACGATGCCACGGGTGACGGCGAACAGCAGGGCCACGGTGAGCTCGGCCACGGCGTCGGCGTTGCGTCCCGGCGTGCGCAGCACGGGGATCCCCTTGGCCGTCGCCGCGGCGACGTCGACGTTGGTGGGGTCGCCACGAGTGGAGCCGATGACGCGCAGCGGCCGGTCGAGGACCTCGCCCTTCACGGAGTCGGCTTCGGCCACCACGATGGTGGCGCCGATCTCGTCGACCCGCGCCGCGAGCGCCGAGGGGTCGAGCAGGCGCATCGACGTGGCGTCGAGCCACGGCTCGTAGTGCACCTCGCACAGCTCGCGCAGGCGATCGAGGCCCGGTCCCCGACACGTGGCGGTGACGAGCGCGACCGGCCGAGCACCGACTCCCCCTCCATCTGACATGGGCGTCAGCTTACGGCATCGGCGATGGCCCTCGGCCGGGCTGACGGTCGATCCGGGGCCCGCCGCCGCTCGAGGGAGCAGGGCGCCATCATTGGTAGAAGGCGGGGCTGGTGGCCCCCTTCGGGATCGACGTGAGGGGCTCGGCCAGCTCCGCCGCGGTGGGCCCGACCACCTTCGCCCGCTCGGCGAGTGCGGCGACGTCGAAGCCGTACACCTGCGCCGCGGTGCCGGTCAGGACCTGGTCGAGCTCGGCGGCGGTCCACCCGTCGAACGTCCGGCGCAGGTGCTCCCGGGTGAACGGGCTCACCCCCTCGTGGTGCGGGTAGTCGCTGCCCCACATCACCTTGTGCAGGCCGAGCTTGCGCATCGCTCGGGCATCGCGGGGGCTGGGGAAGCTGGCACCGATCCACACGTTGCGCTCGAAGTACTCGCTGGGCCGCAACGGCAGGTGGGCGTCGGCGTCGAGCTTGAGCTCACCGGCGCGCCCGGTCGAGGCGGCGAAGTGCATGCCGTCGAGCTGGGCGAGGGTGCCCGGCAGCCACGAGCAGCCCTGCTCGGACAGCACGAAGCGCAGATCGGGGAAGCGCTCGAAGACGCCGCTCATGATCATGTGCCACAGCGGCCGGTGGGCCATCCACTCGGTCTCGATGGCCCAGATCATCGACGACGACGGGTAGGTGCCGTAGTCGGGGTGGCCGCTGCCCGAGTGGGAGTTCACCACCAGCCCGAGGTCCTGGCAGGCCTGCCAGAGGGGGTCGTAGGTGGTGGAGTAGAGCGGGTCGAGGCCGGCGTCGTCGGGGACGGCGGGGATGAGGATGCCGCCGCGCAGGCCGCTCCCGGCCACCCAGTGCGCCTCCTCCACCGCCCGGTCGACGTCGTTCAGGAAGACCTGGGCGATGCCGGCCCGGCGGGTTGGTTCGGCACCGCACCAGTCGGCCAGCCACCGGTTGTGGGCCCGCAGGCCCGCCCAGCGCTGGTCGAGGTCCGCGGCGGTCGGCGGTCGGGCCACCAGCGCGCCCGTCGGGAAGAACGGGGGCACGGTGTTGGGGAACACGACCTCGGCCACCTGTGCGTCGGCCTCGAGCTCGGTGATGCGCTGCGCGCTGTCCCAGTTCCGGGTGCGGCCGGGGCTCTGCAGGTCGCGGAACGGGTTCTTGTACGCCGCCCGCCACGCCGCGAAGTCCTCCCGGTAGGCCGGGTCGAGGTACTCGCCGTAGGTCTCCATCGACCCGCCGGCGTGGCAGTCGGCGGAGATCACCACGAAGCGTTCGTCGGTTCCGACGGTCACGGTCGCCCCCAGGGCTCGGGCGGGGCCGCTGCACTGGCCCCGCGACGAACCTGACGTTACCGTCAGAAACCCTGGGCGTCGGCATCGGCCGACCGCGAGCGCACCGAAGGGACGCCGATGGACAGCGACGTCGTGGACATCTGGGTCAACCTGACGACCCCCGAGAGTGCGGCGGAGTTCCTGGGCAAGGAGAGCAACGCCCACATCCCGGGCTACCTGGGCGGCGACGGCAGCGAGGGCGTCGAGGTCGCGGAGCTCATCGAGCGCATGGACGCCAACGGGGTCGACACGGCGGTGCTCACGCCGGGTCTCACCCGCGCCGGGGTGACGGCGGCGCTCGACATCGCCGACGCCCACCCCGGACGCCTGCTGGTGGCGGGGATGGTGGCCGACCCGTCTCGACCCACCCGGAACGTGGTGCGCATCCGCGAGCTGGCCCAGCACCCCCGCTTCGCCATGGTGCGCATCGCGCCGCTGTTCACGCAGGTGCCGATCGACGACCCCAAGCACTACCCCGTGTACCAGGCGTGCGAGGAGCTCGGCCTGCCGGTCAGCATCAACGTCGGGATCCCCGGTCCGAGGGTCCGCTCCCGGGTGCAGCACCCCGAGCTGCTCGAGGACGTGCTCATCGACTTCCCCGACCTCACCGTGATCGGCGCCCACATGGGTCACCCGTTCGAGGAGCTGCTCGTCAACTACATGCGCAAGTGGGACCGCCTCTACCTGTCGTGCACGGCCTACGCACCGCGCTACTTCGCCCCGGCGCTGCTGCGGTACATGGCATCGTCCACCGGTCGGGGCCGGGTGCTGTGGGGCAGCGACGACCCGTGGTTCCCGATGTCGCGTTCGATCGACGAGGCCCGGGCGCTCGACCTCGACGACGAGTCGATGGCGCTCTTCCTGGGGGGCACGGCCCGCCGCCTGCTCGACCGCACCACCCGCTGAGCGGCCGCGTCAACGGAAGTCGAAGGCCACCTTGATGGCCCCCGTCGTCCCCTGGTCGACGATGGTCGTGAAGGCCTGACGCCACTCCTCGAGCCGGAACCGGTGCGTGAGCATGCCGGTGAGGTCGATCCGGTCGTCGGCCAACAGCTCGAAGTAGTGCTCGAAGGCGTGCCGCCGCCGGCCCTCGAACGTCTCGTCGCCGAAGGCGTTGGAACCGACGAGGCGCAGCTCCTTGAAGTACCACGGCGTCCACTCGAAGCGCCCGGGCGAGCTCACCCCCATCTGCACGAGGGTGCCCCGCTCGCGGCAGGATGCGCACCGCGATCTCGACGGTGGCCGGAGCGCCGATCGTGTCGTAGACGATGTCGACCTTGCCCGGCCAGGCGACGGGGAGTCCGTTCCAGGGCTGGCGCAGCGTCGCTCCCGACCAGTCGGCGAGCTGGGCCAGGAGCTCGCCCGCCGGCTCCGACGCGAAGACGGTGGCGCCGAGGGCCGCGGCCGTCGCCGCCTGGGCGGGCCAGCGGGCGACGGTGGCCACCTCGACGTCGGGGTACAGCTGCTCGAGGATGGCCGTGGCCGTGGTCCCGAGCGCCCCGGCACCGTGGACCACGACCCGGCTCCCCGGTTCGGGCGGGTTGCGGGTGATGGCGTGGAACGAGACGGACCACGGATCGGCGAGCACGGCCAGCTCGTCGGGGATCGCGTCGGGCACGGGGAAGGCCATGCTCTCGTGCAGCGGGAGGCGCTCGGCGAAGCCGCCGGTGGCCTCGACGGCGTTGCCGGTGTGGATGCCGGGGGAGAGCCGGCCGGCGTGGAAGTTGGCGCAGATGGAGTAGTCGCCGGTGGCGCAGGCCGGGCACACCGGATCGATGCCCCGAGGCCGACAGCCCAGGTTCGGGTAGAGCACCACCCGCTGGCCGATGTCCAACCCGCGCACGTCGTCTCCCGTCTCGTCGACGATGCCGACCACCTCGTGGCCGAGCACCTGCGGGAAGGAGATGAACGCGGTCATCGGGTTGTCGTCGGCGTCGTCGAAGTCCATCAGGACCTGCTTCGAGTCCGACCCGCAGATGCCCGTCAGGCGGTTGCGCAGCACGAGCCAGTCGGGGGCGACGACGGGCGGGTCGTCGAGGTCGACGAGGGCCATGGGCACCGTGGCGAGGTTGCGGAGGAGGCGGGGCGCGTCGACCGGGAGGTCGTCGGGCCACGGTTCGGGTTCGGTGAGGAATCGGAGCGCCTTCACGGGTTCTCTCTCTCGTCCGTCGGGCCGGCGGCGATCATCGAGGCGGTCCCCGCGAGGAACGCATCGATGTCGGACGTCTTGAACTCGGCCACCGCCTTCATGTCGGGGACGTAGCACTCGAAGTCGTCGCCCAGGATCGCCTCGCAGATCGCGTGGGCCACGGTGGTCGGTGGCTCGAACGGTCCGTCGTAGGCCGCAGCGTCGTTCCCGGGCTGGTCCCAGATCTCGGTGTCGATGGCGCCGGGGGTGACCAGGCGGACCTCGACCGGTGACGACCACAGGTCCATCGCCATCGCCTCGGACCAACCGGACAACGCGAACTTCGACGCGCAGTACGCCGCCTCGTGAGGGATCCCGAGGCGGCCACCGAGGCTCGAGACGTTCACGATCACCCCTCGACCGCGGTCGAGCATCCGAGGGAGGACGGCGAGGCTGATCGCCACCGGCGACAAGAAGTTGGTGCGCATCACCTCCTCGACCGTGTCGACGTCGAGGCGATTCACCGGTCGGCGCATCGGACGGGCCGCGTTGTTGACGACGACGTCGAGGTGGCCGAACGCGTCCCACACCTCGATCGCGACGGAGGCCGCGCGCCGGGGGTCGGACAGGTCCACCGCCCAGGTCCGGTGGTCGTCGCCACCGCGGCGACGGCACGCGTCGGCCACCTCGTCGAGGCGATCGCCCCGGCGAGCCACGAGCGCGACGGTCGCGCCCCGTTCGGCCAGCGTGGGTGCGAGCGCGGCCCCGATGCCCGACGACGCACCGGTCACCATCACCGAAGGTGCCGTCGAGCGAGGGCGGTGCGGCCATCAGGTGCTCGCTGCCGGGTTCGCCATCGCGCCCTTCCCCAGGTCGGCGGTCTCGCTGCTGCGCACGCTACATTCGCTGCCTGACGTGGGTGTCAGATATCCGGTGCCCGACCGGCGGCGCCGGGGCGTGACGAGGGGGACGATGTCGACCGAGGTGACCGTGGGCATCGACATCGGCACCACGTCGGTCAAGGCCTTGGCCGTCGACGCGGACGGCGAGGTGGTGGCGCGCACCCGGGTGCCTCACGGACTCCGGGCCGACCATGCCGGTGAGCTGGCTCACGATGCCGCCGAGGCCTGGTGGGACGGAGTGCGCGAGGCACTCGAGCAACTGGTGGCCGCACTGGGCGCGACCCACCGCATCGTCGCCGTCGACGTGGCGGCCATGGTGCCGTCGTTGTGCGCGGTCGACGAGGAGGGCCGACCCGTCTCGGTCGGCCTGCTCTACGGCGACGCGAGGGGGGCGAGCCCGCCCGACGCGACGGGGCCTGACCGCGGCGAGGTGGGGAACTTCCTGGCCTGGTTGGTGGAGCACCATCCGGCTGCTGCGGGGTACTGGCCCGCGCAGGCCGTCGCCAACGCGGCGCTGAGCGGCACGGGGTGCATCGACTACGCGACGGCGTTCACGGCCATGCCCCTCTTCGACCGCACCGGCTGGAGCCCCGAGGTGGCCGCCGCCGCCGGGCTCGACGACACCGGTCGGTTGGCGCCGATCGCCGCCGGGCCCGGCCCGATCGGCCAGGTCGCCGCCGCCGGGGGCGCCGCGCTCGGTCCCGGCACGATCGACGCCCTGGGCGAGCAGCTCGTGGCGGGCGCCGATCACGACGGCGACGTCCTCGTGATCCTCGGGACGACGCTCATCACATGGGTGGTGTCCGCGCAGTGGCGCGAGGTGGAGGGGCTGTGGACCACGCCCCACACCGCCGCCGGGATGTCGGCCATCGGCGGACCGTCGAACGCCGGGGGCTTCTTCGTGAACTGGGTCGCCGAGACGGTCGGTGTCGACCCGTGGGCGCCGTCGACCGTGCCGGGTGATCCCGCTCGGATCCCGGTCTGGCTGCCGTACGTCCGCGGTGAACGGGTGCCCTTCCACGACCCCGCTCGCCGAGGGTCGCTCCACGACCTCGACGTCGGCCTCGGTCCCGATGCCCTGCTCCGCGCGGCCCACGAGGCCTCGGCCTTCGTGGTGCGCCACATCATCGACCTCGCCGGCGTCGAGGTCACGCGGATCGTCGCCACCGGCGGTGGCGTCCGGAACCCGGCGTGGCTCCAGGCCCTCGCCGACGGGACCTCGCTGCCGGTGGACGTCGTGGCGGTGCCCGAGGGCGCCGCGCTGGGCACGGCCTGGTTGGCCCGTCAGTCGGCGGGCCTCGAGGCGCCGGGCGCCAGCGCCTCTCGATGGGCCCGCACCACCTCGCGCGTGGAGCCCGACCCGGTCTGGTCCGAGGCCGCAGCGGAGCGCTACGTGCGGTTCAGGGAGCTGGCCGGATGATCCGGGAACGGGCCCGTCGCGTCGACGCCCTCGGACCGGAGCGGCAGGGGGACGACACCTGATGGGCATCGGCGTGTGGGACCACCACGGTGAGCTGGCCTCGACCGCGCAGCGTTGGACGGCCACCCGCGAGCTGAGGGCCGAGGCCCGCCGACTGGTCGAGATCGACGGCGAGGAGCTTCCGTCGGCCTGGTCCGAGATGGCCGAGCTGGGCTGGTTCGGGCTGGCGGTCTCCGAGGCCCGGGGGGGACAGGGGGCGGGGGTGCTCGAGGCGGCGGTCGTGCTCGAGGAGCTCGGCGGGGTGTGCGCTCCCGGGCCGATCCTCCCGACGATGGTCGTCGCCGCCGCGCTCGACCGGTGGGGTGAGCAGGCCGACCGCACCCGTGGCCTCGTGGAGGGACGCCGCATCGGCGGCTTCGCCGCGACCAGCGACCTCCGGGCGACGCTCCGCGACGGCCGCGTGCACGTCGAGGGGAGGTGCGCGGCGCTGTGGGGCGGCACGCTCGTCGACGACCTCCTGGTCCCCGTGACGATCCACGACCAGGGGGCTGCGGCGGCCTCCGGTGTCGACGTCGACGAGACCGCGTGGGTGGTGCTGGACCGATCGGAGGTGGAGCTGCGGACCCTGCCGAGCTTCGATCGCAGCGCCCGTCTGGCCGAGGCCACCGTCGACGTGGCCCTCCCGGCGGATCGATGGCTGGTCGCCGCACGGGCCCACGCGCCGCTGCGGCTGGCCGAGGTCCTCTCCGGCGCGATGGCCGTGGGAGTGGCCGGCTGGTGCGTCGACACGGCCGCGGAGTACGCCAAGGTCCGGGTGCAGTTCGGGCGCCCCATCGGCCAGTTCCAGGCCGTCAAGCACCGTTGCGCCGACATGCGCGTCGCCCTCGAGGCCGCCCGAGCGGCCGTCTGGGACGCGGCCGGCGTCTTCGACGATCCCACGGAGCCGGGATGGGACGTCGCCCAGGGGTCGGCGGCCGCGCTCGCCCTCGAAGCCGGGTTCCGGTGCGCGCAGGGGTGCATCCAGGTCCTCGGCGGCATCGGGTACACGTGGGAGCACGACGCCCACCTCTACCTGAAGCGGGCCACCGCCCTGCGGTCGCTCCTCCCGGGTGCGGACGACGCCCGGGTCCGCGTGGCCACGGCGGTGGCGTCGGGCCAGCGTCGTTCGCTCACGATCGACCTGCCCGCCGAGGCCGAACCGGCCCGGGTGAGGACCAGGGCGTTCGTCGAGGAGCTGCGACGTCATCCCACCTCGGAGTGGCGCGCCCGCCTGGCCGATGCCGGCTACCTGGCGCCGCACTGGCCCGCGCCGTGGGGGATGGACGCCTCGCCGGTCGAGCAGCTGGCCATCGACGCCGAACTGCGCGCCGCGAAGGTGCGTCGCGCCCACCTGCAGATCGCCGGTTGGGTGCTGCCCACGCTCATCGGCCACGGCACCGCCGAGCAACAGGAGCGCTTCATCGGCCCGTCGCTGCGCGGTGAGCTCCAGTGGTGCCAGATGTTCTCCGAACCTGGCGCCGGGAGCGATCTCGCCGCCCTCACGACGAGGGCGGTGCGCGTGGACGGCGGCTGGTCGATCACCGGCGAGAAGGTGTGGACCTCGATGGCCCAGTTCGCCGATTGGGCGATCTGCCTGGCCCGCACCGACCCCGACGCCCCTCGCCACGAGGGCATCGGCTGCTTCCTCGTCGACATGGGCACGCCCGGCATCGAGGTGCGACCGCTGCGTGAGCTGACGGGCATGGCCATGTTCAACGAGGTCTCCCTGGTCGACGTGGTGGTGCCCGACGACTGCCTGGTCGGCGGGCCCCGGGACGGTTGGGCCTGCGCGCGCACCACGCTGGCCAACGAGCGGGTGGCGATGGCCTCCGGATCGTCGTTCGGCCCTGGTGTCGCATCGCTGTTCGACCTCGCCCGCGGACCGCGGCGTCCTGCTCCGACCCTCTGGTCCTCGAGCGGCTCGGCCACCTCGTCGTGGACGCCCATGCCATCGCCATGCTCGGCGTGCGGGCCACGCAACGCGCCCTGGCCGGCGGAGGCGTCGGGCCCGAGGCCAGCGTCCGCAAGCTCCTCGGCGTCGAACACGAACAGCGGGTCCAGGAGGTCGGCCTCGACCTGCTCGGCGCCGACGCCGTGACCGGTGAGGGCGAGGGTGCCGTCTGGGCGGGCGGTTTCCTCGGCAACCGGGCGCTGTCGATCGCCGGCGGGAACGAGCGAGATCCAGCGCAACGTGATCGCCGAGCGCCTCCTCGGGCTCCCCAAGGACCCCTGAGCGTTCCGGGTGGCCTGAGTCGGCTCCTCGGGACGGGTCCGGCAGAGCCGGGGCAGCCGCCCCGGGCGTCCTAGGGTGACCGCTGTGAGATCGACGAACGCACCGATGACGAGCCCCGCCACCATGCCGCCACGCCCGATGCGACGGGCCACGATCGCCGCGTCGCTGGCCGGGGCGGTGGGCGCGGCTCTCCTCGCGGCCGGTCCGGTCGCAGCCCACACCGGGCATCCGGCCGATGGCCTGGTCGACGGCGTGGTCCACCCCCTCCTCGGGCCGGATCACCTGTTGGCCATGCTCGCGGTCGGTGTGGTCGCAGCGCTCGTCGCCGACCGCCGCCGGGCGTGGCTCCTGCCGGCGGCGTTCGTCGTCGGGATGATCGCCGGTGGGTCGGTCGGCATCGCCGGGGTCACCTTCCCCGGCATCGAGCTGGCCGTGGCGGCGTCGGTGGTCCTGCTCGGCCTCGCCGTCACCGGAGCGGTCGACACCGCGCAACGGTGGCTCCCCGGCGTGGTGGTGCTCTTCGGCGCCGCCCACGGCCTCGCCCACGGCGGTGAGCTGCCGGCCGGCGCGACGCCGCTGGCCTACGTGGGCGGCTTCGTCCTGGCCACCGTCGCCCTCCACGGCCTCGGCGCCGTCGGCGGGGCGCAGCTGCGCAACCGCGCCACGGTGCGCGCCGCCGCGGGCACCGCGGTGGCGGCTGCCGGGCTCGGCCTCGTCGCCCTGAGCTGACGACGGGGTCGCGCGCTCACCGGGGGAGCCGGTCGGGCGCGACACTGCACCCATGGAGTCCGTCAGTCGTCGACGCGTCCTGGGATGGGCAGGAGCCGGGGCGGCCGCGGTCGGCGGGCTCGCCCTCTCGGGCGCCGTCACCGCCCCGGGGGTGGCGGATACGACGACGTCGCCCGAGGAGGATCGCCTCGCCGATGGCGGCGTCGTGGCCTTCCACGGCCCGCACCAGGCGGGCATCGCCACCCCGGCGCAAGCGCACGCCGTCGTCGTCGGCCTCGACGTCGTCCGGCGGCGCGAACGAGCTGCGCACCCTGCTCGATCGCTGGAGCGAGGCGGCGCCCCGACTCGCCGGTGCCCAGCAGGTGGGGGAGCGGTCGCCGAGCTCGAGGCTCCCGCCCGTCGACACCGGCGAAGCCGACGATCGGCCACCGGCGCGACTCACGATCACGCTCGGCGCCGGCCTCGGCCTGTTCGGCGCCGGCGGTGCCGACCGCTTCGGGCTGGCCGGACGGCGGCCCAAGGCCCTCGAGCCGCTCCCGGTGTTCCCGGGTGACGAGCTCGACTCGGGCACCGTGCCGGTCGACCTCTGCCTCCAGGTGTGTGCCGACGACCAGCAGGTCGCCCTCCATGCCGTGCGCAACCTGGTCCGGGTGGGCGAGGGGATCGCCGCGGTGCGGTGGTCGCACCTCGGCTTCGGCCCTCCGGCCGGTGACGCACAGGGGTCGGGCGGCGGGCGGTCGACCCACCGCAACCTCCTGGGCTTCCGCGAGGGCACCTCGAACCCGACCACCGCCGATCGGCGTTTCGCCGATGCCGTGTGGGTGGCTCCCGAGGACGGGCCCGCGTGGATGGTCGGCGGCACCTACCTGGTCCTGCGCCACGTCCTGTTGGACCTGGCCGCCTGGGACGACTTGAACCTCCTCGACCGCGAGCGGGTGATCGGGCGGCATCGCCGTTCGGGTGCGCCGATCAGCGAGCGTGACGAGGCGGCACCGCTCGACCTCGATGCCGAAGGGCCCGACGGCCGTCCGGTCACCGACCCTCGCTCCCACGTCGCCGTCGCCCATCGGGCCTCGGGCGATCGAGGCCTGTACCGGCGCAGCTACAACCTGGCTGCGGGCATCCCGCAGGTGGAGGAGGCGCCCGGTCGGTCGGGGCCGGCCGGCTCCGGCGGGCTGTTGTTCCTGGCCTTCTGTCGGGACCCTCGGCTCCAGTTCGTGCCCGTGCAGCAGGCGCTGGCGGCGAACGACCTCCTGGGCGCCTACATGCGAACGGTCGGGTCGGAGGTCGTGGCCGTCCTCCCCGGCCTGGCCGAGGGCGCATCGTGGGCGGAGACGCTGCTCGACGGCTGATTCGGCGAGGCGGGCGGGCAGCCCCTGCGGGTTCTGTGACAGTGTCACAGGGCACACCCCCTGACCGATCTGGAGACCTTCGTGCCCCCCATCCCCGTCGACGAGTACCCCCTCCACCAGGCCCCGTACTCCCTCGCCTACCCGGCGTCGAGCGACCGCAACTTCTACGACCGCTGCTACATCAACGCCCACGATCGCAGCGGGGAGATCTTCCTCATCACGGGCCTCGGCGTCTACCCCAACCTCGGGGTGATCGACGCCTTCGCCTGCGTGCGCCGGGGCAACGAGCAGCACGTGGTGCGCACCTCCGACGCCCTCGGGGACGACCGGATGAACCAGTCCGTCGGCCCGTACCGCATCGAGGTCGTGAAACCCCTCGAAGAGCTCCGGGTGATCTGCGACGCCGCCGACCACGGCCTCTCGCTCGACCTGCACTGGCGCGGCTCGTACCCCGCCGTCGACGAGTCCCCGCACCTGATGCGCGCCGGCGGCAGCGTGATCCTCGACGCCCAGCGGTTCGCGCAGGTCGGCACCTGGGAAGGCGTGATCGACGTGGCCGGTGAGGAGTTCACCGTCACGCCGGACACCTGGGTCGGCACCCGCGATCGCTCCTGGGGCATCCGGCCGGTGGGCGAGCCGACGCCGCCGGGGCGCGCCGCCGCCGAACCCAACGCCGACTACGGCTTCTGGTGGGTCTACGCCCCGTTGCGCATGGAGGACCACGCACTGGTCTTCATCGCCAACGAGACCGCCGACGGGCACCGCTTCCTCAACGACGCCCTGCGGGTGTGGCCGGCCGACAGCGGCAAGGGCGTCGAGACGCTCGGTTACCCGACGTACGACATCCACTACCGCTCCGGCACGCGCATCCCCACCGGAGCCACGATCACCGCCACCGAGCCCGACGGGTCCCCGCTGGTCGTCGAGATCGAGAGCAAGGGCTACGTGGCGCTGGCCGCCGGCTGCGGCTACGGCTCCGATCCCCAGTGGACCCACGGCCAGTGGCGTGGTCGGGGCTGGGTGGAGGGTGCGGTCTACGACCTCGACGACCCCGCCAACGCCGCAGCGACGAGCTTCGGCATGCTCGACCACGTCGGCATCGCCCGCTGCAACGGCCAGGTCGGTGCGGGGCTCTTCGAGCACTCCAGCATCGGACGCCACGATGCCTCGGGTTTCACCGACTTCATGAGCGTCGCGCCCTGACCCGAGCCCGTCGTCCCGGCCCGCGGCAGGGCCGGGACGAGCGGCGGCCAGCACGAGGTCAGGACAGCTCGACCAGCTCGAGCATCTCGGGGCTGAAGTAGTCGAGCTGGCCCTCGGGCATGAGCAGGGTGCGGTCGGGGTCGAGCGCCCGGACGAACTCGACGTCGTGGCTCACGACGATCATCGTGCCCGGCCACTGCGCCAGGGCGATCCCGATGGCTTCGCGTGACATCGGGTCGAGGTTGTTGGTCGGCTCGTCGAGCAACAGCAGGTTGTGGCGACCGGCGACGAGCTGGGCCAGCGCCAGCTTGGTCTTCTCGCCGCCCGAGAGGGTGCCGGCGTCCTGGAAGGCCTTGTCGCCGGAGAGGCCGAACATGCCGATCAGGGCGCGGAGGGCCTCCTCGCCGAGGCCCGCCTGGTCGCGCATGTGGTCGAGCAGGCTGCGACCGGACGTGATGCCCTCGTGCTCCTGGGCGTAGTAGCCGGGGTCCACCCGCAGGCCCAGTTCCACGGTGCCCATGTCGGCCGTCAGCTCCCCGGCCAGCACCTTGAGCAGCGTGGTCTTGCCCGCACCGTTGAGGCCCATGATGAGCAGGCGCTCGCCTCGCCCGACGTCGAAGCTCACGTCGGCGAAGACGTCGGTCGCGCCGAATCCCTTCCACAGCCCGGTGGCGGTGAGCGTGGTGCGCCCGGTGGACGGCGGCTCGGGGAAGCGCAGGTCGAGGGTGCGCCGCGCCGAGGGCCCGTCGACCCGGTCGGCCTCGAGCCGTCCGACGCGTCGGTCGAGCGTCTTGGCCACGCGGGCCCGCTTGGCGGTCTGGCCGCGCATCGAGTCGGCCAACACCGACAGTCGTTGGATCTCGACGCGCTGCTGCTCGGCCACCTTGGCCAGCCGCTCCTCGTCGCGGGCGCGGGCCTTCACGTACTGGCTGTAGGTGCCCTTGTACTCGACGATCTCCCCGACGGCCTCCTCTTCCTCGCGGTCGAGGTGGATCACCCGGGTGATGGCCTCGTCGAGCAGGTCGAGGTCGTGGGAGATGACGACGAGTGCACCCCGGTAGCCGCGCAGGAAGCGCAGGAGCCAGTCGCGGGCGTCGGCGTCGAGGTGGTTGGTGGGTTCGTCGAGCAGCAGCAGGTCGCTTCCCCCGAACAGGATCCGGGCGAGCTCGAGGCGGCGTCGCTCACCGCCCGAGAGCGCCCCGATGGGCGAGGTCGAGCCGGTCGGCCTGGAGGCCCAGACCGTCGACCAGCCGGTGCACCTCGGCCTCGGCGGCGTAGCCGCCGGCGTTCTCGAACTGCTCCTGGGCATCGGAGAAGCGGGCGATGTTGCGCTCGCTGGCGTCCTCCTCGAGCGCGAGTCGGAGCTTCTCGAGCCGGTTGGCGGCGTCGTCGAGCCCGCGTCCGGAGAGCACGTGGGCCAGCCCGCTCGTGTCGTCGGGCACCAGCTCCTGGCGAGGATCCTGCGACAGGTAGCCGGTGGCCCCGTCGCGGCGCACGGAGCCCGACTTGGGTGACATGGCGCCGCCGAGGGTGGTGAACAGCGTCGTCTTGCCGGCGCCGTTGCGGCCGACCAGGCCCACCTTGTCGCCCGGTCGGACCTGGAAGGTCACGCCGTCGACGATGGTCTTGCCACCGATCTCGACGACGAGGTCCTTGACGATCAGCACCCCTCCAGTCAACCAGCCGTGGTTCGGCTCGCCGCACACGCTCTCGGCGCACGCCGACGCCGTGGTGCGGCGGCTCCTCCGTCGGCTCGGCCACTCAGCGTGGTCGGAAGGGTGCCATGGGTCCCGTTTCGGTCAAGTCGGCGCCGCCGATGGCCGAAAAAGGCACAGAGGGCGGTCTGGGACCGCCGGGAGTCCCGTGCCCGGGGCCAGGAGATGCCATGGGATCGAGTGCGGAGGTGACGTCGGGGCAGTCCTCGGCGCGCCTGGCCGCCGCGGTCGGCGTCTTCGGCGGGGCCTGGGTCCTGCTGCACGCCGTGGGGTGGCTCGACCGTGAGGCCCAGGTCACCTTCGCGTTGTTCGCCGTGCTGGCGCGTGGCCGGCACCATCTACGGCGTGCGGACCTACCGGCCCCAGCCGCAATGGCCGTGGGTCGCGGTGCTCGGGGCCTTCGCCCTCTTCCTGGTCGGGGGCCTCCTGCGGATCGCCTTCGGACACGCTGGGTGATCTCTCCTCGGAGCGGTCGATCCTGCCGGACCTCATCATCCTGCCCGGCTACGCCATCATCGCCGTCGCGCTGGCCGGGCTCGCCCGAGCAGGGAGGCGGGGACGCTCCGGCGACCTCGATGCCGTGCTCGACGCCGTCGTCGCGGCGTTGGCGGTGCTCGCGCTCGCCTGGGTCTTCCTCGTCATCCCCGCGTTCGCTCAGGCCGGTGCCCCCCTGGCGGTACGGATCCTGCTGGCGGCCTACCCGGCGGCATCGGTCTTCGTCGTGGCGATGGGCGCTCGGATGGCCTTCTCGGCGTCGCGTCGACCGCCGCTGGCGTTCCGGTTGGTCCTCGTCGCATCGCTCGCGTTGTTGGTCGGCGACGTCGTGTACATGCTCGCCGACACCCGGATGGTGGACCTGCCCACCCACGTGATCGACGTCGCCTACGTGCTCGCCTTCGTGGCCTTCACCGCCGCAGTGGTGCACCCGTCGGTGCGCAAGGTGGGGGAGGTCATCCCGTCGGACGAGGTCGCGCCGCGTCGCGGGCGTCTCCTCTTCGTGGCCGCGGCGCTGTCGGTTCCGGCGATCGTGCTGGTCACCCCGAGCGCGGTCGTCCGACGGCGGTGAGCGCCTGGTGCTGGCGGGCATCGTGCTGGCGTTGACGGTGACGGCGTCGTGGCGGCTCTTCCGGGCGTTGCACCAGCACGCGACCTCCCAGGACCGCATCGCCTATCAGGCCACCCACGACAGCCTGACCGGACTCCCGAACCGGGTCTTCCTCGAGGAGCACCTCGACCGGGTGCTCGATGTCTCCAGGGGTGGGCGGGAACACGTCGCCGTGGTGTTGCTCGACCTCGACCGGTTCAAGTTGGTCAACGACACGATGGGCCACACGACCGGTGACGAGCTGCTGATCGCCGTCGCCGAGCGGTTGACCCGGAACGTGCGTGAGAACGACGTGGTCGGCCGCATCGGCGGCGACGAGTTCGTCGTCGTCGCAGAGGGACTCGACGTCGACGCGCGCCCGTCAGTTCGCCGAGGGGATCCGGCTCTCGCTGCGCACCCCCTTCACGGTCCGGGACGCGGAGGTGATGGTCGTGTCCAGCGTCGGCTTGTCGGTCCACGGTGCCGGCTCGGAGGGACCGCAGAGCGAGGGCCTGCTGCGCGACGCCGACACCGCGATGTACCAGGCCAAGGCGAAGGGCGGCGACGCGGTCGTGGTCTTCGACGCCTCCATGCGCGAGCGCGTGGCGTCGCGGCTGCTGCTCGAACGAGAGCTGCGCCTCGCCCTCGAGCGCGACGAGCTGACGGTGCACTACCAGCCGAAGCTCCGCCTCAGCGACCGTCGGGTGGTCGGCATGGAGGCGCTGCTGCGCTGGAACCATCCCACGCTCGGATCGGTCAGCCCCGCGGACTTCATCCCCATCGCGGAGGACACGGGGATGATCGTGGAGATCGGGGCGTGGGTCGTCGACCAGGCGTGCGCCCAGCTGCGCCGGCTCCACGACCTCATGGCGCGACCCGAGATGATGAGCGTGTCGGTGAACCTCTCGGTGCGACAGCTGCGCGACGACTCGATGATCGACCACGTGGCCCGGGCGTTGCTGCGCCACCGGATCCCGGCATCGTCGCTGTGCCTGGAGCTCACCGAGTCGATGTTGATGAACGACGTCGAGACGATCTCGGGTCACCTGGCCGCGCTGCGGGCCTGCGGCGTGAAGATCTCCATCGACGACTTCGGGACCGGCTATTCGTCGTTGGCCTACCTGCGCCGGCTCCCGGTCGACGAGGTCAAGATCGATCGCACCTTCGTGGCGGCCCTCGACCGCGAGGGACCGGGCGCGAGCATGGTGGCCGCGGTCGTGGCCATCGCCAACTCCCTCGAGATCACGACGGTGGCCGAGGGCGTCGAGACCGAGGACGAGGCCGAGGCGCTCACCGAGCTCGGTTGTGTGGAAGCCCAGGGCTTCCTGTTCTCACCGGCCGTGCCCCCCGACGGCCTCGTCGACGTCGTCCGCCGGATCGGTTCGGCGTCGGGGCCGCGGCTGCGCTCCGTGTCGTCCTGAGCTGACGGAGCGGGCGCTCAGCCCGTGGCTCGCAGCGACCCGCGCTCGGCGGTGACGAGCATGGCGGCATCGAGACCCTCTCGGGCGCTGCGCCCGTAGTCGGGGGTCGAGACCGCGGCTTCGAGCCCCGTGCCCTCGAACAGGATCTCGTACATGTCGGGGTCGGTGAGGGCCAGGCGTGGTTGGTAGTCCTCGGCCTCGAGGAACACCGGGAGGCTCGAGGGCGAGTCGAGGTAGCGGCGCGGCTCCAGCCCGGCGAAGCGGTGGAAGGGGCGCGAGATCATCTGTTGGATCAGGTCGAGCACGACGAGGTCGAGGACCGCCACGACCCACTTGACCTCGTTCTGGGTGCCGAGCATCGCCAGGCCCTGGTAGAGGGCGAGGGTGATGAGCCCGTTGGTCGACGAACCCCGGTAGTCGGGCATCGCCGCGAGCGTGGCGATGTCCCACATGGCGCGGCGTTCCATGGTCGGTCGCGTTCGGGCGATGACGTCGTCGGTCGGCTCGCCCCAGCCGCGGGCGATGTCGTCGAGCGACTTCATCGGGCCGTGGGGGAGCAGGATGCGCAGCACCCCGGCGGGTCGTCGCAGCCGGTGGTCGAGCACCACGAGGAACAAGGAGTTGTCGTCGTAGGGCGCGTACTCCTCGTGGAGGAGCTCCGGGCTGTTGTCGAAGAACTCCCCGAAGACCTCGATCTCGATGGCTCGGCCCAGCTCGGCGGCAGGGTCGCGGCCGGGGATGGCGTACAGGCCGAACGGCGTGCTGCCGCGGTCGCCGGTCACGATCACGTGGTCGGCCAGCTCGCGGAGGTCGGCCATCAGAAGCCCTTGGCCACGCAGGTCGACGTGTCGAAGAAGCGGGCGGTGAAGTCGAGCGCGTCGATGGCGCTGAAGGCCTTGCAGGTGTAGATGTCGACGCTGAAGAAGCGCAGCGGTTGCTCCCACGCGTAGAAGTGGGCGCCTGAGGTCTCCCAGTGGATCCACCCGGCCCATCCGTAGGAGTCGGATCGGTGCGTGGTGGGCTCGAGGATCGTGGTCATGTCGAGCACGTCGGACAGCTCGGTGAGGTAGCGCGACACCATCTCGGCGGTGATCAGCCGGTCGACGTGTCCTTCGATGACGAGGCGCTGGCGGTGGATCATCGGCGCCAGGTCCGGGAGCTCGGCGGGATCCAGGATGAGTTGCGGTGAGGTGATGTCGATCACTCGGTGATCCTCGTCGTCGGACGGGGCGGGCGCGCGAGCGACCGCAGGGGTTCTCCGCCCTTGGGAAGTATGGAGGCCGCGACACCGGAACGAAAGGACACCCACCCGATTTCGTCCGAAGAGGAGGAGAAAGTCCCGCCCGACTCCGACGTTTCGTGGTGGGTCAACCGCTCTGGGTGGGCGTCCTTCCGTGTTCGTCGAATGGCGACGTGACCGTCAGCCGGTGAACTGGGCAGCGGCTGCGACGGGCTGGGCGGCACCTGCGCCGGCCGCGGCGCCGAGCGCACCCGGATCGGGCTCGTCGGGTGCCGGGGGTTCGGGGGGCGTGTCCTGGGGCGGGTCCTGGATCAGCACGACGGTGTGGGTGCACGAGTTGCCACCTTCACCACCGCCGCCCTCCTCGGCGGCGATCGTCGGCGTCTCGCCCTCGTGGCCGTCCTCGTGGCCGCCGTCGTGGCCGCGGGGGCAGGTGTCGCGCCCGACGAAGGTCCCGATGGTCGTCGTGTCGACCTTCCAGCCGACCGGGACGCCGGCGACCGTGACCGTGTACTCGGCCTGGGGGCTGCCGGGGAGGATCAGGCCGGGCATCTTCCCGCCGTGTCCCGGGTTCTCGTACACGCAGTCGAGCACGGCGTTGCCGGGCTCGTAGACGCAGCGGGCCGTGCCCCTGGGGCCCATGTTCACCGAGCCCTCGAGGAGGAAGTCGCCCTCCCATCCGATGGTCAGGTCGGCCGGTGGTCCGGGGAGGACCGCGCCGTCCCACCCCTGCCAGGCGACGGCGAACACGAGTCGCGAGGGCGTCCCCGTCTGGGGCTCCCCGCATCCGAGCCAGACCGTCTTCTCACCCGCGGTGACGTCGTCGATGCTCACGATCACGCGGAGGTGGTAGCCGTTGGGCTTGCGCTCATAGGGGGCCACGAGGGCCGTCATGTCGTAGTCGCTGCTCCACGTGGCCTCGGTGGTGGTCGCGGTGTCGTCGACCAGCGTGGCCTCGGTCCCTTCCGGGACCGTGGGCCCGACGGCCTTGACCGTCACCCCGATCGCCGTCGCCGGATCGGCGTCGACCTCGAGGCCGCTGATGTCGATCGAGAGGACGCAGCTGTCGATCTTGCCGCCCTCCCCGCTGATCGGTGTGCCGTTCAGGAGGATGGTGACGCCGGGAGGTGGCACCGGCTCGGCCTGGGCGACGAAGGTCGTGCTGAGCGGGGGGAGGAGGAGGAGCAGGGCACCAGCGAGGGCCATGACGACCCGTCCCCGGGTGACCAGGCCCCTTCTGGTCTCTTCTCGATGTGCAGTCATTGGAAGATCCTCTTCGTGAAAGACGACGGGCCGGGCGCTGTGGCGCCCGGCCCGTCGAGGTGGAACTACCGGGTGCGGGTGAAGATGCTGGGCTCGGTGCTGATGGCGCCCGGCGTCTCCTCGCTCTCGGTCCGGTCGTCCGTGAGGTTGCCGTTGGAGTTGAAGGCGACGATCGAGCCGTCGTCGTTCACGGCGACGTCGACGCCGTTCTTCTGGGGCACGGTCTCACCGGTGTTGCCGTCGACGCGGGTGCCGGTGGCCTCCGTGCCGCCGAGGGTCTCGTCGACCACGCTGACCCGTTCGGTCAGCGCCGGGCTCAGGTCCCGCACGAAGGCATCCACGACCCCGTTCACGTCGCCCGCGGTGAGCGTGGACGACAGCGACTCGAAGCCGACGTGCTCACCGTCGCCGCTGACGACGGCGCCCAGGCCTCCTTCGGAGACCTGCACGCCCGAGTACCAGCCGACGACGTCGACCACCATGTGGGTGGTCACCGCCGGGTCGACGGCGAGGGTGATCTTGCCGTCGGCGCCCACCTGGGCGAGCACCTGCACCGCCACCGTCTGATTGGCGACGAAGTTCAGGTTGGAGGCCAGGGGCTTCGGTGTGCCCGTGGGGAACACCGTCAGCCATCCGGCCGCGCTCGGCGAGGTGACCGTGACGTTGAGGGCCACGGACGTGACGCCCATGGCGGGAACGCCGCCGGTGCCGATGACCGTGAGCTCCTTGGGAGAGGCGCTGGTCACCGGGCTCGACGGACGGCTGTCGAACAGCCGAGCCGGCGTCAGCGGCGTGAAGCCGCCGTTGGGCAGCTCTGCATCGAACCAGCCGACGACGTCGACGATGAGGTGCGTCGTGCCGAAGGCGTTGCGGATGCTCACGCTGCCGTCGGTGCCGACACCGACCACGGCGTTGTTGGCCACCACCGCGCCCGGGGTGAAGTTGAGCGTGGAGGCCAGCGGCTCCGGGTCACCGGTGGGCCACACCGTCAGCCAGCTCTCGGCGGTCGGGGCGTCGACGGTGACCGAGAGGGCCACCGCGGTGGCGTCGCTCGGCACGCCGAAGCTGCCGGCGACCGGGAGGTCGACGGTCTCGCCGGGGCCGACCGGGTCGGCGATCGTGCGGGTGTCCAGCGCCCGGACGGGGGGCATCGACACGAAGCCGCCACCCGCGCTGAGCTGCGCGTCGTCGTACCAGCCGGCGACGTCGACCACGACGTGGGTCGAGCCGGCCGAGTTGTTGATCGCCACCTCACCGTCGACACCCAGGCTGAGCGTCGCCGCGTTGGCGACGGTCTGCCCGGGGACGAAGTTGATGGTGGAGGTGGGAGGCATCGAGTCGCCTGCCGGCCACACGGTCAGCCAGCCTTCGGCGGTCGGTGCCGTGACGGTCACGTTCACTGCGACGGCGACCGCGTCCTCGGGGACGTCGCCGATGCCGGCGATGGGGACGGTGATGGTCTCACCGGGACCCATGGGGTCGAGGGGGCTGCGGGTGTCGAGCACCCGGTCAGGGGTGACCGCATGGAACGCGCCGAACTCGTCGAACGGGGTGCGTTCGCTCACCCGGGTGGTGTCCCCGGTGCCCATGTCCTTGTGGAAGGCGTCGGTGCGGGCGTTGGTGTCGCCGGCCACCAGGTTGGTGGCGTCGGACTCGAACGCCACGACGGTGCCGTCGGACGAGATGGTGGGGCCGTACACGAGGGCGCTGCCCGCGTTGCCGGGCACGCCGTCGCTGTCGGTGCTGGCGATGGTGGTGGTCTCGGCGGAGCGGTCACGGACCCAGACCTGGGTCACGGTCGTGGTCTCCTCTTCGCCTTCGTCACCGCCGCCACCGCCGCCACCGCCGCCGCCGCCACCGCCGCCACCGGGGCCGGCGAGGGCCGCCAGGGTGCCGGCCGGCGGGCCGGCGAGGTCGGCCTCGGAGGCGAACACGACGAGGTTCCCGTCGTCGGAGAGGTCCGGCTTGGTCGCGTTGCCGGCCTGGGCGGCGCCGGAGTTGTCGACGCTCACCATCTCGGTGGTCTCCGCGACCAGGTCACGGACGTAGACCTTGGTCGGGCCACCGCTGGACGGCGGCGGGACGAGCGGGTCGAGGTTGGTGGCCGTCGAATGGAACGCGATGGACGTTGCCGTCGAAGTCGAGCGACGGGAAGTCGCTCAGGCCGTTGGCCGGACTGACCGCTCGTCGACTTGCTCGCCAACAGGGCGGGTCCGGGGTTCGCGGGATCGGTGATGTCCATCACGTAGACGGATCGCGTCGAGCCGTACACCACGTAGGCGATGGTGTTGCCGTCGCCGCTGATGGCCGGGTTGAAGTGGCTGCCCGAGGTCACCTTGTAGGACTGGCCCGGCGTGTTGCGGTCGGTGACGAAGACGCCCTGGGCGGTGCCCCGGCCGACGTAGACCTCACGGGCGCCGTCGGTGCTCATGGCGACCAGCTCGCGCGCGCCCTTCCTGGGCGACGTCGCCCTCCAGGGGAATGCTGGCGGTGTGCTCGGTCGAGGGGCCCGTCGGGAGGGCCGCGCCGGCGGGCCCGATCCCGAGGGTCAAGGTGAGAGCGCCGGCGACGACGGGTACGACCCAGCGCCGTCGGGCTCTCTTCGAAGTGAGGGGAGAGGTCATGGGAGTGCTCCTGTCGTTCAGGTCGCTCGCTGGAGGCTGCACCGGCGCCTGCGGTCGGTGACCTTTCGCGGCTCCTTCAGGAGATACCCGTTGGGGTATCCGCGTGAAGAGGCCGAAGGTCACCGATCGGCGAGAAGGATGCGCGACCGGGGGTCGGGACAGCGGTGGCGCCGGCTGGGCTCGCGATGCCGAGGGTTGCGCCAGAGGTACCCCCAGGGGTACCCTCCTGATACCCCAAGGGGTACCTGGCGGGACGTCAGTGGTGAGGATCGACACCCGTCGCGACACGAGAGGCCGCCATGACCCTGCAGGACACGCCACCCGATCACGTTCCCGGTTCCCCCTCGGAGCCCTCTCGTGAGCCGCTGTTCACCCGACTGGCCCGCACCGTCGTCACCCGACGACGCCGGGTCATGTGGCTGTGGCTCGCCGTCGTGCTCGTGGCCGCGCCCCTCGCCCTCACCCTCACCGGCGCCCTCTCCGGCGCCGGGTGGGAGGCGGGCGGCACCACGTCGGTCACGGTGCGCGACGAGCTGCGGCGCGACTTCCCCCAGCTCGGCGCGGAGGCGGCCTACGTCGTCTACCGACAGGACACGCCCATCGCCGCCGATCCGTCCGGTGTGGCGGAGGTCGTGGCCGCGCTGCCAGGGTGCGCCGGGCAGCACCGGGGTCGTCGACCCGCTGGCCATGCCCGCCGAGGCCGGTCTCGTCGCTCCGGACGGTCGGACCGTGTTGATCCCGGTGTCCGCTCGAGGCGACCGAGGACGCCGACCTCCCCGAGTCGGCGGCGCAGGTCATGTCCTTCGTCGGCGACCTCGAGCCTCCGGCCGGGGCCCAGCTCGAGGTGACCGGTGAGTGGCCGGTCTGGAGCGACTTCAACACCTCCAACGAGGAGGCCCTCCACAAGGCCGAGCTGCTGTCGGGCCTGCCGACCATCGTCTTGCTGCTCGTCGCCTTCGGCTCCGCCGTCGCCGCGGGCATCCCGCTCGTCCTGGCCATCGCCGGCATCGCCGTCGGCTTCGCCGCCCTCCACCTCCTCGGGCTCGCCACGCCGCTGTCGGTGTGGTCGATGAACTTCTCGATGATGATCGGCCTCGCCGTCGGCATCGACTACTCGCTGTTCATCGTCTCGCGCTACCGGGAGGAACGCGAGGACGGCCACGACGCCCTGCCGGCCATGGCCAACACGCTCGGCACCGCCGGCAAGGCCGTGTTCCTCTCCGCGCTCACCGTCGTGCTGTCGCTCGCCGCCGTCTTCGTGGTGCCCGTCATGGTCTTCCGGTCGATGGCCCTGGGCATGATCCTGTCCGTGAGCGCCACCGCGTTGGCGTCGCTCACGCTGCTCCCCGCGGTGCTCGTCGCCCTCGGCGATCGGGTCCTGGTCTCGAAGGAGAAGGACCCCGACCGTGCCGCCGAGGGCCGCTGGGCGCGCTGGACCGGACTGGCCCTGCGCCACCCGGGTCGCACCCTGGCGGCCGGTCTCGTCCTGCTGCTCCTGCTGGCCAGCCCCGCTCTGGGGATGACCCTCGGCATGCCCGGGGCCGGCGTGGTCGACGAGGGTCGCACGAGCCGCGACGGCTACGAGATGCTCGTCGAGTCCTTCGGCCCCGGCGCGGCCGCACCGATCTTCGTCACGGTCGCGGCGCAGGACGCGGCACAGGTCGTGGAGCTCGCCGCCGCCGACCCGGGGGTCGTCGACGCCCGCATCGTGGCCGAGCCGGCCCCGTCGGGTCGCACGGTCGTGCGGGTGACCTCGGCCACCGCGGTCGACGACTCGGCCACGTCGGACGTCGTCGGTCGGCTGCGCACGAGCATCGGCGAGGCCGTCCCCGACGCCCTCGTCGGCGGCCCGGCCGCGCAGAACCACGACCTCACGGCAGTGCTCACCGGCAAGGCGCCGCTGGCCATCGCCCTCATCATGGTGGTGGCCTTCGTGCTGCTCCTGGTCGTGTTCCGGAGCCTGACCGTGGCGCTGTTCTCGGTGGCGCTCAACCTCGTCGGCGTCGCCGCCAGCTTCGGCTTCGCCACCCTCGTGTTCCAGAACGGTTGGGGCGCCAGCCTCATCGGCATCGAGCACCAGGGCTTCGTCGACGCCTGGGCACCGCTGTTCTTCTTCGCCCTGCTCTTCGGGCTGTCGATGGACTACCAGCTCTTCCTGCTGGCGGCGATCCGTGAGCGCTACGAGGCCACCGGTGACACCCAGCTGGCCATCCGCGAGGGCATCGCCCGCACCGGCCGGCCCATCACCAACGCCGCCGCCATCATGATCGTGGTCTTCATCGCCTTCGGCGTGACCGGTCCGATCCCTCCGACCGAGCTCGGTCTCACGCTCGCCGTGGCCGTGTTCCTCGACGCCACCATCGTGCGCATGATGCTCGTGCCGTCGATCATGGGCCTGCTGGGGGAGCGCAACTGGTGGCTCCCGGCATGGCTCGAGCGGCGCATCCCGAAGGTCGAGTTCAGCCACTGAGCGCCGCGCCGACCGGCTCCACGATGGTGACGAAGGACCCGGTGGGCAGGGTCCGTCGCCGGGTCGGGACGCCACGATCGTCGTGGTCGACTGGAGTCGTGATGAGGACATCGAGGATCTCCGGCGTCGCCGTCGGGCTGGTGTTGGTCGCGCTCGTGCTGGCGGGCTGCGGCTCGTCGGGATCCGACGGCGACGCGAACGCCTCGGAGCTGCGGGGCATCGTGCGCACCACGCCCCTCGAGGTCGGCCAGGTGTCGTTGCCGGAGGTCGGCACGCGACCCGGCGACGACGCCGGCACCCGACGGCCGGTTCCCGGTGAAGGCCGCCCCCGGGGAGCTGCTCGTCGTGTACTTCGGCTTCACGTCGTGTCCGGACGTGTGCCCCACGACCCTGGCCGACCTGCGCACCGCCCGTGAGGAGGTCGGCGCCGAGGCCGCGGAGCTGCCGCTGGCGATGATCACCGTCGACCCGGCCCGCGACACCCCCGAGAAGCTGTCGGCCTACCTGGCTGCCTTCAGCGACCGCTATCACGCCCTTCGCACGGACGACCCGACGGAGCTGGCGACCGCCCAGGACGCGTTCGGCGCGGCGTCGTCGGTCACGGTCGGCCCCGACGGGGAACCGGAGGTGACCCACACGGCCATCACCTACGTGGTCGACGACCAGGGTCGGGTGCTCGTGGAGTGGACCTTCGGCACCCCACCCGAGGACATGGCCCACGACCTGCGCCTCCTTCTGGCCGGGACCGACGACGGGTCGACGTCGTGACGGTGCCGCCGACACCCCGGTCCCTGCCCCAGCGTCGCGGCGGTCTGCACCGGTGACGGAACCCGCTCGACCCGAGCCCCTGCCGACGCCCGACGCGGTCGCGCCCAGCGCGGTCCCACGCCCCGGGCGGCGCAGCCTGCTCGCCGTCGTGACGCTCGCGGTCCTGGTCCTGGCGGCGTCGGTCCTCGTCGCCGTGGTCGTCTCGGGTGGTGGCGAGCAGGCGTCGCCGCCGCCGGTCTACTCGGTGGTGGTGCCCCCGGGCACCGGCGCACGGGTCGCCGCCGGCGAACCGGTGGAGCTGTTGCCCTCCGACCTCCAGCTCCCGGTGGGCACCGAGCTCGTGATCGAGAACCAGGACGACGCAGACCCAGGAGGTCGGCCCGTTCGTGGTGCGCGCCGGGGAGACGCTGCGGCACCGCTTCGCCACCCGGGGGATCTACTCGGGTGCGTGCACGGTGCACCCCGACGGGCAGATCACCATCACCGTCTTCTGACGGCACCTGGTGGGTGCCGACGCTCAGACGGGCGGTCCGAGGAACAGGGCGATCGGGTCGCCCATGCGGCGGATCTCCTCCACCTGGGCGAGCAACTCGGTGTCGATGCCGGGCACCGACGGGGCGAGGCGGGTGTCGCCCCCCGTGGCCAGGTTGACGGCCAGGCGGAACTCGCCCGCGGCGATGAGCTGGCGTTGCAGGGTCTGCACCGCGACCAGGTACCGGGCCCGCGTGAGGGGGTCCACCGGGTCCCATCGGGTGACGAACTCCATCTCCGGTCGGGCCTGCCACGCGGTGGACGCGTCGGCGCTCACCACCCAGAGGGTGTGGGCCGGGGTGCGTTCGTCGGCGCTGCGCTGCGGCCCCAGCCGGAAGGCGTCGTCGGTGTCGGCCACCACGGGGATGCCGGCTCGTTCGAGCTCGAGGCGTATGCCGTCGCCGGCGGTGCCCCACACCGATCCGGTGGTGCGCACGAGGAGGGGGCCACGACCGGTGAGGGCGGCGACGGTGGGATCGACCAGCTCGCCGAGGATCTCCGTGAGCGACCCGTCGGGGACCTCCGCTCTCGACCCGGCCCGAGCGGTGGTGGCGCCCGTGTTGAGGAGCAGGACGACGACCACCGGTACGGCGACCCAGCTCATGGCGCGGCGGGCCGAGTGGGGGAGCGAGATCCACCGCACCGCGGCGATGCCGGCGCTCCAGGCCACCGACAGCCAGAACAGCGCGGAGACCACCCACCACCAGCGCAGCAGGTAGCTGTAGGGCTCACCGGTGATCCGCGACGTGGCCACGATGCCCGACAGCACCGCGGTGCCGACGAGGATCTGGAAGTGCACGGCGCTGCGGGCGCCGGCCCGATGGGCGGCGATCAGGGCCAGCACGAACGCCAGCGCCGGGAGCACCAGGCCGATCGGTGCCGCGGGGGCGAGTCCTCCGCCGTCGGGGACGGTCGGTTCGTCGGCGCCGAGCCACGGCGCGGACGGCAGGGCCAGGTTGCGGCTGGCCAGCCCCACGGCGTCGGGGAGGCCGACCGTGGTCTCCGATCCACCGCTGAAGTAGCTCACCATGGCGGCGACGTTGCCGCTGCCCGCGACCTGGTCGACGACCACCGGCGCCCAGCACAGGCCGAGGGCCAGCGCGGTGGTGGCGATGACGGTGATCGTCCGCCGTCGATGCGCGTGGCCTGTCGTGGTCGGAGTGCGCCGGCGCCGAGCGAGCACGACGATGCCGATCGTCGCGACGGTCATGCTGGCCACGAGCACGGCGTACCCGATGTGGCTCTGCACGAGGAACGAGCCGACCACCGCGGCGATCGGGATCGGCCAGCGTTCACCGTCGGCCACGGACCACATGAGGAAGGCGAACAGGGCGACGGGCGCCAGCGTGATGTAGGGGTTCCAGGGGTCGCGCAGGACCTCGGGGCCGAGGCCGCTGCTCAGGAGGGCCAGCGTGGCGCCGGTGAGCAGCACGAGGGCCAGGCGCCCGCGTCGCCACGCCAGGCCCACGGTGCCGGCGAGGGCCAGGGCGTTGAGCAGGGCGGTGCCGAAGAGCAGGTCGACGGGCTGGCGGCCGAGGAGGTGGTACGGCCCGGCGAGCGCCCAGTAGAGCATCGGGCCGGGGTGGTTCCACCCGTAGCGGGAGTAGGGACCGACGAGCGGGGAGTCGCCGCCCACGTCGCCGACCCGCAGCGCCAGCACCGCCCAGTCGCCGCTCGGTCGCCAGACGCCGCTGAGGGCGGCGAGGCCGGCGAGCAGGACGGGCACGGCGACCGCGGCGACGACGACTGCGGCGAGGACGACGGACGACCACCTCGCGCCGAGTCGGCGGGCGAGAGAAGGATCGTCGGCCCCGCGGCCGTCGGCCGGGGGAGAGGGGTTGTCGAGGAGGGTCACAACGCTGGCCGCCGGCGCTCGGGGGGATCTGCCGCTGGGCGAGAAGACTACCGGCGGGTCGGCGGTCGACGTGGTGCAGCCCGTGGCCGGTGGCGTCGGAGGGGCCGGTGCGGCTGGCCTCGGTGGCGGCCCGGCTCACCCGGGTGCCGCGGCCGCGCCTGTTGCAGAGGAGCGGCCGGCCTCGTTCGTGGTGCGGGCCCAGGGGTGCGGCAATCAGGTGCTGAACGGTTCCGCGACTGCCTGCGGTCCGCAGCTGTCACCCGGCTCGCCGGTCAGCAGGGCAACTGGAACGCCGACGTCCCCGTCCTCGTGCCACCGACTTCCTGCCCGTGTGTCGTCTACGTGACCAGCGGTGGCACCAGCCGACGAACGGGGCCGGCTCAGTTGCTCTCGCTCGGCTCCCGGTCGGGCGGAGTGCCGATCGCCCGTGCGACCGCGGCGCGGACCGCCGCGCTCAGCGAATCGTCGGTCTCGGCGTGGGCCGTGGCCTCCTGCGGCTCCGGGGCCTGACGGGTCTGTCCCTGGGTGGACAGGACCGCTTCGGCGGGCGGTGTCCGCGGCCACGGCGTTGGTCGGACGTGAAGGCGGTGGGGCGGCACGTCCCGGAGATCGATCACCTCGGGGGCCATCGCGGTCGACGTGTCGCCGGTCACCAGTTCGAGGGCGGCGCGGAGCCGGGCCTCGATGGCGCTGCGTTGCGCGTCGAGGCGTCTCGCGTCGTCGGCGCGCACGGCGTCGAGCTGGGTGTGCAGCGCCACTCGTTCGGCCTCGAGGCTCGCCCGGAGCGCCTCGGCACGGTGGAGCTCGGCCAGCGCCGCGGTCCGGGCCTGGTCGGCTTCCTCTCGCAGGCCGAGCGCCCGCACCGCGGCCTCGTCGAGGATGGCCTGGGCCCGACGGAGGTCGTCCGCCGCCTCGGCCCGCTCCCGCTCGGCCTCAGCCCGTTGGGCGGACGCCGACGTGCGCATCGCATCGGCGTCGCGTCCAGCCTCGGCCAGGATCCGCTCGCTCGCCTCGTGAGCCCGGCGCAGCACATCGCTGATCTCCCGACCGAGGTCGGCGTAGCGGTCGCCGTCGACGGGGGTGCCGGATCCAGTGGGCGGGGTCGTGGTCCGGCGTGTTCCGATCGGCGTCCTGTTCGAGGTCGGCTCCCGGTGTCGGCCGACCGGGCGATGCTCAGTCATCTTGGCGCTCGCCCATGCGTCGCCGCTCTGCCACCGCGCGCTGCACGGCTGATCTCACCGCGTCGGTGACGCCGGGCGCGGCGGCCGGCGGGCGCGGGGCCGTGCTGGGCTGGGATCGCGGTGCCGTTGGTGCCCTGTGAGGGTTTCTCGGTCCGGAGCGTCGTCCGTCGGGCTCGGGGGCGGCGGGAGCTCGGAGGTCGTGGTCTGCTGCTGATCGGGTGGGCTCGGGGTGTCCTGGTTGCGCTCCTGGAGGGAGACGACGGTCCGGCGGGCCTCTGCGAGCTCGGCGCGGACGTCGGCGGCCTCGGCTCTCCATCCGAGTCACCCCCGCCTCGGCCTGATCCAGCAACCCGAGGACGGCGGCGAGGCCGTCGAGGGCGTCGGCGCGGCTCCGTGCGGCCTGTTCGGCCGACTCGGCTGCCTCGGCCCGTGCCCGCTTGGCCTCCTCCAGCTCCTGGTGCGCCTGCTCGCGGGCCGACTCGGCGTCCCTCTCCGCCTCGGCGAGCCGCTCGGCGAGGGCGGCCGCTTCGGCTTCTGCTCGTGCCCTGATCGCTGCGGCCTGCTCCTCGGCTTCCGCCAGGGAGCGCTCCGATGCCTCCTGGATGCCCCGGAGCATCGACGCCACCTCTTGGCCCACGATGTCGAAACGGTCGCTCGCGTCTGCTCGACTGCGTCGCGTCCGATTCGGCCGCTGCAGCCTCCGGATGGGTCTCGTTCTGCTCGTCCATGTGTCCCCCAGCGCGTCTGTCGTCAGGTCACAGTACTCTCCTGTGGTCATTTTGACTACAGAGAGTGGTCGGAGTGAAGTGTCGCTTGCCCCGACGTCGGGCTCGGTGGGCCATCGGGTGCCCAGCCCATCTGCATCGCAGCACAGGCCGACGTGGTCGGCGTCGGTGACGTGGGCTCGCCCGGGATGTCACATCCGGCGGCCCCTGACTGCGTCGACGAACGGGGTGTCCGGCCGCACCGGACCGGTACTGTCGGAGAGATCGAGGTCTCGCCGGGGAGCGGTCGGGGCCCGGAGTCGACGGGCAGGAGCGGTGTGTCCGACACCGAGGTGAACAGCGGCGACGGTGCGGTGGCGCCCGAGGTGCTGTGGCGCCCGTCGGACGACACCGTGGCGGGATCGAACCTGACCCGGTACACGGCCTGGCTCGGCCGACGACCCCGGCACGACGTTCGCGGGGTACGACGACCTGTGGCGCTGGTCGGTCGAGGATCTCGACGGCTTCTGGTCGTCGATCTGGTCGTTCTTCGGGGTGTCCGACCGTGTTCCGTCCCCGGCGGTCGTGCGCGGCACCTCGGTCGAGGACGCCGTGTGGTTCCCGGGGGCGCGTCTGAACTACGCCGAGCGCCTGCTGCGCGCCCACCGGCCCCGCCGACGCGATCGTGGCCCGCTCGCAGACCCGGGCGGAGATCACCCTCAGCCGGGACGAGCTGCGCGACGCCGTGGCCCGTTGTCGGGCCGGACTCGCAGCGTCTCGGGGTGGCACGCGGCGACCGGGTCGTGGCCTACCTGCCCAACATCCCCGAGGCCGTCGTCGCCTTCCTGGCCACGGCCAGCCTCGGTGCGATCTGGGCGTCGTGCCCGCCCGAGTTCGGGCCGCGGAGCGTGCTCGACCGCTTCGGTCAGCTCGACCCGGCGGTCCTGGTGACCGTCGGCGGTTACCGCTACGGCGACAAGGACGTCGACCGCTCCGCCGAGGTGGCGGAGATCCGGGCCGGGCTCCCGACGCTGAACCACGTCGTCGAGGTCGCCTACGGCGGCCCGGCGGTGCCCGACGTCGCTGGCCTGGGACGAGCTGTCTCCGCGAGCCCGGTCCGCTCGCGTTCGACCCGGTCGCCGTTCGACCACCCGCTGTACGTGCTGTTCTCGTCGGGCACCACCGGGCTGCCGAAGGCGATCGTCCACGGCCACGGCGGGATCCTGCTCGAGCACCTCAAGGCGCTCGGCCTGCACCAGGACCTCGGCCCGGACGACCGCTTCTTCTGGTTCACCACCACCGGCTGGATGATGTGGAACTACATGGTGTCGGCGCTGGCCCTCGGGTCGGCGGTGGTGCTGTTCGACGGCGACCCCGGTGCCCCCGACCTCACCGAGCTGTGGCGGGTCGCGGGGTCGACGGGCACGACCGTGTTCGGCGTGAGCGCGCCGTTCCTGATGGCGTGTCGCAAGGCCGGCGTCGAACCGGCGTCGGTGGCGCCGCGGCCTGCGGTCGATCGGATCGACGGGCGCACCGCTGCCGGCGGAGGGCTACCGGTGGGTGTACGGGCAGTACCCCGACACGTACCTCACCTCGATCAGCGGGGGCACCGACGTGTGCACCGCGTTCGTCGGGGGCGCGCCGACGCTGCCGGTCGTGGCCGGCGAGATGAGCTGTCGTCTGCTCGGCACGAAGGTCGAGGCCTGGGGCCCCGACGGGACCAGCCTGGTGGGCACCGAGGGCGAGCTGGTCGTCACCGCGCCGATGCCGTCGATGCCCGTCGGGTTCTGGAACGACCCCGACGGGAGTCGCTTCCACGACGCCTACTTCTCCACGTTCCCGGGGGTGTGGTGCCACGGCGACTGGCTCACCGTCACCGACCGGGGGACCTGCACCATCACCGGGCGTTCCGACGCCACGCTCAACCGGGGCGGGGTGCGCCTCGGCACCAGCGAGTTCTACGCGGTGGTCGAGGCCCTCCCGGAGGTGGCCGACAGCCTCGTCGTGCACCTCGACGAGCCCGGCGGCCCCGGGCGCCTCGTCCTGTTCGTCGTGCCCACGCCGGGGGAGGAGCTCAGCGCCGAGCTGGAGGCGGAGATCCGTGACCGCCTGCGACCGCGACCTGTCACCGCGCCACGTGCCCGACGAGATCCACGCCGTCGCGGTGATCCCGCGCACCCACTCGGGCAAGAAGCTCGAGGTGCCGGTCAAGCGCATCCTGCTGGGCGCCGCGGTCGACGACGTGGCCAGCCCGTCGTCGTTGCAGGTGCCCCACGCCCTCGACGCCTTCGTCGCCCTGGCGGCGGCCGCGCCGACGCGCCCGACCGGCTCGGACTTCGGAGCCGCCGCCGGGCCGCCCGGGCACCGGGCTGCGGGCTCAGGGTTGCAGCGAGCGACCGATGATCTCCTTCATGATCTCGGTGGTGCCGCCGTAGATGGTCTGGATGCGGGCGTCGATGAAGGCCCGGGCGATCGGGTACTCGAGCATGTAGCCGTAGCCGCCGTGGAGCTGCACGCACCGGTCGACGACGCGCTTCTGCAGCTCGGTGGTCCAGTACTTGGCCATGGCCGCCTCTTCGACGGTGAGCGTCCCGGCGACGAGCGCCTCGACGCAGCGGTCGACGAAGACCTCGCCGATCTGGATCTCGGTGGCCATCTCGGCGAGCTCGAACCGGCTGTTCTGGAAGCTGGCCGACGGGTTGGCCGAACGCCTGGCGTTCGTTGGTGTACTCGAGGGTCCAGCGCAGGGCCTGGCGGGCCGCGCCGATGGCGGTCACGGCGATCGACAGCCGTTCCTGGGCCAGGTTCTCGACCAGGTGGACGAAGCCCATGCCCTCGGTGCCGAGCAGGTTGTCGACGGGGACGCGCACGTCGTTGAAGAACAGCTCGGCGGTGTCCTGGGAGTGCAGGCCCACCTTGTCGAGGTTGCGGCCCCGTTCGAAGCCGGGCATGCCCCGTTCGAGCACGAGCAGGCTCATGCCCTTGTGGCGCTGCGACGGGTCGGTCTTCACCGCGGTGATCACCAGGTCGGCGTTGATGCCGTTGGTGATGAAGGTCTTGGAGCCGTTGACCACGTAGTCGTCGCCGTCGCGGATGGCGCTGGTCGACATGCCGGCCAGGTCGGAGCCGATGCCCGGTTCGGTCATGGCGATGGCGGTGACCAGCTCGCCCGAGCAGATGCCGGGCAACCAGCGTGCCTTCTGCGCGTCGGTGGTGAGGTCGAGGAAGTAGGGGAGGCAGACGTCGTTGTGCAGCGTGATGCACAGCCCGGCGCCGCCGACGCCGGCGTAGACGAGCTCCTCGCCGATGATCTGGTTGTAGCGGAAGTCGTCGACCCCGCCGCCGCCGTGCTCCTCGGGGGCGGCCATGGCCAGGAACCCGTGCGCGCCGGCCGCGGTGAACAGCGACCGGTCGACGATGCCGGCGGCGTCCCACTCCTCGGTGTGGGGCGACATCTCCTTGGCCACGAACGTCCGGAACGACTCCCGGAAGAGCTCGTGGTCGGCGTCGAACAGCGTGCGCTCCATGGGCGTCACGCTAGATCGTGAGTCCGGCACCGGTCGCTCCGACGGGGGCGGCGCGGGTCGCCACCCGGACGGACGAGGTTCCGGTTCAGCCCAGGACGGTGACCATGGTCGTGGTGGTGGCCAGCACGGCGAGGTTGACCAGCCCGCCGACCTTCACGAAGTCGGCGAAGCGGTAGCCGCCGGGGCCGTAGACCATGGCGTTGGTCTGGTAGCCGATGGGGGTGAGGAACGACGCCGAGGCCATCACCGCCACGCCGACCGCCATCACCCGCGGATCGAGGCCGACCGAGCCCGGCGGCGATCAGGGCGATCGGTGCGACGACGGCGGCGGCGGCGTTGTTGGTGACGATCTCGGTGAGCAGCGGTCGTGGTGAGCAGGATGCCCGAGCACGACGCCCGCCGCCCCCAGAGGGCCGAGGCTGTCGGTGGCCAGGTCGGCGATGGCCTGGGCGAGCCCGCTCGCTTCCACGGCGAGCGCCGATGCCGAGCGACGCGGCGATCATGATCACCACGTCGAGGTCGATCGCCCGCTTGGCCTCGGCGAAGCTGAGCACCCGCGACCCGACCACGATGGCGGCGGCCACCAGCGAGGCCTCGAAGATCGACACGACCCCTGCGGTGGCCAGCACCACGAACGCCGCCAACGCCAGCCCGACCCAGCGGGCCCCGGCCGAGATCACCGGCACGGCGTGGTTGAGGGGGGCGATCACGAGGAAGTCCTGGATGGCCCGCTGCGCGGTGCGCAGGTCGCTGCCGGCCAGCAGCACCAGGGTGTCGCCGGCGTGCAGCTCGACGTCGCCGAGCTTGCCCTCCACCGTCGCGCCCGGCGCGGTGGATGGCGATGGCGGCGGCCCGGTAGCCCGTGCGGCCGCCCACCTCCTTGAGCGTGCGACCCGACGAGGGCCGACTCCCGGCCGATCGACCGCCTCGAAGTACTCGGCTCGCGGGCCTGGGCCAGCGACCTCGGCCTGGTCCGACGGTGGCTGCAGGCCGGAGCGGGTGCGCAGGTCGAGCACGTCGGTCACGTCGCCGACGAACACCAGGAGGTCGCCGCCCTCGAGCACCTCGTCGGGGTTGACCGGCCGAGGTGGCGCTCGCCGCGCACGATGTCGGCCAGGTAGACGCCGGACAGGTTGCGCAGCCCGGCGTCGGTCGACCGACGACGCCGACCGAGCGCGCCGCCGGCCTCGACCTCGAGGTGCAGGGCGAACTCGCGCAGGGCGCTCATGGCCTCCAGCGCCGGATCGGAGCGGTCGGGGAGCCAGGTGCACGCCGATCCACGATCAGCACGACCAGGCCCGACGATCGCCACGGGCAGGCCGACCGGCGCCGAGCTCGAACAGCCCGAAGCGGCTCGAGGCCCTGCTGCTCGAGCACGCCCGACGACGACGAGGTTCGTCGACGTGCCGATGAGCGGTGACCGTGCCGCCCAGGATGGCGGCGAACGACAGCGGCATCAGGAACCGCGAGACCGGCAGGCGACGGCTTCGCGGCCCAGCTCGCCACCTCGGACAGCAACATGGCCACGAGCGGCGTGTTGTTGAAGAACGCCGAGAGACCCCGCGACCGGGACGCACAGGCGTGCCAGCGAGTCGCGTCCGCCGCGACCGCCGAGCAGGCGAGCGGTGACCCCGGCCAGCAGCCCGGTGCGTCGCGCCCCGCCGGCCACCACGTAGAGGGCGGCCACGGTGAGCGGCGCTTCGTTGGCGAACCCGGAGAAGCCGGTCGACGCGTCGATCACGCCGACGAGCACCAGGACGGTGAGCCCCCCGAGGAGCACCCCCGACGGCGGGAACCGGTCCGATGCCAGCAGGGCCAGCATGGCGACCAGCACGGCCAGGGTCACCCACGCATCGCCGGACATCGTCGGCGACCATAGTCGACCAACTTGGTCGGGATTTCAGTCCCCGCGTTCGGGGCGGCGATCGAGCGAGCGCCGGGGAGGGTCCTGCGTCGGCCGGGCCTCAGCCGTAGGAGCGCCACACCCCGTCGAGGGGCATCTGGCCACGGCCGGGGGAGGACCAGTCGCACACCCCGTCGGGGAACATCGGCCCGCAGGCGGTCGGCCTGCGCCGCGTGCAGCGGCACCGGGTAGTCCGGGCCGGCCGGGTCGACCGGGACGAGGGTGCACGCCAGCGTGGTCCCGGTGATCGGCGCCCCGCCACCCGGCGTGGGTCGGCGTGGGTCGGGTAGGCCACATCGCACGGCCCCGCCCGGGGCGTAGGTGTCAGGGCCGGTGAGCACCGTGCCGTCGGGCAGCACGCAGCGGTCGGTGGCCGTCGGCCGGTCGGGCCGCGGCCAGCCGCTCGGCCCGGGGCGAGAGCCCGGCCGGCGGCCTGCCGTCAGCGGGTCGGATCCACGCGCGCGTGTCGGCCGACGCTCCGGGCTCGTCGGCGGCGGTGAGCCACTGGTCGAGCACCCGCGTCGCCTCGGCGGTCAGGTCGGTGTCGCCCGAGATCCGGGCGATGAGCGACGCCACGTCGACCGCCGCCCGGTTCGGTCCACAGCACCACGTTGGGGTTGGCCGAACCGTCGGGCAGGCGGAGCCGGTCGCGGATGGCGAAGATGCGCTGGCGGTCGTGGATGTCGCCGATCGGGTCGCTGTAGACGTTGACGAGCAGCACGGGCACGTCGATCGAGCCCGCCGGCCGCCGGCGGGGGAGAGCGCACCCGCGTCCGCACTCGCCGTGCCGGCGGTGACGCGCCCCTCTGCGTAGGCCCGCTCCAGCACCTCGTCCGAGGCACGGGTCCGCTCCGGCTGCCAGACCCCGTCGATGTCGTACCCGCCGATCCCCTCGTTGAGGTCGAGGAACTCGTCGACTCCGATCGCCCCGTCGGCCAGCGCACTCGAGGCCGTACTGGACGCCGACGTTGTCGAGAGGGCTCAGCGCGAACCCCGTCTCGGCGATCGGTGCCGAGGAGGTTGACGTTCGAGTCCTGCAGGGTGCACCTCGCCCCTCGGGGGTTCGTGACCGGGTCGTAGACCTGACCCGCTCGACCAGGTCCTCGTCGCACCCCTCCGACGGGTCGATGTTGGGCAGGTAGGTGGCCCGCCACACCACACAGGTGCACCGGGCTGGCGAAGCCGGTGACGGCGAGGCGCTGGTCGGCTCGTGAACGCGCCGAGCCCGCCGGGTCGCCGAACCACCGGCCCAGCAGCCCGCAGTCGGCCACGCCGCCGGCGATGCTCAGCGCATCCGGGAAGGGGATCACCGGGGCGACGGCGTCGAGCAGGCCCGGGTAGTTCTGGGCGATCAGCAGCTGTTGGATGGCCCCGCCCGAGCCACCGGCGCCGATGGTGAAGCGGGGCAGGCCGTAGGCCTCGCTGAAGTGCTCCTTGGCCACCATCACCGTCTCGGCGGACACGACGTCGTTGCACGCCGTCTGGAACGTCGTGAGGGTCGAGGTGACGACGGCGTAGCCATCAGCGAGCAGCTCGGGATCGAGCGCCCCGGAGCCGTCCTCGCCCTGACTGAACGTGGCCCCGCAACCGCCGCCGAAGCGCACCACGAGGCGGCCGTTCCACCCCGAGTCGTCCCACACCCGCGCCGGTGTCGGACCGGGAACCGTGCCCGCCACCGGGCCCGGGCTGGGGGTCGAGGGTGGCGAAGGTGGTGACCGACCGGTTGAAGACGCCCTTCTCGACCCGGACGACGAAGGGAACCGACTCGCCCGTCGCGGTCGATCATGGCGACGTCGTCGGGGGTGATGGCGGGGTCGGCCAGGTCGACGGTTCGGCCGTCCTCGGTGCGGTAGACCCATCGCACCTGGGTGCGGGCCCAGCAGTCGTCCTCGGCGGGCCCCAGCCCGTTGCGTTCGGTGGTGCACACGAACGGGCTCTGCTGGGGGCCGGAGAACAGCGGACCGTCGACGCTGTGGTTCACGACGTCGAGGGTGGCCGCTCGTCGTCGACGGTGGCGGTGATCTGGTTCGGTCCTTCGCGGAGGCCGGCGACGAGGCCGACGAGCCGGGTGGGGTCGCTCGGGCTCGGCGTGGGTCGTCGTCGGGGGCGAACACCGAGGTGACGTCGCGACCGTCGAGCTCGACGCGCACCGAGTCGGGTGACGTGCCCTCGGGTGTGTCGAGGGCGACGAGGACGTCACCGTTGGTCACGTACTCGGCGCGGGTGGACAGCGGGGTCAGGCGCACCTCGCCGGCGTCGGTCGAGCCCGTGCCGTCGGTGCTGTCGGTGCTGTCGGTGGTGCAGGCGCTCGCCAGCAGGGCCACGGTCACGACGGCGAGAAGCACCCGCGCCGAAGTCGAGCGGAGACCTCGGGTCACCGGGACGCGCGATGCTTCTGGCGCTGCAGCGTCGATCAGCCGGCGGCGTGGCGACGTTTGCGCACGACCAGGGTGACGAGGGCACCCACGGCCAGTAGGGCGATGCCGAGCTGGGCGATGGGGGCGGAGTCACCGCCGGTGAAGGGCAACGCCCCGGCCGGGGTGACCGGCGTGGCCGGGCAGGGCACCTCGATGTCGGAGGAACGGGTGATGCCGCCACCGCTGGCCACCAGGGTGTAGGTGCCGCACTGGTCGGGCATGGTGAAGGTGAACGAGCAGTCGCCGTTGGCGTCGGTCATGGTGGTGCCGAGGAACACGCCGTCGAGGGTGAAGCTGACCTCGACGTCGGGCGGGAAGCCGATGCAGCGCACGGTGACCTCGCCGCCGACCTGCGGCCCGGGGCGGCACGAGGATCGACGCCCAGCTGGTACCGGCCGGGGGCGTCGTCAGGGGGGTCGACGGGCGGGACGCCGGGAGGGGGGCCGACCTGGGCGCCCGCCGGCCCCGCGAAGGCGAGCAGGCCCGCCATGATCAGCACCAGGATGGCGATCGCTCGGGTGATCTTCGTCATGAACAAGCCTCTTCGTCGTGCGTCAGGAGGACGTACTTTCCGCCATTCGGCCCCTGTCATGAAGCGACAGCGAACACCTCGGTGCCCCCACCCTAGCGGGTGCACCGCGCTGAGCAAGGGAACGCTAGGGCTGGGGCTGGTCCGGTCCGAGCTGGACGACCGGTCCGAGCGGGCCCGACAGCTGGGGCGCCGGGCCGAGGTCGTCGACGCCGTCGACCCGGAGCGTCATGACGTCGGGGTTGGCGGTGGGCTGGGGGAGCACGGTCAGCCGGTAGGGCCACGCCGGCACGCGCCCCGGCGAGCTTCGAGCACGACGGTGCGGGTCGAGCCCCGGGGGGCAGGTCGACGGGCACCGAGTACACGGGGCCGTCGAACTCGGTCTGGATCTCCACGCCCCATGCCTCGCCGTCGAGGGTGACCGATTCGAGGCGGTGGGGGGAGTGCACGGCCATGAGGTGGCGGTTGGTGCCCCACGGGCAGGTCCCTCGCCGTTGCCGATGATGTAGCGGGGCAGGCCGTCGCCGGGGGCGTCGTTGCGCAGCACCACGGTGACGGTGGAGGTCGAGCTCGCCGGTGGCGGGATCGACGATGGTGTCGACGGTGATGTCGCGGTGCAGGAACGAGTCGATCTTGTTGGTCAACAGGTTGGCCGATCGCACCGAGAGGTAGTCGGAGCCGTCGGGCACCGACCATCGTCCGGACAGCCCGATGCGGTCGAGGTAGGCCTCGGGTTCGGGGTCGAACACCGAGATCCGCAGGTGCCCGTCGGCGACCAGCGGCCCGAGGACCCGGGTGAGGGTGGCGATGCCGGGCAGGGACCGGGAGGTGAGGGCGTCGAAGGTGGCCTGTCCGGCGTCGGCGAGCAGTTCGCGTCGTTCGAGGTTGTTGCCGTCGAAGTCGACGTACTGGTCGACGAGGAGGAACTGCTCGGCGTTCTCGGCGGTGAGCGTGATGTCGTAGTCCTCGAGGGTGACGGGCCCGGTGAGCTCGAGGAACCCGGCGAGGGCGGCGGGGTCGGCGTAGAGGGCGCCGTCGAGGGGCGTGCCGTCGGCGGACTGGGGGTACAGCTGGCCGATGACGTCGGTGTCGGTGGGCCAGTCGGGGCTGGCGCCCATGTTCCCGACGTTGCGCTCGACGATGTAGGAGCCGTAGCGCTCGTCCCAGTCCGGCGGCGGCTCGAAGTCGTAGGCCGACCGTCCGACCGTTCTGGGGTAGATGCGGGAGATGTTGCCGTTCTCGACCAGGTCGAGCTCGCCGGCGTCGGTCTCGAGGATGCCGTAGGCGCCGACGAAGCCGCCGCCGTCGCGGCTCTCGGTGGGGGTGGAGAAGGCCAGGAAGTAGCGCTGGGTGCCGTCGGCGCCGAGCAGGGCGGGGGCGACGGCCAGCCCTTCGGCGGCCAGTGTCGGTCTGTTCGGCCAGGTCGGCGAGCTCGTCGTCGAAGCGGACGAGCTCGTCGTCCACCAGCGACACCAGCCAGGGGGAGCGCACGTCGGCGACGGCGTCGAGGGCACCGGTGATGGCGGCGGCGGAGTCGGCCACGGGTTGTTGGAGGGCGACGACGACGTCGAGGTCGACCACGCCCTCGTCGGCGGTGAGGTCGCGCCAGTCGGCGCTGGAGGCGGTGATGGCGGCGCTCTCGCCGAGGTCCTGGCCGGCGGCGGAGACGCGGCGCAGCGACTCGACGTGTTGGCCGACGACGGGCACGTAGCGCCCGACCCAGGTGAGGGGCCCTTCGAGGGTGGCGTTGGCGTCGCCGAACTGTTCGGCAGCCTCGTTGAAGGACACCGTGGCGGCCGGGGTGTCGCCGTCGCGCACGAGGTTCAGCCCGGCGGTGGCGTCGTCCTTGCCGGCCTGGAGTTGGCTGTAGGACAGCCCGGCGGCCGCGGCTGCGCCGATCGAGGCCAGCCCGACCACCGCGACGGCGACGAGCGCGGCGCGTGCGGCGATCGTGCGTTCCGAGCTGCGGGCCATCCGCCATCCCGAGACCGTCGACGGGAACCAGCGCGGCCACCCCGACGAGGGTGGGCAGGCCGACGAAGCCGTAGCTCGGGCCCCGCAGGAGAGCCTGGACGGCGACGGCGCCGAGCAGGGCGGCGGTGAGGCGGTCGCGGCGGTCGGAGAAGGCGACGAGGGCCAGGAGCACCAGCGTGGCCACGGCGGCGGCCTTGGCGGTGGTGTCGCCGCCGATGCCGACGACGGCGGCCACGCCGCCCATCCACACCAGCGGTACGCGGCGAGCCCGTGACGCGACGAGGGGCACCGCCGCGCCGAGCAGCGCGCACCACAGCGCGTCGGCGGCCCGGACACCGACCGGGCGGGCGGGGGAGAGGGCGGCTTCGAGGGCGGAGACTGCGGCGATGACCCAGCAGGAGGGTGGAGGTGTTCGCGTCCAGCCAGCGTGCGAGTGGGCTGCGGGGCCGACGTGAGCGCGACCGCGTCGACGAGGCGGCGCCGGCGGACGCCGTCGGCTTCCCGGTCGGGGCCACGTCGAGGCCGGCGAAGAGCTCGTCGGCGTCGAACCAGGCGACGTCGTCCTGCGTCGACGATCCGGCGGGCGCATGGGCGGACGGCTCGGCGGGCCCGCTCGACGCGGAGGGCTCCGATGCCGGCTCGCGAGGCGACCGGTCGGCGGAGTCGACCGGGTCGGTGGGCTCCCCTGCGTCGTGGGGGTCGTGCGGGTCGGTCACTCCGCCGTGGGGTCCTCGCGGGCATCGACGCCGATCACGTCT
>CAVQSE010000017.1:0-79069 GCA_963715425.1 uncultured Iamiaceae bacterium
CGACCGGGCCCTCGACCCCGACGTCGCCCGCCAGGCGCTCGCCGGCGTCACCGTGCCCGGCCGCTTCGAGGTCATGCGCCGCGCCCCGCTGGTGCTGCTCGACGGGGCCCACAACCCCCAGGGCGCCATGGCCGCCGCCGACACCCTGGCCACCGAGTTCGACGTGCCCGGCCGTCGGGTGCTGGTCGTCGGGCTCCTCGCCGGGCGCGACCCGTTGGAGATGCTCGAGGCCTTCGACGCCCGCCGCGCCGACCTGTTGATCGCCTGCACGCCGGACTCGCCGCGGGCGCTGCCCGCCGAGGACCTGGCGGCGGTGGCCCGGCTGATGCCGGTGCTCACCGAGGTCGTGGCCGACCCCGGCGCCGCCGTCGAACGGGCACTGGCCATGTCGACCGACGACGACGTCGTGTTGGTCGCCGGCTCGCTGTACCTCGTCGGTGCGGCCCGCACGACGCTCGCGGCTCTCGACGAGGACTCCGACGGCGACGGCTGACGGCTGACGGCTGACGGCTGACGGCTGACGGCTACCGGTTACGGGCTGTCGGCTGGGGCGTGGGCTGGGGCTTGTCGGGACGTTGCCCGGGCCCGAGACAGGGTCGGCCGACACCGCGTGGCCCTCGAGCGTCGACAGGAGCGGGCCCGTCGGTCGTGACCGCGACGGGCCCCTCGGGGCGGCGCGGGGATCCTCGAAGAAATCCTGCCGACGGGGTTGCGTACACACGTTCGATGAGCTAGTCTGACGTTCTTCCCCATTCGACGTCCGCTGATTCCGGCGGGTGTCCCCGGTCCGGCTCGTTCACGAGGTCCGAGATGGCGATGGTGGAAGTGCGTCCCCAGGGTCTGGCCGAGGCACGAGCTGCACTGGCCACCGTCCAGTCGATGCTGTCCGGCTTCGATCCCGCGCTGGTGATGATGCGCGACGCCATGGAGCTCGTGCAGGTCTTCGCCGCCATCGAGAACCTCGGGGCGGCGGGCAAGGCGCTGGCCACGCGGCGTGTGTCCGAGGGCGACCTGTGGCGGCGCAAGGGCTACAAGAGCCCGGCCGAGTGGCTGGCGCGGACCGCCGGCACCAAGGTGGGCGACGCCATCGGCGTGCTCGAGACGGCCGAGGCCATGTCGTCGCTCGAGGCCACCACCGAACGGTTCAAGGCCGGTGCGCTCTCGCCCCGACAGGCCAAGGCGGTGGCCACCGCCGGCAAGGCCGACCCCCTCGCCGAGCAGTCGCTGCTCGATGCGGCCGCGCACCGCTCCCTGAACGATCTCGAGACCAAGGCCCGCCAGGTCCGCCAGGCCGCGTCCCGTGAGTCCACCGAGGTTCGCAACGCCCGGCTCCACGCCCAGCGCTCGGTGCGCACCTGGACCGACGACGAGACCGGCCACGGGTGCGGCCAGTGGCGCCTGCCCCCGGCCGAGCACGCCGAGGTGCTGGCTGCGCTCTCCGCCGGCACCGACGTGGTGTTCGCGGCGGCGAAGGCCGAGGGTCGAGTCGAGCCCCCCGAGGCCTACACCGCCGACGCGCTGGTGGCCCTCGCCCGGGGCCAGGGCTGCGGGAGTCAGGGGTCTGGGGGCCAGGGGAGTGCTGGCCGCAACGGCGGGAGCGGCCGGGGGAGTGCTGTCGTGCCCGCGTCGGCCGGGGGTGTGGGGGTCCGCAGGGCGCGGTCGGCCGGGGGTGGGCGTCCGTCCCGAGGACCGGCCCGGCGGCGGCCCCGCTCGGGGCGGTGCGTCGTCCGCCCGGCGCGGGCGTTCGCCTCGAGCAGTGGTTCCGGCGTGGCCCGGCGCTGGTCGGGCTCACGGCGTGACACCAAGATCCTGGTCCGCGTCGACCACAGCGCCCTGGTGCGCGGCAGGGCCGAACCGGGCGAGGTGTGCGAGATCGCGGGCATCGGCCCGGTGCCGGTGGCCGTCGTGCAGGAGTGGATGGGCACCGACGCCTTCAAGACGGCGATCGTCGCCGACGGTGTCGACATCCGGTCGGTCGTGCACCTCGGGCGCCGACCCCTGGCCGTGCAGACCACGGCGTTGCAGTGGATCCACGGCAACGCCTGTGCCCGCCGAGGCTGCACCCGCACGGCCAGCCTCGAGATCGACCACGTCGCCGAGTGGGCCACCACCCACCACACCACCGTCGACGAACTCGCCCCGCTGTGCCCCCACGACCACGACCTCAAGACCTTCCACGGCTTCACCCTCGGTCCGCTCGGCCCCGACGGCCGACGAGACCTCCTCCCACCCGGCGAGAGTCACGCTGCCGCCCAGCCCCCGGCGTCGACCGCATCGCCGCCCACGCCGGGAGCGCGTCCCGGCGTCGAGCCGCCCGGGCCGAGCGAGCGCCCCGTCGTGGGCACCCTCTTCGACGACGCGCTGCTCGACGACTCCGCCTGACCCGTCTGTGCGGCGGGCGACGCGACCCTGCCCGACGGCACGCGCCGGTTCGCCCGGAACCCTGCTCGGCGGCACATGCCGGTCGCCCGGGCCGAGCGCGGCACGGTCGTCAGCACCCTCGTCGACGACGGGTCGCTCGACGACACCAGCTGACCCGTCTGTGCGCCGGTCGGCGCGACCTTGCTCGGTGGCACGCGCCGGTCGTCCGGAACCTTGCTCGGTGGCATGCGCTGCTGGGTGCGACGTTGCTCCCCTCGGAGGGCCGGAGCACCGACTTCCGCCGCGCCGAGGGGTCGGTCTAGGTTGAGCGGCCCTATGGATCGCACCCTCGTCATCTGCAAGCCCGACGCCGTCGAACGTGGCCTCGTCGGCGAGATCATCTCCCGCCTCGAGCGGCGCACCCTGCGCATCGTCGCCGCCGAGCTGCGCACCATCGACACCGACACCGCCGGCCGCCACTACGCCGAGCACGACGGCAAGCCCTTCTACGCCGACCTCGTCGCCTTCATCACCCGGGGACCGGCCATGGTCCTGGTCGTCGAGGGCCCCGAGGACACCTGGAAGGTCGTGCGCACCATGATGGGCGCCACCAACCCCCGCGACGCCGCCCCCGGCACCATCCGCGGCGACCTCGGCATCCTCTTCACCGAGAACCTCATCCACGGGTCCGACGGCCCCGAGTCCGCAGCCCGTGAGATCGAGCTGTTCTTCCCCGGCCTCTGAACCCGGTCGCTTCGTTGCAGTTTCATGACGAACCGCTAGCCTCGCGGTGCGGGCCGGGTCGATGGCGCGGCTGACGCCGGGCCTCATGGTCGCCTACCCTGATCACACTTCTCGTCGCGGCGTCCCCGGAAGGTCCCACATGGCCGGACAACTTCGTTCTTCGCTGTCCAACATGGTCGGGCGCGACATGGCGGTCGACCTCGGCACCGCCAACACCCTGGTCTACGTGCGCGGCGAGGGCATCGTGCTCAACGAGCCCTCCGTCGTGGCGGTCAACGTCAAGGACGGCCGTCCCGTCGCCGTCGGCACCGAGGCCAAGCGGATGATCGGGCGCACACCGGCCACATCCAGGCCATCCGTCCGCTCAAGGACGGCGTCATCGCCGACTTCGACATCTGCGAGAAGATGCTGCGCTACTTCATCCAGAAGGTGCACCAGCGCAAGTGGTCCAAGCCCCGCATGGTCATCTGCGTCCCGTCGGGCATCACCGCCGTCGAGCAGCGCGCCGTGCAGGAGGCCGCCGAGTTCGCCGGCGCCCGCAAGCCCGCCTACATCATCGAAGAGCCCATGGCCGCGGCCATCGGTGCCGGGCTGCCCGTCCAGGAGCCCACCGGCAACATGATCGTCGACATCGGCGGTGGCACCACCGAGGTGGCCGTCATCTCCCTCGGCGGCGTGGTCACCTCCCAGTCGGTGCGCGCCGGCGGCGACGAGCTCGACGACGCCATCATCAACTACATCAAGAAGGAGTACAGCCTCGCGCTCGGCGAGCGCACCTCCGAAGAGGTCAAGATCGCCCTCGGATCGGCCTGGCCCCTCGAGACCGAGCTCCACGCCGAGATCCGCGGCCGTGACCTCGTCACCGGCCTGCCCAAGACCATCGTCACCACCACCGAGGAGATCCGCGAAGCCCTCGAAGAGCCGGTCAGCGCCATCGTCGACGCCGTCAAGGTGACCCTCGACAAGACGCCCCCCGAGCTCGCCGCCGACATCATGGAGCAGGGCATCGTCCTCGCCGGCGGCGGCGCGCTGCTCAACGGCCTCGCCGCCCGCCTCGAGCACGAGACCGGGATGCCCATCGTCATCGCCGACAACCCGCTCTACGCCGTGGCCATCGGCTCGGGTCAGTCGCTCGAGGAGTTCGACGCCCTCAAGGGCGTGCTGTTCTCGACCACCATCAACTGACACCGGGGCGCACCGTGGCCCTCCCTCGCCGCAGCGGTCGACGCCGCTTCACGCTGGCCCTCCTGCTGCTCACCACCGTCACGCTGCTCACGCTCGACTTCCGCGGGTTCGAGCCCATCGACCGCGCCCGCTCCGCCGCGCTCGCCGTCCTCGCCCCCGTGGGCGACCTCGCCTCCAACGTGTTCCGCCCGGTGGGCGACGCCTGGGACGGGGCCTTCAACAGCGACGACATCATCTCCGAGAACGAGGCCCTGCGGGCCCGCGTCGACGAGCTCGAAGGTCAGCTCACCAGCGGTGAGGTGGCCAAGGAATCGCTCCAGGAGCTGCTCGAACAGGTCGGCATCCCCTTCGTGGGCGACATCCCGACCGCCCCCGCCAAGGTCGTCTCGGGTGCGGTGTCGAACTTCGACACCACCCTCGAGCTCGACAAGGGCAGCGCCGCCGGGATCGCCCGGGCCATGCCCGTCGTCACCGGCCGTGGGCTCATCGGACGGGTCGTGCAGGTCGCCGAGAACCGCTCACGGGTCCAGCTGCTCACCGACGGCGACATGCAGGTCGGCTTCAGCGTGGTCGGCACCCCGATCATCGGCACCGCTCGCGGCACCGGTCGCGCCGGACGCCTCGTCGGCACCGTCGACATGGCCCGCGACGTGGCACCGGGCCAGATCCTGGTCACCAGCGGCCTGGCGGGGAGCCCCTACCCGGCCGGCATCCCCATCGGCACCATCGTCTCGGTGCGCAGCGACGAAGGAGCCCAGGAGAAGACCCTCGACATCTCGATGCTGGCCGACGTCTACGACCTCACCTTCGCCAGCGTCGTGCTCTACACCCCGGCGTCATGACCTCCACGTGGCGCTACGGCCTGCTGCTCCTGTCCGCCCTGGTCCTCCAGCGCGGGCTGTTCTCCAACCTGCGCATCGGCGACGCCGTCGTGGACCTGCTCCTCGTGCTCGCCGTCGCCGCCGGCATCGCCGGCGGCAGCGAACGCGGCGCCGTGGTGGGCTTCTTCGCCGGGCTCACCCTGGACCTGATGCTGCCCACCCCGATGGGCCTCGGCGCGCTGTCGTACCTGCTCACCGCAGCCGCGGTCGGCCGCCTGCGCGCCGCCGACCCCCGGGCCGCCCGCTGGCGCCTCATGGCCCTCAGCGCCGGTGGCTGCGCCTTCGGCGTGGTGCTCTTCGCCCTGATCGGCACGCTGCTCGGCCAACGGGGCTTCCTCGGTTGGCACCTGCTCACCATCGTGGCCGTGGTCGCCGCGTCGGGGGCGATCCTCGGCCCGGCCGCGGTCCGGTTGTGCCGATGGGCCAACGCCGACACCGACACCTACCGCCCCGCGCTGCGCTGAGCAGCGTGGTCTGCGAACCTTGACGACACCCGTGTCCTGCTCCTCCCCCCACCCCGTTCCCGCCGTCGAGCGGTCTGCGCGCTGATGGAGACGACCACCTCACCCCGCCTGCGGATGAGCGTGCTCGGCTTCGTCGTGCTCGGCTGCTTCGTCGCGCTCTTCGCCCGGCTCTGGTACCTGCAGGTCATGGCCTCGGACACGCTCACGCTCGAGGCCGCCGCCAACCGCTACCGCGAGGTCGCCGTCGAGGCCCCCCGAGGCCGCATCTTCGACCTCCAGGGCCGGGTGGTCGTCGACAACCGCACCTCCCTGGTCGTCACCGTGAACCGTCGCGACCTCGCCGACCTCACCGACGAGGGCGAGCGTGACGCCTTCGTGGTCCGCCTGGCCGAGACCCTCACCCGCTTCGGCATCCCGACCAAGGTCGACGCCGTCGAACGGCGCCTCCAGGACCAGCAGTACGACCAGATCCAACCCGTGCCGGTGGCCATCGACATCCCCGAGGAGCTGATGGTCTTCCTGTCCGAGCACGCCGAGGACTTCCCCGCCGTCGCCGTCGAGCGCGAGTCGGTGCGCACCTACCCCTACGGCGGCGTGGGCGGCAACATCGTCGGCTACGTCGGTCGGATCAACGCCGAGTCGTTGGCCACCGCCACCCCCGGCGTCGATCCCGTCACCGGCATCGAGAAGACCTACCAGCCCAACTCCAACATCGGCCTGGCCGGGGTCGAGGCGACCTACGAGGACGACCTGCGCGGCACGCCCGGCCTCGAGGTCATCGAGATCGACGCCAACAACCGCCCGATCCGCACCGTCAGCTACCAGCCGCCCAGACCCGGCAGCGACATCCAGCTCAACGTCGACATGGACGTGCAGCAACGCGCCGAGCAGGCCCTCGCCGACCGGCTGGCCTTCTTCCGGGGCAAGCGCCAGAGCGGCGCCGACCTGCCCCGCAACGCCCCGGCCGGGCTCGGCCGCGGTGCTCGACCCCCGCAGCGGCTCCGTGCGGGCGCTGGCCACCTACCCCACGTTCGATCCGTCGGAGTTCGTCAACGGCATCAGCCAGCAGCGCTACGAGCAGCTCACCGACGTGGGCGGGGTCAGCGCGCTCGTCGACCGGTCGATCTCCGGGCAGTACGCGCCGGGCTCCACGTTCAAGCTCGTCACCGCCGACGCCGCCCTCACGAACGGCGTCATCCGACCGGGCGACTACTACACCGACACCGGCGTGTTCGAGGTCGGCGGGCAGCGGTTCACCAACGCCGGCGGCAGCCGCTACGGCAGCGTGAACGTGACGCGGGCGCTCACCGTCTCGGTCGACACGTTCTTCTACAACCTCGGCTCCCGGATGGACGGCACCACCGCCATCCAGGACACCGCACGGCGCTGGGGCTTCGACGAGAAGACCGGCATCGACCTCCCGGGCGAGTCGGCCGGGTACGTGCTCACCCCCGACGACAAGGCAGCCCTCAACGAGCAGTACCCCGACGCCTACCCCTACGGCGAGTGGTTCACCGGCGACAACGTGCAGCTGGCCATCGGGCAGAACGTGGTGGTCGTCACCCCGTTGCAGCTGGCCAACGCCTACGCCGCCCTCGGCAACGGCGGCACCCTCTACCAGCCCCACGTGGTGTGGCGGGTGCTGCAGGCGGGATCCGATCCGGCCACGGTCACCGAGGCCGACGTCGTGCGGGTCAACACGCCGGTGGTCCTGCGCACCGTCGACACCTCGCCCGAGGTGCGACAGATCCTCTACGACGGCCTGGCCGGGGTCACGACCGCCTCCGGCGGCACCGCCGTGGGCACCTTCGCCGGCTTCGACCAACGGGCCTTCCCGGTGGTCGGCAAGACCGGCACCGCCCAGGTCGAGTTCTACGAGAACGGCCAGCAGAAGTTCAAGGCCGACACGTCGGTGTTCGCCGCCTTCGGCCCCGCCGACGACCCGCAGTGGTCGGTCGCGGCGGTCATGGAGGAGACCGGCTTCGGCGGCGAGGGCAGCGGTGTCGTCACCCGCCAGATCTTCGAGCTCGTCTCGGGCCAGCCGCTCACCGGCGCCGACCTCCAGACCCGGTTCGGAGGCGACTGAGCACGATGTTGCCCTCCTCCGTCTCCCGTCGGGCCTCCGACCGCAGCCGACGCGACCCCACCGCGCCCCTCAAGCACCTCGACCCGGTCATCCTGGCCTGCGCCGTCGTCCTCGGGATCATCGGCGTCATCGCCGTGTGGAGCGCCACCCGGGGCCCGGGCCCCGACTACGTCGACACGTTCCTGTTGCGCCAGGGCGCCTTCGTGGCCGCCGGCCTGCTGGCCATGACCGTGTTCGCCATCGTCGACTACCGCAAGCTCCACGACTGGGCCTGGGTGTTCTACGGGCTCACCACCCTCATGCTCGTGGCCGTCGTCTCGCCGCTGGGCACCCGGTCCAAGGGCGCGCAGGCCTGGTTCAGCCTCGGGCCGTTCCAGCTCCAGCCGGCGGAGTTCGCCAAGCTCTCGCTCATCGGCGTGCTGGCCTTCCTGCTGTCGGAGTTCCGCGGCGAGATCGGCCTGCGCCGGCTCTTCGCCCTGCTCGCCGTGGCCGGCCTGCCCATGGCGCTCATCATGTTGCAGCCCGACCTCGGCCAGGTGCTCACCCTCACCGCCATCACCCTCGCCGTGCTGCTCGTCGGCGGCCTTCCGGCCCGCTACATCGTGATCCTCACGGTGGTCGGCGTGATCGGCGTGGTCGGCGCGCTCAACTCGCCGATCCTCAAGGAGTACCAGCGCGACCGGTTGACCGCGTTCGTCAACCCCGACGACCGCACCAACGACGCCCGCTACAACATCGACCAGAGCCAACAGGCGATCGCCAGCGGCGAGGTCACCGGTCACGGGTTGTTCGAGGGCCCCCAGACCCGCCTCGGCTTCGTGCCCGAGCAACAGACCGACTTCATCTTCACCGCCGTGGCCGAGCAGTTCGGCTTCGTGGGCGCGGCCACGGTGCTCATCCTCTACGGCGTGCTCTGCTACCGCATCTGGCGCACCGCGCAGATCGCCCGCGACACCTTCGGCGCGCTCGTGTGCATCGGCGTGCTGGCCATGTTCGTCTTCTCCGTGTTCCAGAACGTGGGCATGGCCATGGGCATCATGCCGGTCACCGGCATCCCGCTGCTGTTGCTGTCGTCGGGCGGTTCGAGCACGGTCGTGGCCTTCGCCGGCCTCGGGCTGGTGCTCAACGTGCACATGCGCCGCTTCCGCTGACCCGTCGAGCCCGGCGAGGGCGGGCCCGTGCCGGACGCGACCACGTGGCATGCGTGGCAGGCTCCACGGGTGCCCGAGGACCTCTTCGCCGCCGCCGCCGAGGACCGCCTCACCCGTCAGGCCCCCCTCGCGGCGCGGATGCGGCCCACCACCCTCGACGACGTCGTGGGCCAGGAGCACCTCCTCGGGGCCGGGCGGCCGCTGCGGGCCCTCATCGAGGCCGACCGCCTGTCGTCGGTGATCCTGTGGGGACCGCCCGGCACCGGCAAGACGACCATCGCCCAACTCATCGCCCGCACCACCGCCAAGGCCTTCGAGCAGCTGTCCGCGGTCACCGCGTCGGTCAAGGACGTGCGCGAGATCGCCGCCGGCGCCCGTGAACGGCTCGGCCAGCGCGGGCAGGGCACGATCCTGTTCCTCGACGAGGTGCACCGGTTCAACAAGGCCCAGCAGGACGCGCTGCTGCCCTCGGTCGAGTCGGGCCTGCTGGTGCTCATCGGGGCCACCACCGAGAACCCGTTCTTCGAGGTCAACCCGCCCCTGCTCAGCCGCTCCACGCTGTTCCACCTCGAGCCGCTGAGCACCGACGCCGTGGCCGCGCTGGTCGAGCGGGGCCTGGCCGTCGAGGGCGCCGCCATCGACGACGACGCCCTCGACCTGCTCGTCGACCGGGCCGGCGGCGACGGACGCCACGCGCTCACCAGCCTCGAGGTCGCCGTGGCGCTGGCCCACGAGCACCCCGGCGCCGCCCGCGACGTCGACGGGCGCATCGTCGACGAGGTCGTGCGGGTCTCGGTCGGCGACGTGGAGGCGGCGCTCGGCACCAAGGCCCTGCGCTACGGACGCGACGACCACTACGACGTGATCTCCGCGTTCATCAAGAGCATCAGGGGCTCGGACCCCGACGCCGCCCTGTACTGGCTGGCCCGCATGCTCGAGGCCGGGGAGGACGCCCGCTTCATCGCCCGCCGCCTGGTCGTCCTGGCCAGCGAGGACATCGGGCTGGCCGATTCGCTCAGCCTGGTCGTGGCCGACGCCGCGGCGCGGGCGGTGGAGTTCGTGGGCCTGCCCGAGGCGCAGCTCAACCTGGCCCACGCCACGGTCCACCTGGCCGCCGCGCCCAAGTCGAACCGGGTCACCGTGGCCCTCGGCCGGGCCCGCGAGGACGTGCGCGAGCGCGCCGGGGGAGAGGTGCCGCTGCACCTGCGCGACGGCCACTACAAGGGCGCCAAGAGCCTGGGCCACGGGCAGGGCTACGAGTACCCTCATGACGCACCCGCAGGTTGGGTCGACCAGCAGTACCGCCCGGCCGAGCTGGCCGGACGGGTGTACTACGAGCCGTCGTCGCACGGCGGCGAGGAACGGGTCCGCCAGCGCATGGAACACCAACGAGCCGACACCGCGCCGGAGACGACGCCGGAGACGACGCCGGAGACGTCCGGGGAGCCCACGTGACCACGGTGTCGGTGGTGCTCATCGTGGTGGCCATCGTCGGTCTGGTCGTCGTGGCCATGGCCGTGCAGTCGTTGATCCTCACCCTGCGTTCGCTGCGCGAGACCGTCGAGGACCTGCGGCGCGAGACCCTGCCGGCCATCGCCGAGCTGCGGGCCACCGTCGACAGTGCCAACGTCGAGCTGGGTCGGGTCGACACCCTGCTCGACACCGCCGAGGAGGTGTCGGCCCGGGTCGACGCCACCTCGAAGCTCTCGTGGATGGTCCTGCGCAACCCGCTGGTGAAGCTGGCGTCGGTCTCGGTGGCCACCGACCGCATGGCCCGCCGCCTGGGGCGCGACGGCGACACCCGCAGCGGCGGCTCGCGCCTCGACGCCGGGGCCGGCCCCGCCGCCCTCGGTCGGGGACGCGACGGGACGGGTGGATCGGGGGCCGCCCGGGGTGGCGGTCGTCGCTCGCGGCGAGCCAGCTGATGTTCACGCGGGTCACCTGGTTCACGGTCGGCGCCACCGTCGGCGCCGGCGCCACCGTGGTGGGGTACCTGAAGGCCCGCGAGGCCGCCCGGCGCCACGTCCCGCCCACGGTGTCCGACGCCGCCGCCCGGGTGGCCGACGCGGCGGCGGCCCAGGCCCGCAGCCGTGCCGAGCAGGCCCGCCTCGTGGCCGGCGACGCCCTGGTGCGCCTCGACGAGTGGCGCGAGCTCACCGACGACGGCCGAGAGGTGCGCCGCCAGGCCGAGCAACGCCTCCGCGACGAGCTCGACCGCGCCGGTCTGTAGCTGGTTGCGCTGTTGCTGGTCTGCGCCCTCCTCGGCTGCGCCTCGTCGGGGCGCGGTGTGACGGGGTCGCTGGAGGGAGGGCGTGTCGCAGGCACCGCGTAGGCTCTGCGGACCATGACCGCCATGACCGCCAACGAGCTGCGACGGGCCTTCCAGGGGTTCTTCGCCGAACGCGGCCACACCATCGTGCCCTCGGCCAGCCTCATCCCCCACGATCCCGACCTCATGTTCACCGTGGCCGGCATGGTGCCGTTCAAGCCCTACTTCCTCGGTGAGGAGGCGGCGCCCTACCCGCGGGCCACCACCGTGCAGAAGTGCGTGCGTGCCGGCGGCAAGGACTCCGACCTCGAGGAGGTGGGGCGCGACACCCGCCACCTGAGCTTCTTCGAGATGCTCGGCAACTTCAGCTTCGGCGACTACTTCAAGGCCGAGGCCATCCCGATGGCCTGGGAGATGGTCACCGAGCTGTTCGGCCTCGACCCCGACCGCCTCTGGGTCACCGTGCACGTCACCGACGACGAGGCCGACGAGATCTGGCGCGACGTCGTCGGCGTGCACCCCGACCGCATCCAGCGCCTCGAGGCCGACAACTGGTGGGGCCCTCCCGGCGGGCCGCCCGGGCCCTGCGGGCCGTGCTCGGAGATCTTCGTCGACAAGGGCCCGGCCTACGGCGCCGACGGCGGGCCGGCCACGGGCGGCGACGAGCGGTTCCTCGAGATCTGGAACCTGGTGTTCATGCAGTACAGCCGCAGCGTCGAGGGCGTCGACACCGAGCTGCCCCGCAAGAACATCGACACCGGCGCCGGGCTCGAACGGATCCTCGGGGTCCTCCAGGGCGTCGACTCGGTGTTCGACACCGACGTGCTGGCGCCCCTCGTCGAGACCGCGCAGCAGGTCACCGGCCATCGCCTCGGCGCCTCCGACCGCTCCGACATCTCGCTGCGCATCCTGGCCGAGCACGCCCGCACCATGTCGTTCCTCGTGGCCGACGGGGTCTTCCCCTCCAACGAGGGCCGGGGCTACGTGCTGCGCCGCATCATCCGGCGCGCCGTGCGCGAGGCCTATCTGCTCGACGTCGCCGACCTCGTCACCCCCGGGCTGGTCGACACCACCGTCGCCGTCATGGGCGAGGCCTACCCCGAGCTGGTCACCCAGCACGACTTCGTGCGCAACGTGGTCGGCCGCGAAGAGGAGCGCTTCCGGGCCACGTTGCGCTCCGGCACCGCCCTGCTCGACGCCGAGCTCGACAGGCTCGGGCCCGGGGCACGCATCGGCGGCTCGGTGGCCTTCCTGCTCCACGACACCCACGGCTTCCCGCTCGAGCTGACCCGTGAGATCGCCCTCGAACGGGGCCACGACGTCGACCAGGCCGGCTTCGACGCCGAGATGGCCGAGCAGCGCCGCAGGGCCAAGGAGGCCCGCCGTGACGGCGCGGCCGGCGGCGGAGCCGAGTGGTCGCGAGCTGGCCGAGGCCGTCGGCGCCACCGAGTTCGTGGGCGCGCGAGCTCGACGAGGCCGAGGCCACCGTGCTGGCCGTGGTCGACGACTCCATCGTGCTCGACCGCACGCCCTTCTACGCCGAGTCCGGCGGCCAGGTCGGCGACACCGGCTGGATCACGTCGCCCACCGGTCGGGTCGAGGTCCTCGACACCGTCTACGGCGCCCCCGGGCTGGTGCGCCACCGCCTCGGTCCCGTCGAGGGCGAGATCCTCGTGGGCCAGAAGGTCGTCGCCGCCATCGACGCGGAGCGCCGCAACGCCATCCGTCGCAACCACACCGCCACCCACCTGCTGCACTGGGCGCTGCGCGAGGTGCTCGGCGACCACGTCAAGCAGCAGGGCTCCCAGGTCGGTCCCGATCGCCTCCGCTTCGACTTCAGCCACTACGAGCCGCTCAGCGACGACGAGATCGCCCGCATCGAGGACCTCGTCGCCGGCGACGTGCTGGCCAACCCGCCCGCCCGGCACTACGAGACCACCAAGGACTACGCCGAGCAGATCGGCGCCATCGCCTTCTTCGGCGACAAGTACGGCGACATCGTGCGGGTGCTCGAGGCCGGCCCGCACTCCACCGAGCTGTGCGGCGGCACCCACGTGAAGGCCCTGGGCGACATCGGGCCGGTCAAGATCGTCAGCGAGGCGTCGATCGGCTCCAACCTGCGTCGCATCGAGGCCATCTCCGGCACCGGCCCGCTGCTGCGCCTGCGCCGTGACGAGGCCCGCATCGCCGCCGCGTCGAACGCCCTCGGCGTGGCCACCGACGAGCTCGTCGAGGCCGTCGAGCGCCGGGTCGCCGAGGTGAAGGACCTCAAGGCCCGGGTCCGCGAGCTCGAGCGCCAGGCCGCGTCGGGCCGCGCCGGCGAGCTGGCGGCCGCGGCGATCGACGGGGTCGTCGTGGCCCGCGTCGACGGACTCGACCGCGACGCGCTGCGCGATCTGGCCGTCGCGGTGCGCGACGTGCCCGAGGTGCGCGCCGTGGTGCTGGGCAGCGCCCCGGAGGGCGGGGGCGTGGCCATCGTCGCCGCGGTGCGCCCCGAGTCGGGCCTCCACGCCTCCGAGCTCATCGCCGACGCCGCCCGGGCGGTCAAGGGCGGCACCGGCAAGAACGCCGAGCTGGCCGTGGCCGGCGGCAAGGACCCGTCCGCGCTCGACGCCGCCCTGGGCCTGGCTCGCGCCGCTGCGGGGCTGTAGTGCCCCGCCCAGGGACCTCGGCGTGGGCTCGTCGGTCAGGATCGGCGCTCGCGGCGTCCCGCGGGTCCTCGCTGCCACGGCACCGGTGGTCCTTCGTCCGGCGTCCTGGCGATCGGACGATCCCGGTTCGACGGATCCGACCACGAACCTCCCCGGACGGAGCACTAGCGGGTGCGCGCCCTCGGCCTCGACCTCGGCAGCCGCCGCATCGGTGTGGCCCTCAGCGACTCCGCCGGCACCGTGGCCTCGCCCTACGAGACCGTCCAGCGCTGCGGCGACGTCGCCCTCGACCACCGGCGCATCCTGGCCCTGGCCACCGAGGCCGAGGTCGAGGTCCTCGTGGTCGGGCTCCCCTTGAGCCTCGACGGCACCGTGGGTCCCGCGGCCGAGAACGTCCTGGCCGAGATCGACGCGCTGCGCGACGCCACCGGGCTCCCCGTGGAAACCTACGATGAGCGCCTGACCACGGTGACGGCGACCCGACTCCTCCGCGAGGGAGGGGTCACGGGGAAGGCCCGGCGTCAGCTGGTCGACAAGGTTGCCGCTTCGGTCATCCTCCAGTCGTGGCTCGACGGTCGTCGACGCGATGACCCCCCGGCCACGAGCCCCTGAACCCCGAGAGCCCCCTGTGCCCGACAACGTCCCGCCCGACGAGCCCACCGGCCCCGATGCTCCGCCTGTCACAGGCCGGTCCGCGACCGGCGGCCCCGCCGAGGGTGGCGACGCCACCTCCGGTGGCGCCGGATCGTTCAGCGACGACCTGTGGGCCGATCGGTCGTCCACGCCGAGCACGGCCCAGATCTGGGATCCGGTGCGGCGCGAGTGGGTCGAGCCGACCGTCGCGGCCGGCGCGGCCGGTGCCGCCGGTCGGTCGCCCGGGGCACCGCGCCGGGCGAGACACCCACCCCCGTCTGGGACGCCGACCGTGGGGTGTGGATCGACGGGTACGGCCTCGTCTACGACGAGGCCCAGGGCGACTGGGTGGAGGACGACCTCGGTCGACGCCGCCGCCGACGACGAGTACGTCCCGGTGCGGGCCTCGAGCGGCGGACAGAGCCGCTGGTTGGTGGTCGGCCTCGGCCTGATGGCCTTCGTGGCCATCGGCCTGCTCTCCGTGGGCTGGTGGGTCCGCGGCCAGATCGACCCCGGGTCCCCCGGAGATCCGGTGACGTTCACCGTGCCCGCCGGCTCGACCACCGCCGACATCGCCCGACTGCTCGAGACCAAGGGCGTCATCGGCAACCCGACCGTCTTCGAGTGGTACCTGCGCTTCAACGGCGGCGGCCCGTTCAAGGCGGGCGACTACGAGGGTCTGCGCCAGAACCAGTCCATGGGCGACGTGATCGACATCCTCGACGCCGGCCCGTTGCCACCCCGGGCGCTCACCATCACCTTCCCCGAAGGGCTCTGGTTGGCCGAGACCCGCCAGCGCATCCTCGACACGTTCCCGGAGATGGACCCCGCCGCCCTCGACGTCGCCATCGCCGAGACCCGCGCTCCCATCATGCCCGACGACGTGGACCTGCCCGAGGGCGTGCTGTTCCCGGCCACCTACGAGGTGGCCACGGAGGACGTGGGCGACCCGCGGAAGCTGCTCGACCAGATGGTCCTGGCCTTCGAGCGGGTCTCGGTGGCCCAGGGCCTGCCCGACGCCACGGCCAAGCTCGAGGGCGTGGCCGGTGGACGCGAGATCACGCCCTACGAAGCGCTCATCGTCGCGTCGCTGGTCGAGTCCGAGGCCCGGGTGCCCGAGGACCGCGCCAGGATCGCCCGGGTCATCTACAACCGCCTCGCCGAGGGCATGCGCCTCGACATCGACGCCACCGTCGTCTACGCCCTCGGCGACCGTCTGGCGCCGCTCACCGACTCCTCGTTGCGGGTCGACTCGCCCTACAACACCCGGCGCTACGGCGGCATCCCGCCCACCCCGATCAACTCCCCGGGCGAGGCGTCCATCGAGGCGGCCCTGAATCCCGCCGACGGCGACTGGCTGTACTACGTGCTCGCCGACGAGGACGGCTCGCACTACTTCACGAATGACTTCGACGACTTCAACCGCGCCGTCGCCGAGGCCCGCGACAAGGGTCTGTTGTGACCCACCCCGGGCGGGTCGTGATGCCGGTTGCCCGCGGTGCCGCTCGCCTGTCGGGGTGCGGGTGGCGGGCAGGGAGCGTGGACCGGAGGGCGAGCCTGGGCCGGAGCGCGAGCGCCGGAGTCGGGCCGTGACCGTGAGCGGCGCCACCCGGGTGGCGGCGGTCATCGGCCACCCGGTCGCGCACTCCTTCTCGCCGGCGCTGCACAACGCGGCCTTCGCCGCCACCGGGCTCGACTGGGTCTACGTGGCCCTCGACGTGGCCCCGGGCGACGTGGCGCGGGCCTTCGACGGGGTGCGGGCCCTCGGCATCGCCGGGCTGTCGGTCACCATGCCCCACAAGGAAGCGGCGGCCGCCGCGGCCGACGAGCTCACCGACGACGCCCGCCTCCTCGGTGCGGTGAACTGCATCGTCAACCGCGACGGCACCCTGGTCGGCCACAACACCGACGGTGCCGGGCTGCTCGCGGCGTTGGCCGCCGACGTGGACTACGCCCCCCACGGCGCCCGCTGCGTGGTGCTCGGAGCCGGCGGCGCGGCCCGTGCCGCGGTGCTGGCCCTCGCCCGCGCCGACGCCGCCGAGATCGCCGTGGTGGCCCGCCGTCCCGACGCAGCCGCCGTGGCGGCGCAGCTCGCAGGGGAGGCCGGTGCGGTGGTCGACGCCGCGGTCGCCCCGTCGCGGATCGCCGCGGCCGACCTCGTGGTCAACGCCACGCCGGTCGGCATGGGGCACCCGTCGCCCGGCGACGTCCCGTTCGACCTCGACGATCTCCGGCCGGGCCAGATCGTGGTCGATCTGATCTACCAGCCGCTGCTCACGCCGCTGGTGGCCGGGGCCCGAGAACGAGGGCTCGTCGCCGTCAACGGCCTGGGGATGCTCGTCCACCAGGCGGCGCTGGCCTTCGAGCTGTGGACCGGCGTCGATGCGCCGCTGGCGGTGATGACGGAGGTCGTCCGCGCCGCCGTGGCCGACTCGGCGGAGTAGGTCGTTCGGGCCACTGGCAAGAAAAGACTCGACTTCTCGTCCGGCCATGCCGATGTTTCCCTCGAGGTGGTACGGGCGGCCCGGACCACGCGTAGGAGGAACAGTGGCACTTCAGGGCACCATCGACACGTTCGCACTCGCCGACGTACTGCGACTGCTCGGCTCGACCGCGAAGACCGGACGCCTCACCCTCGACGGTGATCGCGGGCGCGGCGAGGTGCTCGTCGTCGACGGCAAGGTCAACGGCCTGGCCTTCGGTGACGACAGCGACTTCGACGAGCAGCCGGCCGACGAAGCCATGTTCGAGCTCCTTCGCTTCGAGAACGGCAGCTTCGTCTTCGACGCCGACGAGAGCGCCCGCGACCACACCGGGATCACCTGGGACGTCGACACGCTGCTGACCGGCGCCGACGTCGTCGCCGCCGAGTGGAACGAGATCTGCAGCATCCTCCCGTCGGAGCAGGCATGGATCTCGTTGGCCCGTGAGATCCCCGGACCCGAGGTCGTGATCGACGCCGAGCGCTGGCGCCTCCTGGCCGTCATCGGCTCGGGGATGCCCGTCACCGTGCTCGGCGAGGCGCTCGCTGTCTCCGAGCTCCAGGTGGGCCGTGTGGTGCGTGACCTGTTCGACCTCGGCGTGATCGACGTCGCCACCGAGGCGCCGGCCGGGGCCGACCTCCAGGCCACGGGCTCGGTCGTCCCGGTCGCCCCGGTCGCCCCGGTCGCCACCGAGGATCCCGCCAGCCCGCCCTCGAGCTGGTTCGAGGAGGGCGAGACCTGGGCCGACACTGCGGTCTCCGGCAACGGTGACGCCGGCCACGACGCCGAGGCCGAGGCCGAGGCGAGCACCGTGCTCGTGGACAGTGAGCCCTTCGACGAGGAGGACACCAGCGCCGCCGAGTTCGCCAGGCACCTGGCCAGCCTCAGCCCCAGGGCCGCCCAGGCCGTCGCGGCCGCGGCCCGCGCCGAGACCGTCGAGGAGCGCGAAGCCGCCCTGGCCGAGGTGGCCTCGAGCGACGAGAGCATCGACCACGACCTCCTGCTGCGCTTCCTCGGCGAGACCGAGAGCTGAGCCCCGACCTCGCGGCGTCGGGCACCCCGCCGGGCGGGGCCATGCCCGGCGCAGGAGTGGACGACCACTACGGTCGCCCCCTGTGAACGTCACCCGCCTCGTCGTCTGTGCCGTGCTGGCGCTCCCGGCGGGCTGGTTCGCGGCCGTCCTGGTCGAGCGGGTGCCCGACCGGCTCGCGCTGTTCGATCCGCCGAAGCCGGTGCGGCCGTCGCGTCCGCGACCTGATCGTCCACGTCCTCGTCCTCGTGCTCTTCGTCATGGCGGCGTTGCGCTTCGACGAGGCCGACATCGGCGTTCTGGCCGGGTTCTTGTTGCTGTTCGGAGCGCTCGCCGCGCTGAGCGTGATCGACATCGAGTGCTACCGCCTGCCCGATCGCATCGTGCTGCCCACGCTGGCGGTGTCGCTACCGCTGGTCGCCGTCGTGTCCGTCCTGGCCGACGATGCCTCACGCATCCGCTACGCCCTCGCCGGCGGCGCCCTGTACTTCGGCTTCCTCTTCGTCGCCCACCTCATCTCCCCTCGGGGCATGGGCTTCGGTGACGTGAAGTTGGCGGCGCTGATGGGGCTCTACGTCGGCTGGCTCGGCAGCGACTACGTCGAGGCCATGGCCCTCGTGCTGTGGGCCATGCTGATCGGCTTCCTGAGCGGCACCGTGCTCGGCGTGGCGCTGCTCGTGACCCGACGGCGGAGCCGACCCTTCCCGTTCGGGCCCTTCCTGGCCCTCGGCACCGTCGCCGCGATCATGCTCAGCGAGAGCCTCGTCGCCGGCTGAGCCGACCGCGGGGCGGCAACCCTCGACTGGCGACGCGGCCTCTGCCGGTAGATTCACCACGTGCTGCGCTTCCTGACCGCCGGAGAATCACACGGCAAGGCCCTCGTCGTGATCATCGAGGGGCTCCCGTCCGGGCTGCCCGTCACGGTCGACGACATCGGGGCCGAGCTGGCCCGGCGGCGCCTCGGCTACGGGCGGGGCCCACGGATGCGCTTCGAGGCCGACGAGGTCACCATCCTCGCCGGCGTGCGCCACGGCCTGACCCTCGGCTCGCCGGTGGCGATCGAGATCGCCAACAGCGAGTGGGAGCGCAAGTGGACCGAGGAGATGTCGCCCGCCCCGGGACAGACCGCGCACCGCCTCACCACGCCCCGTCCCGGCCACGCCGACCTCACCGGCATGCAGAAGTACGCCTTCGACGACGCCCGCAACGTGCTCGAGCGCGCCTCGGCGCGTGAGACCGCGGCCCGCGTCGCCGCGGGTGCGGTGGCCAAGGCCCTCCTGTCCCATCTGGGGGTCGACATCGGCTCGCACGTGATCCAGATGGGACCGGTTCGCGCCGATCCGACCCGGCGGCCGACCCCCGGCCACCTCCGCGACGTCGACGCCTCCGAGGTGCGCTGCGCCGATCCCGAGGCCGAGGCGGCGATCATCGCCGAGATCAAGGCCGCGGCCAAGGCGGGCGACTCCCTCGGTGGGGTGATCGAGGTGATCGCCCACGGCGTCCCCGTCGGCCTCGGCAGCCACGTCCACTGGGACCGCAAGCTCGACGGCCTCCTGGCCCAGGCCTTCATGAGCATCCAGGCGGTGAAGGGCGTCGAGATCGGTGACGGCTTCGACGTCGCCGGTCGCCGCGGCAGCGAGGCCCACGACGCCATCGCCTGGGACGCCGAGACCGCCGCCTACTCGCGCGCCTCGTCGCGCGCCGGTGGCCTCGAGGGGGGCATGTCCACCGGGGAGGTGCTCGCTCGCCCACGTGGCCATGAAGCCCCTGGCCACGCTCAACCGCCCGGTGCTGGGCACCGTCGACACCGCCACCAAGGAGTCGACGGTGTCGTTCAAGGAGCGCACCGACGTCACCGCCGTGCCCGCCATGGGCGTGGTGGCCGAGGCCATGGCCGCGCTCGTCCTGGCCGGCGAGGCCCTGCGCAAGTTCGGGGGCGACTCCCTCGGAGAGCTCGTCCGCAACTACGACACCTACGTCGAGCAGGTCCGCCGACAGGCCCTCGACGCGACGCCGGCGGCCGACGCCGGCGCCGAGACCCCCGATGCCCCGCTCAACTGGGACGCCGACCAGGCCTTCGCCGAGCCCGACCCCACCGGGAGCCGGTCATGACCGGCGCCGGCGGCCCCCACGTGGTGCTGGTCGGGATGATGGGCGTGGGCAAGACCACCGTCGGGCGACTCCTGGCCGAGCGGTTGGGTCGCCCCTTCCTCGACTCCGACGAGCTGGTCGAGGCCCGCACCGGCACCACCGTCGCGCAGATCTTCGAGCGCGACGGCGAAGCCGCGTTCCGGGCCCTCGAGACCCAGGTGCTCGTCGAGTGCGTCGCGTCCCCGACGCCGGCGGTCATCGCCGCCGCCGGGGGCACCGTGCTGGCCCCGGACAACCGCCGGCTGCTCCGTGGCGCCGGCACCGTGGTGTGGCTGCGAGCGCCGGTACCCGTGCTGGTGGGACGCGTGGCCGGCTCCACCCACCGTCCTGCCGTCGCCGACGACCCCGAGGGCACCCTGGCCCGCCTGGCCGAGGGCCGCGAGGAGCTCTACGACGCCGTGAGCGACCTGCGCCTCGACGCCACCCGGCCCGTCGAGGCGTCGGTCGACGAGATCCTGGCGTTCCTGGCCGGCACCGGCGCCGCCGCGGAGGTGGCGTCGTGATCGTCGTCCCCGTCGAGCTGGCCGATCGCTCCTACGACGTCCTCGTCGGGCCCGGTGCTCGCCACGAGCTGGCCCGCGTCGTCCCCGACGGGGTCGGACGCGTGGCGGTGGTCACCCAGGCCGGAATCGGCGTCGACGTCGACCCGGGCTGCGAGCACCGCGTCTTCGAGATCCCCGACGGGGAGGCGGCCAAGAGCCTGGCCACCGTCGAGGACCTCTGCCGCCAGTGGGCCCGCTGGGGCCTCACCCGGGCCGACGCCGTCGTCGCCGTCGGCGGCGGCCTGGTCACCGACACCGCCGGCTTCGCCGCCGCCAGCTACCACCGTGGCGTCCCGGTGGTGCACGTGGCCACCACGCTGCTCGGCCAGATCGACGCGGCCATCGGCGGCAAGACGGGGGTCAACCTCCCCGAGGGCAAGAACCTCGTCGGCGCCTACTGGCAACCCAGTGCCGTGCTGTGCGACACCGAGACGCTGGCCTCCCTGCCCGAACGCGAGTACCGCAGCGGGCTGGGCGAGCTGGCCAAGTACCACTTCCTCGGCGGCGGCCACCTCGACGCCCTGCCCCTCGACGAGCGGGTGGCGGCCTGCGTGGCCATCAAGGCGGCGGTCGTGACCGGCGACGAGCGCGAAGGCGGCCGACGAGCCACCCTCAACTACGGCCACACCCTCGGCCATGCCATCGAGATCGCCGGGAACCACGACCTGCGCCACGGCGAAGCGGTCGCCGTCGGCCTGGTCTTCGCCGCCGAGCTGGCCCACCGCCTCGGGCGCATCGACGCCGCCGCCGTCGCCGAGCACCGCCGAGTGGTCGCCGCCTACGAGCTGCCCTCCACGCTCCCCGCCGGACTGACCACCCCCGAGCTCATCGAGCTCATGGGACGCGACAAGAAGGCGCTGAGCGGGCTCACCTTCGTCCTCGCCGGCGCCGACGGGGTCGAGTCGGTCACCGGGGTCGACGACCACGTCATCGCCGCGGCCATCGACGCGGTGCGGCGCCCCGACGACCCCGAGATCGGGAGCTGGTGAGATGACGTCGACGAACGCCGCTCCCGTCGTCCTGGTGCTGTCCGGACCCAACCTGAACCTGCTCGGTGAGCGGGAACCGGCCATCTACGGCACCGCCACGCTCGACGACCACGTCGCCCTGGCCACCGCCACCGCCGCCGCCCACGGGTTGGCCGTGGAGCACCTCCAGAGCAACCACGAGGGCGACCTCATCGAGGCCGTCCACCACGCCCGGGGGCGGTGCGCGGCGATCGTCGTCAACGCCGCCGCCTTCACGCACTACGCGTGGGGCCTCGCCGACGCCTTGAGCACGTTCGACGGACCGATCGTCGAGCTGCACATCTCGAACCCGCTGAGCCGTGAGGCCTGGCGCCACACGTCGGTGGTCGGCACCGTGGCCACCGGGTCGATCGCCGGCTTCGGCGGCGACGGCTACCGATTGGCCGTCGACGCGGTCGCGACGTTGCTGGGGTCGTCCTCGTGACGCTCGCCGAGGTCGGTCCGCCCGACGCCGCCGCCCTGGCCGGACGGCTGGCCTCGCTCCCACCGGTCGACCACGTCACGCGTCTCGCCGGACTGCGCGAACGCCTCGACGGCGCCGGGTGCGACGCCCTGCTCCTCACCCATCTCACCAACATCCGCTGGCTCACCGGCTTCACCGGCTCGGCCGCCCTCGTCGTGGTCACGCCCGACGCCGCCGTGCTCGTCACCGACGGGCGCTACACCGACCAGGCCGCCGACCAGCTCGCCGCCGCCGGTCTCGGCCGCGCCTCGGGCGTCGCCCTCGAGATCACCTCGACCGACCAGCGCCAGATCGTCGACGACGCCGTCGCCGGCCGGCCCCGCATCGGCCTCGAGGCCGACCACGTCACCTGGAGCGCCCAGCGCCGCTACGCCGAGGAGTGGCTGGCCGCCCACGAGGTCGTGGCCACCACCGACCTCGTCGAATCGCTCCGCCTCGTGAAGGACGACGCCGAGCTGGCCCGCATGGCGGCGGCGGCGGCGGTGGCCGACGCGGCGCTGGCCTCGGTGCGCCACCGGCTGCTCGACGGGCCCACCGAGGCCGAGTTCGGCCTCGAGCTCGACACGGCCATGCGCCGCCTCGGCGCCACCCGGCCCAGCTTCGAGACCATCGTCGGGTCCGGTCCCAACGGGGCCCGACCGCACGCCCGGCCGTCGTCGCGGACCATCGCCGAGGGCGACCTGGTGGTGATCGACTTCGGCGCCGTCGTCGACGGCTACTGCTCGGACATGACCCGCACGCTCATGGTCGGCGAGCCCGACCCCACCCAGGCCCGCATGCTCGAGGTCGTCGGTGAGGCCCAGGCGGCCGGCGTGGCCGCCGTGGGGCCGGGCGTCGCGGCCGCCGACGTCGATGCCGCCTGCCGTGCGGTCATCGACGCCGCCGGCTGGGGCGAGGCCTTCAGCCACGGCACCGGCCACGGGGTCGGACTCGACATCCACGAGGCGCCCCGCGTCGGCGCCACGAGCACGGTCGACCTCGCCGTGGGCCAGGTCGTCACCGTCGAACCCGGCGTGTACCTCCCCGACCACGGCGGGGTGCGCATCGAGGACTCCCTCGTCGTGACCGCCGACGGGAGCCGGCCGCTCACCTTGACCTCGAAGCAGACCGCGCCCTAGACCGACCGGGTGGCGGCGCCGTCACCCCGTGCCCTCCCCACAAAGGTTGTCCCCATGCCCACGATCACCACCAACGACCTCAAGAACGGCATGGCCCTCGAACTCGACGACGGACTGTTCGAGGTCGTCGAGTTCCAACACGTCAAGCCGGGCAAGGGCGGCGCCTTCGTGCGCACCTCGCTGCGCAACGTGCGCAGCGGCGCCACCGCCGACCGCACCTTCCGGGCCGGTGAGAAGGTCGAGCGGGCCATGATCGACAAGCGCGACATGCAGTTCCTCTACCGCGCCGGCGACGACTACGTGTTCATGGACTCCAGCACCTACGACCAGCTCAACGTCGAGCAGGCGTCCCTCGGCGACGCCGCCAACTACCTCGTCGAGAACTCCGAGGCCGTGCTGAAGATGTTCGGCGACGAGATCGTCGGCGTCGACCTGCCCGCGGCGGTCGAGCTCAACATCGCCGAGACCGAGCCCGGCATCCAGGGAGACCGCGTGTCGGGCGCCCGCAAGCCCGCCACCCTCGAGACCGGCCTCGTCGTGCAGGTCCCGCTCTTCGTGGGCCCGGGTGAGCGGGTCAAGGTCGACACCCGCACCGGCGAATACCTCACCCGGGCGTGAGCGCCGACGAGCGCCGAGAGCCCCCCGCCGACGCATCGCTCCCCGGCGGAACCCGTCACGAGGCCCGCGAACGGGCCTTCCACCTCCTCTACGAGGCCGAGGTCAAGGGCCTCGACCCCTCGGTCGTGCTGGCGTCGTTGCCGCTGGCCCCGGATCCCTTCGCCGTCGAACTCGTCGACGGCGTCGCCGCCCACGCCGACGAGGTCGACGCGCTCGTCGAGGCCCATGCCCGCAACTGGCAGCTCTCCCGGATGCCGGCGCTCGACCGGGCGATCCTGCGGTTGGGCGCCTTCGAGCTGGCCCACCGCCCCGACGTGCCCACCGCCGCGGTGATCAACGAGGCCGTCGAGCTGGCCAAGGAGTACTCGACCGACGACAGCGGCCGCTTCGTCAACGGTGTGCTGTCCGCGGTGGCCGCCGACGTCCGTCCCGGCTGAGCCGGCACCGCTCGTCGGTGGTTCGTCGGACGCCGAGGTCACATCGGTGCCGCGCCCAGGCCCAGCACCGTGCCGAAGTCGTGCGAGCGGCCCAGGTCGGCCGACGGCGCGCGCGTCCCGCCAGGCGACCCGACCGTTGACCAGCACCGCCCTGACCGTCTCGTCGTTGCGGCGCACGAGGCGTCGTAGGCCCGGGAAGCCCGGCATGGGCTCCTCGTGGATGGCCTCGACGGTGTCGTCGAGGCGAGCGGGGTCGATGCACCACGACGTCGGCCCGAGCGCCCTCGTCCAGTCGGCCGGCGTCGATGCGGTAGAAGTCGGCGATGTCGGCGGTGAGCTTGTGCACGGCGTGCTCGACGGTCATGAACGCCCGACCCTCGTGCTGGGCGTCACGCACCCGCTTCAGCATGCGCAGCCCGAAGTTGTAGAAGGCCATGTTCCGGAGGTGGGCTCCGGCGTCGGAGAAACCGATCATGGCGGCGGGGCTGGCCATGATCCACTCGAGGTGCCGGGCGTCGGCGTTGGCGACCACGCTGTACCAGCGCAGGTCGTTCCCGTAGGCGATCTGGAGGTCGAGGAAGGTGTCGAGCTCGTCGGCGCCGCGTTCGGCGGCCACGTCGGCGAAGGTCCTCCCGTCGAGAGTGGGATCGGGGCAGTGGACGATCCGGGCCTCGCTCAGGTCCCGGTGGTAGGCCCGGGAGGCCAGCTTGCTCTTCCACTGCGCCCGGAAGCGGTCTCGGTACACGGGCGAGCCCATCAGCGCCCGGCGCGCCGCCAGGTCCTCGAGGTGGAGGGCCTCGGTGCCGGCGCCGAACTCCTCGATCACCGGGTTCTCCATGCCGTCGGTGTAGAGGTCGAACGGCGTGGGCAGCGCCTGGAAGCGCACCTGCGCGCCCAGGCGGGAGTTGTAGAGGTTGGTGACCGCGGCAACGGCGCGGTAGATCCCCATCGCGGGGGCGCGTCCATCATCGTCAGCAGCGACGTCCGCAGCGCCCGGCCCCGGCGGGGTCGGCTCATGTCGAGCAGGGGGCCGATGCTCCACCGGGTCTGGAGGTTCGGGATCGCCTGGAACACCGCATCGTGGCGGCGGACGACCTCGGCGAGCCGGCGGTACTCGGCGAAGCGGGCGAACACCGACGGGGTGGGTCGGCTCCGGTACCGGTCGCCGCCCATCTTGTCCCAGGGCAGCAGGTTGACCGACAGGCCGAGCAGCCCGGCGTCGATGCCCTCGTCGATCAGTCGGCCCATGGCGGCGGTCTCGTCGTCGTCGGGCCGGACCCCGCGATCGAGGCTGCGGCCGAGCCCGAGCACGTGGGCCCGGATGGTGGAGTGCCCGACCATCCCGACCAGGTTCGGTCCGAGCGGCAGCGATCGCAGGTGGTCCACGTACTCCGGCGGGGCCCTTCCAGTCCACGACGTCGCGCAGGAGGGGCAGCACCATGTCGCGGGGGATCCCCTCGACCCGACAGAAGGTGTCGGCGAGGTCCTCGGGGTCTCCGACCACCAGGGAGAGTCCGCACGACCCGATGAGGGCGGTCGTGACGCCGTGGCGGAGCGACTCGCTGAGCTCGGGCGCCACCTCCAGCTCGGCGTCGTAGTGGGTGTGGATGTCGATGAACCCCGGGGTCACCCAGCACCCGGTGGCATCGATCACCTCGACGCCCTCGGGGACCTGGAGGTCACGGCCGAGGGCGTCGATCCTCCCGGTGGGGCCCACGAGGACGTCGACGTCGCGACCCGGCGTCCCGTTCCCGTCGAAGACGGTCCCGTTGCGGATGATCACCGTCACCGGCTGCCTCCTCGCTCGACGGGACCGCGCCCTCGGCGCGAGCACCCCGGCCCCGAGCCGGAGCGTAGGCGCTGCGGTGGCGACGATCGCCGTCGGCCGGGACGAGCGTCGCTCGCGCCGTCGGTGCTGGTAGTGTCCCGACCTGACCGTGAAGCGGGTCCCGTGAGGCCCGCACGGACTGGAAGGACCACGCTGTGGCCGAACGCGAACGACGCCTGACGCCCCCGTACGGGGGCGTTTTCGTTGCCCGGACCCAGGTGATGAGCGCCGACGACATCGCCCGGGCCACCCGACGGATGGCCCACGAGATCATCGAGCGCAACCAGGGCCTCGACGACGTCGTCCTGATCGGCCTGCAGACCGGGGGAGTGCCGCTGGCCGCTCGGCTGGCCGACGCCCTGTTGGCCATCGAGGGCAGCGAGGTCCCCGTCGGGATGCTCGACGTCGCCTTCTACCGCGACGACATCGGCCTGCGCCCGGTGCTGCCCGAGGCGGTCACGCGCATCCCCGGCGACCTCGACGGCCGCACGGTGGTGCTGGTCGACGACGTGCTGTTCACCGGGCGCACGATCCGTGCGGCGCTCGACGCCCTCACCGACCACGGCCGCGCCCGCGCCGTGCAGCTGGCGGTCATGGTCGACCGGGGGCACCGCGAGCTGCCCATCCGCCCCGACTACGTCGGCAAGAACCTGCCGACCCGCCGCGACGAGGTGGTCGACGTGCACGACGACGGCGTCGACCTGGGGGAGATGCGCAAGTGAGCACGACCACCGAGACCACGCCGGAGGTGCCACCCGGCGGCGCCGTCCGGCGGCCGGGGGCCGGTCGGCACCTGCTCGGCATCGGCGACCTCGGGCCCGACGTCGCCGCGGGGATCGACGAGGTCATGGCCCTCACCGACTCCTTCGTCGAGGTCAGCGAACGGATCATCCCCAAGGTCCCCGCGCTACGGGGCCGCACCGTCGTGTCGCTCTTCTTCGAGGACTCCACCCGCACCCGGCTCAGCTTCGAGACGGCGGCCAAGCGTCTCTCCGCCGACACCATGACCTTCTCGGTGTCGACCTCCTCGGTGAAGAAGGGCGAGTCGCTGCGCGACACCGTCGAGACCATCGAGGCCATGGGCGTCGACGCGGTGATCGTGCGGCACAGCTCCGCAGGGGTGCCCCGACAGGTGGCCCGCTGGACCGACGCCGCGGTCATCAACGCCGGGGACGGCTGGCACGAGCACCCCACCCAGGCGTTGCTCGACTGCTACACGATCCGCCAGCACGCCGGTGCGCTGGCCGGGCGTCGGGTGGCCATCGTCGGCGACGTGAAGCACTCCCGGGTGGCGCGCAGCAACGTGGCCGCGTTCACCGCCCTCGGTGCGGCGGTGACGCTGGTCGCCCCGCCCACCCTGTTGCCGCCGAGCCTCGAGGGGTGGCCCGTCGAGGTGAGCAACGACCTCGACGCCGTGCTGGCCGGCACCGACGTCTGCTACCTGCTGCGCATGCAACGAGAGCGCACCACCGAGGCGCTGATCCCGTCGCTGCGCGAGTACACCGCCCACTACGGGCTCACGTCCCGCAGGGCCGACCGGTTGCCCGCCGGCGCCCTGATCATGCACCCCGGCCCGATGAACCGGGGCGTCGAGATCGCGGCCGAGGTCGCCGATCGCCCGAACGCGGTGATCGTCGACCAGGTCCGAAACGGTGTGGCCGTGCGCATGGCCGTGCTCTTCCTGCTGATCGGCAGCGGCACCGCATGGGGCGGCGACGATGCCTGAGCCGCTCGGTGGCGCCGTCGTGGTGACACCACGTCCCCCGTCCCCTCCGATCCCCGAGGCCGTCCACCGATGACCCCACCCCCCGAACCCACCAGCGCCGGCGTCATCCTGCGGGGTGGTCGCATCGTCGATCGCCGAGGCGAAGAGGTGGCCGACGTGGCCGTGGCCGGCGACGGCACCGTCGTGGCGGTCGGCCCCGGCCTCGACACCGGCGCGCTCGGGCTGGCCGACGCGGAGGTGCTCGACTGCGCCGGATGCGTCGTCGCCCCCGGGCTGGTCGACATCCACACCCACCTGCGCGAGCCGGGGGGCGAGGAGGCCGAGACGATCGAGACCGGCAGCCGCGCCGCGGCTCTCGGTGGCTACACCGCGGTCGTGGCCATGCCCAACACCCGCCCGACCATCGACACGGCCGCGGTGGTCCGCCAGGTGCTCGAGGCCGGTCGCGACGCCGGCCTGTGCGACGTGAGGGTCGCCGGGGCCATCACCGTCGGGCGTGCCGGGGAGGCGCTCTCGCCGATGGCCGAGATGGCGGCGCTCGGGGTGTCGCTGTTCACCGACGACGGGTGCGGGGTGCAGAACGACCGCCTCATGCGTCGAGCGCTCGAGTACGCCTCCGGGCTCGACGTCACCCTGGCGCAGCACTGCGAGGTCGAAGCGCTCAGCGAGGGCGGGCACATGCACGAGGGGGAGTGGTCGAGTCGCCTGGGCATCCCCGGCATCCCCGCCGAGGCCGAGGAGCTGATGGTCTTCCGCGACATCGCGCTGTCGCGGCTCACCGGGGCGTCCGTGCACCTCCAGCACCTCTCGACCGCCGGCTCGGTGGAGCTGGTCCGCCAGGCCAAGGCCCGTGGCCTGGCGGTCACCGCCGAGGCCACACCCCACCACTTCACCCTCACCCACGCCGAGGTGGCCGCCTACGACCCCATCTTCAAGGTCAACCCCCCGCTGCGGACGGCCGAGGACGTCGCCGCGGTGAAGGCCGGCCTGGTCGACGGCACGATCGATGCCATCGCCACCGACCACGCCCCGCACCCCCAGGAGGCCAAGGAGGCCCCCTTCGACGAGGCGCCCTGCGGGATGCTGGGCCTCGAGACGGCCCTGGCGCTGGCCATCACCGAGCTCGTGGAGCCCGGCCTGCTCACCGTGGCCGAGGTGCTGGCGCTCATGTCCTGGAACCCGGCGGCGATCGCCCGGATCGACGAGCGTCCACGGCGGTGTCGTCGAAGCGGGCCGCCCGGCGCACCTCGTGGTGTTCGACCCCGCCCACGAATGGGTGGTCGACCCCTCGCGGCTCGCCAGCCTCAGCCACAACACCCCCTACGCGGGACGCACCCTGCGCGGCAAGGTGCGTCACACCCTGCTGTGCGGCGAACCGACCGTGCGCGACGGAAAGGCCACCCGATGAGCGGCGACATCCGCGAGGCCCAGCTGGTGCTGGCCGACGGCACCGTGTTCGAGGGCGAGGCGCTCGGCGCCGCCCCTCCCGGCGGCGTGGCCACCGGCGAGGTCGTGTTCAACACCGCCCTCACCGGCTACCAGGAGATCATCACCGACCCCTCCTACGCCGGGCAGATCATCACCTTCACCTACCCCCACATCGGCAACTACGGGGTCACCTCCCTCGACGACGAGTCCCGCCGACCCTTCTGCCGCGGGGTGATCGTGCGCGACATGGCCCGCCGCCACAGCAGCTGGCGCGCCGAGGGCGACCTCGACGCCCTGCTCGCGGCCTCGGGCGTCCCGGCCATCGGGGGCATCGACACCCGCCGCCTCACCCGCCACATCCGCGACGCCGGCTCCATGCCCGGCGCCTTCGGCACCGCCGACGAGGCCACGCTGCGTGCCGCCGCCGCCGCCGAGCCCGGCACCGACGGCGTCGACCTGGTCGCCGCGGTCACCGTCGACGCGCCCTACACGGTCGAGTACGCCGGTCCCGCCGACCGCCCGCCACGCCACGTCGTCGCCTACGACTTCGGCATCAAGACCACCATCGTGCGCCACCTCTCGAAGATCGCCACGGTCGAGGTCGTCCCCGCCACGACACCGGCGTCGGAGGTGCTGGCCCGACAGCCCGACGGCGTCTTCCTCTCCAACGGACCGGGCGACCCGGCCGCCGTCGTCGCCCTGCCCGGCATCATCGACGGCCTGCTCGGCGAGGTGCCGGTGTTCGGGATCTGCCTGGGCCACCAGCTGCTGTCCACCGCCGTCGGAGCACGCACCTACAAGCTGCCCTTCGGCCACCACGGCGGGAACCACCCGGTGAGCCGGCTGTCGACCGGCACGGTCGAGATCACCTCGCAGAACCACAACTACGCGGTCGACGACGCATCGTTGCCCACCACCGTCGAGGTCACCCACCGCAACCTGAACGACGGTGTCGTCGAGGGCGTGCGTTGCCTCGACGTGCCCGCCTTCGGTGTGCAGTACCACCCCGAGGCCGGGCCGGGCCCCCACGACGCCGCCTACCTCTTCGACCTCTTCGACGACCTCATGGCCGACAACGCAAAGGGAAGGGTCGGCTAGATGCCGCGTCCGCGACGACCTCCACTCGATCCTGCTCATCGGCTCCGGGCCGATCGTCATCGGCCAGGCCTGCGAGTTCGACTACTCGGGCACCCAGGCCTGCCGGATCCTGCGCGAGGAGGGCTACCGGGTGATCCTGGCCAACTCGAACCCGGCCACGATCATGACCGACCCCGACTTCGCCGACGCCACCTACGTCGAACCGCTCGACATCGAGGTGCTCGAACGCATCATCGAGCGCGAGAAGCCCGACGCCCTGCTGCCCACGCTCGGCGGGCAGACCGCCCTCAACCTGGCCATGGAGCTCGTCGAGGCCGGGGTGCTCGACCGCCACGGCGTCGAGCTGATCGGCGCCGACGCCACGGCCATCGCCACCGCCGAGGACCGCGAGCTGTTCAAGCAGGCCATGGCCGAGATCGGCCTCGACGCCCCGCCCTCGGCCACCGCCCACACCGTCGAGGAGGCCATGGAGGTGGCCGAGCGGATCGGTCTGCCCGTCGTCATCCGGCCCGCCTACATCCTCGGCGGCAAGGGCACCGGCATCGCCTCGGAGCCCGAGGAGTTCCGTCGCAAGGCGGCGCTCGGCCTCGAGGCCAGCCCGATCACCGAGATCCTCGTCGAGAAGTCGATCGCCGGGTGGAAGGAGTTCGAGCTCGAGGTCATGCGGGACCGGGCCGACAACTGCGTCATCGTCTGCTCGATCGAGAACCTCGATCCCATGGGGGTCCACACCGGCGACTCCATCACCGTGGCCCCGGCCCAGACGCTGTCCGACGTCGAGTACCAGATCATGCGCGACGCGGCGTTCGCCTGCATCCGACGCGTCGGGGTCGAGACCGGCGGGTCCAACGTGCAGTTCGCGGTGAACCCCGTCGACGGGCACATGGTGGTCATCGAGATGAACCCCCGCGTCAGCCGCTCCTCGGCGCTGGCGTCGAAGGCCACCGGCTTCCCGATCGCCAAGATCGCCGCCCGCCTCGCCGTGGGCTACACCCTCGACGAGATCGACAACGACATCACCAAGAAGACCCCGGCCAGCTTCGAGCCGAGCATCGACTACGTGGTCACCAAGATCCCCCGATGGGCGTTCGAGAAGTTCCCCGGCACGTCCGACGTCCTCGGCACCCAGATGCAGTCGGTGGGCGAGGTGATGGCCATCGGCCGCACCTTCCCGGAGTCGCTCCAGAAGGGGCTGCGCTCGCTCGAACAGGGCCGACTCGGCCTCAACGCCGACCCCGCCGAGACCCAGTACGACCGGTACCCCACCGACGAGCTGCTGGCCCGCGCCGCCATCGGCACCCCGGAGCGCATCTTCCAGCTCGAGGCCTGCCTGCGTCGGGGGCTCACCGTCGACGAGGTCCACGAGGCCACGAAGGTCGATCCGTGGTTCCTCGACCAGATGCTGGCCATCACCGAGGAGCGCGCCCACCTCGAAGGGCTGGGCGTCGACGCCATGACCCGCGCCCAGTGGCGCCGCACCAAGCGGTTGGGCTTCTCCGACGCGCAGCTGGCCCACCTCTGGTCCCGTCCCGAGGCCGAGATCCGTGCCGCCCGCATCGCCGCCGGGGTGGTGCCCACCTACAAGACCGTCGACACCTGTGCCGCCGAGTTCGAGGCCACCACCCCCTACCACTACTCGACCTACGAGGACACCGACGAGGTGGCGCCCAGCGACCGCCGCAAGGTGGTGATCCTCGGCTCGGGCCCCAACCGGATCGGCCAGGGCATCGAGTTCGACTACTGCTGCGTGCACGCCAGCTTCGCCCTGCGCGACGCCGGGTTCGAGACGATCATGGTCAACTGCAACCCCGAGACGGTCTCGACGGACTACGACACCTCCGACCGGCTGTACTTCGAGCCGCTCACCCACGAGGACGTCATGAACGTCATCGAGGCCGAGCGCCCGGTCGGGGTCATCGTCTCGCTCGGCGGGCAGACGCCGCTGAAGCTGGCCGACTCCCTGCCGCCCGAGCTGGTGGTGGGCACGTCGCCGGCGTCGATCGACGCCGCCGAGGACCGTGAGCGCTGGAACGCCCTGTGCGCCCGGCTGGAGATCCCGCAGCCCGCAGGGGGCACGGCGGCCACCATCGAGGCGGCCCGCGCCATCACCGAGCGGATCGGCTGGCCGGCGCTGGTCCGGCCCAGCTACGTGCTCGGGGGTCGGGCCATGGTCATCGTCTACGACGACGACGGGCTCACCGACGCCATGGCCGAGATGGCCGCGCTTCGGGAGCCTCGGCAAGGAAGGTGGTCTCTCCGCCGAGCGCCCGGTGCTCGTCGACCGCTTCCTCGAGGACGCCACCGAGGTCGACGTCGACGCCATCCGTGACGCCGGCGGCGACTTCATGATCGGCGGCATCATGGAGCACGTCGAAGAGGCCGGCGTGCACTCGGGCGACTCGGCGTGCGTGCTGCCCCCGCACACCCTCTCGGCGGAGGCCGTCGCCGCGCTCACCGACTACACCCACCGCATCGCCGACGCCCTCGACGTCGTGGGGCTCATCAACGTGCAGTACGCGGTGAAGAACGGTCAGGTCTTCGTGATCGAGGCCAACCCGCGGGCCAGCCGCACCGTGCCCTTCGTCGCCAAGGCCACCGGGGTGCCGCTGGCCAAGATCGCCTCGAGGGTCATGCTCGGCGCCACGCTGGGCGAGCTGCGCGCCGAGGGCCTGGCCCGCACCCCGGTCAGCGGCGACCACCACGCGGTGAAGGAGGCGGTGCTCCCGTTCAACCGGTTCCCCGAGTCCGACGCGGTGCTCGGCCCGGAGATGCGCTCCACCGGGGAGGTCATGGGCATCGACCTCACCGTGGGCCTCGCCTTCGCCAAGGCGCAGCTGGCCGCCGGGAACCGCCTGCCCGAGGCCGGCACGGTCTTCATGTCGCTCGCCGATCGCGACAAGGCCGTGGGGGTCCGCGCCGCCCAGCTGTTCCGTTCGATGGGGTTCGCCATCGCCGCCACCAGCGGCACCGCCGCCCACCTGCGGGCCAACGGCATCGAGGTCGCCGTCGACGTGGCCAAGCTCGGCGAACCCGACGGGCACGACGCGGTCGAGCTCATCGAGAGCGGCCAGGTCGACCTGGTGGTCAACAGCCCCCGCGGGCGAGGGCCGCGCAGCGACGGCGCCCACATCCGCGCCGCCGCCGGCGCGGCGAAGCTGCCCCTGTTGACCACGGCCGCGGCCGGGCTCGCCGCGGCCGACGGCATGGCCGACCGGGCCCGCCACGCGCTCCAGGTGCGACCCCTGCAGGAGTACCTGCGCGGCGTCGGCGTCCACGAGCTCGAGCCCCGCATCGACCAGCCCACCCTTCCCGACCTGTCATGAGGACCTTCGGCCGCCGTCGGACCGGCGCGCCCCTCGGGGCCACCTGTCGACCTCACCACGACGGTCGGCTCGGTGCGGTTGCCCAACCCGGTGCTCACCGCGTCGGGCACCGCCGGTCACGGCGACGAGCTGTCGGCCTACGTCGACCTCTCCCGCATCGGCGCCGTGGTGGTGAAGTCGCTGTCCCCCGAGCCGTGGGCGGGCAACGCCGCGCCCCGGGTCCACGAGACCCCCGCCGGGATGATCAACAGCGTCGGCCTGCAGGGGCCGGGCGTGGCCCGTTGGCTGGAGGAGGAGCTCCCGGGGGTCCTGGCGACCGGGGCGCGGGTGGTGGCCAGCATCTGGGGGCGGTCGGTCGACGAGTACCGCCGCGCCGCCGAGATGCTCGCCGAGGCCCCAGCCGGAGTGGTGGCCGTCGAGGTCAACGTCTCGTGCCCCAACCTCGAGGACCGCAACCGCATGTTCGCCCACTCGCCCTCCAGCACCGCGGAGGCGGTCGGGGCGGCCGCGGTCTGCGGTCTGCCGCTGTGGGCCAAGCTCAGCCCCAACGTGAGCGACCTCGCCTCGATCGCCGGTGCCGCCCACGAGGCGGGCGCCGAAGCGGTCGTGCTCGTGAACACCGTGCTGGGCATGGCCATCGACCCCGAGACCCGCCGACCCCGCCTCGGCGGGGGAGGGGGCGGGCTCTCCGGCCCGGCCATCCACCCCGTCGCCGTGCGGGCCGTCCACGACGTGCACGCCGCCCTGCCCGAGCTGCCCATCGTCGGCGTCGGCGGCGTGGCGCGGGGCGTCGACGCGGTCGAGCTCATGCTGGCCGGGGCCAGCGCCGTCGAGGTCGGCACCGCCACCTTCGCCGACCCCCGAAGCGTCGAGCGGGTGCGGGACGAGCTCGAGGACTGGTGCCGCGGGCACGGCGTCGGCGCCGTCCGCGACCTGATCGGCGACACCCATGCCCGCTGACGACGTGGCCGCGCTCGACCTCTCCACCGGGGCCCCGGACGACGTGCGGTCCCGGCTCGCCCTGGCCCTCGACGTCGACGACCTCGTCGAGGCCCTGCGCCTGGTGCGGGTGCTGTCCCCCTGGTTCGGGGTGGCCAAGGTGGGCCTCGAGCTCTACAGCGCCAGCGGTCCCGATGCCGTCGCCACGATGGTCGACCAGGGCATGGCCGTGTTCGCCGACCTCAAGCTGCTCGACATCCCGACCACGGTGGCGAAGTCGGCCCGGGTGATGGGCACCCTCGGGGTCACCTACCTCACCCTGCACACCCGCGCCGGTGTCGACCACCTGCGCGCCGGTGTCGACGGCCTGGCCGACGGCGCCGCGGCGGTGGGGCTGCCCGCTCCCACCGCGCTCGGTGTCACGGTGCTCACCAGCGAGCCCGCCGACCCGACCGCGCTCGACGATCGCCTCGCCGTGGCCGTCGAGGCCGGGGCCGGCGGACTGGTCTGCGCGGCCTCGGACCTCGGGGCGGCCACGCGTCGCGCGCCCGGGTTGGTCCGGGTGGTGCCCGGCATCCGTCCCGCCGGTGTGGGTGCCGACGACCAGGCCCGTCCCGCCACGCCGACCGAGGCCGTCGTGGCCGGGGCCGACGTGCTCGTCATCGGCCGCGCCGTCACCGCGGCCGCCGATCCTGCCGCGGCCGCGGCGGCCATCGCCGCCGAGGTGGCCGCCGCGGCACCCACGGCCGGCTGACCTCCTGCACCTGCCGTCGGGGGGTGACGGCCGCCACAGGATGTCCCCGCCCCGCGTGCGGGCCGTGCCGCCGACGGTCGCGCCCCGCCGAGGTGCGACATGTGGCACACTCTGGGCTTCTAAGTGTCCGCATTAGAACCGTCCCGTCCCTCGGAGGACCCATGGAATTCGCAGTGTTCCTGAACGGCTACACCCCGGGCCCCGCCGCCCACGACACCGACCTCGAACACCTCGAGCTCATGCGGGAGATGGAGTACGCCATCGCCGCCGACAAGCACAACTGGAAGTACGTCTGGCTGGGGGAGCACCACGCCCTGACCGAGTACTCCCACCTGTCGGCCCCCGAGGTGATGATGGGCTACATCGCCGCCAACACCGACTACATCCACATCGGCACGGCCATCAACAGCCTCTCTCCGCGCAAGGAGCACCCGGTCCGCTTCGCCGAGCGCGCCGCCATGCTCGACCACGTCACCAACCGGCGCTTCGAGTGGGGCACCGGTCGTGGCGCCGGCTCCCACGAGATGGCCACGTTCAACATCCTCGACAAGGACTCCACCAAGCCCGAGTGGAACGAGGTCGTGCCGCGAGGTCCCGCGCATGTGGGAGCAGACCGACTACGAGCACCACGGCGAGTCCTTCACCGTGCCCTACCCCCACAACGTGCTGCCCAAGCCCTACGGCCAGGGGCACCCGCCGATCTGGGTGGCCTGCGGCAACCCCGGCACCTTCACCACCGCCGGCCAGATGGGCATCGGCGCCATCGCCTTCAACTTCGAGCCCATCTTCGCCCTGCGCGGGCGCATCGAGGCCTACAAGGAGGGGGTCGCCAACTGCACCGAACCCATCGGCCAGTTCAAGAACGACAACGTGATGATCACCAACTCCGTGATCGTCGCCGAGACCCGTGAAGAAGCTCGCAAGATCGCCCTGCGCAAGGGTCGGGGCTACCTCGTCACCATGGTGAACCTCTACCACGACACCATGCCCAAGTCGGCCGATGCCATCACCTGGCCGAGCGCGCCGATGTCGCTGCACGACATCGTGCAGGATCCGAGCATCGACGCCGACGAGATGCTCGACGGCATCATCGACGCCGGCTACATGCTGTGCGGCACCGTCGACGACGTGTCCGAGCAGATCGCGGCCTGGGGCGACGTCGGCATGGACCAGCTGGCCTTCGGGCTCCCCATCGAGGGCATGTTCCACGAGGAGATCCTGGCCACCCTCGAGCTCTTCGGCGACAAGGTCATCCCCGAGTTCGACAAGGACCGCACCCACTCCACCGACCGCTACCGCGCCACGGCCCAGCCCAAGTGGGGGCGCTTCACCCGGCCGCTGCCCGAGGTCGAGTGGCCGACCGTGCTGCCCGAGTCCGCGCTCGCGCCGCTGCCGGGCTGACCTGCCCGCTGCTCGGTGAGGGGCGGCGACGCCCCTCACCGAGCGCTTCCTTCTCGTGCCCCGCGACAGCACCTCCACCAAGGAGCTCCTCCTCCGTGAGGCCGAGCGGCTCTTCGCCCGCCACGGCCTCTACCGCGTCACCCTGCGCGAGATCACCGATGCCGCCGGGCAACGCAACGTGTCGGCCGTCAGCTACCACTTCGGGTCGCGTGAGGGCCTCCTCGACGCGATCCTGTCCCGCCACGGCGACCCCACCGACCTCGCCCGGGGGGCGTTGCGCGAACGCGTGGGTCCTGCCGCCGACACGAGGGGCCTGGTCGCCTCGCTCGTCGTGCCCTACACCGCCAACCTGGCCACGCCGTCGGGCCGGGACTACCTGCGCATCGTGGCGCAGCTCGCCGGCGGCTTCGTGGACTGGCGCCGACCCTCGCCCGGCACCGGGCCCCACCTGCGCTCGATCCTCACCGAGCTCGAGGAGCGCAACCCGAGCCTGCCGCCCGAGATCCGGCGAGAACGGGTCGTCGAGCTCATCATGTTGATGACCGCCGCCACCTCCCAGCGGGCCCGTCTGGTCGAGTCCCGCCGTCCGGTCGACCTCGACGACGCCACGTTCGTGGCCAACCTCACCGACGTGCTCGTCGGGGGGTTGGAGGCATCGCGCCTCGGCCCGTTGACCGACCTCGTCGGCACGACCCCCGAGGTCGTGGTCGCGGCGGGGAGCCCCGACCCGTCGGCGGGCTAGGGTTTCGGCTCATGCCGCTGCCTCCCACCCTCACGGACGAGCAACGCAAGGCCGCGCTGGCCAAGGCCGGCGAGGCCCGACGGGTCCGCGCCGAGCTCAAGGAACGTCTCAAGATGGGTTCGCTGAACCTCGCCGAGCTGCTCGCCATGGCCGACGCCGACGACATGGTCGCCGGCATCAAGGTCCTGGCCGTGCTCGAGTCGCTCCCCGGGGTGGGCAAGGTCACGGCCCGTCGCACGATGGACGAGATCGGCATCGCCGACACCCGGCGGCTCCGCGGTCTCGGCGAGCAGCAGCGCAAGGCCCTGCTGGCCGCCTTCCCGTCCTGAGCACCCGCCGACCCCTGCCACGCCGGTGATCATCGTCGTCTGCGGCCCCGGTGGCGTGGGCAAGGGCACCCTGGTGGACAAGCTGGTCGCCTCCGACCCGAGCCTGTGGTTGTCGCGCTCGTGGACGACCAGGTCGCCCCGTCCCGGTGAGGCCGCCGACGCCTACGAGTTCGTCGACCGGCCCACCTTCGAGGCCCGGGTCGCCGCTGGCGGGTTCCTCGAGCACGCCGAGTTCCTCGGCCACCTCTACGGCACCCCGTGGCCCGACGACGCACGCGAGGGCGATGTCGTGCTCGAGATCGAGGTGCAGGGGGCCGCCCAGGTCCTCGAACGCGACCCCACGGCCCTGGTCGTGCTGCTCGAGCCGCCGTCGTCGCAGGTCCAGGCGGAACGGCTGCGGGGCCGGGGCGACCCCGAGCAGGACGTGGCCGAGCGCCTGGCCGTGGCCGCTGCCGAGGTGGCCGAGGGCCGCCGGCTGGGCGCGGTCACGGTGGTCAACGACGACCTCGACCAGGCGCTGGCCGAGGTGCGCGCCGCCATCGAGGCCGCTCGGGGCGCCTGACGCGGGCCGCTCGCGCACCGCGGCTCCTCAGCGACGCCGCAGAGCGCCTCACGGGCGACCGGGGTCGGTGCTGGTAGGATCTCCCGGCCCCTCGCGCGAGCTGACTCGCGCCCGAACCCCCGAGAGCGTGACGCCATGGCCCAGATCCATGACTCGATGATCAACCCGCGGATCGAGGACCTGCTGTCGAAGGTCGACTCGAAGTTCACCCTGGTCACGTTGGGGTCGATGCGAGCCCGCCAGATCAACGCCTACTTCGGCCAGCTCCAGGACGGCGCCACCAACAACGTGCCGCCGCAGGTCACCTCCGTGGCCCGCAAGCCGCTGTCGATCGCCTTCGAGGAGATCGCCGCCGACAAGATCGTGCCGGTGCGCATCGAGCACGAGGACCTCGACGAGACCGAGGTCGAGCTCGACCTCGTCGAGGTCGACGGCGATCCGGCCGAGTGACCCCGGGTCCCCTCCGACCACCGCACCTGTCGTGAACCTGGCCGGTCGCCGCGTCGTCCTCGGCGTCACCGGTGGCATCGCCGCCTACAAGGCGGTGGAGATCTGTCGTCTGCTCGTCGACGCCGGCGCCCACGTCGCCCCGGTGATGACCGAAGGCGCCCGCCGCTTCGTCGGTGAGGTCACGTTCTCGGCGTTGGCCTCCGAGCCCGTCCAGACCTCGCTGTGGGACGAGGCCAGCCCCATCCCGCACACCCGCCTCGGCCAGGAGGCCGACGTCGTCGTCGTCGCCCCCGCCACCGCCCGGCTGATCGCCGCCTACGCCCACGGGCTGTCCGACGACCTGCTCACGGCCACGCTGCTCGCCACCCGGGCGCCGGTCGTGGTGTGCCCGGCCATGCACACCGAGATGTGGGAGCACCCGGCGGTGCAGGAGAACCTCGAGATCCTCCGGCGACGTGGGGTGCGCATCGTGCCTCCCGGTGAGGGCCGCCTGGCCGGCGGCGACGTCGGCGCCGGGCGTCTGGCCGAGCCCGCCGACGTGGTGCACGTCGTGGCGGAGGTGCTGGGGGAGACGAGGGACGCGTCCGCCGCCGGCGACGCCCACGACGCTCGCGACCTCGCCGGGCTCCACGTGCTGGTCACCGCGGGCGGGACCCGGGAGGCCATCGACCCGGTGCGGGTCATCTCCAACCGCTCGTCGGGCAAGCAGGGCTACGCCCTCGCCGCCGAAGCGGCCGCCCGCGGCGCCCGCGTCACGCTGGTCACCACGATCGACCGGCCCGTACCTCCCGGCGTCGCCGTCGTCGAGGTCGTCAGCGCCGCCGACATGGAGGCGGTCGTCGTTCCCGCCGCAGCAGGCGCCGACATCGTCATCATGGCGGCCGCCGTCGCCGACTTCCGCCCCGTCCGGACGGCCCCGCAGAAGCTGAAGAAGCACGAGTTCGGCGCCGAGGGGAACCCGGCGATCCTGCTCGAGCCGACCCACGACTTCCTCGTCGACCTCGGCGCGGCGAAGCCGGCCGGCCAGGTGCTGGTCGGGTTCGCCGCCGAGACCGACGACCTCGTCGCCAACGCCGTCGCCAAGCTCGAGCGCAAGCGGCTCGACCTCATCGTCGCCAACGACGTGGCCGCCCCGGGAGCGGGCTTCGAGCACGACACCAACGCCGTCGTGCTCCTCGACCGCCGTGGCGTGCGCCAAGATGTCCCCCTGACCGACAAGAGGGCCGTGGCGCGGGCCGTGCTCGACGCCGCCCTGGCCCTGCGGGGCACCGCGCCGCCGGCGGACCGTTGACCATCCACCAGTTCCGGGCGCAGGCCCGCAGCGAGGAGCAGCAGTGACGAGTTGGACCTTCACCTCGGAGTCCGTGACCGAGGGCCACCCCGACAAGATCGCCGATCAGATCTCCGACGCCATCCTCGACGCGATGCTGGCCCAGGACCCGAACAGCCGGGTCGCCTGCGAGACGCTCGTCACCACCGGACTGGCCGTCGTGGCCGGCGAGATCACGACCTCGGGCTACGTCGACATCCCCAAGATCGTCCGCAAGACGATCAACGAGATCGGCTACGACCGCGAGAGCTACGGCTACGACGGCAACACCGTGGGGGTCATGGTGAGCCTCGACGAGCAGTCCGTCGACATCGCCCAGGGCGTCGACGACTCCGAGGAGGTGCGCTCGGGCGTGTCGGGCGAGGACCTGCTCAACCAGCAGGGCGCCGGCGACCAGGGGATGATGTTCGGCTACGCCTGCCGTGAGACCGACGTGCTCATGCCGCTGCCCATCCACACCGCGCACCGGATGGCCGAGCGCCTGGCCGAGGTGCGCAAGTCGGGCGCCGTGCCCTACCTGCGGCCCGACGGCAAGACCCAGGTCACCTTCGACTACGAGGACAACAAGCCGGTGCGGCTGCGCACCGTGCTCATCAGCACCCAGCACAACGACGGGATCGACCGCGAGGACGCCATCCGGCCCGACCTCATCGACCAGGTCATCCGGCCCGTCATCCCCGAGCAGTTCGCCGACGACGACTACGAGGTCTTCGTCAACCCGACCGGGCGCTTCGTCATCGGCGGCCCCGTCGGCGACGCCGGGCTGACCGGTCGCAAGATCATCGTCGACACCTACGGCGGCATGGCCCGCCACGGGGGTGGGGCCTTCTCCGGCAAGGACCCGTCGAAGGTCGACCGCTCGGCGGCCTACGCCGCGCGTTGGGTGGCCAAGAACGTCGTCGCCTGCGGCGCCGCGGAGCGCTGCGAGGTCCAGGTGGCCTACGCCATCGGCGTCGCCCACCCCGTGTCGCTGATGGTCGAGACCTTCGGGACCTCGTCGGTCGACCCCGACAAGATCGCCGACGCCGTGCGCGAGGTCTTCGACCTGCGCCCCGCCGCCATCAGCCGCGACCTCGACCTGCGCCGCCCCGTGTACCGGGCCACCGCGGCCTACGGCCACTTCGGTCGCACCGGCGACGGCTTCACGTGGGAGCGCACCGACCGCGTCGACCAGCTGAGCTCCGCGCTCGGCCTCTAGGCGGGTCGGCCGGCGGTGCCGGGCGACCCGACCCAGCCCAGCTTCGATTTCGACACGAACGACGCCCCGACCCCGCGTCGCACGAGATCCGGCGGGCGGCGCGCCTCGGGCACCGTGCGCACCCCTGCCCCCGATCCACCGGAGGCGGCTCGCGCGACGAGGGCACCCGGATCGTGCGGGTCCGGCCCGACGTGGCCGGCATCGACCGGTGCTTCGACTACCGCGTCCCGTCGGGCATGGCCGACGAGGTGCGGGTGGGCACCATGGTCCGGATCGTGCTGCACGGCCGGAGGGTGGGCGGCTGGGTGGTGGCCGACCCCGTCGAGCCCCCGGCCGGCGTGGTGGTCCAGCCGCTGGCCAAGGTGAGCGGCTGGGGCCCACCGGCGGAGATCCTCGACCTCGCCGAGTGGGCTTCGTGGCGTTGGGCCGGCCGCGTGGTGTCGCTGCTGCGCACCGCGTCGCCCGACGGTGTCGTCAGGGGTCTGCCCCGCCTGGCGGCCCGACCGGCGGCGCCGGCCACGACGGTGGCCACCGGCGATCTGGCGGCGCTGGCCGACGAGGCGTTGCGGCGCCCGGTCACGGTCCTGCGCCTCCCGCCCGGCCGCAGATCCCTACGCCCTGCTCCTCGCGGCCTCGCGCCTCGGTCCGGCGCTGGTGATCGGACCGTCGGCGCGGACGATGCGCCACTTCGGGCTCCGCCTGCGACGCGCCGGCGTGCCCGTGGCCGTGCTGCCCCAGGAGTGGGCGGTCGCCCGGGCCGGTGGAGCCACCGTGCTCGGCGCCCGCGCCGCCGCCTGGGCGCCGTTGGCCCGACCCTCTGCGGTGATCGTGCTCGACGAGCACGACGAGTCGCTCCAACAGGAGCAGGCGCCGACCTGGCACGCCCGCGAGGTGGCCATCGAGCGCGCCCGTCGCGCCGACGTGCCCTGCGTGCTCGTCTCGCCCACTCCGTCGCTCGAGGCGCTCGCCGCCGCCCCGTTGGCGGCCCCGTCGCGCCAGGCCGAGCGAGCCGGTTGGCCTCGCGTCGAGGTCGTCGACACCCGGGAGCTGTCGGCCTCCGAAGCCCGCTACAGCCCCCGTCTCGTCGAGGTCCTCCGCAGCGGGGCCCGGGTCCTGTGCATCCTGAACCGCAAGGGCCGGTCGAGGCTGCTCAGCTGTGCGGCCTGCGGGGAGATCGCCGTGTGTGAGCGCTGCGACGCGTCGGTGACCCAGGGCGACGACGGCCACCTGCGCTGCCGGCGCTGCGAGGCGGTCCGGCCCCAGGTGTGCACCCGCTGCGGTGGGACGAAGATGAAGAACCTGCGCGCCGGGGTCGGTCGGGCCCGCGAAGAGCTCGAGGCGCTGGCCCGCCGCCCGGTCGTCGAGCTCACCGCCGAGTCCGAGCTCGGGGCCGGGGGAGTGGGGGGCGACCTCGTCGTCGGGACCGAGGCGGCGCTGCACCAGATCGATCGTGCCGACGTCGTGGCGTTCCTCGATCTCGACCAGGAGCTGCTCGCCCCCCGCTACCGCGCCGCCGAGGAAGCGCTGTCGTTGCTGGCCAGGGCGGCCCGGCTCGTCGGAGGTCGTGACGGGACGGGGCGGCTGCTGCTCCAGACCCGCCTGCCCGGGCACGAGGTCGTCCGGGCCGCACTCCTCGCCGATCCCGCTCGGTGTCGCGGCGATCGAGGCCGAGCGACGACGGCTCCTGGCCTACCCTCCGGCGACGGCGCTGGCCGTGGTCTCCGGTGCGGCGGCACAGGCCTTCGTGTCCTCGTTCGGCTCACCGCCCGGCGTCGAGGTGCTCGGACCGTCCGACGGCGTGTGGCTGTTGCGGGCCGCCGACCACACCGTCCTGGCCGACGCGCTCGCAGCCACGCCACGGCCAGCCGGTCGGGCGCGCGTCGAGGTCGATCCGCTGCGCCTCTGAGCCCGTGCCCGCCGGGTCAGCGTCGACGTGTCTGCGAGTCGCTCGCGCAGGAGGGCGGTCCCCGCATCGTCGGCCAGCACCATGAGGTGGTCGCCGGCCTCGAGCTCGGTCGAGCCCGTCGGCACGACCTGGCCCGACTCGCGCTGCACCAACACGATCAGCACGTCACTCGGGAGGTGCAGGTCGACCAGGGCCCGGCCGGCGGCCGCGGAGTCGAGGGGCACGTCGATGCCCCGCAGCGCCGTGCCGTCGGGGAGCGGACGGCCCGCCTCGAGCAGGGTGCCGGCATCGGGCGGCGCCGGACGTGAGGCGCCGAGGCGGCGGGCCACCCACCCGATGGTGGTGCCCTGCACCGCCACCGACACGATGACCACGAAGAAGACCACGTCGAACAGCAGGGCCGCCCCGGGACCCCTTCGAGCAGCGGGAACGTGGCCAGGATGATCGGGGTGGCCCCGCGGAGGCCGACCCAGGCCACCACCCCCTGGTGGCGCAGCGGGACCCTGAACGCGCTGAGCGACACGAGGGTGGCCAGGGGACGGGCCACCACGACCAGGACCAGCGCCACCGCCAGGGCCGACCACGCCACGTCCACGAGATCGGAGGGGAACACCAGCAGTCCGAGGAGCAGGAACATCCCGATCTGGCACAGCCAGGCCACGGCCTCGTGGAAGCGCCGGAGGGAGGCGCCGTGGATGACGTCGTGGTTGCCGATCCACAGCCCGGCGAGGTACACGGCCAGGAAGCCGCTCCCGCCCAGCAGGGCGGTGCCCGGCGTAGGTGCCGATGGCCACCGCCAGGGTGATGACCGGGTAGAGGCCGTCGGTCCCGGGTCGCAGCCGGTTGAGCAGCTGGTGGGTGGCCCAGCCCGCCGCCAGCCCGAGCCCCGCCCCGAGGGCCAGCTGTCGCACGAGCGTGATCGCCAGGTCCGCCGGGCCGGCTCCGTCGCCGGTCACGATCGACACCAGCGCCACGGTGAGCAGGACCGCCATGGGGTCGTTGGCCCCGGACTCCAGCTCCAGCGTCGGTTGGATGGACCCGGCCAGCGTCGCTCGTTGGGTGCGCAGGACGGCGAAGACGGCGGCGGCATCCGTCGACGAGACGATGGCGCCGAGCAGCAGGCCGGTCTCCAACGGCAGGTCGAGGATCACCGCCGCGGCCAGGCCCGTGACGGCGGCGCTGACCACCACCCCGACCGACGCCAGCGTCACGGCGGGGCCGACCACCGGACGCACCCTGGACCACCGGGTGGACAGGCCACCGTCGAACAGGATCAGGGCCAAGGCCGCGACGCCGATGCCCTGCGCCAGCTCGGCGTTGTCGAAGTCGATCCCGCCGGGACCGTCCGAACCCGCCAACATCCCCAGGGCGAGGAACAACAGCAACGCCGGGAAGCCCACCCGCGCCGCGAGCTTCGACCCGAGCGCCGCCGCCAGCACCAGCGCCGCGCCGACGACCAGCGCGGTCTCGATCGAGCCCATCAGGTGTCGCGGTCCTCGCGTCCCCCGTCCCACGCTCGGCGGCGGGCCTCGTAGAGCGCCACGGCGGTGGCTGTCGCGACGTTGAGCGACCCGATCCGGCCCAGCTGGGGGATGTACGCCAGCTCGTCGCACCCGCCGAGCGCCTCGCGTGAGAGGCCACGGTCCTCGTGCCCCATCACGAGGCACACGTCGACGTCGAGTCCGGCCTCGTGCAACGGCGTCGAGCCCTCCGCCAGCTCGATGCCGACGACCCGGTACCCGTCGCCGTGCGCGGCGTCGAGCGCGTCGCCCACCGCCTCGAAGCCGGTCCAGGGGACGAAGCGCTCCGACCCGAGCGCGGTCCGCGCCACCTTGGGGTCGTCGGGCGCGGGGACGTGGCCCGCCAGCCACAGGTGGTCGACGCCGAACGCCGCCGCGCTGCGCACGATGGCGCCCACGTTGTAGGGCTTCTGCACCCCGTCGAGCAGGAGGCTCACCCGTCCCTCGGTGCTGCGTCGCCACTCCCGGTGGAGCCGCTTGAGCTCGGTGCTCCCGAGCGGTCGGCTCACGGGCCGGTCCCGACGCGGGCGCGCACGTCGAGGAGCCGGTAGCCGCGACGCGAGGCCAGTCGATCGGTCGGCCATCCCTCGTCGTCGAGCCACGCGGCCAGGGAGTCGGCGCCGAGGTGGCGCTGGACGACGAGGACGGCCCGGCCCTCCGGGGTGAGGCGGTCCAGCCAGGTCCGGAGCATCTCGTGCAACGCCACCTTGCCGACACGGATCGCCGGGTTGGACCAGATGAGGTCGAACGCCGGGAGCACCACGTCGGTGGCGATCGGCGAGCCGCTCGGCTGCACCACCAGCGGGTTCACGTTGGCGGCGTCGTTGGCGGCGGCGTTCTCGGCGCACAACGCCACGGCCCGCTCGTTGACGTCGACCGCCCAGACCGTGGCCTCGGGCGCCCGCAGGGCCATGACCACGGCCAGCGGTCCGTAGCCGCATCCGAGGTCGAGCAGCTGGCGGGGCCCCGGCGGCGGGGGCGGTGCCTCCTGGAGCAGCAGCCGGGTCCCCGGATCGACGCGGTCGGCGGAGAACACTCCGGCGTCGGTGGTGAGCGTGAGCGTGCGATCCGGGAGCGCCAGGGGCACCTCGCGACGGCGCGAGGCGCTCTTCGGTGTCGGCGTCGAAGTAGTGCGCGGAGGGGTCGACCACCCGTAGACCGTACCGTCGACCGGTCGGTGCGACGGGTGCGGCGGTGGCGCTCCCGCCGCCGAGCCGGCGCCGTACGGGGGGCTCCGGGGGCCTCACGGGGGTCGGCCCGGTGGCGCCGGACCGGTAGCCTGGAGGGGTGAGCACGCACGACATCCGCATCATCGGCGACCCCGTGCTGAAGCAGCGCGCCACCGACGTGACCAAGGTCGACGGTCGGTTCGTGAAGCTCGTCGACGACATGTTCGACACGATGTACGACGCCACCGGCGCAGGGCTGGCCGCGACCCAGATCGGGGTCCAGCAGCGCTTCTTCGTCTACGACTGGGAGGACAACCCCGGGGTGATCGTCAACCCCGTGATCGTCGAGTCCCGGGGCGAGGCCGAGATCACCGAGGGGTGCCTGTCGGTCCCGGGCCTGCGGTGGGAGATCGTCCGTCCCGCCGAGATCCTGGTGACCGGCTACGACCTCGACGGGCGAGAGCTCGACCTCGAGCTCGACGACTACGGCGCCCGGGTCTTCCAGCACGAGATCGACCACCTCGACGGCGTGCTGCTCGTGGAGCATCTCACCGACGAGCAGCGAGCCGAGGCCAAGAAGGCGTTGCGCGAGCTGCGCCAGCGCGGCATCACGTCGCTCCCCGAGCCCGACGTCGCCGTCGGCTCGCTGCGCCTGCGCTGACCCGGTGCCCGACGACGACCCACCGGCGCTCGCCGTCGCCCCTGATCGTCCCCGCACGCTCGTCTACCTGGGCACCCCGGACGTCGCCGTCGCCCCGCTGGTCGCGCTGCACGAGGCCGGCTTCGACGTCGCGCTGGTCGTCACCCGGCCGGATCGGCGGCGGGGTCGCGGCGTCGGCTCGCCCCGAGCGCGGTCAAGGAGGCGGCCCAGGACCTCGGCCTCGCGTCGACCACGATCTGGCGCGGTCGCCGACGTCGGTGCCGACCTCGGCGTGGTGGTCGCCTACGGCCGGATCATCCCGCGGCCGGTGCTCGAGCATCTGCCGATGGTGAACCTTCACTTCTCGCTGCTGCCCCGCTGGCGCGGGGCGGCTCCGGTCGAGCGGGCCCTGCTCGCCGGCGACCCGAGCACCGGGGTGTGCCTCATGGAGGTGGCCGAAGGGCTCGACACCGGGGGTGTCTACGCCCCGGCCGAGACCGAGATCCGCGACGACGACACCCTGGACTCGTTGCGAGGGCGCCTCGTCGAGCTCGGTACCGACCTCTTGGTGAGGCGGCTCACGGACGTCCTGGGCGGCCGAGCCCCAGTCCGGCGACGTCACGTACGCGGCCAAGATCGAACCGGGCGAGTACCCCATCGACTGGTCCGCGACGGCGGCCCAGATCGACCGGCTGGTGCGTCTCGGTGGCGCCCACACCACGTGGAAGGGCAAGCGGCTGAAGGTGTGGTCGGCCCGCATCGTGGACGCCGACCGGCTCGCCGAGGTCGCCGAGACCGACCCCGTCGGAGGTCGACCCGTCCGGCGCCGTGATCGGCGGGACACGACCGAACGCCGCCGGCCTCGTCGTGGGAGCCGGTGACGGTGCCGTCGAGGTGCTCGAGGTGCAGCCGGAGGGGAAGGCCCGCCAACCCGTCGGCGACTGGCGCAACGGGGCCCAGCCCGCCGTCGGCGACCGGTTCGGCGCGTGAGCGCCACCCAGGGCCGACGACGTCCGCCGCGGCGCAGCGGTCGTCGAAGGCGGCCGGCACCCCGGCCGGGGTCGAGGCCCGCCGACTCGCCGTCGACGCGCTCGTGCGCATCGAGGCCGAGGGCGCCTACGCCAACCTGTTGCTCCCCACGTTGCTCGACCGCAGCCGCCTCGACCGGCGGGATCGGGGCTTCGTCACCGAGCTCGTCTACGGCGTCGACGCGGATGCGCCGGTCCTGTGACTGGCTCGTCGACCGGTTCCTGCCCGACCCCGAGCGCATCGACCCGATCGCTCGGAACTGGCTGCGGCTCGGGGCCTTCCAGCTCGTCTTCCTGGCCACCCCGGCCCACGCCGCGGTCGGGGCCACCGTCGAGGCGGCGCCGGCCAAGTTGAAGGGCCTGCTCAACGCCGTGCTGCGCAAGGTGGCGACCGGCCTCCCGGTGACCTGGCCCGACGAGGCGACCCGCCTCAGCCAGCCGGACTGGATCCTGCGCCGACTCGTCGAGGATCTCGGGCCCCGGGAGGCGTCGGCGGCGCTGGAGGCGATGAACCGACCTCCGTCGGTGACGACCCGCGACGACGGGTACGTGCAGGACCAGGCGTCGCAGTGGGTCGCCGACGCGGTCGGCGTCGCCGCCGGGGACCGGGTCCTCGACATGTGCGCCGCACCGGGTGGCAAGGCGACGGCCATGGCCGCCGACGGGGCGACGATCGTGGCCGCGGACGCCCGCCCCGGCCGCGTCGGGCTCGTGGTCGCCAACGCGGCTCGCCTGGGCCTCGACGACGGCCGGGTGGTGGCGTTCGCCGCCGACGGCACCCGGCCCCCGTTCGCCCCGGCCAGCTTCGACAAGGTCCTGCTCGACGCCCCCTGCTCCGGGCTCGGGGCGCTGCGCCGCCGCCCCGACGCGCGCTGGCGCATCACCGAGGCCGACGTCGCCGCGCTGGCCGATCTGCAGCGACGCCTGGTCGACGCCGCCCTCGACCTGCTCCGCCCCGGTGGCGAGCTGACCTACAGCGTGTGCACCCTCACCCGCGCCGAGTCCGAGGGCATCGACCGAGCACCTGGCCGACACCCGTCCCGAGGTCGAGGCCCTGCCCGCGCCCTCGGGGCCGTGGCAGCCCCTCGGGCGCGGTGCGCTCCTGTTGCCCCAGAACGCCGACACCGACGGCATGTACCTGCTGCGAGTGCGGGTGCCGGCCGATGGGTTCGTCCGTCGTGGGACGCGCCCGCCAGACTGGCGGCCATGACCGATCACCCGGCCACCACGACGCCCACCAGCGGCTTGCCGGCCAAGGTGTTGACCGTGTCCGACGGGGTCGCCGCCGGCACGCGCGACGACCGCTCCGGTCGGGCGCTCGTGGACCGCCTCACCACCGAGGGCTTCACGGTCGTCGAGCACCGGGTGGTGAGCGACGGGCGCCAGGACGTGGGGGAGGCCGTCGTCGAGATGGCGGAGGGGTTCGCCGGGCTGGTCGTGACGACCGGGGGCACGGGCTTCGGACCCCGTGACCTCACCCCCGAGGGCACCAGGGTGGTGCTCGATCGTGAGGCGCCCGGCCTCGCCGAGGCCATGCGGCTGGTCAACCCCCTCGGTCGGCTCTCCCGAGGGGTCGCCGGCACTCGGGGCACGTGCCTGGTGCTCAACACCCCGGGCTCCACCGCCGGGGCCGTCGAGTGCCTCGAGGCCGTGATCGACGTGGTGCCCCACGCCCTGCGGCTGCTGTCCGAGGGCTGAGCACGCAGCGGGTCGGCGGTCGAATCGGCTACGATCGTCGGCTGGCGCGACCACCCCGGTCGTGCCCACCTCCTGCGAGCGTCCGTGAGCCCAGCCCCCGACGACGAGGCCCGAATGGCCCAGGCCGCTGAGGTGGCGTCGACCGTGCGCCGCCGGGTGGCTCCTCGCCCGTGGGTCGGGGCGGTCGTCGTCCCCGCCGACGAGCCGGACCATCCCGGCTACACGGGGGCCACCGACGGGCGCCGTGGACCCCACGCCGAGGTCCTGGCCCTGGCGGCCGCCGGCAGCCGGGCCATGGGCGCCACGCTCTACGTCACGCTGGAGCCCTGCTCGCACCACGGCGTCACCCCGCCGTGCGCCGAGGCCGTGGTCGCCGCGGGCGTGGCCCGGGTCGTCGTCGGCGTCACCGACCCCGACGCCCGGGTCTGCGGCGACGGCGTCGCCCGCCTGCGCGCCGCGGGCATCGAGGTCGTCGTCGGCGTGGGCGCCGGCCTGGTCGACGAGCAGCTGGCGCCCTACCTGCACCACCGCCGAACCGGTCGGCCCTACGTGGTGCTCAAGCTGGCCGGCACCACCGACGGGCGCACCGCGGCCCCCGACGGGTCGTCGCGGTGGATCACCGGCCCCGCCGCCCGGCTCGACGCCCATCGCCTCCGCGCCGACAGCGACGCCGTGCTGGTCGGTGCGGGCACGGTGCGCGCCGACGACCCGGCCCTGACCGTGCGCCTGCCGGAGGGCGAGCGGTCGCCCGACGACACCGAGCCGTTGCGCGTCGTGCTCGGCACGGCGCCTCGCACCGCCGCGGTGCACCCCTGCCTCGAGCTGCGTGGCCCGCTCCTCGGCGTGCTCGACACGCTCGGCGGGCGCGGTGTGCTCCAGCTGATGGTCGAGGGCGGGGCGACGCGTCGCCCACGCCTTCCACGCCGCAGGCCTCGTCGACCGCTACGTGATCTACACCGCGCCCGTCGCTGCTGGGCGGCGACGACGGACCCGGGCTGTTCACCGGCCCCGGCGCGCCGGCTCTCGACAGCGCCTGGCGTGGTCGGTTTGTGGACGTGCGGCGGCTGGGGGACGATCTGCGTCTCGACCTGAAGGGATCCTGACCCATGTTCACCGGCATCGTGGAGGAGCTCGGGACCGTCGTGCACCGCGACGGTCCCCGCCTGCGCATCGCCGCCACGCGGGTGCTCGACGGGGCCGGCCTCGGCGACTCCACCGCGGTCAACGGGTGCTGCCTCACCGTCGTCGCCTTCGATGCCGCCGAGGGCTGGTGGGAGGCCGACGTGAGCGACGAGACCTACCGGCGCACGAACCTCGGGGCCCTCCGCCCGGGTGACCCGGTCAACCTGGAGCGGCCGGTCCGCCTCCAGGACCGCCTCGGCGGCCACCTGGTGCAGGGCCACGTCGACGGGGTCGGCGAGGTCGTCGAGCCCGTGCCCGACCTGCGGGTGCGGATGCCGTCGGCGCTGTTGCGCTACGTGGTCGAGAAGGGCTCCATCACCGTCGACGGCATCTCCCTCACCGTGGTCGAACCCCTGGCCGACGGGTTCACCGTCGCCGTCATCCCCCACACCGCAGCGGTGACCACCCTGGGGGCCAAGGGCCCCGGTGACCCCGTCAACCTCGAGGTCGACGTCATCGCCAAGTACACCGAGCGGCTCCTCGAGGGCCAGCTCGCCGCGCTCGACCGCCTGGCGGGCTCTTCCCGCTCCGAGGCACCAGACCTGGCCGAGGAGGCCCGATGAACCCCCCGCCGCGCTCCGAGTGGGCCGAGCACTTCGCCACCATCCCCGAGGCCGTCGCCGCCATCGGCCGGGGCGAGATCGTCGTCGTCGTCGACGACGAGGACCGTGAGAACGAGGGCGACCTCATCATGGCGTCGGAGGCGGCCACCGCGGAGAAGATCGCCTTCTTCGTCCGCCACACGTCCGGCGTGATCTGCACGCCGTTGACCGGTGATCGCCTCGACGAGCTCCAGATCCCGCTCATGGTCCGCGACAACACCGAGGCCCAGCGCACCGCGTTCACCTACAGCGTCGACTTCCGCCACGGCACGTCGACCGGGATCTCCGCCGCCGATCGCTCCGCCACGATCCAGGCGCTCATCGACCCCGCCACCCGCCCCGGCGACCTGGCCCGACCGGGGCACATCTTCCCGTTGCGCTACGCCGACGGTGGCGTGCTCAAGCGGGCCGGCCACACCGAGGCGGCGGTCGACCTGGCCCGGATGGCCGGGCTCTACCCGTCGGGCGTGCTGTGCGAGATCGTCAACGACGACGGCACCATGGCCCGGGTCCCCGACCTGGTCACGTTCTGCCAGGAGCACGACCTGCTGCTCATCTCGATCGCCGAGCTGATCCGCTACCGCCGCCAGCACGAGAAGCTGGTGAAGCGGGTGGCCGAGGCCCGCATCCCCACCGAGTGGGGCGACTTCACCTGCTACGTCTACGAGTCCGTGCTCGACGGCGAGCAGCACGTGGCGCTGGTCAAGGGCGCGGTGCAGGGCCAGGACAACGTGCTGGTCCGCGTGCACTCCGAGTGCCTCACCGGCGACGTGTTCGGCTCGCTGCGCTGCGACTGCGGCATCCAGCTCGACCAGGCCATGAAGCGCATCGACGAGGAGGGCCTCGGGGTGGTGGTCTACCTGCGCGGCCACGAAGGTCGTGGCATCGGCATCGGCCACAAGATCCGGGCCTACTCGCTGCAGGACGAGGGTGCCGACACCGTCGAGGCCAACGTCGCCCTCGGGCTCCCCGTCGACAGCCGGGAGTACGGCATCGGCGCCCAGATCCTGGTCGACCTGGGCATCACCACGATGCGCTACATGACCAACAACCCCTCGAAGTACGGCGGCATCGAGGGCTTCGGCCTCGACATCGTCGAGCGGGTGCCGCTCGAGTCCGCGCCGAACCCCGAGAACATCGAGTACCTGCGCACCAAGCGGGAGAAGATGGGCCACATCCTCGACGGGCTCGACTGACCCCGGTCGCCAAGGAGCTTCCATGTCCACCAACTTCAAGGCTGCCAACTCCGTCACCGGCGAGGTCGACGGCACCGGCGTGCGGATCGGCCTGGTGTGCGGCCGCTTCAACGACCACATCACGACCCGCCTGCTGCACGGTGCGGAGAACGCGCTGGCGGTCCACGGGGTGGCCGAGTCCGACGTCACCCTGGTGTGGGTCCCGGGGGCCTACGAGATCCCGCTGGCGGCCAAGGCGCTGCTGGTGAACGACCGGGTCGACGCCGTCGTCTGCCTCGGTGCCGTCATCCGGGGCGAGACGTCGCACTACGACTTCGTCGCCGGCGAGTGCGCCCGCGGCCTCCAGGACGTGCAGCTGGCCACCGGGTCACCGGTGGTCTTCGGCGTGCTCACCACGGAGAACCTCGATCAGGCGCTGGCCCGATCGAGCGACGCCGACAACAAGGGCGAGGAGTCCGTGCGCACCGCGCTGGAGATGGTCGACCTCCTGCGGCGCATCGCCTGAGCCGCGGGCCGCCGCCCCGGGCGCCGGGCACGCTGGGACTAGATGGCGGCGCCCACCAGGCTGCCGATGGCCATGGTGAGGCCCATGGCGGCCGCGCCGCCGACGACCACGCGGGCGGTCGGTCGCAGGGGCTTGGCCCCCCCGAGCACGGCGCCGGCCACCCCGAGGATGGTGAGCGCCGCGAGGGCGGCGATCACGATCACGGCGATGCGCACCGCGGCGCCGGACAGCGCCGCCGCACCGAGCGGCAGCCCGGCACCGACGGCGAAGGCGGCCGCCGAGGACAGCGCCGCCTGCATCGGCCGGGCCTTGGTCTGCTCGGTGATCCCGAGCTCCTCGGTGAGGTGGGCGTGCAGGGCGTCGACGCGCGTGAGCTCCTCGGCGACCTCCCGGGCCAGGCGGGGCGAGAGGCCCTTGTGGCGGTAGATGGCGGTCAGCTCCATCAGCTCGCGCTCGGGGACGTTCTCGAGCTCCCAGCGCTCCTTGGCGATGTCGGAGTGCATCGAGTCACGCTGGCTGCTGACCGACACGTACTCGCCCAGCCCCATCGACAACGCCCCGGCGACGAGCGCGGCGATCCCCGCGGTGAGCACGACGGTCCTCGACGAGTCGGCGGCGGCGACGCCCAGGATCAGCGCCGCGGTCGACACGATGCCGTCGTTGGCACCCATCACCGAGGCCCGCAACCAGCCCGAGCGATGGCTGTAGTGGCGTTCACCGTGGCCCAGCGCAGGCCCCGGACCGTGGCCCTTGTCGACCTCGCCCCGGTCGGGGGTGGGCTGCGTCGACGTGGCCATGCAGCCCATCGTACGAGGCGATCACCACGGGCGGCGCATCCGTCGTCAACCCGGACGGAGGCCGGCGAAGGTCGCGTTAGCGTGAGGGCCATGCTGAAGCTGGTCCTGCCGAAGGGCTCCCTCGAGAGCGCCACCCTCGATCTGTTCGAGGCCGCCGACCTCAAGGTCCTGCGCAACTCCAGCGTCCAGTACCAGGCGTCGATCGTCGATCCCCGGATCGACGAGGTCCGCATCCTGCGCCCCCAGGAGATCCCCCGCTACGTCGCCGAGGGCCTCTTCGACGTGGGCATCACCGGACGCGACTGGGTCGAGGAGACGTCGAGCGACGTCGAGTCCCTCGGCGAGCTCAGGTACTCCAAGGCGACCACGGATCCGGTCCGCATCATCGTGGCGGTGCCCCAGGACGCCCCGTGGTCGAGCGTCGCCGACCTCCCCAACGGGGTGCGGGTCTCGAGCGAGTATCCCGAGCTGACCCGCCGCTTCTTCGCCGAGCGGGGGATCGACGCCGACATCCGGCTGTCCTACGGCGCCACCGAGGCCAAGGTCCCCGACATCGTCGACTGCATCGTCGACATCACCGAGACGGGCCGGGCGCTGCGGGCCGCAGGCCTGAAGATCATCGACACCATCCTCGTGTCCTACACCGAGCTCATCGCCAACCCGGCCAGCCTGGCCAACCCCGACAAGGCGCGGGCCATGGGTCAGATCCAGACGCTGCTCGAGGGCGTGCTCGAGGCGCGGGGGAGGGTGCTGGTGAAGCTCAACATCCCCAAGGACAAGCTGGGCACGGTCATCGACCTGCTGCCCTCCATGAAGTCGCCGACCGTGAACGAGCTCTACGGCGACTCCGGGTACGCCGTCGAAGCCGTCGTCGCCAAGGCCACGATCAACGTGTTGATCCCGGCGCTGTCCGATGCCGGAGCCACCGACATCATCGAGCTCGCCATCGCCAAGATCGTCCGGTGAGCGTGGAGCGGATCGGCGCACCCGGCGCGGGGCCCGGCACGGTGGCCGAGGTCGGTGCGAACGTGCCGCTCGGTGCGCGAGACGGGCTCGTCGAGTCCTTCGACGAGCCCCGGGGGCTGGGCGTGGTCGCCGCGCCGACGGGCACCGCTTCGGCTTCCACTGCACCGCCATCGCCGATGGCACCCGGACCATCGAGGTCGGGACGGCGGTGACGTTCCGGGTGCGACCGGGGCGCTCCGGTCGCTGGGAGGCCACCGACATCGCCACTACGGCGCAGAGCTGAGCCCTCAGTCGGCGGACGCGGCCTTCATCTGCACGAAGACCATCTGCATCTGGGTGAGCGCGTCGCGCAACGACACGGCGTCCTCGCCGAGGCGGGCCTCGGTGGCGTCGAGCAGGGCGGCCATGGCGTCGATGGCCAGCTGCGCCGCCGCCAGGTCGGGCTCGGGCTGGCCGAGGTGGATCGCCCCGAGCTCGTAGAGGCCCACGACGTGGTTGATCACGAACTGCGACGCCGGGGCCGACAGCACCTGGCGCTGGACCTCGGCCATCTGGGCCACCATCTCCTCGGCCTGCTGGCGCTCCTCGGGCGAGAGGTCGTCGAGCGAGGGAGCCCCGACCATCCCCGCGGCACCGCCGTCGGGCGCAGGGGGCTCCGTCGGGTCCGGGCCCGGGTTGCGCTCGATGGGCACCTCGCCGCCGGGTGTCCAGAGACTCATGGGGGCTCGCTTCCTGGGCCGCCCCGGGCCGTGCATCGGGGGCGCCACTCGCAGTTCGACTGGGACTCCGCTATCGTAGGCGCCCGACAACCAAGGGAAAGCGGGGCTCGTCCCCCACCCGGCCATCTTCCTGTGCTGCAGGAGGCCGTGCGCCGGGTCGCTGCTCTTCATCGACCGGGCCTCGGCGCGGTCGGCGACGGGCGTCGGCTGCCCCCACCCGACGCCCGCTTCCCTTCGTGGGGCGCTGGTGTCAGACCTGCCCACCGCGCCACGGAGGATCTGCGCATTGATGAGGAGTGACCGGCGATAGCCACCGCTGACAGCAACGAGCCCAGGATCAACGACCGCATCCGAGCCCGCGAGGTCCGCCTCGTGGGGCCCGATGGGGCCCAGATCGGCATCAAGCCCCTGCCCGAGGCGCTCATCATGGCCCGGGATCTGGAACTCGACCTCGTGGAGGTGGCCGACAAGGCCAACCCACCCGTGTGCCGCATCATGGACTACGGGAAGTACAAGTACGAGGCGGCCCAACGGGCCAAGGAGTCCCGGAAGAAGAGCACGAACGTCGTGGTCAAGGAGATGAAGTACCGGCCCAAGATCGGCGCCGGCGACTTCGACACCAAGACCCGCAAGGTCGAGCACTTCCTGTCCGAAGGCCACAAGGTCAAGGTCACGATCATGTTCCGGGGACGCGAGATGCAACACCCCGATCTCGGTCGCAAGATCCTCGACAACGTGGCCGAAGCGGTGGCCGAACAGGGCCGCGTCGAGGTCTATCCCCGCCTCGACGGCCGCAACATGACCATGGTCCTCGGGCCCGACAAGAAGGCCCAGGCCGCCGCCGAACGCAAGCGACAGTCAGACGGCGAGGAGAGCTCCGGTGCGTCCGAGGCTGCTCCGGTCACGACCGCCGACACCTCTTCCGAGACCGCCGACACCTCCGTCGACACCGGAGCCTGAACCGGGCGCAGACCGCGCCACCACCCCCGGAGACACCATGCCGAAGATGAAGACCCACAGCGGCGCCAAGAAGCGCTTCAAGATCACCGGGACGGGCAAGATCACCCGTCGCAGCTCGAACCTGAACCACATCCTCGAGAAGAAGTCCCCTCGTCGCAAGCGCCGGCTGTCGGGCGACTTCGAGCTGTCCCCGGGCGACACGGCCAAGGTCCGCCGCCAACTCGGCATCTGATCCACGGTCGGCCCCGGCCGACCCACGCCCCCGGCTCTCGCCGGGAGCGCTTCTCACACCAAGGAGGGCCCGATGGCCCGAGTCAAACGTGCCGTCGCCAGCAAGAAGCACCGCCGCGCCACCCTCGAGCGCGCCAAGGGCTACTACGGCAACAAGAGCCGCTCGTACCGAGCGGCCAACGAACAGGTCATGCACTCCCTGCAGTACGCGTACCGCGATCGGCGCGCACGCAAGGGCGAGTTCCGCCAACTCTGGATCCAGCGGATCAACGCGGCCTGCCGCCTCAACGGCACCACCTACTCCCGGTTCATCGCCGGGCTGAAGGTGGCCGGCATCGAGGTCGACCGCAAGGTGCTCGCCGACCTGGCCGTCACCGACGCCGCGGCGTTCACCGCGCTGGTCGAGGCGGCCAACGAGGCGTCCGTCGCGGCCGCCGAGGCCTGAGCCCCCCACCGCCGTCACCGGTCGGGCCGATGCCTGCTCCGCTCGGCGCCACGAACCCACGAGTCACGAACCTTCGGCGCCTCTGCGGGCGCCGAAGGTCGCGTCTCGAGGCGCGCGCCTTCGTCGTGGAGGGGCCCATCGGACTGGGTGAGGCGTTGGCCGCCGGCGCGCCCGTCACCGAGGTCTTCGTCGACGCCGACCGCGCCGACGTGGCCGAGGGGTCACCGGGGTCGCCGCTGGCCGAGGCGCTGGCCGCGGCGCACGAGGCCGGCATCCCGGTGCGCCTGCTCGCGGCCGGCGTGCTCGACAAGGTGAGCGACACCGTCTCGCCGCAGGGGGTGATCGCGGTCGTCGACCGTCGCCCGGCAGAGCTGGCCCGCATCGCCGCCGCCGACGGGCTGGTGGTGGCCCTGGCCGGCGTCGCCGATCCCGGCAACGCCGGCACCATCGTCCGCTCGGCGGAAGCGGCGGCGGCGGCGGGGGTCGTGTTCTGCGCCGACGCCGTCGACCCCTTCGGCCCCAAGACCGTGCGGGCCGCGGCCGGCTCCGTCTTCCGGGTGCCGATCGCCGAGGTCGCGGCCGGTGCCGCGACCCTCGCCGCGCTCATGTCGTTGCGAGCCGGGGGACGGGTGCTGCTGGGCACGGTCGGACAGGGAGGACCTCCGCCCGAGCACGTCGACCTGACGCGCGACGTCACCCTCGTGCTGGGCAGCGAGGCCCACGGCCTCCCCGCGGAGGTGGCGGCCATCGTCGACGAGACGCTGACCATCCCGATGGCCGGGTCCGTCGAGTCCCTCAACGTGGCCGTGGCCGCCTCGGTGGTGCTGTTCGAGGCCGCCCGCCAGCGTCGCGGGGCGTCGTGACCCCTCGCAACAGATTGGACGCTCGGCGTGCCCTCGGGAATGCTCGTCCCCGATGATCGACGACCTCACGCGCGTCACCGACGCGGCGATCGAACGCATCACGGCGGCCCCTGATCTCGACGCGCTCCGCGCCGTCGAGGCCGACCTGCTCGGCAAGCAGGGTGAGCTGACGCTGCGCAAGCGTGGCCTGGGCGACCTGGCCCCCGACCAGCGACGGGCCACCGGTCAGGCCCTCAACGAGGCCCGGGCGCGCCTCGACGCGGCGCTCGCCGCCCGACGGGAGGCCATGGCGGCCGAGGCCCGCACCGAGCGCCTCGTCGCCGAGCGCCTCGACCTCACCGAGAGCACGCAGCACCGGCGCCGGGGGAGCCAGCACCTGGTCACCCAGACCCTCGACCGGCTCGTCGACCTGTTCGTGGGCATGGGCTTCACGGTCGCCGAGGGCCCCGAGGTCGAGACCGACTGGCACAACTTCGAGGCGTTGAACATCCCGTCGGCCCACCCGGCGCGGGGGATGTGGGACACCCTCTACGTCGATCTGGGTGAGCCGGAGACCACGCTGCTGCGCACCCACACCTCGCCCGTGCAGATCCGGGTCATGAGCGAGGGCGAACCGCCCTTCTACGCCGTGATGCCGGGCCGGGTGTACCGCCGCGACACCGCCGACGCCAGCCACATGCCCGTCTTCCACCAGATCGAGGGCCTGGTCGTCGACCGGGGCATCTCCTTCGCCGACATGGCCGGCACCCTCGAGACGTTCACCACCGCCTACTTCGGCGGCGCCATCCACTCGCGCCTGCGCCCGTCCTACTTCCCGTTCACCGAGCCCTCCGCCGAGTACGACATCAACTGCGTGTTCTGCGAAGGCTCCGGCTGTCGGACCTGCGCCCAGACCGGATGGCTCGAGCTCGGGGGGTGCGGGATGGTGCACCCCAACGTGCTCACCAACGTCGGCCTCGACCCCGAGGAGTGGTCGGGGTTCGCCTTCGGGTTCGGCCTCGACCGCCTCGCCCTCATGCGCCACGGGGTCGACGACATCCGCGAGATGTACACGGGCGACGTCCGCTTCCTCGAGCAGTTCCCGGCATGAAGGTCCTGTTGTCCTGGTTGCGGGAGTTCGCGCCCTTCGAGGGCGATCCGGTCGCGCTGGGCGACGTGATGAGCGACCTCGGGATGGCGGTGGAGTCGATCGAGTACCCGGGGGCGGGTCTCGACGGCATCGTCGTGGCGCGGGTGCTCTCGCTGCGGCCGCACCCGAACGCCGACAAGATCCAACTCGTCGACGTCGACCCCGGTGACGGCGAGGCCCTGCAGATCTGCTGCGGCGCCTTCAACATGGCCGAGGGCGACCTCGTGCCCCTCGCCACCCTGGGCACGACCATGCCCGGTGGTCTGGAGATCGCCCGCCGCAAGCTGCGCGGGGAGTGGTCCAACGGCATGTTGTGCTCGGGGAGCGAGCTCGGCCTCGACGGCGACCACGACGGGATCATGATCCTCGACGCCGACCTGCGACCGGGTGAGGCGATCACCGACGCGTTGGGCATCGTGCCCGACGTCCTCTACGACCTGGAGATCAACCCGAACCGGCCCGATGCGATGTCGGTGGCCGGCGTGGCCCGTGACCTCGCCGCACGCCTCGGCCTGCCCTTCGCCATCCCCGAGCCCGCCGTCGCCGAGGGGCCGGGGGAGCAGGGGATCAGACCCGTCCGTCGAGATCGACGACCCGGACCTGTGCGGGCGCTTCCACGTCCGCGTCCTCGAGGGGATCCGCGTCGAGCCGTCGCCCCGCTGGATCGCCGATCGGCTCGCCGCGCTCGGGATGCGACCCATCAACAACGTGGTCGACGCCTCCAACTACGTCATGCTCGAGCTGGGCCAGCCCAACCACACCTACGACGCCGCCACGGTGCCTCAGGGCGCGTTGCGGGTGCGATGGGCCCGCGACGGCGAGTCGATCACGACCCTCGACGGTGTCGAGCGCACCCTCGTCGGCGGGCGCGACGGCGTGATCTGCGACGCCGACGACGTGGCGGTGGGCATCGCCGGGGTGATGGGCGGCGCCTCCACCGAGATCTCCGAGCGCACCACCGCGGTCCTGCTCGAATGCGCCTGGTGGCAGCCCATGGCCGTGGCCCGCTCCTCCAAGCACCTCGGCCTGCGTTCCGAGGCGTCGGCCCGCTTCGAGCGGGGCACCGATCCCGAGGTCGTCGACCTGGCCGCTCGCCGCCTCGCCGAGCTGCTGGCCCCGTCGGGGGCGCGCCTGGTGGCAGGAGGGGTCACCGTCGACGGCCGGCTGCCCGACCGCACACCCGTCCCCGTGCGCCAGAGCCGGGTGAACGCACTGCTGGGCACGACCCTCTCGGGCGAGGAGATCACCGGCCACCTCGCGGCCATCGGCTTCGGCGTCGAGCACATCGGCGACGATCCGGCCGCCGCCGTGCTGGCGCCCGACGGCGGTTGGAGCCCCTCCGCGCTGTACGCCGTCACCGTGCCGACGTTCCGACCCGACACGACCACCGAGACCGACGTCATCGAGGAGATCGCCCGCCACCACGGCTACAGCCGCATCCCGACCCGTGTCCCGAGGTCGACCCAGACCGGCGGCCTCACCCCCCGTCAGCGGGATCGTCGTCGCCTCCGACAGGTCCTCGTCGGCCTCGGCCTCGACGAGGCCATGCCGTTGCCCTTCCTGGCCCCCGGCGATCTCGCCCGGTGCGGCCTGGCCGCCGATGCCGTCACCCTGACCAACCCCCTGGCCGCCGAGGAGTCGATCCTGCGCACCTCGCTGCGGCCGGGGCTGCTCAAGGCGGTGGCCTACAACGAGTCGCACCGCACCGACGGCGCCGCCCTGTTCGAGGTGGGCAAGGTCTTCGGTCGCCCGCTCGCCGGTCAGGCCCTGCCCGACGAGCGCGAGCACCTCGGCGTCGTGGTGGCCGGGTCCGACGCCCGGGCGGCCGTCGAGATCTGGTCGGTGCTGGCGCGGGCCCTCGGCGTTGCCCGACCCGCAGCTCGACCAGTCGGTCACGCCACCCGGCCTGCACCCGGGACGCTCGGCCGTGCTCACGATCCGTCCGGACGCCGCCACCGTGCCGGTCGTGGTCGGCGAGATCGGCGAGATCGACCCCGGCGTCCTGGAGGCGTTCGCCATCTCCGAGCGCGTGGCCTGGCTCCAGCTCGACCTGGGCGTGGCGCTGTCGGCTCCTCGGGGCGACCGGCCCTACCGCCGGATCAGCCGCTACCCGTCGAGCGACCTCGACCTGGCCTTCGAGGTCGACGAGTCGGTGCCCGCCGCCGAGGTCGAGGCCACGATCGCCGCCGCCGCCGGTGGGTTGCTGGTCCGCCTCGAGCTCTTCGACGTGTTCCGGGGTCCGCCGGTCGCCGATGGCCGCCGCAGCCTGGCCTACCGGCTGCGGCTGCAGTCCCCGGAGCGCACCCTCACCGACGACGACCTCACCGGCACCCGCAGCGCCGTGATCGCCGCCGTCGAGTCCGCCCACCCCGCCACGCTCCGCGCCTGAGCCGCCATCCCGCTGTGCGTGCGAACGCCGACGCCGGTCCGCGGATCGGTCGCAGTCGCGAGACGGTGGTGGGCGTCCAGGGCGCGGCTCCCTTGGTCGAGGGGTGAGGCGTCGAACCCCTCTTGCATAGGTATGCACCAGATCGTATGCTGTGGCCGTGATCGAGGTCGGCATCGTCGGGGCGTCCGGGTACACCGGGGCGGAGCTGTTGCGGCTGTGCACCGCCCACCCCGACCTGCACGTGCGCCTGGCGACCGGCGACAGCCAGGCCGGCACCGCGGTGGCCGAGCTCTATCCGAGCCTCGCCGCCGCCTACCCCGACCTGGTGTACCGGTCCTACGACCCCGCCGACCTCGACGGCCTGGACCTGGTGTTCTGCGGCCTGCCCCACGGTGCGTCGCAGGCGCTGATGCCGCAGCTGCGCCGCGAGGTCCGGTGGGTCGTCGACCTCGCCGCCGACTTCCGGCTCCAGGACGCCTCGCTGTACCCGACCTGGTACGGCGAGGAGCACGTCGCCCCCGACCTGCTCCGCGACTTCGCCTACGGCCTGCCCGAGCTGTTCCGCAGCGAGATCCGACAGGCCAGCGCAGTCGCCACACCGGGGTGCTACCCGACGGCGGCGGCCCTGGCCGTGGCCCCGCTGGTCAGCGAGGGGCTCGTCGAGCTCGACACCATCGTCGTCGACGCCGTGAGCGGCGTCTCCGGCGCCGGCCGTCCGCCCAAGCCGACCACCACGTTCTGCGCCGTCGACTCCGACGTGACCGCCTACGGCCTGCTCACCCATCGCCACACACCGGAGATCGAGCAGTCGATCGCCCGGTTGGCCGGTGCCCCCGAGGGCTCCACCCGGGTGCTCTTCACCCCTCATCTCGTCCCCATGAGCCGGGGCATGCTGGCCACGTGCTACCTGCGCCCGACCGCGCCGGTGCGCACCGACGGCCTCCTCGACCTCTATCGCTCCCGCTACGACGAGGAGCCGTTCGTCGTCGTGACCGATGCCTCACCGTCGACGAAGGCCTGCCTCGGCGCCAACACCGCCCACGTGACGGTCCGCGCCGACGAGCGCACCGGCTGGATCATCGCCCTCGCCGCCATCGACAACCTCACGAAGGGCGCGTCCGGTCAGGCCGTGCAGTGCGCCAACATCCTCGCCGGACTGCCCGAGGGCACCGGCCTCAGCCCCGTGGGGGTCTACCCGTGAGCGTCACCGCCCCTCAGGGCTTCACCGCCGCCGGCATCGCCGCCGGCATCAAGGCATCCGGGGACGCCGACATGGCCATCGTGGTCGTCGACGCCGGGCGGGATCGCTCCGGGCGTGCTGCAGGGTGTCTTCACCCGGAACCTCATGACGGCCCCACCGGTGCTGGTGAGCAAGGCCCACCTGCGCTCCTCGATGGGCAGCGTCGCCGCCGTGGTGCTCAACAGCGGCAACGCCAACGCCGCCACCGGTGAGCCCGGCTCCCGCGACGCCGAGGCGATGTGCGCCCTCGTCGCCGCCGAGCTCGGGGTCGACCCCCACCAGGTGCTGGTGTGCTCCACCGGTCTCATCGGCATCCCGATGCCGATGGACGTGATCGAGCCGGCCATCCCGGGGCTGGTCGCGGCCCGCTCCGTCGACGGCGACACCGACGCGGCCGAGGCCATCATGACCACCGACACCCGTCGCAAGGAGGTCGTGGTCGACGGTGGCGGCTTCACCGTCGGGGGGATGGCCAAGGGTGCGGCGATGCTGTCGCCGAACATGGCCACCATGCTGGCGGTGCTCACCACCGATGCGGCCGCCACCGTCGACGAGCTGCACGCTGCGCTCACCGCCGGGGTCGACGTGTCGTTCAACACCCTCGACGTGGACGGTTGCACCTCGACCAACGACACCGTGCTGCTGCTGTCGAGCGGCCTGGCCGGCCCGGTCGACCCTCGGGCGTTGGCTGCCGCCGTGACCGAGGCCTGCACGTCGCTGGCCGAGCAGATGGCCTCCGACGCCGAGGGTGCCACCAAGGTCGTGCGCCTCAACGTCAGCGGCGCCCACTCCGACGCCGAGGCCGCCACCGGTGCCCGCTACGTGGCGCGCAGCCAGCTCGTGAAGTGCTCCTGGTACGGCCAGGACCCCTACTGGGGTCGAATCGCCAGCGACCTCGGCAGCTGCGGCATCGCCTTCGACGCGGCGCTCGTCGAGGTCTCCTACGGGGGGATCACCGTGTGTCGCCACGGGGTCGAGGTCGACCACGACCGTGACGCCGTCGCCGCCCACATGCAGGGACGCCACCTCGAGATCGTCGCCGACCTCGGCCTGGGTGCGGGCCGGGCGACCATCCTCACCAACGACCTCACCCACGCGTACGTCGACGAGAACATGGGCACGTCGTGACCGCTCCCACCGGCGTCGCGAAGGCCGGCGCCTCCGAACCGACCGCGCCCTCGCCCCACCAGACCGCCGGCGCGGAGATCCTGATCGAGGCGCTGCCCTACATCCGCCGCTTCTGGGGCACCACGATCGTGGTCAAGTACGGCGGCAACGCCATGACCGACCCCGCCCTGGCCGACAGCTTCGCCGCCGACATCGTGTTGCTGCACTCCGTCGGGATCAAGGTGGTCGTGGTGCACGGTGGCGGACCCCAGATCGGCGAGCTCATGGCCCGCCTCGGCAAGGAGTCGGAGTTCCGCGACGGTCTCAGGGTCACCGACGCCGAGACCCTCGACATCGCCCGGATGGTCCTCGTGGGCAAGGTCAACCGCGACATCGTCGCCGCGGTCAACACCCACGGCCCGCTCGCAGTGGGCCTGTCGGGTGAGGACGCCGGGCTCATCGAGGCCGGGCTGCGCAACCCGTCGCTGGGCTTCGTGGGCGACGTGAAGCGGGTGAACCCGGCCATCGTCGAGTCGCTGCTGGCCCAGAACCTCATCCCGGTCGTCTCGACCATCGGCGCCGACCTGCTGGGGCAGGCCTACAACATCAACGCCGACGCGGTGGCCGGGGCGCTGGCCGGCGCGCTCGGCGCCGAGAAGGCCATCTACCTCACCGACATCGCAGGGCTCCTGGCCGACGTGTCCGATCCGGCCAGCCTCATCCCGACCATCGACACCGCCGGCGTCGCCGCGCTCGTCGAGTCCGGTGCCCTCTCGGGCGGCATGATCCCGAAGATCGACGCCTGCCTCGAGGCGCTCGACGCCGGTGTGCGCGCCGCCCACCTCCTCGACGGGCGGGTGCCCCACGTGCTGTTGCTCGAGCTGTTCACCGACGCCGGCGTCGGCACGATGGTCGTGCACGCGGCCGCGGCCGACGATCTCCACGAAGGGGGGCCGACGTGAACGCTCACGCCCAGGCCATGGGCGCTCCGCCCGGACTCGACCACTGCCCGCTCATGCCCACCTACGGTGCGCCGACCGTCCAGTTCGTGCGCGGCGAGGGGGTGCGCCTCTGGGACCGTGACGGCAGGGAGTACCTCGACTTCCTGGCCGGACTGGCCGTCGTCGGCCTGGGCCACGCCCACCCGGAGATCGCCGACGCCATCGCCGAGCAGGCCCGCACGCTCACCCACGTCTCCAACCTCTTCGGCACCGTCCCGGGCGCCGACGTGGCCATCGCCCTCGACCGGCTCCTCGGCGGCGGGGGTCAGGTGTTCTTCTCGAACTCCGGGGCCGAGGCCAACGAGTGCGCCATCAAGCTGGCCCGCAAGTGGGGTGGCCACGGCCGGTACCAGGTGGTGAGCGCCTACGGGTCGTTCCACGGGCGCACCCTGGCCACCCTGCACGCCACCGGTCAACCCGCGAAGTGGGAGGCCTTCCAGCCGCTGCCCGACGGCTTCCGTCACGTCGCCTGGAACGACCTCGCCGCCCTCGAAGCCGCCCTCGACCCGAGCGTCGCCGCGGTCCTGCTCGAGCCCGTCCAGGGCGAGGGTGGTGTCAACCCGGCCACGGCCGCCTACTTCGAGGGCGTGCGGCGGCTGTGCGACGAGCGCGACGTGCTGTTCATGGTCGACGAGGTCCAGACCGGTCTCGGTCGCACCGGCGAGTGGTTCGGGTTCCAGCACTTCGGGGTCGAGCCCGACGTCGTCACGCTGGCCAAGGCCCTCGGCAACGGCATGCCCATCGGGGCGTGCTGGGCGCGACGCGACGTCGCCGCCGTCTTCGAGCCCGGCGACCACGCCACGACCTACGGCGGCCAGCCCCTCGCGGCCGCCGCCGCGCTGGCCGTGCTCGGGGTGATGGAACGCGAGCACGCGCCGACGCTGGCCGAGCACGCCGGCACCCACCTTCGACGGGCCCTGCTCGAACTCGATGCCGTCGTGGAGGTCCGCGGCCTCGGTCTGCTCCTCGCCGCCGAGCTCGGTCCGGGAATCGATGCACGGGCGGTGGCGGCCGACGCCCTCGCCGCAGGCCTCGTGGTGAACGCCGTGACCCCCACCGCGTTGCGGTTGGCCCCGCCCCTCGTCGTCTCGGCCGACGAGATCGACGAAGCCGTCGCCCTGCTCGCCTCCGTCCTGGCCCCGCACCAGTCGGCCGCCGCCGCGTCGGCCGCGCCCGAAGGCACCTGAGCGTGCGTCACCTGCTCGAGATCGACGATCTCTCACCCCGGGAGCTGCGCGAGGTGCTCGCGGCGGCCGCAGAAGCCGAGCCGCGCCCGGTGCTCGAAGGTCGCGGCGTCGCCCTGTTGTTCGAGAAGCCCTCGCTGCGCACCCGCAACTCCATGGAGATGGCCGTCGTGCAGCTCGGGGGACACCCGCTCACCATCCGACCCGACGAGGTCGGCCTCGACACCCGTGAGACGGTCGAGGACGTGACCCGCACGCTGTGCGGCTACCACGCGTTCATCGCCGCCCGGGTCTTCGGCCACGACACGCTCGAACGGATGGCCGCGGTCTCCACCGTGCCGGTGGTCAACATGCTCTCCGACGACGCCCACCCGCTCCAGGCCCTCGCCGACCTGCTCGTGCTGGCCGACGAGTTCGGTGGCGTCGACGAGCTGGCCGGCCGCACCGTGGCCTACGTCGGGGACGGCAACAACGTGGCTCGCAGCCTGGCGCTGGCCGCCGGGATGGTGGGCATGGACGTGCGCATCGCCACCCCGGTCGGCTACGAGCTGGCCCCGGCGGACCTCGCCCGGATCGCCGCGGCGGGTGTCGCCGTGACCACCACCGACGACGCCCTCGCCGCCGCCGACGGCGCCGATGCGATCTACACCGACGTGTGGGCCTCGATGGGCCAGGAGAGCGAGGCCGATGACCGCCGCTCGGCCTTCTCGGGCTTCACCGTCGACGCCGCGGTGATGGCGGCGGCCGCGCCCACGGCGGTGTTCCTGCACTGCCTGCCCGCCCATCGGGGCGAGGAGGTCAGCGCCGAGGTGCTCGAGGGACCGCAGAGCCGGGTGTGGCCCCAGGCCGCCCACCGGATGACCGCGGCGCGTGGCGCCCTGTCCTGGCTGGAGGGTCGACGGTGAGCTCCGCACGCAAGCAGCCCGTCAAGCTGGGCAAGACCCAGCGCCAGCACCTCGTGGCCAAGCTCATCGAGGCGCAGCCGGTGGCCAACCAGGCCCAGCTCGTCGACCTGCTGGCCGCCGAGGGCGTCGTGGCCACCCAGGCCACGGTCTCGCGCGACCTCGACGACCTCGGCGCCATCAAGGTGCGGGTGCCCGGTGGCGAGTCGGCCTACGCCATCCCCGCCATGCCCAAGGAACAGCGCGCCCCCGAGGACCACCTCCGGCGGGTGTTCGGCGACTGGGTCGTCGAGGTCGCCCACTCGGCCAACCTGGTGGTGGTGGGCACGCCACCGGGCTCGGCCCACGTGGTGGCTTCCGCTCTCGACCGCGCCGGCGTGGCCGACGTGATCGGCACCGTGGCGGGCGACGACACCATCCTCGTCATCGTCGACGAGCGCGTCGGTGGCGCGAAGCTGGCCAAGCGGCTCTCCGACCTGGCCGGCCTCTGAGCCCTGATCGCCGCGATCCACCTTCGACACCCGATCCTCTCCGACCCCCCCCCGAACGTGATGCGACCCCGGTCGCCGAGCAAGGACGTGACCTGATGGCGAAACGAGTGGTGCTGGCCTACAGCGGAGGTCTCGACACCTCCGTGGCCGTGCGGTGGATGATCGAGAACCACGGCGTCGAGGTGATCACCGTGGCCTGCAACCTGGGCCAGGAGGGCGACTGGGAGGGTCTGCAGGCCAAGGCCTTCGCCGCCGGGGCCGTCGAGGCCATCGTGGTGGACTGCCGCGAGGAGTTCGCCCGCGACTTCCTGGCGCCGGCGCTGAAGGCCAACGCCCTGTACGAGGGCAAGTACCCGCTGGTCTCGGCCCTCTCGCGCCCGGTGATCGTGCGCCACCTGGTGGCCGCGGCCCGCTACCACGGCGCCGAGGCCGTCGCCCACGGCTGCACCGGCAAGGGCAACGACCAGGTGCGCTTCGAGGTGGCCACCCGGGCCCTGGCGCCCGACCTCGAGATCATGGCCCCGGTGCGCAACTGGGGGATGAGCCGCGAGGACAGCATCGCCTACGCCGAGGCTCACGACATCCCGGTCGCGGCCACCCGGGAGAAGCTGTACTCGATCGACGACAACCTCTGGGGCCGGGCCATCGAGTGCGGCGAGATGGAGGACCCGTGGGCCCGCCCACCCGAAGGGGTCTGGAACATGACCACGGTCAAGGCATCGGAGTCGCGTGAGGTCGTGGTCGGCTTCGAAGAAGGCGTCCCCGTCTCCGTCGACGGTCGGGCGATGCCTCTGCACGAGGTCGTGGTGGAGATGAACGAGATCGTCGGTGCCTACGGGTGGGGGCGCCTCGACATGGTCGAGAACCGCCGGGTGGGCATCAAGAGCCGCGAGACCTACGAGGCCCCGGGCGCGCTGGCGCTCATCGAGGCCCACCAGGACCTCGAGTCGATCACCCTCGAGCGCGACGTCACCCACGAGAAGCAGCGCCTCGAAGGGCGCTACGCCGATCTCGTGTACGACGGCATGTGGTACTCGCCGCTGAAGGAGGCCCTCGACGCCTTCGTCGACTCCACCCAGCGCTTCGTGACCGGCGAGGTGCGGCTGCGCCTCGAACCGGGACGGTGCTACGTGGTGGGTCGGCGCAGCCCGCACAGCCTCTACGACTACGGCCTGGCCACCTACGACGCCGACGACAGCTTCCAGCACGCCGACTCCGAGGGCTTCGTGAAGCTCTGGGGCCTCGGCATCCAGACCTGGGCGGCCAAGCAGTCCACCGCGGGTGCGGCCGGGGCCACCCCGCCGGGCCCGGCGGGGGAGTGAGGAGCCGATCGTGAGCACCCTGTGGCACGGCCGCTTCGAGGGCGGACCCGCCGAGGAGCTGATGGCGTTCACGGTCAGCCTGCCCTTCGACCGGCGCCTCGCCACCGACGACCTCGTCGGCTCGCGGGCCCACGTCCGGGGACTGGGTCGGGCGGGGATCCTCGACGCCACCGAGGTGGCCGACGTCCTCGCCGCCCTCGACGAGGTGGAGCAGCGAGCTCGCCGACGGATCGTTCGCGTTCGTCCCCTCCGACGAGGACATCCACACCGCGGTCGAGCGCCGCGTCACCGAGCTGGCCGGCCCCGCCGGCGGCAAGCTCCACACCGGTCGCAGCCGCAACGACCAGGTGGCCACCGACCTGCGCCTCTTCGCCAAGCGCGAGCTGGCCGAGATCGCGGGGCGCGTCCTCGACCTGCAGGCGGTGCTGCTCGATCGGGCCCGCGAGGCCGGCGACGCCCATCTGCCCGGCTACACCCACCTCCAGCGGGCGCAGCCGGTGCTGCTGGCCCACCACCTGCTGGCCCACGGCTGGGCGCTGGCCCGCGACCTCGATCGCCTGGCCGACACCCGTCGCCGCCTCGACGTGTCGCCGCTGGGGGCGGGCGCGCTGGCCGGCTCGTCGCTGCCGCTCGACCCGGCGGCCACGGCGGCCGACCTCGGCTTCGCCGCCGTGTTCGACAACTCCCTCGATGCCGTGGGCGACCGCGACTTCGTCGCCGAGGCCTTGTTCGACCTGGCCCTGCTCGGCGTGCACCTGTCCCGCCTCGCCGAGGAGGTCATCTTGTGGTCGACGGCCGAGTTCGGCTTCCTCGGGCTGGCCGACGCCTACGCCACCGGGTCGTCGATGCTGCCCCAGAAGAAGAACCCCGACATCGCCGAGCTGGCCCGAGGCAAGACCGGTCGCCTCATCGGCAACCTCACCGGCCTGCTGGCCACCCTCAAGGCGCTCCCGTTGGCCTACAACCGCGACCTCCAGGAGGACAAGGAGCCGTTGTTCGACAGCCTCGACACGGTGGCGCTGGCGTTGGCGGCCATGACCGGGCTGCTGGCCTCGTCGACCCTGCACACCGAGGCCATGGCCGCGGCAGCCGACGACCCTTCCGCGGCGGCCACCGACCTCGCCGAGCGGCTCGTCGCCGAGGGGGTGCCGTTCCGGGAGGCCCACGCGGTGGTCGGTGCACTGGTGCGGCGCAGCCTCGACGAGGGGATCGCCCTGCGCGACCTCGTCGCCGCAGCCCCCGAGCTGGGGCCCGAAGCCGTCGCCTTGCTCGAGCCCGGCGCGTCGGTTCGCCAGCGCACCACCCGGGGAGGGGCCGGTCCGGTGCCCGTGGCCGCCCAGCTCGAGGCCTTCGCCGACCGACTGCGCTCCGATCGGGTCCGGTGGGGTCGCTGAGGGCCACCCGACGGGCCTGGCCCGGCGAGATGGTGTCCGCGGTCGGTGCTGGCCCAGGACCCGCGGGTCGTGGCGCCGCTGCTGCTCAACAAGGTGCTCGTCCACGGATCGCGGGCCGGCGCGGCTCGTCGAGGTCGAGGCGTACGCCGGCGGCGAGGACCCCGGCAGCCACGCCTACCGGGGCCGGACCCCACGGACCGAGGTGATGTTCGGCCCGCCCGGGTACCTGTACGTGTACTTCACCTACGGCCTGCACTGGTGCGCCAACGTCGTGTGCGGGGCCGACGGCGAGGCGGGAGCGGTGCTGCTGCGCGCCGGTGAACCTCTTGCGGACGTCGAGGGCATGCAGCGGGACCGTCCGGCCGCTCGGCGTCGTCAGGACCTCACCAACGGCCCGGCCAAGCTCTGCCGAGCCATGGGCATCGACGGCGCCCTCGACGGCGCCGATCTCCTCGGCGCCGAGGGCCCCTGGCTGCTCGACGACGGCACGCCCCCGCCGATCGGCCCCGGGCCTGAGCACCCGGATCGGCCTGACCGCCGGCCACGAGCACCCGTGGCGCTGGTTCGTGCCGGACGATCCGTTCGTGTCCCGGGGCCGGTTGGGTCCTCGTCGTCCGTCGGCCACATCGGCGGTGAGACCGTGAAGGCGCGACCCGGCTCGGTCGACGACCTCGCGGCGGTCGTCGCCGAGCTCGAGTCCTACCACGCCCCCGATCAGGCGCAGGCGGCCATCCGGCGGCGCATGCTCGACTTCGCCGCCGCCCACCCCGACGCCCTGCTCCGGAGCTGCGTCGAGGGGCACTTCACCGCATCGGCCCTGGTCGTCGATCCCCTGACCGGGCAGGTGCTCGTGCTGTTCCACACCAAGCTGCAGAAGTGGCTGCAGCCCGGCGGTCACGTCGACGGTGACGGCGACCTCGCCGCCGGTGCGCAGCGGGAGGCCACCGAGGAGACGGGGATCGAGGGGCTCGAGGTCCTCCGGCCGCTCGTCGACCTCGACATCCACGAGGTCCGGCCCCCCGCCGAGCCGCCCCACCTCCATCTCGACGTCCGCTTCGCCGTCGTGGCCCCGCCGGGATCGTCGCCGGTGGGCAACCACGAGTCCGAGGCGCTCGGTGGGTGGATCCGGCGGACCTCGCCGGGCTCGGGCCGATGCGGGCCTGCTCCGGCTCGCCGATCGGGGTCTCGCGCTGGTCCGCGTCGTGCGCCGAGGTCTGCATCAGGCCAGGTCGCCGGGGGTGGCGCAGTTGTCCATGAAGTTCGTGGTGGCGAAGTAGTCGATCGGTTCGCTCACCTGGCGCCGCTCCTTCTCGGTCACCAGCATGCGAGCGTCGGGGTCGGTGCGCAGGGCGTCGGCGTAGCGCTCACGGTCGCCGAGGAAGGTGCGCCAGTCACCGAGCCACTCGTTGATCATCCGCCCGTCGTCGCCGTCGGTCGGCGCCGGAGCGATGGCGTCGAGCTCGTCGAGCATGGCTGCCAGCTCCACGTTGGCCGCCGCCACGACCTCGGCCCTCGCCCCCGAATCGCGGCTCTCGAACGCCGGAGGCAGCGCATCGATCGCCGTCATGGTGGCCGCGCAGATCGGCTCGGCCGCCTCGGGGTAGGCGAGCGAGTCGAGGCGGCCCTGGGGCACACGCTGGACCGGGCCCCAGAGGGCATAGGCCCACATCGCGAAGATCCCCACGAACACGGCGATGGCCAGGCCGCGGCGCAGCTTGCGGCCCAGGGAGAGCGGCTGGGCGTCGTCGCCCGCACCTCCGGGCGGTCCCGGGTCGACCGGATCGAACGATGGGGCGGCGGTGGGCTCTTCGGCCATGGCCCAACTGTGGCCGTCGTCGCAGCGCCCCGCCAATCATGGCGAGTCCGTTCGCGTTGGACGCGACGCTCCGGAGCGGGGAGAGTCTCGCCGTGAGCTCTGCCGCCATCCTCGACGACCTGTCCGCTCGCGGCCTGGTCCACGACAGCACCGACGTCGATCATCTCCGGGCCCGGCTCGAGGAGGGACCCCTGGTGGTCTACGCCGGGTTCGACCCCACCGGTGACAGCCTCCACGTGGGACACCTCGTCCCGTTGCTGCTGTTGCGCCGGTTCCAGGTGTTCGGGCACCACCCGGTGGCCCTCGCCGGCGGGGCCACCGGCATGATCGGTGACCCGGGGGGCCGCTCCAGCGAACGGAACCTGCTCGACCGGGCCACCCTCGACGCCAACACCCGCGCCATCAGCGCCCAGCTGAGCCGGTTCCTCGACTTCGACGCCGACGCCAACCCCGCCCGCCTGGTCGACAACCGGGACTGGACCACCGACCTCGGCGTGCTCGAGTTCCTGCGTGACGTGGGCAAGCACGTCACGGTCAACACCATGCTGGCCAAGGAGTCCGTGCGGGCCCGGGTGCAGAGCGAGCACGGGATCTCCTTCACCGAGTTCAGCTACATGCTCCTGCAGGCCAACGACTTCCGTCACCTGTACGACGAGCTCGGTGTGGAGCTCCAGGTCGGGGGATCGGACCAGTGGGGCAACATCACCGCCGGGATCGACCTGATCCGCCGCACCTCGGGGCACCACGTGCACGGGCTCACCGTCCCCCTCGTCACCCGATCCGACGGGCAGAAGTTCGGCAAGTCCACCGGCGACGCCGTCTGGCTCGACCCGCGGCGCACCTCGCCCTACGCCTTCTTCCAGTACTTCGTGAACACCGACGACCGCGACGTGGAGCGGTTCCTGCGCCAGCTGACCCTTCTGGGCCTCGACGAGATCGAGGCGGTCGATGGAACGGCACCGTCGGGCCCCCGAGCAGCGCCTGGCCCAGCGGACGTTGGCCGAGGCCGTGACGCAGTTGGTGCACGGCGAGGCAGCGGCCGTCGAGGCGGCGGGCGCCTCGACGGGCTTCACCCGCTCGGTGGCCGAGCTCTCCGAGGACGAGTGGGCGGCGCTGGCCGGGACCGTGCCCACCGTGGACCTGGGCGAGGTCGTGGCGAACGACCCCGCCGTCGACCCCGCCGGTGACCTGGTCGCCCTCCTGGTGGCGTCGGGGATCCTCGCTTCGAAGAGCGAGGGGCGCCGCCTGGTGGCCCAGGGCGGGCTGTACGTGAACGACGTCGCCGCCGTCGAGGGACGGCGGCTGGACGAGGACGACTGGCACCACGGCCGCTACTGCATGGTCAGGCGGGGCAAGAAGCAGCGCCATCTCCTCGTGCGCTGACGTCACGTCCGCGCGGCGCCGGCCGACGTGACCCACGACACGTCGGACGAGGTTGCCGCAGCATGAACGGGGGACTACGTTGCTGCTTCGCCGCAGTCGTCCGGTTCGCCGGCCGGCTCGGAGCCCAAGCAGGGTGTTGCACCGGATCACCGGGTTGACACCCTCCAAGCGCCTCGGTAGAGTGGCACTCCGCTCAGAACGACCCCTGCCCGAGTGGCAGCGGTCCGGAGTCGGAGGCTGGAACCGGTGCCAGATGGCGCCAGGCCAGCACGAGTGCGTCGAGTTCAGGCCCCGCCTTCTCGACCCCGCGCTCCTTGAAAACGGAACAGAGGACGAAAAAGCCAGTGCGGGCGATCACCGCCACGGCGTCCACCCGAGCTCGTGCTTCGGCACAGGGTGGTCGTACGAGTCGTGATCGTTCACCAAGCAATTCCGGTGGAGGCCTTACCAGGCCGACACCACTTCGAGAACCATGGAGGAGAGCCCCTCCATCTCGGACTTTTCATACCGATCGTGGTCATCACCTCCGGGTGCTGGCCGAGATCTTGACGGAGAGTTTGATCCTGGCTCAGGACGAACGCTGGCGGCGTGCCTAACACATGCAAGTCGAGCGGGATCCAACCAGTGGCAACACTGGGGAAGATCTAGCGGCGAACGGGTGAGTAACACGTGAGAAACCTGCCCCGAAGTTCGGGATAACCCGAGGAAACTCGAGCTAATACCGGATGCCCTCTTCCAGTCGCATGGCCGGATGAGGAAAGATTTATCGCTTCGGGAGGGTCTCGCGACCTATCAGCTAGTTGGCGGGGTAACGGCCCACCAAGGCATCGACGGGTAGCTGGTCTGAGAGGACGATCAGCCACACTGGGACTGAGACACGGCCCAGACTCCTACGGGAGGCAGCAGTGGGGAATCTTGCGCAATGGGCGAAAGCCTGACGCAGCAACGCCGCGTGCGGGATGACGGCCTTCGGGTTGTAAACCGCTTTCAGCAGGGACGAAATTGACGGTACCTGCAGAAGAAGCCCCGGCCAACTACGTGCCAGCAGCCGCGGTAACACGTAGGGGGCGAGCGTTGTCCGGATTTATTGGGCGTAAAGAGCTCGTAGGCGGCTCGGTAAGTCGGGTGTGAAACCTCCAGGCTCAACCTGGAGACGCCACCTGATACTGCTGTGGCTAGAGTCCGGTAGGGGAGCGTGGAACTCCTGGTGTAGCGGTGAAATGCGCAGATATCAGGAAGAACACCAGCGGCGAAGGCGGCGCTCTGGGCCGGAACTGACGCTGAGGAGCGAAAGCGTGGGTAGCAAACAGGATTAGATACCCTGGTAGTCCACGCCGTAAACGTTGGGCACTAGGTGTGGGTCTCAACCAACGAGATCCGTGCCGCAGCTAACGCATTAAGTGCCCCGCCTGGGGAGTACGGCCGCAAGGCTAAAACTCAAAGGAATTGACGGGGGCCCGCACAAGCGGCGGAGCATGTTGCTTAATTCGAGGCAACGCGAAGAACCTTACCTGGGTTTGACATACTGGGAAAAGCCACAGAGATGTGGTGTCCGTAAGGGTCCAGAACAGGTGGTGCATGGCTGTCGTCAGCTCGTGTCGTGAGATGTTGGGTTAAGTCCCGCAACGAGCGCAACCCTTGTCCTATGTTGCCAGCACGTAATGGTGGGGACTCGTAGGAGACTGCCGGGGTCAACTCGGAGGAAGGTGGGGACGACGTCAAGTCATCATGCCCCTTATGTCCAGGGCTGCAAACATGCTACAATGGCCGGTACAAAGGGCAGCTATACCGCGAGGTGGAGCGAATCCCAAAAAGCCGGTCTCAGTTCGGATTGGAGTCTGCAACTCGACTCCATGAAGTCGGAGTCGCTAGTAATCCCGGATCAGCAACGCCGGGGTGAATACGTTCCCGGGCCTTGTACACACCGCCCGTCACACCACGAAAGTCGGTAACACCCGAAGCCAGTGGCCCAACCCTTTGGGAGGGAGCTGTCGAAGGTGGGATTGGCGATTGGGGTGAAGTCGTAACAAGGTAGCCGTACCGGAAGGTGCGGCTGGATCACCTCCTTTCTAAGGAGTCCAGCTCGAAAGAGCGCCTCTCCCGATCGTTCGGTCGTTCGACCGGACCGTGGAGAAGGATTCCCAGTTGGTGCACTGGTTACTCGGCAGCAGGATGCCGGCGTCGGATGGAGCCCTCGGGCTCTCCTCTCGTCGGCCGAGTGGTGTCGTCGTTCTCTGTTCCGTTTTGAGGGAGTGCGCAGTCTGCACTCGCTCTTCTCGGCGTTCTCTGCCCCTGGTGCTCGAGCTCCGCTCGCATCGGGATCCGCACAACGCCGGCGTGTCGTCGACACCGTCGCGCCCTTTGAGAATTGCATAGCGAGCACGAGCATCTTTGTTCTTCCAAGCTACAAAGAGCCAACGGTGAATGCCTTGGCGTCTACTACCGATGAAGGACGTGTCCGGCTGCGAAATGCCATGGGGAGCTGCCTAGAGAGCTTTGATCCATGGATATCCGAATGGGGAAACCCAGCACCCGTCATGGGGTGTTACTCCCGCCTGAACACATAGGGCGGGTAGAGGGAACCGGGTGAATTGAAACATCTAAGTAACCCGAGGAACGAAAAGCAACATGCGACTCCCTGAGTAGCGGCGAGCGAAACGGGATCAGCCTAAACCGTGCCGGTGTCAAAGCCTGATGGCGTTGCCGGTTCGGGGTCGTGGGACCTGAGAGGAGAAGCATCAGATTCTCCACGGAGTTACAAAGTGTCGATGTAGTGGAAGCGTTCTGGAACGTCGCACCACAGCGGGTAAGAGTCCCGTACACGAAACGTCGCCACCTCCGCTCGGAGTTCCCAAGTAGCGCCGGGACCGTGAAAACTGGCGTGAATCCGCGAGGACCACCTCGTAAGGCTAAGTATGCGTAGACGACCGATAGTGAACTAGTACCGTGAGGGAAAGGTGAAAAGTACCCCGGGAGGGGAGTGAAATAGTACCTGAAACCGTTGGTTTACAATCAGTCAGAGTGTCGCCACCTCTTTGAGGTGGTCACGATGGCGTGCCTTTTGAAGAATGAGCCAACGAGTTACGGTGTGTGGCGAGGTTAACCCGTGAGGGGAAGCCGGAGCGAAAGCGAGTCTGAACAGGGCGTTCAGTCGCATGCTGTAGACCCGAAGCCGAGTGATCTATCCATGGGCAGGCTGAAGCGGGGGTAAGACCCCGTGGAGGGCCGAACCCACCTAGGTTGAAAACTGGGGGGATGACCTGTGGATAGGGGTGAAAGGCCAAGCAAACTCGGTGATAGCTGGTTCTCCGCGAAATGCATTTAGGTGCAGCGTCGCGTGTTCAGCAATGGAGGTAGAGCACTGGATGGGCTAGGGGTCCTACAAGATTACCGAACCCAGCCAAACTCCGAATGCCATTGCTCCAGAGCGCGGCAGTGAGACTACGAGGGATGAGCTTCGTGGTCGAGAGGGAAACAGCCCAGACCGCCGGCTAAGGCCCCTAATTCTGGACTAAGTGGTAAACGATGTGAGACTGCCCAGACAGCCAGGAGGTTGGCTTAGAAGCAGCCACCCTTGAAAGAGTGCGTAACAGCTCACTGGTCGAGTGGTCTTGCGCGGACAATGTAACGGGGCTCAAGTCCAGAGCCGAAGCCGCGGATTCGTCGTAAGACGAGTGGTAGCGGAGCGTCGATCTCGGAGTGAAGCGGCGGGGGAACCCGTCGTGGACCGTGGTCGAGTGAGAATGTTGGCATGAGTAGCGAGAGAGGGGTGAGAAACCCCTCCGCCGAAAGCCCAAGGGTTCCTGGGGAAGGCTAATCCGCCCAGGGTGAGTCGGGAGCTAAGGCGAGGCCGAGAGGCGTAGTCGATGCACAACCGGTTGATATTCCGGTACCGCTGTACTCGCGCCCATACCAAGTCGTTGTTGCTAAGGGGCTGTCTGCCTTCGGGTAGACGAACCGACCCACGGCGAGGCGGTAAGCAATGAGGGGACGCAGGAGGGTAAGTGAACCCAGGCGCTGGTTGACCTGGGGTAAGCGTGTAGGGAGAGGACCAGGTAAATCCGGGCCTCACACATCCTGAGACGCGACGCCGAGCCGATACAGGCGAAGTCACCCATCCCATGCTGCCGAGAAAAGCCTCTAGCGAGCTGGTACAGCGCCCGTACCCCAAACCAACACAGGTGGGCAGGTAGAGAATACCAAGGCGATCGGGAGAACTGTGGTTAAGGAACTCGGCAAAATGCCTCCGTAACTTCGGGAGAAGGAGGGCCCCATCAGGGTGACGGACTTCGCGTCCCGAGCTCGAAGGGGCGGCACAGACCAGGGGAAAGCGACTGTTTACTAAAAACACAGCAGCGTGCGAAGTCGTAAGACGATGTATACGCTGTGACGCCTGCCCGGTGCTGGAAGGTTACGGGGAAGGGTTAGCCCTCGGGCGAAGCTCTGAACCTAAGCCCCAGTAAACGGCGGCCGTAACTATAACGGTCCTAAGGTAGCGAAATTCCTTGTCGGGTAAGTTCCGACCTGCACGAATGGCGTAACGACTTTCCTACTGTCTCAACCACAGACCCGGCGAAATTGAAGTACGAGTAAAGATGCTCGTTAGCTGCAGAAGGACGGAAAGACCCCGTGGACCTTTACTACAACTTGATGTTGGGCTTTGGTATGTGTTGTGTAGGATAGGTGGGAGACTTGGAAGCATTGGCGCTAGCCAGTGTGGAGTCAACCTTGAAATACCACCCTGCACATGCTGGGGCTCTAACCCACGCCCGTTATCCGGGTGGGGGACAGCGTCAGGCGGGTAGTTTGACTGGGGCGGTCGCCTCCTAAAGAGTAACGGAGGCGCCCAAAGGTTCCCTCAGCCTGGTTGGCAATCAGGCGTCGAGTGCAATGGCACAAGGGAGCTTGACTGCGAGACCTACAAGTCGAGCAGGTGCGAAAGCAGGGCATAGTGATCCGGCGGTTGCGTGTGGAAGCGCCGTCGCTCAACGGATAAAAGGTACCCCGGGGATAACAGGCTCATCTTCCCCAAGAGTCCATATCGACGGGAAGGTTTGGCACCTCGATGTCGGCTCATCGCATCCTGGGGCTGAAGCAGGTCCCAAGGGTTGGGCTGTTCGCCCATTAAAGCGGTACGCGAGCTGGGTTTAGAACGTCGTGAGACAGTTCGGTCCCTATCCTCTGCAGCCGTAGGAAATCTGAGGAAGGCTATCCCTAGTACGAGAGGACCGGGATGGACGTAGCTCTCGTCTGCCAGTTGTCCTGCCAAGGGCATGGCTGGTTAGCGACCTACGGAAGAGATAAGCGCTGAAAGCATCTAAGTGCGAAGCTTGTTCCAAGATGAGATTTCCCACAGGGTCAACCTGGTAAGGCCCGTGGTAGACCACCACGTTGATAGGCCGGAGGTGTACGCGTGGCAACACGTTCAGCCGACCGGTACTAATCGGCCGAGGGCTTGGATCGACAACGATGTTCGTGCTCGCTATGGAGTTCTCGAGAGGGCTCAGGCTGCCACCCGTGCCGGGTGGCGCCGCCCCTTGACAAAGGTTTCGGTGGCCACAGCGGTGGGGTCACACCCGTTCCCATTCCGAACACGGAAGTTAAGCCCACCAGCGCCGATGGTACTTGGGAGTCATCTCCCTGGGAGAGTAGGACGCCGCCGGATTTCTCAGTGCGAAAGGGCCCCTTCGGGGGTCCTTTCGTCGTTTTCGGGCGGGTGCGGATGGTCGAGCGACAGGGCCCGGCGCCGGCACCGATAGGTTGGCCCCATGGCCCCTTCCTCCAAGCCCCCTCGTCCCGATCGGGCGTCCTCCGGACCGAAGGGCTCGGCGGGCCGTGGAGGTGGCAAGGGCGGCGCCGGGAGCCCGAAGGCCGGCCGGAG
>CAVQSE010000018.1:0-167348 GCA_963715425.1 uncultured Iamiaceae bacterium
TGCCGGTATGCTCTCGGGGTGGATCGACTGGTCATCCGTGGTGCCCGTGAGCACAACCTGCGCAACATCTCCCTCGACCTGCCCCGTGACCGACTGATCGTCTTCACCGGCCTGTCCGGCTCCGGCAAGTCGTCGCTGGCGTTCGACACCATCTACGCCGAGGGGCAGCGGCGCTACGTGGAGTCGCTGTCGGCCTACGCCCGGCAGTTCCTCGGTCAGATGGACAAGCCCGACGTCGACTTCATCGAGGGCCTCTCACCGGCCATCTCCATCGACCAGAAGAGCGCGTCGCGCAACCCTCGCTCGACCGTCGGCACGATCACCGAGGTCTACGACTACCTGCGCCTGCTCTTCGCCCGCATCGGCGTGCCCCACTGCCCGGACGACGGCTCGGTGATCACCCGTCAGACGCCCCAGCAGATCGTCGACCGGATCCTCGAGCTCCCCGAGGGCACCCGCTTCCAGGTCCTGGCGCCGGTGGTCCGCGGCCGCAAGGGCACCTACGACACGCTGCTCACCGACCTGGCCACGCAGGGCTTCGCCCGGGCCATCGTCGACGGCGAGCTCCACGAGCTCACCGACAAGGTGGAGCTCGAGCGCTACGAGCAGCACACCATCCAGGTCGTCGTCGACCGCCTCGTGCGTCGAGACGGGATCGAGCGACGGCTGACCGACTCGCTCGAGACCGCGCTGCGCATCGCCGAGGGCGTGGCCGAGGTGCAGATCGTGGGGCGCCACGACGACACGGGCCTCGACGACGAGATCCTCACCTTCAGCCAGCACCTCGGCTGTCCCGTGTGCGGCCTGTCCTTCGAGGAGCTGGCTCCCCGCAACTTCTCGTTCAACTCGCCGTACGGGGCGTGCGAGCACTGCGACGGGCTGGGCACCCGCTTCGAGGTCGACCCCGAGCTGGTCGTGCCCAACCCCGACCTGACCCTGGCGCAGGGCGCCCTCGCCCCGTGGGCCACGGCCCGCACGCAGTACTTCGGGCGGCTGCTCGAGTCGGTGAGCGCGGCCTACGACATCGACCCCGACGTGCCCTTCGGCGAGCTGGCCAAGAAGCACCAGAAGCTGCTGTTGTTCGGCACCGGCGCCACGAGCGGTCGCATCAAGGTCCAGTACCGCAACCGCTACGGCCGCAACCGGTCCTACGAGGCCAAGTACGAGGGCGTCGTGCCGTGGTTGCAGCGCCGTCACGCCGACGCCGAGAGCGACAGCCAGCGCGAGCAGGTCGAGGGCTACATGCGCGAGGTGCCGTGCCCCGACTGCGGCGGGGCCCGCCTCAAGCCGTTCTCCCTCGGCGTCACCATCGCCGGCCACACCATCGACGACCTCTCCACCATGTCGATCGCCGACGCGGCCAAGGCCCTCGTGGGCCTCGAGCTCTCCGAACGTGACCGCATGATCGCCGAGCGGGTCGTCAAGGAGGTCAACGCCCGCATGGGCTTCCTCCTCGACGTGGGCCTCGACTACCTCAGCCTCGGCCGGTCGGCGGGCACGCTCGCCGGCGGCGAGGCGCAGCGCATCCGGCTGGCCTCCCAGATCGGCTCGGGCCTCGTGGGCGTGCTCTACGTGCTCGACGAGCCCTCCATCGGCCTGCACCAGCGCGACAACCGTCGCCTCATCGACACGCTCATCCGGCTCCGCGACCTCGGCAACACCGTCCTCGTCGTCGAGCACGACGAGGAGACCATCAAGGTGGCCGACTACGTGGTCGACATCGGTCCTGGTGCCGGCGAGCACGGCGGCGACGTCGTGTACGCCGGCGCGGTGAAGGGCCTGCTCAAGTCCCGCAAGTCCCTCACCGGCCAGTACGTGTCCGGCCGGCGGTCCATCCCGCTGCCGGAGGTGCGCCGGACGCCCCCGGGGCCGAAGATCGTCGTGCGCGGGGCCCGTGAGCACAACCTGAAGAACGTCGACGTCGAGTTCCCGCTCGGGTGCTTCACCGCCGTCACCGGCGTGTCGGGATCCGGCAAGTCGACGCTGGTCAACGACATCCTCTACCGGGCGCTCATGCAGCAGGTCTACGGCTCGCGGACCCCGCCGGGTCGCCACAAGACGGTGGAGGGGCTCGACCAGATCGACAAGGTCATCAACATCGACCAGTCGCCGATCGGCCGCACGCCCCGGTCGAACCCGGCCACGTACACCGGCGTGTTCGACCACGTGCGCAAGCTCTTCGCCCAGACCCACGAGGCCAAGGTCCGTGGCTACCTGCCGGGGCGGTTCTCGTTCAACGTGGCCGGCGGGCGCTGCGAGGCGTGCGCCGGCGACGGCACCATCAAGATCGAGATGCACTTCCTGCCCGACGTCTACGTGCCGTGCGAGGTGTGCAAGGGCGCCCGCTACAACCGCGACACGCTCGACATCACCTTCAAGGACAAGAACATCTCCGACGTGTTGAACATGAGCTGCGAGGAGGGCGTCGAGTTCTTCGCCAACCAGCCGGCCATCGCCCGCCACCTCCAGACCATCGTCGACGTGGGCCTCGGCTACGTGCGCCTCGGCCAACCGGCCACCACGCTCTCCGGCGGTGAGGCCCAGCGGGTGAAGCTCGCCGCGGAGCTGGCCAAGCGCTCCACCGGCCACACCATGTACATCCTCGACGAGCCCACCACGGGCCTGCACTTCGAGGACATCCGGAAACTCCTCACGGTGCTGTCCCGACTGGTCGATCAAGGGAACACGGTCCTGGTCATCGAGCACAACCTCGATGTCATCAAGACCGCCGACTGGTTGATCGACATGGGCCCCGAGGGGGGCACCGGAGGAGGCACCGTGGTGGTGGAGGGCACGCCGGAGCAGGTGGCGGAGACGGCCGAGAGCTACACCGGCCAGTTCCTCGCCCCGCTGCTGTCCACGGCCTGACCCCCGCGCGTCCGTAGGGTGACTCGATGAGACGCGGTGCGCGGCTGGCGCTCTACGGCGGCATCGTCGTCGCCGTCGTCGGGCTCTCGCTCTACCACGCCCGGGTCATCGCCGACCCCCCGTACTCCTACACCGGCACCTTCCGGTTCGGGTGGTCGTTGCTCTACATCGGCGTGCTCATGGTCACCGCCTACGGCCTCGGCCTGCCCGACCTGCCGAGGACCGCCGGGCGAGCCCTCGTGGTGTCGGTCCTGGCCGCCGTCGAGCGGTGCCGTCGTCGTGTCGGTCCTGCAGTTGGTCAGCGGCGACGCCCTCCTGCCCCGGTTCGTCGTCTTCGGTTCGGCCGTCGTGCTGGTGCCGTGGTACCTGTTCTGCGCCGCGTTGGCGGTCGGCGGCCGGCAACGTGAGGCGGACCGGGACCGGGTGCTCGTGGTGGCCACGGTCGAGGAGGTCGAGGCGCTGCGCCGTGACCTGCGCCGCGCCGCCGAGCACGACGCCGCCATCGTGCAGGTCGTGCTCCCGGCCGACGCCGGCCAGCCCTCGGGCAAGCCGCCCTCGGAGGGGCCGCTCGTCGAGGCGGCGCTCGAGCACGGGGCGACCGTGGTCGTGCTCGACCGAGACGCAGAGGCGGACGAGTCCGTCGTCGATCAGGCAGCCGAGCTGCACTCGAGGGGACTGCGGGTCCGCAGCTACTCGCTGTTCGTCGACCAGTGGTTGGGCAAGGTCCCGCTGTTCGAGCTCGAGCGGGTGTCGTTGCTCTTCGACGTCGGGGAGGTGCACCGGGCGCAGTACGGCCGGGTCAAGCGGCTCATCGACATCGCCGTCGGTCTTCGTCGGCCTCCGTGGTGTTCGTGGTGCTCGTCCCGTTCGTCGCCCTCGGGGACCTCATCGCCAACAGGGGCCCGCTGCTCTTCCGTCAGGAGCGCGTCGGCAAGCAGGGCAGGCCGTTCCACATCCTGAAGTTCCGGACGATGCGCCCAGATCCTCGTCTGACCGACAGCGGGGCCGGAACGTGGACGCAACGCAACGATCCGCGGGTGACGTCGTTCGGCCGGGTCCTTCGGGTCACGCACCTCGACGAGCTGCCACAGGCCATCAACATCCTCCGGGGTGACATCTCGGTGGTCGGTCCCCGTCCCGAGCAGCCTCACTACGTGGACGAGCTGGCCAGCAGCCTGCCGTTCTACGAGCTGCGTCACCTCGTGCGTCCCGGTCTCACCGGATGGGCCCAGGTCAAGTACCCCTACGGCGCAGATGAGGCCGACGCTCGCGAGAAGCTCCAGTACGAGTTCTGGTACCTCCGCCACCAGAGCCTCTCGGTCGACCTCAGGATCATCGGGCGCACCGTTCGCAGCGTCCTGGGCGGCGGTGGTCGATGACCCCCGCGCAGGCCACCGTGACGGTGCTGATCCCGGCCCTGGACGAGGAGCGCGACATCGCCGGTTGTCTGCAGGCGATCGCCGCCCAGTCCTATCCGAGCGAGCTGATCGAGGTGGTTCTCGTCGACGGTTGTTCGGCCGACCGCACGGTCGAGGTCGCCCGGGACGCAGCCGCCGACCTCGGCCTCGATCTCGTCGTGCTCCGGAACGAGCTGCGGCGGACCTCGACGAGCTTGAACGTGGGTCTTCGGTCCGCCCGGGGCGAGATCCTCGTGCGCGTCGACGCCCGCAGTCGGATCGAGCCGGAGTACGTCGCGACGTGCGTCCACGTTCTGGCCGATCGCCCCGCGGTGGGCGTGGTCGGTGGTCGCCAGGTCCCTCGTGTGCGTTCCACCGCGATCACGGACCGGGCCATCGCTCGGGCACTCGCGAACCGCTTCACCACCGGCTTCGCTCGCTATCGGCGGGCCGTGGCCGCTGGGCCGACGGACACGGTCTGGATGGGTGTCTTCCGCACCGACGACCTGCGTCGGCTCGGCGGATGGGACGACGATGTCGCGCTCAACGAGGACTGGGCGCTGAACCGCCGGTACCGCGACGCCGGGCGACAGGTCTGGTTCGAGCCCCGACTCGTGTCCGGGTACCTCCCGAGGACCAGTCTCGCCGCAGTCGCCAGGCAGCACTTCCACTTCGGTCGCGTGAAGGGCCTCTGGTGGGTCCGGGGAACGACCCCGGAGCCCCGGCAGGTCGTGATGCTCGTCGCCCCGCCGGTCGGCGCGCTCGCCCTCCTCGGGCTGGTCCGGCGTCGTGGACGCGGTGTGTGGCTGGCCGTGCCCGCGGCGTTGTTGCTGGCCGATGCGATCGGCTCCGACGAGCCCGCGGGTCCGGCAACGCGGTGCCTGAGCGCGACGACGATCGCGGTCTACACCGGATCGTGGTGGATCGGCACGGTGGTCGGGGCGATCGGGGAGCTCGTGGGCGTCGAGCATCGCCATGGACGGGCCCTGACGTGAAGGTTCGGTACACGCCGGACGTCTTTCGCTTCCAGCGCGCCGGTGGGGTGTCTCGGTACTTCGTCGAGCTGGCCAGGGGACTGGTGGCGCGAGACGTCGACGCTCGGATCATCGGTGGTCTGCACATCAACGATCTCGTCGACGGTCTGCCCGAGGCGACAGGACTCCACGTGGGGGAGGTCGGTCCCGCACGTGCCCGTCAGGCGGTCACCAAGGTGGTCGACTTCGGGATCACCGCTGGCGTTGCCGAGCTCCTCGGCGCCGGCGACGTCCTGCACCCCACCTGGTATCCCCCTGCCCTCGATCGACTCCCCCGTCGGTCTGCACTCGTGACCACGGTCTTCGACATGATCCCCGAGCGCTACCCGGAGCTCTCGGTGCGAAGCGCCGACGCGACCCGCCGGAAGCGGGCCTGGGTCGAGGCGTCCGATCACGTGCTCGTGATCTCCGAACAGACCCGTCGTGACCTCGTCGAGCTCTTCGACGTCGATGGCGAGGCCGTCACCGTGACGCCCCTCGGGGTCACGGCCGCCGATCCTGTCCCGCCGGCCGGCGCCGAAGGCCTCGGGCGATCGCCGTTTCTCCTCTATGTCGGGGATCGGAGCGCCCCGTACAAGAACTTCTCGGCGGTGCTCGACGTTCTCGCGTCGGGCGGCCTCGACCCCGACCTGCGTCTGGTGTGCTTCGGTCCCGCAGCGATCTCTGACGCCGAGGATGCCACGCTGCGCAGGCTGGGCCTCAACGGTCGGGTCGAGTTCCGGTCCGGCTCCGATGGTCAGCTCGCGTGGTTCTACGCACGGGCCGAGGCGCTCGTCTACCCGTCGATCTACGAGGGCTTCGGTCTGCCCCCGCTCGAAGCCATGGTCCACGGCTGTCCGGTGATCGCATCCGACGCGGCGTCGATCCCGGAGGTGGTCGGGGATGCCGGGGTCCTCTTCGATCCGCTGGACACGAGTGCGTTCGTGGAAGCCGTTGCGGGGATCGCCGGCGATGCCCGATGTCGAGCACGGCTGGCCGCTGCCGGACGGGCGAGAGCGGCGGAGTTCAGCTGGGACGCGACCGTCGAGCGGACGTTTCGGGTCTACGACGGCGTCGCACGGGGCCGATCATGAACGGCCGGATGACGACGGAGGAGGCGGTGCTCTGGCTCCGCCGGGACCCGGCCTCGGCCGACCTGGTGAGATCCTCCTATCTCGACGAGGATGCGACCGCCGCGTCGGACCGCTTCTCCGACTCGGAGGAGTTCCGGGAGACCTTGCGGATCGTCGTCGCTGCCGGCTCTCTCGGCCGGGTGCTCGATCTCGGCGCAGGGACAGGGATCGCCAGCCGTGCCTTCGCTCTCGCCGACGCCCATCTGGTCGTGGCCGTCGAACCCGACCTGAGCGATGTCGTCGGACTCGGCTGCCTCGTCGAAGTGACTCGCGACCTCCCGGTGGTGCCGGTGGCGGCCTACGGCCACCGGCTTCCGGTCGCCTCCGAGTCGGTGGACGTCGTCTACTGCCGCCAGGTCCTGCACCACATCCCGGACCTCCATCCCGCACTTGCCGAGTGCGCGCGGGTGTTGCGACCAGGTGGACTGTTCATCGCCGTCCGCGAGCACGTGGTCGACGACGACGAGCAGCTGGCGCAGTTCCGCGCGGAGCACGTCGTGCACCAGCTGGCCGGCGGGGAGGGCGCACACTCACTCGATCGCTACCTCGATGCGATCCGGTCCTCCGGCATGGAGGTGCGCCAGGTGCTGGCGCCGTGGGACTCGATCATCAATGCCTTCCCGGATGTCGAACGGGCGGCGGATCTTCGACGGGCACCAGCGGTCCTCCTCGGCCGCCGCTTCGGGACGGCTGGCCGGATCGCCGGGTCGTTGCCCGGTCTCCGGGGGATCGTCTGGCGGCGCCTGCGCAGGCCGCGTCCTGGACGCCTGTACACGTTCGTGGCGCGCAAGGCGCCGATCGGTGCCCCGCTGTCGGGTGGCCGCACGTGACCGGATCTCCCGATCGAATCGGCGGGCGCCGCACTCGACGGATCTTCGCCACCGGCTTCAGCTCCGGATTGGCCCGCCTGGCCAGCTTGGGCGTCACGCTGATCGCGGTCCCGCTGGTGATCCGCGAGCTGGGTGCGGAGCAGTACGGGGTCTACGTCTCGCTGGCGGCGCTGGTCAACATCATGCTGGCGGTCGATCTCGGGCTGGGAAGCGCCCTGGTCAACGAAGTCGCCGAGCTGGCTGACCCAGATGGCTCACGAGACCGCCTGGGCACGCTGGTGTCGTCCGCCGTGCTCCCCCTCGCGGGGTTCGTGGTGATCGGCGCCCTGCTCCTCGCCGCGGTCACGCAGCTCGTCGACGTGAGCTCCTTGCTGAACACCCCGGCATCGTTGAGCGAGTCCGAGGTCACCCGGCTCCTCGCTCTCGCGTTCGTTCCCTACCTGCTCTCGCTCCCGCTCGGGGTCGTCGTACGGGTGCGCTACGGGCTTCAGGAAGGGCACATCTCGCACGCCTGCCAGGTCGTCGGGTACGTGGTGCAGCTCGCCCTGCTCCTCCTGGCGGCCGTGCTCGGGGTGGGCCTGGCGTGGTACGTCGTGCTGCTCGGCGTGGGAGCGCTGCTCGGCTATGCCATCGACGCGTTCGTGATGGTCGTCGGTCGACCCTGGACCGTTCCCCGACTCCGGCGCTTCGAGTGGTTGGACGCGAAGCGTCTCCTCGGGACCGGTGGGCTGTTCTTCGTGCTCGGCATCAGCGCGGCGATCGGCTACCAGACCGATGCCATCGTGGTGTCTCACTGGCTCGGCTCGGCGGAGACCGCGACCTACGGTGCCACCTTCCAGATCATCGTGATCTGCCCCTTGGCGCTCAGCCTCTTCCTGAACGCCCTCTGGCCGGCGTACCGGGAGGCGTTGGCTGTCGGAGATGTGGCGTGGGTCCGGCGGACGTTCCGTCTCAGCCTTCGGGCCACGTTCCCCATCGGTGTGGTGTCCGGCGTGCTCCTCGTGCTCGTCGGCCCATGGCTGGTGGCCACGTGGGCGGGCGAGGAGGTTCGACCCCCCCTCGGGCTCGTGGCGGCCGGCGCTCTGTTCGTGATCGTCAACGCCATCTCCGGGCCCGTCGCCATGTTGTTGAACGGATTGCATCGGCTTCGCCCCCAGGCGATCGCCGCCGTGGCGATGGCAGGCGCCAACATCGTCCTTTCCGTCATCTGGGTGCAGCAGGTCGGGTTGCCTGGGCCCTTGTTGGCCACGGTGGTCACCCAGATCCTGTGCATCCTCGTCCCCATGGGGCTCTATCTCCGCCACGTGCTCCGTCGAGGTCTCCTCGAAGGAAGCTCGGCGTGACGATCGAGCGGGTGCACCTCGTCTACCCGCATGGCGACCGGGCGTCGGCTCCCGACGTGATCGGACGAGAGCTCGGGCGCCACCTGGGGCGGGACCTGGAGGTGGTGTTCCACGATTGGGCCGGTTTCGAGCTGGTGCCGGCCGCGCCCGAGGCGGCGATCGTAGGACACGCCCACCCGGTGCCGGGTACGACGTTTCGTCGCAGTGTCCGTCGACCCGGCTGGGGACGTCGGGTCCTGCTGCAACCCTTCATCACGAAGGTTCCCCAGGTCGGTTACATCGCCGGGGTCCTTCCACACGTGGACCGGTTCCTGGCCATCACGGGGCGCCACTGGGAGCGCGTCCTGCCGGACTCGGCGTTCGCGTCGATCGCCCCGGTGTTCACCCAGCTCGACCTCGCGGTGGATGCGTCGGCCTTCCCGATGCTGGTCACCAAGACGCGGCCGTGCGGGTCTCGACGGATCCTCGCGATCGGTCGGGACGTGGCGGTGAAGAATCTCGCGTACCTCGAGGAGATCGCCGCGCGTCGCCCGGAGTGGGACTTCGCGCGCATCGGCCCGAAGGGTCCGGCCCGTTCGGGGATCGTGCACCTCGGTGAGATGGACTTCCGTGACCCCGTTGCGCAGTCGGTGCTGGCGTCGTTCGACGTGCTCGTCAACGTGGGGCGCGCCGATGCGAACCCGACGACCGTCCTCGAGGCCATGGCCTGGGGCCTCGTTCCCGTGTGCACTCCGCAGAGCGGCTACGAGGGGTACGAGGGGATCGTCAACATCCCGCTCGACGATCCCGTCCTGGCTGTCGCCGAACTCGACCGCCTCCAGGACATGCCGGACCCAGAGCTGGCCGAGCTGAGGACTGCGAACCGTCGTCGGATCGAGGAGCATTACACCTGGGAGCGCTTCGCCGCCGTCGTGCGGACCGCGATCGAGGACCCTGCCTCCGGTCGTGTGGCGATGGCTGGCCGTCGGCGCTGGGCGTGCAGCGCCCGTTGGTGGGCGACGTCGCTGGCTCCCTCGAACCGAGCTGGTCTGACGGATGCGGCGCGGAACGCGTGGCGTCGCCCACGTCGCTAGGACGAGGATGCCTCGTGCTGTGAGCTCTCCGACGAATCGTCGGAGAGATGTCCGGTCAGGGCACTAGGTGCGTTTCCGGGTGGCGTGCTCCCCGAGGAGTCTCTGGCGCATCGGTCGAGTGAAGCGCAGCGCATGCGCCGCATAGGACCGCGGGCGGGCGAGGCGGTAGGCGAGCCCGGTGACGGGGACAATTCCGCCTGACGCGTCGAACCGCCGGCGGGCGTAGAGGATCGAGTGGTAGTGACGCCAGTCGTCGACGATGGCGGCGTTCGCCGCCGCCTCAGGCCCCTGGAACGCCACCTTGCGGCCGCCCACGTGGGAGTAGTCGTGACGCTGGTGGACGGCGAGGACGAAGTCCGAGGCATCGACGACCGTCGCACCGAGATCAGCCGCCTTCCAGATCAGCCAGGGGTCGTAGCCGGGCCGACCGATGGCGAACTCGGGGAGCTCGTCGAACAAGCCTGCGGGGAACATGAACCAATCGATCCAGTTCGCCGGCTTGCGTTCGCCGTCTGCGGCGGCGCGAGCGACGAGCCGTGTCTCCCAGCCCGGATCGAGGTCGAGGAGTTCCGGCTGGTCGATGTCGACCCGTCGGCCCACCACGTAGAGCGGATCAGTGGAGGCAGCTGCGGTCCGGGCGGCCTGGTTGATGGCCGAGGTGAAGATGATGTCGGCGTTCGACCAGCAGACGATCGGGTGGGATGCCAGTTGCTGCCCGCGGAGGAACATGTCGCTGAGCAATGGCGTGCCTCGCTCCGTGGTGGCGACATCGGGGACGTGGCGCAGACCGAGCTCGTCGCAGATCTCCGCCGTGCCGTCGTCGTCGCCGAACAGGACGATCTCGGGGCGCGGATCGAGCTTCGTCCAGCTCGTGATGGCGTTCGTCTGGATCGTGGCGAAGATCCCGGTGAACGCCTTCGGTGTCGAGAGGATCGTGAGCGCGCCCGCCTCGCTCACGTGATCGACAGCATCCGGTCCAGTGCGACTTTCGCCCATCGTGACGTATCGGCGTCCACGGTGATGCGGTTGACCACCCGTCCGTCGACCAGTCCTTCGAGCACCCAGCACAGGTGCGGGGCATCGATGCGGAACATCGTCGAGCAGGGGCACACCAGTGGGTCGAGCGAGACGACCGTCTTGTCGGGGGTCTCGTCGTTCAACCGGTTGACCAGGTGGATCTCGGTGCCGACACCGATGACCGAACCCGGGGGAGCTGCTTCGACGGCCTTGATGATGAAGTCCGTCGAGCCCACCTGATCGGCGAGGGCACAGGTCTCGCGGGCGCACTCCGGGTGGGCGACGACGATCCCGTCGGGGTGCTCGGCCCGGAAGGCCTCGATGTGCTCGGGGCGGAAGCGCTGGTGCACCGAGCAGTGGCCCTTCCACAGCAGGAACGTGGACTGCTTGGCCTCGGCGTCGGTGAGGCCACCCATCTCCAGGCGGGGGTTCCAGATGCGCATGTCGTCCTCGGTGAACCCGAGTTGGTGCCCGGTGTTGCGTCCGAGGTGCTGGTCGGGGAAGAACAGCACCTGGCGCCCACCGGCACCGTCGTCGGCCCGGTCGCCCAGCGACAGCGCCCATTCGAGGACGGCCTTGGCGTTGGTCGACGTGCACACGGCGCCGCCGTGCTCGCCGACGAAGGCCTTCAGCGCCGCTGACGAGTTCATGTAGGTGATCGGGACCACCTGGGAGATGTCGGTGACCCGGGCCAGCGACTCCCATGCCTCCTCGACCTCCTCGAGGTCGGCCATGTCGGCCATCGAACAGCCGGCGTTCAGGTCCGGGAGGATCACCTGCTGGTGGTCACCGGTGAGGATGTCGGCCGACTCGGCCATGAAGTGCACGCCGCAGAACACGATGTAGTCGGCTTCGGGGTGCTCCTGGGCGAGGACCGACAGCCGGAAGGAGTCGCCGCGGGCGTCGGCCCAGGCCATCACCTCGTCGCGCTGGTAGTGGTGGCCGAGGATGAAGACGCGGTCGCCGAGGGTGTCCTTCGCCGCCGCGATCCGGGCCGCGAGGTCCTCGGGCGTGGCGTCGGCGTACCGCTCGGGGAGCGGGATCTGGAGCCGGAGCATGTTGTCGTGTACCCCCACAGGGAAGTGGGCACCGATGGTGACCGGTGGGGGCAGCCTGGTCGCCACGCCACGGGGATGTCGGTCTCGGTGTCCGAAATGGTGCCGGAGACCAGGCCGGCACCTCGCAGTCTAGGTCCGAGCCGCCCGAAGTGCGCTCATCCGACAGCCGCTGGCGGCGTCGTCGGCCGGAGGGTGCTCGACCGTACGATGGCTCGATGGTGCAGCGACCGCCTGCGGGCACGATCCCCGACGAGCCGGGCTCGTACCAGTTCAAGGACGCCCACGGCCGGGTCATCTACGTGGGCAAGGCCAAGAGCCTCCGCCAGCGTCTCTCCAACTACTTCCAGAACCCCCGCAACCTCGCCCCGCGCACCGCCCAGATGGTGGCCACGGCCGAGTCCGTCGAGTGGATCCAGGTCCGCAACGACGTCGAGGCGCTCATGCTCGAGTACAGCCTCATCAAGCAGCACCAGCCCAGGTTCAACATCCGGTTGCGCGACGACAAGAGCTACCCGTTCCTGGCCGTCACGGTGGACGACGAATGGCCCCGCGCCACGGTCATGCGCGGCGCCAAGCGCAAGGGCACCCGCTACTTCGGCCCCTACGCCCACGCCTGGGCCATCCGCGACACCCTCGACCTGCTCCTGCGCACGTTCCCGGTGCGCACCTGCTCGGCCAACAAGTTCGGTCGCCACGAACGGCTCGGCCGCCCGTGCCTGCTGTTCCACATCGAGAAGTGCTCCGGTCCCTGCGTCGGCGAGATCACCAAGGAGGCCTACGACGAGCTCGTCGACGAGCTCCTCTCCTTCCTGGCCGGCGACACCGACGCCGTGGTCGGTCGCCTCGAAGCCGAGATGCGAGAAGCCGCATCCGAGCTGGAGTTCGAGAAGGCGGCCCGGGTCCGCGACCGCCTCGGCGCGGTGCAGCGGGCCAGCGAGAAGCAGCAGATGGTCGTCGAGAAGAACGAGGACATCGACGTCATCGGTCTCGCCGACGACGAGCTCGAAGCCGCCGTCCAGGTCTTCTTCGTGCGCCGCGGCCGGGTGTTGGGGCGCAAGGGCTTCGTGGTCGACAAGGCCGAGGACCTCACCGACCACGAGCTCGTCGACCGCATCCTCGAGGGCCTCTACGCCGATCCGCCGCCGTCGGGGATCCCCAAGCAGGTGCTGGTCCCGGTCGACAGCGCCGATCCCGGGCTCTACGAGGAGTGGCTGGCGCTGCAGCGCGGCTCGAAGGTCACGATCCGGGTCCCGCAACGAGGCGACAAGCGCGAGCTGATGGCCATGGTCACCCGCAACGCCGAGGAGGAGCTGAACCGGCATCGGCTGCGCCGGTCCGCGGACCACAACACCCGGGCCCGGGCGCTCAACGAGCTGCAGCAGTACCTCGACCTGCCCGAGGCCCCGCTGCGCATCGAGTGCTACGACATGAGCCACATCCAGGGCAGCGACTACGTCGGCTCGATGGTCGTGCTCGAGGACGCGCTGCCCAAGAAGAGCGAGTACCGCCGCTTCAAGATCAAGGGCGAGCAGGGCAACGACGACTTCGCCGCCATGGAGGAGGTGCTCACCCGTCGGCTGAGCGCCTACGTCGAGGACCGCGACAAGCCGGTGGCCGAGCGGGGCGGGCGCTTCTCCTACCCACCGCAGCTGTTGCTGGTCGATGGCGGCAAGGGGCAGCTCGGTGTCGCCGTCCGGGTGCTCGAGGAGCTGGGCCTCGACGAGGAGATCCCCGTGGCGTCGCTGGCCAAGCAGTTCGAGGAGGTCTACCGGCCGGGGTCCGCCGAGCCGATGACGGTGCCGCGGGGGAGCGACGCCCTCTACCTCCTGCAGAGGATCCGCGACGAGGCTCACCGCTTCGCCATCTCGTACCACCGCCAACTCCGTGGGAAGCGCATGACGACGTCGGTCCTCGACGGCATCCCCGGCCTCGGGCCCACCCGCAAGGCCCGCCTCGTGAAGGAGCTGGGCGGCGTCGGCGCCGTGAAGGCCGCCTCGTTGGAGGCCCTCCAGGACCTGTCGTGGCTCCCGGACACCGTCGCGACGGCCGTCTACACCAAGATCCACGGCGCGTCGGCGCTCGGGCCGCGAAGGGTGGAGGCTCGTGACCGCCAGCACGCCGCAGGAGAACGCCGCGTTGTGGGAGACGCACTCGCAGTGGTGGCAGGACGCCTTCACCGACGGGGCCGACCCGGAGTACACCGAGCAGATCCTGCCCATCGTCGCCGAGTGGACCCGGGGCTACGAGCGGGTCCTCGAGGTCGGGACCGGCGAGGGGCAGGTGGCGCGGGTCGTCGCCGCGGACACCGCAGATCCGGGTTCGAGGTTCGTCGTCGGGCTCGACCCCACCGTGAACCAGATCCTCGAGGCGGAGCGGCGTGGAGGCGGCGTTCGCTACCTGCGATCCGGTGCTGAGGCGCTCCCCTTCGCCGACGGGGGCTTCGACGCCGTCGTGTGCTGCTTGGTCTTCGAGCACATCGACGACCTCGACGCCGCGCTGGCCGAGGTGGCCCGCGTCCTTCGACCGGGGGGCCGGTTCGTGTTCTGCCTCAACCACCCGCTGATCTCGACACCGGGATCGGGCTGGATCGACGACCACGTCCTCGACCCGCCCGAGCAGTACTGGCGCATCGGTCCCTACCTGTCCGAGACCGAGGAGATCGAGCAGGTCGAGAAGGGGATCTTCATCCGGTTCCTGCACCGCCCCCTCGGCCGCTACGTGAACGCCATGGCCGACGTCGGCCTCGGCCTCGAACGGCTCCTGGAGCCGCCACCTCCACCGGGCTTCCTGGCCCGGGCCCCCGAGTACGGCGCCGCCGACACCATCCCCCGCCTCCTCACGCTGGTGGCGACGAAGCGCGACGTCGGCACGTCCGTGAGCGCCCGCCTGGCCGCCTCCGGCTTCGTGCAGTCCCGTGGTGCGTCGTTCCCTTCGGGTGCACCGAACCACCGAAACGGGCTGGGGTGAGGGCCGGTAGCGTGCGGACATGAGCGATTTCGTGGTCATCGCCGGACTGTCCGGCGCCGGTCGCTCCGAGGCCGCGAACATCCTCGAGGACCTCGGCTGGTTCGTCATCGACAACCTCCCGCCGACGCTGATGACCAAGGTCGCCGAGCTGGCCCAGGCCCCTGGCGCCGGCATCGCCAAGGTCGTGCTCGTGGTCGGCACCGGGCCCTACCGTGACGAGGTCCTGTCCTCCCTCGAGGCGCTGCGCAGCCAGGGCGGCCGGGTGCGCATCGTGTACCTCGAGGCCGGCACCGACGTCCTGGTACGCCGCTACGAGAGCAGCCGGCGCCGTCATCCGCTCGCCGCCGCCGACCTCACCCTCGCCGACACCATCGAGGCCGAGCGCGAGCTGCTCGGCCCGGTGAGGGCCGAGGCCGATGTCGTCGTCGACACCTCGGACCTCAACGTCCACCAGCTCCGGACCCGGATGCTCGACCTGTTCGGCACCGAGACGCCCGGCTCGGGCATGCAGACCACGATCGTCTCGTTCGGGTACAAGCACGGGTTGCCGCTCGACACCGACCTGGTCATCGACTGCCGGTTCCTGCCGAACCCCCACTGGGTGGAGGAGCTGCGCCCGCAGACGGGTCTCGACCAACCGGTCAAGGACTACGTGCTGGGTCAGGACCTCACCGCCGAGTTCCTCGCCGAGATGCGCTCCCTGCTGGAGCTCCTCCTGCCGGCCTACGTGACGGAAGGCAAGTCCTACCTGACCATCGCCTTCGGGTGCACCGGGGGCCGACACCGCTCGGTGGCCATCGCCGAGGAGATCGCCGCCGGCCTGCGCGACGACGGGTTCGCGCTGCGGGTGACCCACCGGGACCTCGGTCGCTGAACCGCCCGGCCCTGTGGCGTGGCCACGCCATCACGGACCCCGTCCCCGCAGTCGTCGCCGATGGGCGAGACTGGCAGCACCCCGGGCCGATCTGATCGGATGGGTCCACTTCTCTGGCGAGCTCCTTGGAGGCACGTGCAATGACGATCCGCGTCGGTGTGAACGGTTTTGGTCGAATCGGCCGCAACTTCTTCCGGGCGGTGAAGCAGTCGGGCGCCGACGTCGAGATCGTGGGCGCGAACGACCTCGGCGCCATCCCCGAGATGGCCCACCTGCTCAAGTACGACTCGGTCATGGGTCGTCTCGATGCCACCGTCGAGGCCACCGACGAGGGCATCGTCGTCGACGGCAAGCTCGTCAGGATCACTGCTATCCGCGACCCCAAGGACCTTCCGTGGGGCGAGCTCGGCGTCGACGTCGTCGTCGAGTCCACGGGCTTCTTCACCGACCGCGACAAGGCCGCCGCCCACCTCGATGCCGGCGCACCCTTCGTCATCGTCTCGGCCCCGGCGACCAACGCCGACGCCACCTTCGTCGTCGGCGTCAACGACGACACCTTCGACCCCGCCGCCCACAAGGTCATGTCCAACGCCTCGTGCACCACGAACTGCTTCGTGCCCATGATCAAGGTCCTCGACGACGCCTTCGGCGTCGAGAAGGGCCTCATGACCACGGTGCACGCCTACACCGGCGACCAGAACCTCGTCGACGGTCCCCACAAGGACCTGCGCCGGGCCCGCGCCTCGGCGGTCAACATCATCCCGGCGTCCACCGGCGCCGCCCGGGCCACCGGCCTGGTGCTGCAGGCCATGCAGGGCAAGCTCGATGGCACCGCCCTCCGGGTCCCCGTGCCCGACGGCTCCATCACCGACTTCGTGGGTGTGCTGAACAAGGACGTCACCAAGGAAGAGGTCAACGAGGCGTTCAAGGCCGCAGCCTCCTCCGGCCCCATGTCGAACGTGCTCGTCTACACCGACGAGCCCATCGTGAGCTCCGACATCGTCGGCTCTCCGGCGTCGTGCACCTTCGACTCCAGCATCACCATGGCCATGGGCAACCTCGTCAAGATCCTCGGCTGGTACGACAACGAGTGGGGCTACTCGAACCGCCTCGTCGATCTCGTCCAGACCGTCGGCGCAGCGAACAAGTAAAGAGCCCCGTGAGCGTTCCCACGCTGGAGGACCTCGGCGACCTCGACGGGCGCCGGGTCCTGCTCCGCGCCGACTTCAACGTGCCGATCGCCGACGGCGAGATCGTCGACGACTTCCGGATCCGCGCCGCCCTGCCCACCATCGAGTGGCTCCAGGCCCACGGGGCGACCGTCACCGCCTGCACGCACCTGGGTCGCCCCAAGGGCTCGCCGGACCCGAGGTACTCCGTCGAACCGGTGCGGCGCCGCCTCGCCGAGCTGGCTCCCGGTGTCGAGCTGCTCGACAACCTGCGCTTCGATCCCGGCGAGACCGGGAACGACGACGCCTTCGTGCAGCGCCTCGTCGAGGGACAGGACGCGTACGTGAACGACGCCTTCGGGGCGTCGCATCGTGCCCACGCCTCGATCGTCGGGCCGCCCCGGTTCCTGCCGTCGGCCGCCGGCCGCCTGCTCGAGCGCGAGGTCGAGGTGCTGCTGCCCCTGCGCGACGATCCGGCACGGCCCTTCGTGGTCATCCTCGGAGGGTCGAAGGTCTCCGACAAGCTCGGCGTCATCGAGGCGCTCGGGCAGGTCGCCGACGCCCTCGTGATCGGCGGTGGGATGTGCTTCACCTTCCTCGCCGCGCAGGGCCACCGCATCGGTGCGTCGCTGGTCGAGCTCGACCAGGTCGACACCTGCCGACGCCTCCTCGACTCGGGTGTGGCCATCCACCTCCCCGAGGACCTCACGGTGCTCGGCCCCGGCGGTGAGATCGGCCGCCCCGAGGCCGGCGGCGAGGTGCGCCAGGTCGGCGCCGACGTCCCCGACGGCTGGATGGGCCTCGACATCGGGCCGGGCAGCGCCGCCGCCTTCGGCGACCTGATCGCCGAGGCCCGCACCGTGTTCTGGAACGGCCCGATGGGCGTGTTCGAGGATCCCCGGTTCGCGGCCGGCACCCGGGCGGTCGCCCAGGCGATGGCCGAGGCCCGCGCCTTCACCGTCGTCGGTGGGGGCGATTCCGCCGCCGCCCTCGACGCCTTCGGCCTCGCCGCCGACGTCGATCACGTGTCGACCGGGGGTGGCGCGTCGCTCGAGCTGCTCGAGAACGGCGACCTGCCCGGTCTCGAAGCCCTACGAGGAGCACCCAATGCCCGCTGACCGCATGCCACTCATCTCCGGGAACTGGAAGATGAACCTCAACCACTTCGAGGCGACCGCCACCCTCGACCGGCTCCGCTACCTCGTCGAGAAGGACGACTTCGAGGAGGTCGAGGTGTCGGTGCACCCGCCGTTCACCGACATCCGCACGGTGCAGACCTTCCTCCAGAGCGAGAAGGTGCCGATCGCCCTCGGCGCGCAGAACTGCCACTGGGAGTCGAGCGGGGCCTTCACCGGGGAGGTGGCGCCGCCGATGCTGGCCAAGCTGAGCGTGACCTACGTGATCGTCGGGCACAGCGAGCGCCGTCAGCACTTCGGCGAGACCGACATCGAGGTCGGCCGCAAGGTCCTCGCCGTGGTGGCCAACGAGATGACGCCGATCCTCTGCTGCGGTGAGACGCTCGAGGAACGCGAGGGCGGGGCCACGCACGGCAAGGTCACCGGCCAGGTGCACGCCGGCATCGACGCGCTCACCCCCGAACAGGTGGGGGCGATGGTGATCGCCTACGAGCCGATCTGGGCCATCGGCACCGGCCGCACCGCCAGTGCCGCCGACGCCCAGGAGGTGTGCGGCTGGGTGCGGGCCAAGGTGGCCGAGATGAAGGGCGACGATGCCGCGGCATCGGTGCGCATCCAGTACGGCGGCTCGGTGAAGGCCTCGTCGATCGTCGAGCTCATGGCCCAACCCGACGTCGACGGTGCGCTCGTCGGCGGCGCGGCGCTCGACCCCGACGAGTTCGCCAAGATCGTCCAGTTCTGGCGCGCGAAGGACTGAGCGTGCCCTCACCCTGGTATCGTCCGTCGCCGTGATCGCCGTCCTGCTCGCCTTCCACGTCGTCGTCTCGCTGACGCTCATCGTCCTCGTGTTGTTGCACAGCGGGCGCGGAGGCGGGCTGTCCGACATGTTCGGCGGTGGCCTCGGCGCCTCGGCGGCGGGCTCCACCGTCGTGGAGAAGAACCTCGACCGCCTCACGGTCATCGGGGCGTTGATCTTCACCTTCACGACCGTCTCGCTGGCCTTGATGATCGACGCCTGACTCAGCGGCGCTGCCAGGCCCACCAGCGGTCGTGGCGTCGTTCCAGTTCGAGCGGCATCCCGAAGCACGACGACAGTGCCTCCGCGGTCAACACCTCGCCCAGCGGACCCGCGGCGACGACGACGCCGTCGTCGAGGAGCAGGGCGTGGGTGAAGCCGTCCGGGATCTCCTCCACGTGGTGGGTGACCAGCACGATCGGCGCGGCGTCCGGTCGGGCGGCCAGGGTGGCCAGGCCGTCCACCAGCACCTCTCGTCCGGCCAGATCGAGCCCGGCGGTGGGCTCGTCGAGCAGGAGGAGCCCGGGATCGGTCATGAGGGTGCGGGCCAACAGCACCCGCTGGCGCTCGCCCGACGACAACGAGCCGAACGAGCGGGTGGCGAAGCCCTCGACCCCCACCTCGGCGAGGCAGGCGCGGGCCCGATCGCGGTCGGTGTCGTCGTAGCGGTGCCACCACGGCTCGAGCGCCGCGTTCTTCGCGGTCACGACCACGTCGGCCGCGGTGAGGTCCGGTCGCAGCAGATCGGCCATCCCGGCGCTGGCCAGGCCGATCCGGGTGCGCAGCCGCCGCACGTCGGTGCGACCGAGCCGTTGCCCGAGCACGTCGACGGTGCCCTCGCTCGGGTGCAGGTAGAGCGAGGCGATGCGCATCAGCGAGGACTTCCCGGAGCCGTTGCGCCCGAGGACCACCCAGCGTTCGCCGGCCTCGACCGTCCAATCGACGCCCCGCAGGAGGTGGCGCCCGTCGCGTACGAGGCCGACCCCGGTCATCACCAGCGCGGGTGACCTCGATGCGGAGGGGGTGTCGGCATCGGTCATCGGGCGGGGACGCTAGCGCCCCGGTGGACCGGGGCCTCGGTCCGATCGGAGGTGGCGTCGGCGGGACTACCGTGGCGCGAGTCGGTGACCGTCGCCGGCTCGCACCGCGCACGAAGAGACGACACCCCATCGACCTCGCGTTCGGCCTCGTCGCCGTCGTCCTGCTGATCGCCTTCAACGGGATCTTCGTCGCGGCCGAGTTCGCTCTCGTGGCCGTCGATCGCACCAAGATCGAACGGGCGATGGCCGAGGGCAGCCGCCGGGCCCGGATCGCCGACGGACTCCTGCGGCACCTGTCGTTCCAGCTCAGCGGCGCCCAGTTCGGGATCACCGTCACCTCGCTGATCCTCGGCTTCCTCGCCCAGCCGGTGGTGGCGCAGCTCATCGAGCCGCTGCTCGAGCCGTTCGTGGGAGAGCGGGCGGTGGCCGGCGTCTCGTTGATCGTGGCCCTGGCCCTCACCACCACCGTGCAGATGGTCGTGGGCGAGCTCGTCCCGAAGAGCCTGGCCATCGCCCGGCCCGAGGCGACCACGCTCCGGCTCGGGCCCCTCATGCGGATCTACGGGATCGTCGCCGGCCCGGTGCTCCGGGTGCTCGACGGCGCCGCCAACCGGATCGTCCGGGCGCTCGGCGTCGAGCCCCAGGAAGAGCTGTCCAACGTCCGTTCGCTCACCGAGCTGATGGTCATGGTCGAGACCTCCGCCGAGGAGGGCACCCTCGATGGCGGCGCCGAGCGCGCTGCTCACCCGGTCCATCCGGTTCGGCACCAAGACGGCCGACGATGCCCTCATCCCCCGGATGGCCGTGAAGGCTCTCCCGGTCGACGCCACCGTGATCGAGCTGGTGCAGCTCTCGACCGAGACCGGGCACAGCCGTTTCCCGATCTACGGGACCGACCTCGACGACGTCCGGGGTGTGGTCCACGTGCGACGGGCGCACACCGTGCCTCGCGACCAGCGCCACACGGTCCGGGTCGCCGATCTGATGGCCCCGGTGCTCGCCGTTCCCGAGAGCCGCGACCTCGACGACGTCCTCGTCGACCTGCGGCGTGCCCGCACCCACCTCGCGGTGGTGGTGGACGAGTACGGCGGCACCGCCGGGATCCTCACCCTGGAGGACGTGCTCGAGGAGATCGTCGGCGAGATCGACGACGAGCACGACCGCCCGACCGACCTGACCCACGTCCGCCGACGCGGCGAGTTCGTGGTCGACGGGACCCATCACCTCGACGAGGTCCTCGATCTCTGCGGGCTCGAGCTCCCCGAAGGGGAGTACGAGACGATCGCCGGATTCCTCCTCGATCGACTCGGTCACATCCCTGCCGAGGGCGAGACCGTCGACGAGGGCGAGTGGCGCCTCGAGGTCGTGTCCATGGACCGGCGCCGGATCGCCGAGGTGCGCATCGCACCGCGCACCGACGGGGGCGTGACGCCGTGAACGCCTGGGCGCTCGCCGCGGTCGTGGTCCTCCTCTTCGTCAACGGGTACTTCGTGGCCCTCGAGTTCGCCGTGGTCGGCTCCCGTCGCAGTCGCCTCGAACCGCTGGCCGACGCCGGTGACCGGCGGGCCCAGCGCTCGCTCGAGGCCGTCGCCGACCTCAGCACCCGCCTGGCCGGCGCTCAGCTCGGCATCACCGTCGCGTCCCTGCTGCTCGGGCTGGTCGGCGAGCCGGCGGTGGCGGTGGTCTTCGAGGACGTCTTCGACTGGCTGGGCCTTCCCGAGAACCTCGTGCGGCCGGCGTCGTTCGTCGTCGCCCTGGGCCTCGTGGTGTTCCTCCACATGCTCGTCGGCGAGATGGTGCCCAAGAACCTGGCGCTGGCCAACCCCGAACGGGTGCTCAAGGCGCTCGTCGGGATCGACCGGGCGTACCTCGCCGTCGCCCGTCCGGTCGTGCGCCTGCTGAACGCCCTGGCCAACCTCGGCGTCCGGCTCCTCGGGGTCGAGCCCCGCGACGAGCTCGCCGGCGCGCACACCGCCGAGGAGCTGGCGGTGGTCGTGGCGGCATCGCGCGAAGAGGGCGCCATCGAGGACTTCGCCGCCGAGCTCCTGACCGGCGTGCTGCAGTTCTCGGGCCGCGCGGTGTCCACGGTCATGGTGCCCCGCCAGGAGGTGTGCTCGATCCCGGGCACCACGACCGTCGCCGAAGCCGAGGCGGTGGTGGTCGATCGAGGTCACACCCGCCTCCCGGTCACGGGGCCGGGGGGACTCGACGACGTCATGGGCTTCGTGCACGCCAAGGACCTGCTCACGCTGGCCGCCCCTGCCTCGGACCGGCCGGTGCCGCTGCGACTGGTGCGGCGCATGCTCGTGGTCCCGGCCGAACGGTCGCTGGAGGACGTGATGGTCTCGATGCGCAACACCCGGGTGCACTTCGCCCTCGTGCAGGGCCCCGCGGCCGAGACGGTCGGCATCGTGACGCTCGACGACCTCCTCGAGGAGCTCGTCGGCGACATCGTCGAGGAGATCAGCGACGCCGACCTGGCGTCCGACGATGGAGAGCCGTGGGTCTAGCGCCCCGTCCGGCGAGGGTGCCACCCGCCCTGCGGGCTGTCTCGTAACGTCGGCGGTCGGATCATGATCGGAGAGGTCTATGGGACTGCTCGACGGGAAACGGCTGCTCATCACGGGAGTGCTCAGCGATTCCTCGCTGGCGTTCGGGGTCGCGGCCCTCGCCCAGCAGGAGGGGGCCGAGATCGTGCTCACCGGCGTGGGCAACGCCATGAAGAACACGCAGCGGGCGGCGCGCAAGCTGCCTTCCGAGCCGCCCGTGCTCGAGATGGACGTGTCCGACCCGGCGCACCTCGAACGGGTTCGCAACGACCTCAGCGACCGTTGGGGAGGCGTCGACGGGGCGCTGCACGCCATCGGCTTCGCTCCTGCGGTCTGCCTGGGGGGCACCTTCATGGACGCGCAGTGGGACGACGTCGCGGTCGCCCTCAACGTGTCGGCCTACTCGCTCAAGGCGCTCGCCGACGTCGTGGCGCCGCTGATGCCCGACGGCGGATCGATCGTGGGGCTCGACTTCGACGCCACCGTCTCGTACCCCGCCTACGACTGGATGGGCGTGGCGAAGGCGTCGCTCGAATCGACCTCGCGCTACCTGGCTCGTTACCTCGGCGATCAGCAGGTGCGCGTCAACCTCGTCGCGGCCGGTCCGATCCGCACGATCGCCGCACGATCGATCCCCGGGTTCGCGAAGTTCGAGGACGTCTGGGACGATCGCGCCCCGCTCGGGTGGGACGTGCGCGACTCGTCGGCGGTGGCCAAGGCGTGCGTGGCGCTGATGTCGGACTGGTTCCCCCAGACCACCGGCGAGATCGTGCACGTCGACGGCGGCTTCCACACCACCGGGGCCTGATCGGCGCGATGTGACTCGGACGAGGCGCTGCGGTTTCGGTGCCGATGGAGGCCTCCGGTAGCGTCGGCGCCATGCAGATCGGCATCGTCGGTGGGACAGGTCCGGCCGGGAGCGGGCTCGCCGCCCGCCTGGCGTCGGTGGGGCACGCCGTCGTCATCGGATCGCGGTCCACGTCCCGGGCGGAGGAGATCGTCGCCGGCCTCCACGAGCAGTGGCCGGACCGTTCCCTGGCCATCACCGCCGCCGACAACGTCGGGGCGGCCGACGCCGAGCTCATCGTGGTCGCCACCCCGTGGGACGCGGCCTGGACGACGGCGAAGTCGGTCGGCGACCACCTCCACGGCAAGGTGGTCATGTCGATGGCCAACGCGCTCGTGCGCGTCGGCCACGAGTTCCAGCCCCTCGTCCCCCCGCGGGGTTCGGTGGCGGCGAGCGTGCAGGCGGCCGTCCCGGCGTCACAGGTGGTGGCGGCGTTGCACCACGTACCGGCCAAGGAGCTCGGGGACCTGGACCACTCCGTGGAGAGCGACGTCCTCATCTGCTCGGACCACGCCGCCGCCAAGCAGCAGTGCATGGAGCTCATCGCCGAGCTCCCGGCCCTTCGGCCCCTCGACGCCGGCGACCTCACCCAGGCCGCACCCATCGAGGCGTTCACGGCGGTGCTCCTGCAGCTCAACGTCCGGTACAAGACCCGTGTGGCGGTGAAGTTCACGGGCCTCGACCCGCACTGACCGTCGCCGCCCGGCCCTGCAGCCGGCGCAGGGCCCTGGTGAGGGCGCCGAGGCAGCGGGACGGGCCGGTAACGTGCTCGCCGTACCGGAAGGACGTGCATGACCGACATCCCCCCCGCCGCGGTGGAACCGATGCGCCTCTACGACACCGCCCGCCGGGAGGTCGTGCCGTTCGCGCCCGGTCCGATCGTCACGATGTACACGTGCGGCATCACGCCCTACGACGCCACCCACCTCGGTCATGCGGCGACCTACATCACCTACGACGTGTTGCAGCGGCGCCTCCGCGACAGGGGTCACGAGACCCGCTGCGTGCGCAACATCACCGACGTCGACGACGACATCCTGCGCAAGGCCCGTGAGCTCGGCGTCCACTACCTCGACCTCGCCGCGGCCGAGACGGCCCGCTTCGACAACGACATGCTCACGCTGAACGTCATCACCTGCTGGAGCGAGCCACGGGCCACCTCGGCCATCCCCGACATCCGCGGCTTCATCGGGATGGTGCTCGACCGGGGCCACGCCTACGAGAGCGGCGGCGCCGTGTACTTCTCGGTGTCCAGCTTCGAGCGGTTCGGTCAGGTCTCGCACTTCTCCCGCGACGAGATGCTCGACCTGGCCCGCCAGCACGGCGGGAACCCCGACGACCCCAACAAGCGCGACCCGCTGGACTTCGTGCTCTGGCAGCCGTCGGCCGACGACGAGCCCTCCTGGGAGTCGCTGTGGGGGCCGGGGCGGCCCGGCTGGCACATCGAGTGCTCGGCGTTGGCCCTGCGCGAGCTCGACACCACCATCGACCTGCACGGCGGCGGGTCGGACCTCATCTTCCCCCACCACGAGTGCGAGGCGGCGCAGAGCGAGGCGGCCACCGGCGAGCCGTTCGTGCGCCACTGGATGCACCAGGCCATGGTGCGGATGGACGGCGAGAAGATGTCGAAGTCGCTCGGCAACCTGGTGTTCGTGAGCGATCTGCTCAAGGCGCACGATCCGCGGGCGATCCGCCTCGCCGTCGTGGCCCACCACTACCGGGACTCCTGGGAGTGGGACGACACGCTGATGCCGACGGCCGACGTCCGCCTCGAGCGGTGGCTCGCCACGACCGAGCCGGACGGTGCGTCCGACAGCGCATCGGCCCTGGACGCGGTCCGTGCCCGCCTCGACGACGATCTCGACACGCCCGGTGCCGTCGCGGCGATCGACGCCGCTGCCGGCGCCGGTGAGGGCGTGGCGAGCGCGGCTGCGCTGCTCGGCGTCCACCTGGTCTGAGAGCCCGACGTCCCACCCGGTCGGACCCTTGCTTGACCGAGGAAACCTTTCTCGTGAAATGAGTCACCTGCCATGGTGCGGGCGGACCTGATGGGGCACAATCGCGGCACGAACGGCACGCGGAGCGGGGTTGGGTCATGGCACGAGAGGTGGGTCAGCTGTACAAGCCGGCACGAGCCCTCATGGACCCTCTTTTCTCGTTCCTGTGGAACTGGGAGATCGAGGGGCTCGAGCACGTGCCGGCCACCGGCGGGGCCATCGTCGCCCCGAACCACCTCTCCGTGTTCGACCACTTCGCCGTCGCGGCGGCGCTGCCCCGGCGCATCACCTACGTGGGCAAGGCCGAGTACATGGACAGCTGGAAGACCCGCTTCATCTTCCCGGCGCTCGGCATGATCCCGATCGACCGTGGCGGCGGGAGCGCGGCGGAGCGAGCCCTCGACAAGGCGGCCCAGCTCCTCGACTCCGGTGAGCTCTTCGGCATCTACCCCGAGGGCACCCGCAGCCGCGACGGCCGCCTCCACAAGGGCCACACCGGCGTCGCTCGCCTCGCGCTGCGCACGGGCTGTCCCATCCTGCCGGTCGGGTTGCAGGGGACCCTCGAGGTGCAGCCCCCCGACTGCTCGTTGCCCAAGGCGTTCAAGACCCTGCGCGTGCGCTTCGGCCGGCCCGTCGACGTCACCCGCTACCTCGACCGGGCCGACGACCGCATGATCCTGCGCCAGATCACCGACGAGGTCATGTACGAGGTGCGCGAGCTCTCCGGGCAGGAGTACGTCGACACCTACGCCACGAAGAAGAGCCAGGACATCCCCACCGACGAGGCTCGCGTGGCCGACCCGGTCCTGGTGGGCGCGTCCGGCTGAACCTCGGATCGGCGGTGGGGGCGACGGCGTTACGCTCGCCCCATGGCCGACGTCCTCACGATCTCCCTGCCCGACGGATCCACTCGGGAGCTGCCCGGGGGATCGACCGCCGGTGATCTGGCCGCGGCCATCGGTTCCCGGCTCGCCAAGGCGGCGGTGATCGCCGAGGTGAACGGGGTCGAACGTGATCTCGTCTGGCCTCTCGCCGACGGCGACACGGTCAGCATCGTCACCGAGACCAGCGACCGTGGGCTGTTCACCCTGCGCCACTCCACCGCCCACGTGCTCGCCCAGGCCGTCCTCGACCTGTTCCCGGGGGCCACCTTCGCCATCGGGCCGCCCATCGAGAACGGCTTCTACTACGACTTCGAGCTGCCCGGCGGGGGCACGTTCAACCCCGACGACCTCGAGCGCATCGAGGCCCGCATGCGCGAGATCATCGCCGAGCGCCAGCCGTTCGTCCGCGACGAGATCACCGAGGGTGCGGCGCTCGAGCTGTTCAAGGACCACAAGTACAAGTGCGAGATCATCCGCGGCGCCGCCGAGGACCCCATGTCGGCCACGGACACCGGCCTGGTGCGCACCTACGAGAACCCGCCGCGCTTCATCGACCTGTGCCGCGGTCCCCACGTGCCCGACACGGGCCGACTCGGCCACTTCAAGCTGATGCGGGTGGCGGGCGCCTACTGGCGCGGTGACGAGAAGAACCCGATGCTGCAGCGCATCTACGGCACGGCATGGCCGTCGAAGAAGGAGCTCGACCAGCACCTCCACAACCTGGCCGAGGCCGAGAAGCGCGACCACCGCAAGCTGGCCGCCGAGCTCGACCTGTTGAGCTTCCCGGAGGAGATCGGCGGAGGCCTGGCCGTGTGGCACCCCAAGGGGGCCACGGTCCGCAAGGTGATGGAGGACTACAGCCGCGAACGCCACGAGCGTGGCGGCTACGACGTCGTGTACTCGCCGCACATCGGGCGTTCGACGTTGTGGGAGACCAGCGGCCACCTCGACTTCTACGCCGACGGGATGTACCCGCCGATGGAGCTCGACAACGGCGACTACTACCCGAAGCCGATGAACTGCCCGTTCCACATGCTGATCTTCAAGAGCAGCCAGCGCAGCTACCGCGACCTGCCGATGCGCCTGTTCGAGCTCGGCACGGTGTACCGCTACGAGCGCTCCGGGACGCTGCACGGGCTGATGCGCATCCGTGGCTTCACCCAGGACGACGCCCACATCTTCTGCACGCCCGAGCAGGTCGTCGACGAGGTCGGTGACCTCCTGGAGTTCGTGCTCTCGGTGCTGCGGGCCTTCGGCTTCACCGACTTCGAGGCCAACCTCTCGACGCGCCCCGAGGACAAGTGGGTGGGCACCGACGAGCGGTGGGAGCTGGCCACCGAGGCGTTGCGCACCGCGCTCGAGCGGGAGGGGCTGCCCTACGAGATCGACGAGGGCGGCGGGGCCTTCTACGGGCCCAAGATCGACGTCAAGGTGCGCGACGCCATCGGTCGCAAGTGGCAGCTGTCCACCATCCAGGCCGACTTCAACCTCCCCGAGCGGTTCGGCCTCGAGTACGTCGGCGCCGACAACGCCCGTCACGAGCCCGTGATGTTGCACCGCGCCCTGTTCGGGTCGGTCGAGCGGTTCTTCGGGGTCCTGCTCGAGCACTACGCCGGGGCGTTCCCGGTGTGGCTGGCGCCCGTGCAGGTCCGGGTGCTCCCCGTGCGCGACGACCACGACACGTACGCCCATCGGGTCGTCGACCGGCTGCGGGCCGAGGGCTACCGCGCCGACTACGTCGACGCCTCCGAACCGCTCGGTTCTCGCATCCGCCGGGCCAAGCTCGAGAAGCTCCCCTACGTGCTGGTGGTGGGCGACGACGACGTCGAGCACGGCACGGTGGGGGTGAACCCCCGGGGCGGGGACGTGGAGCGAGGCGTCACCTGCGATGCATTCGAAGAGCGCCTCGCCGCCGACATCATGGCCCACGTCTGAGCGGCCACGACATGACCGACGAGCCCGCGCCCTCGGTCACGCCGGGACTCGCCCACCTCTGGGCGGGTTGGCGCAGCACGTACATCAACGCCGTCAGCGCGCCCGACGACACGTCACTGGCGCCTGATGCCTCGGGCTCGTTGTTCGAGCGCATCCTCCGGCTCCCCGACGACGAGGCCTTCGTCGTGCACCGGGGTGCGCACTGTTCGGTGCTGCTCAACGCCTACCCGTACACGTCGGGCCATGTCCTGGTGCTCCCGAACCGGGCCGTGGCCGAGCTCGAGGACCTCTCGCAGGACGAGCTCGTGGAGCTGGCGGCGCTCACCCGCGACGCCGTGGTGGCCGTCAAGGCGGCGTACCGCTGCGAGGGGGTCAACACCGGGATGAACCTGGGCAGCGCCGGAGGCGCCGGGGTGCCCGACCACCTCCACGCCCACGTGTTGCCCCGGTGGGCCGGTGACACCAACTTCATGACGTCGGTGGCGCTGGCCCGGGTCCTGCCCGAGCCCCTCGACGAGACCTGGCGCAAGCTCACGGCGGCCTGGCCGAACTGACGCGGCGCCCCCCGTCGGTGCCGAGCCGACGGGTGAGGACCAAGGTCCCGACCTGTGGGGCCGAGGGTCACGAACCTGCCGGAACACGCCGAATGCCCGTCGGGCGTCGGGGATACTCCCAGCGTGACCCCCCTGCTGCGCCGACGCGTCCTGCCCGTGCTCGTGGCGGCGACGTTGCTCGGACTGGCCGGATGCGGGAGCTCCTCGGGATCGACCGACGCCGCCGCCCCGACGACCGTCGAACCGGGCCTGTTCCCGGGCGAGCAGCCAGTGCCGGTGAAGGAGGTCGGTGCGGTGACCCTCACCGACTACGCCCAGGACCCGGCGGGTGAGCCCTTCACCATGAAGGCTGACGACGATGGTTTCCTGCTCGTCTACTTCGGCTACCTCTCCTGCCCCGACGTGTGCCCGCTCACCATGGCCGACACCACCACCGGCCTGCGCGAGCTGAACCCTGAGGAGGCCGACCGGGTGGACGTCGCCTTCGTGACCGTCGACCTCCCCCGCGACGACGGCGCCCGCATCGCCAGCTACCTCGACCACTTCTTCCCCGACGGCGGCGCCCACGCCCTCCGCGCCGCCGACGACGGCTCCCTCAACCGGGTCACCTACGAGTTCGGGGCCAAGTGGGAAGCCGAGGCCCACGCCCCCGGCGAGTTCTACGCCGTCGCCCACACCGGCGACACCTACGTGGTCGACGACCAGGGTCGGATCGTGTGGACCTGGCCCTACGGCACCACGGGCGACGAGATCGCCACCGCCCTGCGCGCCCTTCTCACCAGCACCTACCCCACCTGAAAGGCCCCCCAATGTCGTTTCACCCTGTTCGTCGTGCGCTTCCTGTCGTCCTCGTGGCCGCCCTCGCACTCGGCGGCGCCGCCTGCGGCGACAGCGACACGTCGTCGTCATCGGCGACCACCGCCGCCCCGGGAACCACCGAGCCGGTCGACGTGGGCGTCGTGGCCACGGGCGCCTGGGCCCGCACCTCACCCGCCAGCGCGGAAGCCGGTGCGGCCTACATGACGCTCACGAACACCACGGACACCGACGTCGAGCTGATCGGTGCGGCCGTGCCGGCCAGCGTCGCCGCGACCGCCGAGGTCCACGAGACGTCGATGGCCGAGAGCGGCATGATGGGCATGAAGCGGGTGGCGTCGGTGACCGTTCCGGCCAACGGGAGCGTCGAGCTGGCCCCGGGCGGCTACCACATCATGATCCTGCAGCTGGCCGAGCCCCTGGTGGCCGGCGAGGACATCCCGATCACCCTCTCGTTCGCCGAGGGCGAGGACGTGCAGGTGATCGCCGAGGTCCGCGACAGCTGATCACCGGCGTCGCGCCCGCGACGGTCCTGTCCACGGATGGTGCCGTCCGCGGAAGCGGCGCTACGGTCGTCCCGCCATGCCCGATGATCCTGCGTCCGACGAGCCCGCGGCGGAGCCCTCGTCCGACGCCTCCGGCGATCCCGGTGCGGCGGCCGACGCCGGCGACGATCACGGGGCCGGCCCCACCACGCCGCTGTCCGACGCCGAGATCCGCGATTCGCTCCCCGACGACCTCGACGCCGCCGGCTACGTCGGGCCCTACCTCTTCCCCAACAACAACCGGCGCCGGATCCCGGCGTACCTCTACTGGGGGATCGCCGCGATCTGCCTGCTGCTCTGGTTCACCCAGGGCGGCGGTGACAACCCCCTGGTGAACGTCGGTTTCCTGGTCGCCGCCATCGCCCTGGTCCTGATCGGCATCTACAGCTTCGTGGCCGGGTGGAACCTCGACGTCGACGAGCGCGACGCCCTGGTCGTGGCCACCCGCCAGGTCGGCTTCCCGGTCGGCCACGCCTCGGCCCAGATGGGCTGGCGGGGCCTGCTCAGCCGGCCGACGTGGCGCATCCTGCTCTACTCCGCCGACGATCCGCCGGACAAGCGGGGCCTGGTGCTGGTCGACGGCGTCGACGGCGAGGTCGTCGAGTGGTTCGTCGAGGACAACCCCGAGGACTGGTCCGACCTCCAGAGGTAGATCCGGGGCCGTCAGCGGCGCCGTGAGCGTCGAGGGCCCGTTCGGCCGCCACGAGGTTGTCGCGGCCGGTGCGCACGGCGGCTCGGACGACGTCGAGCGCGCTGACGGCGCCGCCGCCGGCCGCGGCGCCCGAACGGGTCCAGTCGTTGGCCGAGAAGTGGGCCGCCTCGTCGGCGAGGGCGCCGGCCCGCTCGTCGAGCTGGTTCAGGGCATCGGGCAGGGTCTCGTGGACCGAGGCGCCCCAGTCCCGCCGGGAGGCGCGATCGACCGTGGCCGGGTGCACCACCGGGTGTCGCCGCCAGGCGGATCTGGCGGAGGGCCTCCTGCTGGAGGGTCCACGTCCTGCACCGTGTCGACGATCAGGTCGACGGCGCTGAGCTCGTCGGGCCCGATGCGTTGAGCCAGCTCGTCGATGCTCTCGTCGTCGTCGAGCGGCCGCAGCGCGCTCGCGGTAGCGCCGGGGGAACGATCGCAGGGCGACGATCGCGTCGGCGGGGGGCAGCGACGACAGGTCGTAGGAGCTCATCGCCGCCGAACCTACCCGTCGGCGTCGGACGCGGTGTCGGCCGTCGAGGCGTCGACGAGGTGGTCCGGGAGCACGTCGTAGCGCACCGGCTCGGCGTGGAACCGACCCCGACCGCCGGTGCGGGCCCGCAGGTCACCGATGTACCCGTCGAGCTCCGATGCCGGCACCTCGGCGCGGATCACCGACTCGCCGCCGCCGTCGGACTCGGTGCCGAGCACCCTGGCCCGTCGTGCGCTGAGGTCGCCCATGACGTCGCCCAGCACCTCGTCGGGTGCGGTGACCTCCAGCAGGGAGATGGGCTCGAGGACCACCGGTCCCGCCTCGGGAAGAGCGGCGCGCAGCGCGAGGCGACCGGCCATCTTGAAGCTCATCTCCGAGGAGTCGACCGGGTGGTGCCTGCCGTCGACGCAGCGCACCCGCACGTCGACCACGGGGTACCCGTGCGGGCCGCCATCGGCCATCGCCTCGAGGATCCCCTTCTCGACCGCGGCGACGAATCCCTTCGGGATGGCACCCCCGACGACCTCGTCGACGAACTCGAAGCCCTCACCGCGCCCGAGCGGCTCGACCACGATCGTCGCGACGCCGAACTGGCCGTGCCCGCCGCTCTGCTTCTTGTGCCGACCCTCGGCCCGGGCCGCCGTCGTGATCGTCTCGCGGTAGGCGGTGCGCACCCGTTCGGTGCGCACCTGCACCCCGAACACGCGGCTGAGGCGTTCGAGGGTGATGGTCAGGTGCAGCTCACCTCGTCCCCACAGCACGCTCTGGTGGGTCTCGTCGTCGCGCAGGAGACGCAGCGACGGGTCGTCGACGAGCAGGCGGTGCAGCGCCGAGGAGAGCTTGTCCTCGTCGGCCGGCGTGGCCGCGGCGACGGCGACCGCGGCGCACGGCTCGAGGACCGGCAAGGGCTCGATCGTCACCGGGGTCCCCTTGGGGGCCAGGGTGTCGCCCGCCGCGGCGTCGTTGAGCTTGGCCACGGCGGCGATGTCGCCGGCCGACCACCGAGGCCACGTCGGCGCGGTCGCGTCCGTGGAACGTGAACAGCCCGTGGAGGCGCTCGTCGTGCCCGGTGCGGCTGTTGACCAGGTGGGCGTCGGCCTCCACCGTGCCCGACAGGACCTTGAACAGCGCCACGTGGCCCACGAACGGATCGGCGGTCGTGCGAAACACCCGGGCCAGCGGTTGCCCCGCCGCGTCGGCGGGCACCTCGACGACGGGTCGCCGGCGTGGACCCGGACCGGGGGACGATCGAGCGGCGAGGGGCCGATCTCGCAGATCAGGTCGGCGAGGCGATCGATGCCGATGGCTTCGGTGGCCGAGCCGCACACCACCGGGAAGACGGTGGCATCGTCGATGCCGATCGCCAAGAGGCGCTCGAGCTCCTCGAACGACGGAGCCTGGCCGTCGAGGTAGCGCTCGAGCACGTCGTCGTCGGCCACCACGATGCCCTCGACCAGGTTGTCGTGGATCTCGTGCTCGACGTCGGCCATCTCTGCCGGCACGGGTCCGGACGTGCGCTCGGCGCCGTCGTAGAGGAACGCCGTGTCGGTGAGCAGGTCGGCCACACCGTGGAAGCGACCCTCGGCACCGATGGGGAGCTCGAGAGGGGCGACGCCGGCACCGAAGACCGCACGGAGCTCCGCCAAGGTGGCGTCGAAGGAGGACCGGTCGCGGTCGAGCTTGTTGACGAACATCATGCGGGGCAGTCCGAGCGAGGCCGCCACCCGCCAGAGCTCGCGGGTCTGGGCCTGGACCCCGTCGACGGCGCTCACGACGAACACGGCGAGGTCGACGACGGCCAACGCCGCGACGGCGTCGCCTTCGAAGTCGGGTGATCCCGGGGTGTCGAGCACGTTGACCTTGTGCCCCTTCCACGGGAACGGCGCCAACGTGAGCGACACCGACAGGTGGTGGTGGTGCTCCTCGGGCTCGGTGTCCGCGACCGTCGTGCCGTCCTCGACCCGTCCCGGTCGGTTGATCACCCCGGCCTCGACGAGGAGCGCTTCGGTGAGGGTGGTCTTGCCCGTCCCCCCGTGCCCGACGAGCGCCACGTTGCGGATGAGAGCTGGGGCAGTGGCCTCCACGGCTGATCCTCTCCGGTCCCGTCGGCGAGGCGGCGCCGCACCGTCACCGGGACTCCTGATCGGAGCGTACGTCGACCCGTCGAGGGGCTGCTGGTAGCCTGATCACCTCATGTGCCTGCCGTCACGACGGGGGCCACGACTCACCGACGGGGAGCAGCCATGCTCGACGGGCACTGGCGAACCAGCATCGACAAGGGACTCCGGCCCGTCGGCCGGAGCCTTCGCCGTACCGGCATCTCCGCCGACCACCTGACGGCGCTCGGCCTCGTCATGGCGGCCGGGGCCGCGGTGGCCATCGCCTCGGGAAACCTCCGCGTCGGTCTGCTGCTCCTGGTGCTCACCGCCCTCCCCGACGCCCTCGATGGCGCCGTGGCCAAGGCCTCGGGCACCGCCGGACCCCGCGGGGCGTTCTTCGACAGCACCGCCGACCGGATCTCCGACTCGTTGCTCCTGGTGGGTGTGGCCTGGTACCTGGCCACCAACGACGGCGGCCTGGCGCCGCTGCTGCCGATGGCGGTCCTCGCCGCCTCGCTCATCATCAGCTACGAGCGGGCCAAGGCCGAGTCGCTGGGCTTCGACGCCAAGGGCGGCATCATGGAGCGCGCCGAGCGGCTGGTCCTGCTCGGTCTGGGACTGCTGTTCGAGACGCTGCTCGTGCCCGTGCTGTGGATCATGCTGGTCTTGACGATCGCCACCGCCGTGCAGCGCTTCGTCAAGGTCTGGCGCCAGGCCTCGCGGGAGCGGCCCCCGGTCGTCACCGCCCGACGAGCGTCGCGCCGTCGGGCGTCGCGATCGACCTCGTCGCAGTGGCGTCGCAGCCTCCGGTCCCGAAACCAACGCTGAGGCCCATGGGTCTCGACCCGGTCACCGCTGCCTACAAGGGCAGCGCCGCCTACGTCCGCGCGGTGCCGCTCCCGGTGGCCTCGCTCACGGCCCGTCTGCTGTCGCGTGCCGCGGCCACGCTCTCGCGTGAGCGGCGCATGCTCGTCGCCCGGCACCTGCGTCGCGTCATCGGACCCGACCTCTCCGGTCGAGAGCTCGATCGAGCTGTCGACGCCACGTTCGACAGCTACGCCAGGTACTGGGTCGAGGCCTTTCGCCTCCCCGACATCAGCTTCGAGACGCTCGACGCCTCGATCACCGTGGACGGCTTCGAGCACATCACCGATGCCCTGGCCGACGGCAACGGGGTCATCCTGGCCCTTCCGCACCTCGGCGGCTGGGAGTGGTGCGGGGTCTGGCTCTCCCTCGGGGGCCACGCGCCGGTGACCGTGGTCGTCGAGACCGTCGAACCGCCGGCGCTGTTCGAGTTCTTCGCCAGCTTCCGGAGGGCGTTCGGGCTCCACATCGTGCCGCTCGACAAGGACGCCGGGGGGACGGTGCTGCGCGCCCTCAAGGACAACCACATCGTGTGCCTGCTGTGCGATCGCGACATCATGGGTGACGGGATCGAGGTCGAGTTCTTCGGCGAACGCACGACGCTGCCCGCCGGGCCGGCCACGTTGGCGCTGCGAACCGGGGCCCCGCTGCTGCCGACAGCGGTCTTCCACGAAGGCGACGCGCACCGCGCCGTCGTGCACCCGGCGCTGCCCACCGGGCGCGAGGCGGGATTTCGCCAGGACGTGACCAGGGTGACCGAGGCCATCGCCCGCGAGCTCGAGGACTTCATCCGCATCGCCCCGCTGCAGTGGCACCTCCAGCAGCCGAACTGGCCCAGCGACTACGACGCGCTCGACGCCATGGGGAAGCCCGCTCCCCGGCCCCAGTTCGGTCCGTCGTCGGCGGCGGCGGCGGCCGCTCGTGCGGCCGTCGCCCACGACGCAGCCGACGAGCGGTCCTGATGCGCATCGGGTTGATCTGCCCCTACAGCCTCACCGTCCCCGGTGGGGTGCAGGGCCAGGTGCTCGGGCTGGCCAGGACCCTGCGCACGATGGACCACGACGTGCGCGTCCTCGGACCCTGCGACGGCCCGCCCCCCGACGCCGGCGTCACTCCGCTCGGTGACAGCATCCCGACCGCGGCCAACGGGTCGATGGCTCCGGTCGCTCCCGACGTCTCGGCCCAGCTGCGCACCATCCGCGCCCTGCGCGACGAGCGCTTCGACATCGTGCACCTGCACGAGCCGCTCGCCCCGGGACCCACGCACACCGCGCTCGCTGTTCAAGTCCCAGCCGCTCGTGGGCACCTTCCACGCGGCGGGGGAGAGCGCCTCCTACCGCTGGTTGGGGCCGTTGGTGCGGTGGGGAGCCAACAAGCTCGACCTGCGCTGCGCGGTGTCGGCCGACGCACGGGCCATGGCCGTGAAGGGCCTCGGCGGGCAGTACGAGCTCACCTTCAACGGCGTCGAGCTGGCCCCGTACGCCGCGGCCACGCCCTGGCCGACGACCGGACCGACCATCTTGTTCCTCGGTCGCCACGAACCGCGCAAAGGCCTCGCCGTGCTGCTGGAGGCGATGGCCGAGCTGCCCACCGACGTCCGGCTCTGGGTGGCCGGCGACGGACCCGAGACCGACACCCTCCGTCGCCGCGCCGCGGGTGACGTGCGGGTGGAATGGCTGGGGCGCGTCTCCGACGAGGAGAAGGCCGCCCGTCTGCTCGGCGCCGACGTCTTCTGTGCACCGTCGTTGCGCGGTGAGTCGTTCGGGGTCGTGCTGCTCGAGGCCATGGCCGCCCACACTCCGGTGGTGGCCAGCGACCTGCCGGGCTACGCCAACGTGGCCCGAGCCGACCGCGACGGGCTCCTCGTGCCGCCCGGCGACGCGGCGGCGCTCGCCCGGGCCCTCCAGGCCGTGCTCACCGACGACGCGCTGCGGACCCGTCTCGTGGCCTCGGGCGACGAGCGATCGAGTCAGTACTCCATGGAGCGCCTCGCCGAGCGCTACCTGGAGCTCTACGCGAGGGTGCTCGGGCGGGGCTGACGGCGCCGGTACCATCGCTGCGTCGTCCCGATCCCCTGAGGCCATGTGAGCGAATCCGAGCATCCAGTCGCACCGACGAGGACCTGGGTGGTGGTCGTGGCGGCGGTCCCTGCGGTGGCCCTCGGCGTGGTCCTCACCGCGGTCCTCCTCGTGGCCGTCGGTCCGCTGGGCCTTCTCCCCGGCCTCGCCATCACCCTGGCGCTCGGCCTGTGGATGGCGTCACGGGCTGCGGTGGACCCCACCGCCCGGATCCTCCAGGGGCTGGGTGCCCGACCGGCCGATCCGGTGGCCGACGCCCGCCTCGTGAACGTGATGGAGGGCCTCAGCGCCACCGGTGGCATCAGCCCGCCGTCGCTGCTGGTGCTCGACGACGACGCCGCCAACATGTTGGTGCTCGGGCGTCGACGACCACGAGGTCCACGTCGTGGTCACGTCCGGTCTGCTCGCGCTGCTCGAGCGCGTCGAGCTCGAAGCCGTGCTCGCCCGTGCCGTCACGCTCATCCGGCGCGGCGACCTCCCTGCCGCCACGACCGCCGTGCAGGTGCTGAGCGGCGCCGCGGGAGGCACGGCACTGCTCGCCCGTCCCGTGGTCGGGGTCCTGCGGGGCCGCCTCGACGGGGGCGCCGGCCCCGACGACGACATCCTGCTCGACCGGGGGGCCGTGGGGCTGACCCGCTATCCACCCGGCCTGATCGGGGCGCTCGAGGCCATCGCCTCGTCGACCGCGGTCGTCGACCGGCCCCTCGGCGGCACCAGCGGCTTGTGGTTGGTCGACCCGCGGCCCCATCCGGGCCCCGGTCGGGCCCCGCTCGCCGACCGCATCGATGCACTGGAGATGTTGTGACGACTCGTCGTTCGGCCCTCGCGGCCGCATTGCTGGCCGTGGCCCTGTTCGGGGCGGCCTGCTCGTCCGACGGTGACGCCGCCCCTGCGTCGAGCACCACCGAGGCGCCGACCACGACGACGACCGCGGCGCCGGTCATCCGGTCGCCGCTCACCGGGCTGCCCAGCGCCGATCCCGCCGGTGAACAGCACCCCGCGGTCTCGGTGAAGATGGACAACAGCCCCGAGGCCCGGACCCAGTCGGGCATCAACCAGGCCGACATCGTCTACGAGATGCGGGTCGAGGGCATCACCCGCTTCGCCCTGGTCTTCCACTCCCAGCTCGCGCGACGACGTGGGCCCGGTGCGCTCGGCGCGATCGAGTGACATCGATCTCGTGGCCGGTCTCTCCACGCCGTTGTTCGCGTGGTCGGGTGGCAATCCCGGTGTCACCGCAGAGGTGCTCGCCGCAGCCCGTGACGGCATCCTGACGAACGTGTCCTTCGACGCGGCCGAGCCCTTCTACTACCGCTCCCGCGAGCGCAAGGCGCCGCACAACCTCTACGTGAACCTCGTGCCGCTCATGGCCGAACGTGCCCCCGAGGGCCAGGGTCCCCCTGCCCCGGTCTTCGCCTATCGCGAGGACGGGGCCGCGGTCACGTCCCCGTCGCTCCCGGTCGCCGGAGTCAGGATCGACTACGGGCTCGGAGGGGTCGAGTACGTCTGGGACGTCACGCGCCAGGGCTGGAACCGCTACCAGGTCGACGCCCTGCACCCCCGACCCGACTCGGCCACCGTCGACACCGAGGGTGTGCAGGTCACCCCGGCCAACGTGGTCGTGATGTTCACCCCGTACGGCGCGAGCCCCTCCGACAGCCGGTCACCCAAGGCGCTCACGGTCGGCGAGGGCGAGGCGATCGTGCTCACCGACGGCCAGATCATCCGCGGCCGCTGGGTGCGCCCTGATCGGTCGGCGCCGGCCACGCTCCTCGACGAGGCGGGTGCGCCGATCCTGTTGACGCCCGGCCGGACCTGGGTGGCGCTGCCCGAGACCGGCGCCGCCGTCGTGCCGCTCGATCAGCCCACCGCCGACGGCCTCCTCGCCGAGGCCCGCTGAGCGTCCACGCAACCGCGAACCCGCTTCGTCGGTCCGGCAGGTCGGGCCGTACACTCCCGGCCATGGCTGATCACTTCTCCGAGGAAGTCGGGGCACGGACGACCGGGACGCAGCTCGTGAAGCGCGGCCTGGCCGAGATGCTCAAGGGCGGCGTCATCATGGACGTCGTCGACCCCGACCAGGCCCGCATCGCCGAGGACGCCGGGGCCGTCGCCGTGATGGCCCTCGAGCGGGTCCCGTCCGACATCCGCCGTGACGGCGGCGTGGCTCGCATGAGCGATCCCGAGATGATCGAAGGCATCAAGGCCGTCACCACGGTTCCCGTGATGGCCAAGGCCCGCATCGGCCACTTCGTCGAGGCCCAGATCCTCCAGGCCCTCGGTGTCGACTACATCGACGAGTCCGAGGTGCTGACCCCCGCCGACGAGAGCCACCACATCGACAAGTGGGCCTTCACCGCCCCCTTCGTCTGTGGCGCCACCAACCTCGGTGAGGCGCTGCGGCGCATCTCCGAAGGGGCGTGCCTCATCCGGTCCAAGGGCGAGGCCGGCACCGGCAACATCGTCGAGGCGGTGCGCCACCTGCGCACCATCCTCGGTGACGTCCGCAAGATCACCCAGGCCGACTCCGCCGAGCTGTTCGACTGGGCCAAGGAGCTGCGCGCCCCGTTGAACCTCGTGCAGGAGATCGCCGAGACCGGTGCCCTCCCGGTTCCGCTGTTCTGCGCCGGCGGCATCGCCACGCCGGCCGACGCCGCGCTCGTCATGCAGCTCGGTGCCGAGACCGTCTTCGTCGGGTCGGGCATCTTCAAGAGCGACGATCCGGCCACCCGAGCCAAGGCCATCGTCGAGGCCACGACCAACTTCCGTGACCCCGAGATCCTGGCCAAGGTCAGTCGGGGGATCGGCGGGGCCATGCCCGGCCTCGAGATCGCCGGGCTCGAGACCACCTTCGCCGAGCGAGGCTGGTGAGCCCGACGCCTCCTGGCTCCCTCCCGCCCAGGCGGTAGGGTCCTCGACCGTGCCCCCAACTGACGCGTCGGAGCCTCCAGGTGCCGGTCCAGGTCGGTGTCCTCGCGCTCCAGGGAGCGTTCTCGTTGCACGTGCGGGTGTTCGATCGGCTCGGTGTCGTGACCACGCAGGTCCGCACCGCTGACGACCTCGAAGACGTCGACGCGCTCGTCATCCCGGGCGGCGAGTCGACCACGATGTCGAAGCTGTTGGAGGCCAACGACCTGTTCGAGCCCATCGCCGAGCGCCTCCGTGACGGCCTTCCCACGCTCGGCACCTGTGCCGGGATGATCCTGCTGGCCGAGGACATCATCGACGGTCGTGACGATCAGCGGTGCTTCCGAGCCATCGACATCGACGTGCGCCGCAACGCGTTCGGGCGCCAGGTGGACTCCTTCGAGACCGACCTGCGGGTCATCGGGCTCGACGAGGCTCCGGTGCACGCGGTGTTCATCCGCGCTCCCGTCGTCGAGCGGGTCGGGCCCGACGTCGAGGTGCTGGCCTCGTTCCACGGTCAGCCCGTGGCCTGCCGGCAGGGTCCGGTCGTGGTCACGGCGTTCCACCCCGAGCTCTCGCCCGACATGCGTCTGCACGAGCTCTTCGTCCGAGGGGTGGTGGCGGCGTGAGCCGGCGCACCGTCACCCGTCCGTTCCTGCGCCGGCCAAGGGGTATGTGATGTCCGGTCACTCCAAATGGGCGACGATCAAGCACAAGAAGGGCGCCGCCGACAAGGCCCGCGGGAAGCTCTTCGCCAAGCTGATCCGTCAGGTCGAGGTGGCGGCGCGCGAGGGCGGGGGAGACCCCGACATGAACCCCACGCTGCGGACCATGTACCAGAAGGCCCGGGATGCCTCGGTCCCGCTCGACACGATCGAGCGGGCCATCAAGCGAGGCACCGGTGAGCTCGAGGGCGTCACCTACGAGCAGATCACCTACGAGGGGTACGCCCCCCACGGCGTGGCCGTGCTCATCGAGGTCCTCACCGACAACCGCAACCGCACGGGTGGCGACGTCCGCTCGTTGCTCAAGAAGCTGGGCGGCTCCATCGCCGAGCCCGGCGCGGTGTCGTGGCAGTTCGAGCGCAAGGGCGTCGTCATCGTGCCGGGGTCGGTGAGCGAGGACGACGTCATGCTCCCGGCGTTGGACGCCGGGGCCGAGGACATCGTCGAGGAGGGCGACACGTGGAGGGTCACGTGCGCCCCCACCGACCTCCCCACCGTGCGACAGGCCCTCGAGGACGCAGCGATCCCCTTCGACAGCGCCGACACCACGATGGTGTCGAGCACGGAGGTCGTGCTCGACACGCCGGAGGTCGCCAAGTCGGTCCTGCGGGTCATCGACGCGCTCGAGGAGAACGACGACGTCCAGGACGTCTTCGCCAACTTCGACATCCCCGACGACATCCTCCAGTCGCTCGACGCCTAGGGCCTCGACGTCACGCTCATGACGATCGCCATCGGTGAGACCGCCCCGCCGTTCCGCCTCCTCGGCGTCGCCGGCACCGACGACGCCCGGGTCGGTCGCCAGGAGATCGCCCTGGCCGACTTCACCGGTTCGACGGTCGTGCTGGTCTTCTACCCGGCCGACAACTCACCGGTGTGCACGGTGCAGCTGAGCACCTATTCGGCCGACATCGGTCGCTTCGCCGACGTGGGTGCCCAGGTCCTCGCCATCAGCCCGCAGAGCGTCGACGAGCACGAGGCGTTCGCCGCCGAGCACGGCCCCTTCGCCTTCCCGTTGCTCTCCGATCCCGACAAGGCCGTGGGCCGGGCCTACGACATCCTCGGGCCCGTCGGCTTCTACCGACGTTCCGTCATCGTCGTCGACGCCGGCGGCACCGTGCGATGGGCCCACCGGGCCACTGCCGGCCTCACGTTCCGTCCGGTCGAGGAGATCGTGGACGTGGTCGCCGGCCTCGAGTCCTGAGTCGGCTACTGCTCGTTGGCCACGCCGAGCAGGCGGGCCCGTGTCAACGAACGAAAGCCGGTGGCCAGCAACATGGCCGCGATGATCCAGGCCACGGTCCCGATGACGAAGGCCACGGTCGGGGTGCCCGAGCCGATCAGGGCGCCGGTCGACTGGCCGTAGGCGATGAGGATCAGCGGGAACGTGACCAGGCCGGCCGCCTGCTGGGCCGCGGCGGTGGACTTCACCCGCGCCGACAGGCGCAGCACGAGGGAGAGCGCGATGGCCAGGAAGGGCGGCAGCACCCACAGGATCAGCAGCCACCACGCAGGGGTCGGGAAGAACCATCCGCCGACCTTGCGGCCCACCAGCCCGTTGACGAGCAACGAGTAGATCCCGAACCCGACGATCGTGGTGATGTAGCCGGGGATGATGCTGGCCAGCAGCTTGCCCAGGTAGATCTCTCGGACGTCGGCGGGGGAGTGGGCGAGGAACTCCCCGGTGCCGCGCTCGCGCTCGCCGACGATGGTCGCCGCGCCGACCGCAGTGGAGATGGTGAGCGGCACCACGACCGCGATGGGGGCGAAGAGGTAGACGGCCAGGACATAGCCGACCTGGGTCGAGGCGTCGACGTCCTGGGGGACGGCCGCCTGTGCCGACGCGGGCAGGAGCTCGAGGGCCTGGGACACCTGCTGGATGGCGCTGACGTTGCCGATGCTGGTGATGATGCTGAGCAGGAACGCGGGCACGATGAGGAAGAAGAAGCCGCCCAGCAGCAGCATCGGGACCCAGAAGTCCTTGGAGTCGATGAGTTGCTTGAGGTCGGTGCGCATCACCGTGAACATGCGGGCCCGGTTGAGCGGCCGACGGGCCGAGGTGCGTCGGGTCTCGACGGCGGGGGCGGTCATCGCCGGTCCTCCTGGGCGAGGTCGATCCGGTTCCTCGGTGGCGCGGGACGGTCGGGCAGCACGACCGGAGCCAGCCCGTCGTCGCCTCGTCCGGCGGCGGCGAGGCGCTCACGGTGGTCCTTGCGCACCGCGAAGTAGAGGTCCTCGAGGGTGGGGTCGTGCGGCTCGACGCGGGTGAGGCGCACTCCTTCCGCGGCCAGCCGGGCGACGAGGTCGGGCAGGCGGGCGAGGTCGTCGAGTTGGACCTCGGCGACCTCGGGGCGTTCGGCCGCGCTCGGGGAGTACGACACGACCCCGTCCCAGGCCCGCGAGGCGGTCCAGCGTGGCCGGTTCCTCGGCGGAGAGGTGGACGAGGTTCGGCGGCCAGTAGAGGCGGGTCAGCTCGTCCTGCGTGCCCGACAGCAGGTCGGTGCCGGCATCGAGCACGATGATCCGGTCGGCGAGGCCCTCGGCCTCGATGAGCAGGTGCGTGCACATCACGACGGTGCGCCCACCGGCCGTCATCTCCCGGATGAGCTCCAGGACGGCGTGCGAGGACTCGGGGTCGAGACCGCTCGTGGGCTCGTCGAACAACAGCAGCTCGGGGTCGTGGAGCACCGAGCGGGCCAGGGCCAGGCGTGTCTTCATCCCGGTGGAGTAGCCGCCGACCTGCTGGTCCAGCGCGTCGACGATGCCGAAGCGATCGGCGGCCTCGTGGATGGGCGCATCGGCGCGTCGTCCGAGCCCGTACAGCTCTGCCGCGTACTGGAGGTTGGCCCGCCCGGAGAGGCGGTCGTAGAGGGCGGGTTTCGCCGACACGACACCGCAGCGACGCCGCACGTCCTCGCCGTCGCGGTCGGGGTCGAGCCCGAAGACACGGACTCGGCCGGCGTCGGGGGAGAGCGCACCCGTGATCATGCGGATGGCGGTGGTCTTGCCGGCGCCGTTCGGGCCGAGCAGCACGGTGATGCGCCCGGAGGGCACCAGCAGGTCGAGGTCGGCCAGCGCGTTCACGGCGCCGAAGCTGCGGCTGACCCCACGCATCTCGACGGTGAGGGCCGGTTCGGTGGCGAGTCCGCCAGGCGCAGCGTCCCCGAGGTCGGTGGACCGGGCCGGTGCGGTGTCGGCAGCGGACGGATCGGCGGTCGACGGGTCAGCGGTCGCGGAGGTCACACGTCGAGTCATCGGCACGATGATGCCGCCGGCTGAGCGGAGTTCCCCCGTCGAGCGGTGATCGTGGGCGTCGGGTCCGCTCCCGGGAGGAGCGGGCGCACTATCGTCGTACGGGTGTTCGTGCTCGGTGTCGATCCCGGTCTCTCCCGTTGCGGCTACTGCGTGCTCGAGGCCGCGGCCGACGGTCGTGGCCGCAACGGAGGCGCCCGGGCCCGGGCGCTCGGGGTCATCACGACCCCCCCGTCGGAGCCGGTGCACCTGCGCCTCGCCGAGCTCCAACTCGAGCTCCGGGCGCTCATCGCCGAGCACCGGCCGGCCGTCATGGCCGTCGAGCGGGTGTTGTTCCAGGTCAACGTGCGCACCGCCATGTCGGTCGGTCAGGCCAGTGGCGTCGCCATGACCGAGGCCGTCGCCGCGGGCGCCGACGTGGTGCAGTACTCGCCGAACGAGGTGAAGTCGGCCGTGGCTGGTTGGGGAGGAGCCGGGAAGCTGGAGGTGCAACAGATGGTCCAGACCCTCCTCGGGTTGGAGCGGCTCCCCGAGCCCGCGGACGCCGCCGATGCCGCCGCGCTGGCCCTCTGCCACCTGGCCATGGTCCCGCTGCGGCGCGCCGCGGCCACGGCCGGGACCCGCGCCGACAGGGGCACCCGGTGATCGGCTCGCTGCGGGGAGCGCTCCTCGAGCGGTGGTCCGACGGCGAGGTGCTCGTCGAGGTCGCCGGCGTGGGCTATCGGGTCACCGTCGCCCCGGCCACCTCGGTCGACCTCGGCGAGACCGGCCGGGAGGTCTTCCTCCACATCCACCATCACCGTCGCGAGGACGCGGAGACGCTCTACGGGTTCCTGCGGGCCGACGAGCGGCTCGCCTTCGAAGCGTTGCTCGGCGCCCACGGCGTCGGGCCGTCGCTGGCGTTGGCCATCCTCTCGGTGCATCCGCCGGCGGCGCTGCAGCAGGTGCTCGCCGCCGACGACCTCGATGCGCTGTGCCTCGTGCCGGGGGTGGGCAAGAAGACCGCGGCTCGCCTGCTGGTCGAGCTCAAGTCGCGACTCGACGTCCCGGGGCTCGACGCCGCCGCCGTCGCCGGCTCGCAGGGCGTCGAGGGCGCCGCTCAGGTCACGTCTCCCCAGGCCGACGTGCGCGATGCGCTGACGAACCTCGGTTACGGGCCCGACGAGGTCACCACCGTGCTGCGCGAGCTGCCCGACGACGACGATCCGTCGGCGTTGTTGCGGGTGGCGCTGCAACGGCTGGCGGTGGCCTGATGCGTGACGAGATCCTGTCGCCGGAGCCCGGGCCCGAGGACCTGGCCCACGAGCCCGATCTCGACGCGACCCTCGTCGGCGGCGACCTCATCGGCGAGGAAGGCGGCCTGCGCCCCCGTTCGCTCGACGACTTCGTCGGCCAGCGCGAGCTCAAGGAGCACCTCCAGATCATCCTCGAGGCCGCCCGGCGACGCGGTCAGGCGGTCGACCACCTCCTCTTCGCCGGGCCGCCCGGCCTGGGCAAGACCACCTTGGCCGGCATCGTGGCCGGCGAGCAGGGCGTGGCGTTGCACGTCACCTCCGGCCCGGCTCTCGATCGTGCCGGCGACCTCGCGGCCATCCTCACCCGGCTGGGCGAGGGCGACGTGTTGTTCATCGACGAGATCCACCGGCTCAGCCGAACGGTCGAGGAGGTCCTCTACCCCGGCATGGAGGACTTCCAGCTCGACATCGTGCTCGGCAAGGGGCCGGCGGCCCGGTCGATCCGGCTCGACCTCCCCCGGTTCACGTTGGTCGGCGCCACGACCCGCACCGGCCTCATCACCGGTCCGTTCCGCGATCGCTTCGGTCTGGTCGCCCGGCTCGACTACTACGACGCCGACGAGCTCGAGTCCATCGTGACCCGGGCGGCCGGGATCCTGGGGCTCGATGTCGACCGCGACGGCGCCGAGGAGATCGCCCGTCGGGCACGCGGCACGCCTCGCATCGCCAACCGGCTCCTGCGCCGCGTGCGCGACTTCGCCGAGGTGCGGGGAACGGGCGTGGTCGATCGTGACATCGCCCGGGCGGGTCTCTCGTTGTTCGGGGTCGACGAGCTCGGGCTCGACAAGGTCGACCGTGCGGTGCTGTCCAACCTCTGTGCGAAGTTCGGCGGCGGACCCGTGGGGCTCGGCACCCTGGCCATCAGCGTCGGCGAGGCCGAGGAGACGGTCGAGGACGTCTACGAGCCCTTCCTCATCCAACAGGGCCTCCTCATGCGCACGCCTCGGGGGCGGGTGGCCACGCCGGCGGCGTGGGCCCATGTCGGCCTGATCCCGCCCCCGGGCGCGCCGCTCGCGGCCGCCGATCCTGGTCCGCTCTCTCTTCGGCGACTGACGCGGACGATCCGGCTGCGTCGCACCTCTCGTCACGGTCGCCTCCTGTTGGAGCCCGCGTGCGACACCGGTGCCTGCGCCGCTGAGCCCGCCGAGCCTCCGTCCCGCTCTGCTCTCTCCCTGCGGGTCGCGATCAGGGAGGTCATGGGCTCTGGCGGTCGTGCCCGGGCCGTAGCCTCGGGCGCCGTGGAGACGGCTGCGTTCGACTACGAGCTACCCGAGGGCGCGATCGCCCAGGAGCCGCTGGCTCGCCGTGACGACGCCCGCCTGCTGGTCGATCGTGGGCCCGGTCGGCCGCCCGGGCATCGTCAGGTCCGGGACCTGGCCGACCTGCTCGAACCCGGTGATCTGCTCGTGCTCAACACCACGAAGGTCCTCCCGGCCCGGCTGCCGCTGGTGAAGGAGACCGGCGGGGCCGCTGAGGTGCTGCTGCTCGACCGCCTCGACGCCGTGACGTGGGAGGCGCTCGTACGCCCGGGACGTCGCCTTCCGCCGGGCACGACGCTCGCGCCGGCGCCGACGGCGACCGCGCTGGTCGTGACGGTGGGCGAGGACCTCGGCGATGGTCGGCGACGGGTGGTCCTCGACTACGAGGGCGACGTGCTCGCCGCCCTCGAGCGGTTCGGGGAGATGCCGTTGCCGCCCTACATCACCGCACCTCTGGCCGTCGCCGACCGCTACCAGACGGTCTACGCCGAGCGGCCGGCCTCGGCGGCTGCGCCGACGGCGGGGCTGCACTTCACGCCGGAGCTCCTTGCTCGTTGCGCCGAGCGGGGCATCGCCCGAGCCGACGTCGAGCTGGTCGTTGGTCTCGGGACGTTCCGTCCCATCGCCGTCGACGACGTCGCGCGACCACGTCATGCACGCCGAGTCGTATCGAGTGCCACAGGCCACGATCGACGCCTGCCGCGAGACCCAGGCCACGGGCGGCCGGGTGGTCGCGGTCGGCACCACGGCGGTTCGGGCGCTCGAGAGCGCGGCGGCGACCGGTGCTCTCGAGGGACGCACGAACCTCTACATCCGTCGGCCCTACGAGTGGCAGGTCGTCGACCTCCTCCTGACGAACTTCCACCTGCCTCGTTCGTCGCTCCTCGTCATGATCGACGCCTTCGTCGGCGAACGCTGGCGCGACCTCTATGCCGCCGCGCTCGACGACGGGTACCGGTTCTTGTCCTTCGGCGACGCCATGCTGCTCCGGCGTGGCTCGTGATCGACGGGGGAGCAACTCGGCGAGTCCGGTGTCCGCCGGCCATGTGGCCGGAACGACCGACGGTGGCCGGCGCATCGTCGGACTGCCGGCGTGCTCCCGAGCGGCGGGTACCTTCCACCGGGTGACGGCCACGTGAGCAGACCAGCGATGCACCCCCGATCCCGCCGGCCGGATGCGGGCCTGCGGCCGGTGCCCGGTCGGCCTCGGGCACAGGCCCGACGTCGTCGAACCGTTCGGCACCGGCGGGCACCGCGTCGGCCCTGCGGGGACGACGATGACCATCGCCGCGCCGTTCGTGCCCGATCCGGCGGGCCGGGTCGTCCGCTTGGACGTCGAGGCGACCGACGGGGCGCGCGAGGGCCGGGGTGGTGCACACGGCACGCGGCTCGTTCCGCACCCCGTGCTTCATGCCCGTCGGCACCCGGGCGGTGGTGCGGGCGCTCAGCTCTGCGGACCTCGAGCACCTCGGGGTCGAGGTGGTGCTGGCCAACACCTACCACCTGATGCTGCGCCCAGGGGCCGATCTCGTCGCCGACCTCGGGGGCCTCCACCGTTTCGCCGACTGGGGTGGTCACGTCCTGACCGACTCCGGCGGCTTCCAGATCTTCTCGCTCGAGCCGAAGGTCACCGACGACGGCGCCACCTTCAGCTCCACCTATGACGGCAGCCGTCACCACCTCACACCGGAGGGGAGCGTCGCCATCCAGCAGCTCCTCGGCGCCGACATCCAGATGGTGCTCGATGTCTGCCCACCGCTCCCGTCCCCGCCGGCGGTCATCCGGCGGGCGGTCGATCGCACGGCGCGGTGGGCGGCGCGTGCCGCCGAGGCGCACCGGCCGGCCCGCGCCGAGGGTTCGACCCAGGCCCAGTTCGGGATCGTCCAGGGTGGCGTCGACCCGGCGGCGCGCATCGAGAGCGCGGAGCGCACCGTGGCGATCGGGTTCGACGGGTACGGCATCGGTGGCCTCTCGGTGGGGGAGACCCGCGAGGAGATGCTGCCCGCCCTGGTCGCGGCCACCGGCGTCCTGCCGGCGGATCAGCCCCGCTACCTGATGGGCGTGGGCGACCCGGTCTCGCTGGTCGAGGGCGTGGCGCTGGGCGTCGACATGTTCGACTGCGTCCTGCCCAGCCGGCTGGCCCGCCACGGAACCATCCTGACCAGCACGGGTCGACTCAACCTCCGCAACGCCCGATTCGCCCGTGACCCGGAGCCGCTCGAGCCCGGCTGCGCCTGCCCGACCTGCGCCAGGTGGTCGAAGGCCTACCTGCGCCACCTCCTGATGGTGAACGAGCCCACCGTGGCCCGCCTGGCGACCATCCACAACGTGCACTGGCTGCTCGGGCTCATGGCCCGTACCCGGGCGGCCATCGTCACCGGGTCTCTCGCCACGCTGCGCCGGGAGGTGGATGCGATCTGGACGGACCCGCCGGTGGGGCTACGCTCCACCGGTTCGGCGAGTCAGCCGAGCCCCCCTTCCTCGGTGAACTGACGAGACCATGTCCACGATCCTCCTCCTGCTGCTCTTCGTGCTGGCCTGGGTCGTGCTGATCCTCCCCAAGCAGCGCGAGCTGCGCCGCCACAACGCCCTGTTGGCCACGCTCGTCGAGGGTGACGAGGTCATGAGCGGCTCGGGCATCTACGGCACGATCACCGCCATCGACGGCGACGTGGTGTACCTCGAGGTCGCCCCCGGTCTCGAGTTGAAGGTCGCCCGACGGGCCATCGCCAGCAAGGTGGTGCCGGCCGTCGACGAGGCGGCCGCCGACGACGAGGACGACGACGGATCCGAGGCCGACGACGGTCGACGAGGATCGACGACGGACCGACGACGGTCACGAGGTCGACGAGATCGACGACGGCGCCGACGACGCACCACCTCCCGCCGAGCGGAGCTGACGGTGCGTCGCTTCAAGGGCTTCTGGTCCCTCATCATCATCGTGCTGCTCGCCGTGGGCGGGCTGGCCTACACGTTCAGCGTGGGCAACAAGCCCCTTCTCGGACTCGACCTCCAGGGCGGCGTGTCGGTGGTGCTCAAGCCGGTGAACGACGTCTCCAACGACACACTCGAGCAGGCCATCTCGATCATCCGCCAGCGCATCGACGCCCTCGGCGTGGCCGAACCCGAGATCACCCGCCAAGGCCAGAACATCCTCATCCAGATCCCCGGGGTCAAGGACAAGGATCGGGCGTTGGCGCTGGTCGGTCAGACCGCGGAGCTCCAGTTCCGACCGGTGCTGGCGTCCATCCCGGCGGGCGCCGAGGCCCTCCCGACCGACCCGTCGACCGCTCCCGCGCCCACCGACCCCGCGGCGCCCACCGACACGGTCCCGCCGGTGACCGAGTCGGTGCCCGACACGACCGAGCAGGGGCTCGGCGTCGGGAAGACTCCGCTCGGTGTCGGTGAGACGGCCGGGGGATCCGGCGGGGCCTTCGAGACCGCACAGGCCGAGACCCCGACCACCCAGGCGCCGGCCACGACCGATGGTCCGATCGCCCCCGGCGTCACGCTCGCGCCCCCGCGGCGCCCACGGCCACCGGCCTGCCCGCCGACGTGTGCACGACGGGCATCCCCTCGAGCGACATCCCCCCGGACCAGCCCGTCGTCCTGCCGGAGTGTCGCAACGGCCAGCTGGTCGCCACCTACCAGCTCGGTCCGGTCGCCCTCACGGGCAGCGCCCTGTCGTCGGCGTCGGCCGGCCTCGACCAGGGCGGGCGCTGGACGGTCAACCCCGTCTTCAAGGGTGGTGCCGACGGCATCGACCTGTTCAACAGCGCCGCCGGGCAGTGCTTCTCCCGGGCCTCCACCTGCCCGACCGGCCAGCTCGGGATCGTGCTCGACGGGCGGGTCATCTCGGCACCCGTCATCCAGACCGGGTCCTTCCAGGCCGATCAGATCCAGATCTCGGGCACGTTCACCGAACGCGAGGCCAACGACCTGGCCACGTCGTTGCGCTACGGCGCCCTGCCCGTCGAGCTCGAGCAGCAGCAGGCCCTGGTCGTCTCGGCCACCCTCGGCCAGGACGCCCTCCGCGCCGGCCTCATCGCCGGTGCCGTGGGCCTGGCGTTGGCGGCGCTCTACATGTTGGTCTTCTACCGCTTCCTCGGCCTGCTCTCGCTCGTGAAGCTGGTCATCGAGGGCGCCCTCCTCTGGACCATCATCAGCTACCTCGGCACGAGCAACGGTCTGGCCCTCACCCTGGCCGGCGTGACCGGCATCATCGTGTCGGTCGGTGTCTCGCTCGACTCCAACGTCGTCTACTACGAGCACCTCAAGGAAGACATCCACAACGGCCGCAGCATCCGCAGCGCCACCGACAAGTCGTTCGTGTCGGCGTTCTCGACGATCGTCAAGGCCGACGTCGCCTCGCTGATCGGTGCGGGCCTCCTGTGGTGGCTCACCGTCGGACCCGTGCGCGGCTTCGCCTTCTACCTGGCCCTCGCCGGCATCCTCGACCTCATCGCCTCGTGGGCCTGCATGCGCCCCACGGTGAAGCTGGCCACACGTTCGAAGTGGCTGCTCGCCCGGCCCCGCCTGTTGGGCCTGCCCTCCGAGGAGCTGGCCTACAACTCGGCCACCCCACGGGTACCGGTCACCTCGGGGGCCGATCGATGAGCGCCATCGTTCGCCTCTACCGGGGCGAGAGCACGTTCGACTTCATCTTGTGGTGGCGTCGGGCGCTCGTCTTCTCGGCGGTGCTGGTCCTCATCAGCATCGGGTCGCTGTTCACGCGCGGCCTCAACCTGGGCATCGACTTCGAGGGCGGGGTCTCGTGGGAGGTCCCGGCGCCGGGCGTCTCGGTCGAGGACGCCCGCAGCGCGCTCGACCGCGGTCGGACTGGCCGACGCCAAGATCCAGATCGTCGGCAGCGACACGCTGCGGGTGCAGGGCCCCAACGAGAGCGACGAGCGCACCCGCGAGGTGACGCGTCACCCTCAGCGAGACGGCCGGCGTGCCGACCACCGAGGTCAGCGTCTCGACGGTGGGGGCATCGTGGGGCAGCGACATCACCGAGGCGTCGGTTCGAGCGCTCGTCCTGTTCTTCGCGGCGATCCTGCTCTACCTGACCATCCGGCTCGAGTGGCGCATGGCGGTCGCGGCCATCGTCGCCGTGGCCCACGACGTGATCATCAGCGTCGGCGTGTACTCGATCTTCCAGTTCGAGGTCACCCCCGGGACGGTGATCGCCTTCCTCACCATCCTCGGCTACTCGATCTACGACACGATCGTCGTCGACGACAAGATCAAGGAGAACGAGCGCTTCGTCGGGCTCACCGGGCGCATGACCTACGCCCAGATGGTCAACCGCTCGATGAACCAGGTGCTGCTCCGCTCGATCAACACCACGGTCGTGGCCCTGCTCCCGGTGATCTCGTTGCTCGTCGTCGGATCGTGGATCCTCGGCGCGGTCACCCTCCAGGAGTTCTCGCTGGCCCTGCTCGTCGGCCTGACCGCTGGTGCCTACTCGTCGATCTACGTCGCGGCCCCGATCCTGGTGTGGTTGAAGGAGAAGGAGCCGAAGAACCGTTCGGTGCGAGAGCGCCTCGAGGCCAGCGGCGGCGGGCGTCTCGGCGACCGACGCCGAGGCGATGGCCAACCTGTCGCGGGGCATGCGGGCCACCCCGGGCGGCGTCGGCACCAGCGGCCAAGGGCGGCACCCGCGCTGCGGACGCAGCGCCCGGATCGACCGCGGCGACGCCGACCCCGCCCACACCCTCCGGCGCCATCCCCCCACGCCCCCGCAAGAAGTCCAAGAAGCGCTGAAACCCCTCGTCGGCGGTCCGTTGGCTGCAGGCCACCCTGTACCGTGAAGGCATGGTCGCACGAGCGCCGATGTCGTCGAGCACACGGAGATGGCGGACGTGAGCGCGGTCGAGGCGCTGGTCATCGATCTGGTGCGTGAGATCCCGGACTGGCCGCAGCCCGGCGTCACCTTCCGCGACATCACGCCGCTGCTCCAGGACGCCGCCGGCTTCGCCGCGGTGGTCGACGCGCTGGTCGAGGCGGTCACCATCCCCGGCCAGCGGATCGATCGCGTGCGTCGGCGTCGAGGCCCGCGGCTTCGTGTTCGGCGCCCCCGTCGCCTACCGCCTCGGCGCCGGCTTCGTGCCCGTGCGCAAGGCGGGCAAGCTCCCGTGGGAGATCGAGCGCGAGGAGTACGTGCTCGAGTACGGCGTCGACCTGCTCGAGATCCACCGTGACGCCGTGCACCCGGGCGAGCGCGTGGTGATCATCGACGACGTGTTGGCCACGGGCGGCACCGCCGCGGCCACGGTCAGGCTGGTCGAGCACCCTCGGCGGCGTGGTGTCGGCCCTGGGATTCGTGATCGAGCTTCCCGAGCTCGGCGGGCGGGCCGCTCTCGCGGGGCAGCACATCGAAGTCCTGGCGTCGTTCCCGCTCGCCCCCCTCGGCGTCAGCGACTAGGCCGTGGCCACCGTCGATCGGGTCCTTCCCTGGCGGCGCCACACCGCGCCCCCGTCCGAGGAGGTCGCGCCCCTGGTGGCCGCCTATCGGGCGGTGCACCCCAAGGCGTCCACCGGTCTCATCACCGAGGCCTACGAGATGGCCGCCGCCGCCCACACCGGGCAGAGCCGCAAGAGCGGGGAGCCCTACATCACCCACCCGGTGGCCGTGTCGAAGATCTGTGCCGAGCTGGGTCTCGACGACGTCACCATCGCCGCGGCGCTGCTCCACGATGCCGTCGAGGACACCGGCACCACGATCGACGATCTCGAGTCGCAGTTCGGCCCCGAGGTGGCCCGCATCGTCGACGGCGTCACCAAGCTCGACCGGATCAAGTTCGACTCCAAGGAGGCCCAGCAGGCCGCGACGGTGCGCAAGATGCTCGTGGCCATGGCCAAGGACCTGCGGGTCCTCATCATCAAGCTGGCCGACCGTCTCCACAACATGCGCACCATCGCCGCCATGCCGGCGTGGAAGCAGGAGCGAACGGCGCAGGAGACCCTCGACATCTACGCCCCGCTCGCGCATCGCCTCGGCATGCAGGAGCTCAAGCAACAGCTCGAGGATCTGGCCTTCGCCGCTCTGCACCCCAAGCGCTACGCCGAGATCGACCACATGGTCGCCACCCGCAGCCCCGAGCGCGACATCTACCTGATGCAGGTGCTCGAGGACGTGAGCGGGCGCATGCGCGAGCTGCGCATCAACGCCGAGGTCACCGGCCGCCCGAAGCACTACTGGAGCATCTACGAGAAGATGGTCGTGAAGGGTCGGGACTTCGACGACATCTTCGACCTGGTCGGCATCCGGGTGGTCGTCGAGTCGGTGAAGGACTGCTACGCCGCGCTGGGCTCCATCCACGCCACGTGGAAGCCGGTGCAGGGGCGCTTCAAGGACTACATCGCCATGCCCAAGTTCAACCTCTACCAGTCGTTGCACACGACGGTGGTGGGACCCCAGGGCAAGCCGCTCGAGGTGCAGATCCGCACGCTCGAGATGCACAAGCGCGCCGAGTTCGGCGTCGCCGCGCACTGGAACTACAAGGACGACAACGCCTCCGCGGCCGATCTGGCGTGGTTGAACCGCATCGTCGACTGGCAGACGGAGACCTCGGACCCCGGCGAGTTCATGGCGAACCTGAAGACCGATCTCGAACAGGACGAGGTCTTCATCTTCACCCCGAAGGGGCGACGTCGTCACGCTGCCGGTGGGGGCCACCCCCGTCGACTTCGCCTACGCCATCCACACCGAGGTGGGCCACAGCTGCATCGGCGCGCGGGTCAACGGCCGGCTGATCCCCCTCGACTCGGAGCTCACGTCGGGCGACTCGGTCGAGATCTTCACCTCGAAGGTGCCCGGCGCCGGCCCCAGCCAGGACTGGCTCAAGTTCGTGGTCACGCACCGGGCGGCCAACAAGATCCGGTCGTGGTACTCCAAGGAGCGTCGTGAGGACGCCATCGAGAGCGGCACCGAGGACCTCACGAAGGCGTTGCGTCGCGAGGGCCTGCCGGTGCAGAAGGTCCAGGCGTCGGGCGTGCTCGACGCGGTGGCCGAGGCACTGAAGTACCCGCATCGCGAGGCGATGCTGGCCGCCATCGGCGATCATCACGTGTCGCCGGAGTCGGTCGCCGAACGGGTTCGCCGTGAGCTCCAGGACGTCGATCCCACCCGGGAGGAGCAGCTCCCGGTCACCGTGCGCGAGCCCGGCCGCCAGCGTCGCGCCGGGGCGAGCCACTCCGGCGTCCACGTGGAGGGCCTCGACGACGTGATGGTGCGCCTCTCGCGCTGCTGCACGCCCGTGCCCGGCGACGAGATCATGGGCTTCGTCACGCGCGGTCGAGGGGTGTCGGTGCACCGTGCCGACTGCGCCAACGCGGTGTCGTTGGCGGTCGGGCAGAGCGACCGCCTGATCGACGTCGAGTGGGACACCTCGATCTCCGCGGTCTTCGTGGCCTCGATCGAGGTCAAGGCGCTCGACCGTTCCAAGCTCCTCCGCGACACGTCGATCGTGCTGGCCGACGCCCACGTCAACATCGTGTCGTGCAACACCCTCACCGGTTCGGACCGCATCTCGAAGATGCGCTTCGACGTCGAGCTGGGTGACCCCTCCCACCTCGACTCGGTGATCTCGTCGATCAAGCAGATCGACGGCATCTACGACGCCTATCGGGTGCTGCCGGGCCGGGAGAACTGAGGTCGTCCGGGGCCTGGCGTGCTCGATACCCGGGTGACAGACCTCAGGGCGTCGGGTTCGCCGCGGCCGTCCGCGCGACGGCGAGGAAGCGGTCGACGGCGCGCACGGTCTGAAGGGTCCGGGGCGAGGAGAAGAGGTCGAAGGCGTGCTGGGCGCGGGGCAGCTCGGCGTAGACCACGGGCTGATCGGAGGCCTCGCGCAGCATCCGTGAGAAGGAACGGGCCTGCTCGACGGGCGCCAGGCTGTCGTTGGTGCCGTGGATGACGAAGAACGGCGGCGCATCGGGACCGACCCAGCTCATCGGGCTGCCCTGCTCCCAGACGTCACGGGCGTCCGCCAGGCTCGACTTGAACACGAGCCTGGAGAGCATGTCCTCCATGTCGGCGCGACCGGTGCCGTCACGATTCACGAAGTCGTAGACCCCGTACAGCGGCACCGCGGCCTGGACGCGGGTGTCGGCATCCTCGAATCCCGGCTGGAAGGCGTCCAGTCCCGGTGTGAGCGCAGCCAGGGACGAGAGGTGTCCGCCGGCGGAGCCGCCGGTGATGGCGATGAAGTCCGGGTCGCCGCCGTACCGGGCGATGTTCTCCTTGACCCAGGCGATCGCCCGCTTGACGTCGACGATCTGGTCGGGCCACGTGCTGCGAGGTGAGAGGCGGTAGTTCACCGCGACGCTCACCCAACCCCGCTCCGCGAGGTAGCCCATCAGGGCCGCCCCCTGCTGCTCCTTGCTGCCGATGACCCAGGCCCCTCCGTGCACCTGGATCAGCACCGGCGCCCTGGCGTCGTCGGGCAGATCGGCCCTGCGCCAGACATCGAGCTCGTTCCGTCGCCCGAGGTCTCCGTAGGCCACGTCTCGCGTCGTCGCGTAGCGGCGGCGGAGGCGGGGGAGGGGGTTGGCCACCTCCCGCCGCGTGATCGGGACGTCCTGAGGTGGAGCGAAGGTGGGGGCCATGCGTGAGCGGTAGTCCGAGCCCAGTCCGTCGGCGAGGGCCGCCTCGAGCACGTCCCCGGACCTGGCCGCGACCCGTTCGAGTCCGATGAGCCCGGCCCAGGAGGCCGCGGTGAGCGCCAGCGCGGCGCGACCGGTCCGTGTTCGGAGTCCACCCGTCGCCACGAATCCGGCCGTGGCCAAGGCCTCCCAGGCGATCGAGTGCAGCGGGAGCTCGGACACGATCAGCCCGCTGGGGAACGACAGCACGGAGGCTCGCCCCGTTCGGCTGAACGGATGCCAGGCGTTGAGCGTGCGGGCCGCGCCGAGAGCGCTCGCCGCCAGGAAGGCCTGTCCCACCCGTGGGTGGCGCTGTGCCTCGCTGGTCGGCGCGGTCGGAGCGGGACCAGTGCCGGCCGGCGGCGGGTGGCGTCCCGTTCGACCCGTTCGGGGAGGCGTCGTCGTTCACGGCCCCAGCATGCACCACCCCTCTGGCCCCGACGCGTCGCACCGCGCGGGGGTGGCCGGCGGAATCGTCGGTGGGGGAGGGGGCCGGTAGCCTCGCCCACCGTGTCCGAACCATCCGTCCCGTCGCACCGAGCCCTTCAAGGCGCCGGTCGGCACCAGGGACGTCCTGCCCCCCGAGTCGGCGCGGTGGCAGTCGCTGATCGCGGCCTTCGCCACCCACGTCGGCGCGCCGGCTACGGGCTGGTGCAGAGCCCGATGTTCGAGGAGTTCGCCGTGTTCGCCCGCGTGGGCGAGGGCACCGACGTGGTCCGCAAGGAGATGTACGACTTCCTCGACAAGGGCGATCGCCACCTGGCCCTGCGCCCGGAGGGCACGGCGTCGGTGGTGCGGGCCTTCGTCCAGCACCGTCCCCCCGTGCCGTGGAAGGTCTGGTACGCCGCGCCGAGCTTCCGCTACGAGCGCCCGCAGGCCGGCCGGTTCCGCCAGCACCACCAGCTCGGGGTCGAGGCGATCGGGAGCGCCGACCCCGACCTCGACGTCGAGGTCATCGTCCTGCTGGCCGACTTCTACCGAGGCCTCGGCCTGCGCCAGGTGGAGCTGGTCGTCAACTCCATGGGCACCGCCGACGACCGCCGCCGCTACGTCGACGACGTCCGCAGCTACCTCGTGGGCATCATCGGCGACCTCGACCCCACCGACGCCGAGAAGGTCGAGGCCCACCCGCTGCGGGTCCTCGACTCGAAACGTCCCACGACCATCGCCGCCACCGCCGACGCTCCCCGCATCACCGACCGCCTCGGCGACGCCGCCCTCGCCCGCTTCGACCGCGTCCAGGCCGGCCTCGCCGCCTGCGACGTGGCCTTTCGCATCGAGCCCCGCCTCGTCCGCGGGCTCGACTACTACACCCACACCACCTTCGAGTTCGTCAGCGGGGCGCTCGACGCCGCGCAGTCGACCATCGGTGGGGGAGGTCGCTACGACGGGCTGGCCGAGTCCCTCGGCGGGCCCGACACCCCGGGCATCGGCTTCGGCAGCGGCATCGAGCGGGTCCTGTTGGCCTGCGACGCCGAAGGGACCTTCGGCGCGGCCGAGGCCGAGGTCGCGGTGTTCGTGGTCGACACCGCCGGCGGCGACGCCGCCCGGGACCTGTGCGCCGAGCTGCGCCGGGCCGGTCTCTCGGCGGAGCGGGCCTTCGACGGTCGCTCGATGAAGTCCCAGATGAAGGCCGCCGACCGCGCCGGTGCCCGGTTCGTGGTCATCGTCGGCTCCGACGAGCAGGCCGCCGGTACGGTCACCATCCGCGAGATGGCCGGCGACCGCACCCAGGAGTCCGTGCCCCGAGGCGATGCTCTCGCTCGGTCTGCGGGCCCGACTCGCACCCTGAGCCCCGAACCCTCCCCGTCCCGAAGGACCCGAACCGTGACCACCGAAGCCCCCCTCCCCATGCGCACCGACCACTGCGGGACGCTGCGCGCCGCCGACATCGGTCGACGTGTGGCGTTGTGCGGCTGGGTGGCGCGGCGTCGTGAGCACGGTGAGCACCTCGCGTTCCTCGACCTGCGCGACCACACCGGCCTCGTGCAGTGCGTGGTCGACGGCGCCGCGGAGCTGCGCTCGGAGTACGTGGTGCGGGTGGTCGGCGTCGTGCGGGCACGCCCCGAGGGCACCGGGAACCCGGCCCTGGCCACCGGCGAGGTCGAGGTGGGGGAGTGCGAGGTCGAGTTGCTCAACACCGCCGAGGCGCCGCCGTTCCAGCTCGACGACCGCGTCGAGGTCGACGAGATGGTCCGCCTCGCCCACCGCTACGTGGACCTGCGCACCGAGCGCATGCAGCGCAACCTGAGGGTGCGGGCCAAGGTGAACGGGGCGCTGCGACGGGCCATGGACGACCAGGGCTTCGTCGAGGTCGAGACGCCCATGCTCATCGCGTCCACCCCCGAGGGCGCCCGCGACTTCGTGGTGCCGAGCCGACAGTCGCCGGGGGAGTTCTACGCGCTGCCCCAGAGCCCGCAGCTGTTCAAGCAGCTCTGCATGGTCGGCGGCATCGACCGCTACTACCAGATCGCCCGCTGCCTCCGCGACGAGGACCTCCGCGCCGATCGGCAGTTCGAGTTCATGCAGCTCGACGCCGAGGCCAGCTTCGTCTCCCAGGAGGAGGTGCTGGCCTTCATCTCCGTGGCCGTGTCGGCGGCGGTGGAGGCCGTCACCGGCGAGGCCGTGACCGACATCCCTCGCCTCACGTGGCTCGACGCCCAGGAGCGCTTCGGGTCCGACAAGCCCGACACCCGCTTCGGGATGGAGCTCATCGAGCTCACCGACCTGTTCGCCTCGACCGGCTTCAACGCCTTCAAGGCCGCCGTGCGTCAAGGGGATCCGCGTCCCGGACGGGGCGAGCTTCACCCGCTCGCGCCTCGACGACCTCACCGACCGGGCCAAGCGCTGGGGGGCCAAGGGCCTCGTGTGGATGCGGGTGCGAGCCGACGGCGAGCTGGACTCACCCGTGGCCAAGTTCCTCTCCGAGGACGAGCTGTCCGGTCTCGTCACGGCCACGGGGGCCGAGGAGGGCGACCTGCTCCTCCTGGTGGCCGACGAACGCCCCGCGGTGCGCCACGTGCTCGGCCTGCTGCGCCTCGAGCTCGGTCGTCCGCCGGTCACCGAGGGGGGACTGCAGTTCCTGTGGGTCGTCGACTTCCCCCTCTTCGAGGCCCTCGGCGACGACGGCCGCCCCGTCCCGGCCCACCACCCGTTCACGATGCCCCATCCCGACGACGTGGCGCTGCTCGACGCCACCGAACCGGCCGACCTGCTCGAGGTGCGCTCGCAGTCCTACGACCTCGTGCTCAACGGCTGGGAGCTCGGGTCGGGCAGCGTCCGGATACACCAGAGCGACATCCAACAGCGCATGTTCTCGCTGCTCGGCATCGCCCCCGAGACGGCCCAGGAGCGCTTCGGCTTCCTGCTCGACGCCTTCCGGTTCGGCGCCCCGCCGCATGCCGGCTTCGCGTTCGGCATCGACCGCCTGGTGGCGCTGTTGGCCGGCGAGGAGAACATCCGCGAGGTCATCGCCTTCCCGAAGACCCAGTCCGGCACCGACCCGCTCACCAAGGCGCCCACACCCATCGACGCCGGCCAGCTCGAGGAGCTCGGCCTCCGGCTCCTCCCGCCGAAGAAGTCCGACTGACGTCTCTCGGCGGCCGCCGACAGCGTGGGCCCATGGCCGGGCGCCCCTCGGTCGGGGTCGGACCGATCAGGTCGTGACCTCGGCCGACACCGTGCCGCTGCGATCGACCCCGATGGCGACCGAGAGCGTCGTGCCGGTGCGGGTGGCGATCAGCCGATGGCGGTCGCCGCTGACGTCGGTCGCCGCATTGGACACCTGGTAGCCGAGGACCCCGAGCTCGTCGCTCAAGGCTGCAGCGACGGTGGCCACGGTCGCCGTCTTGGTGGTGAACACCACCCGGTGACCGGTGGCGTTGGCCTCGCCGTCGCCATCCACGATGGGGACCAGGTCGCACGGCAGGTCGACGCCCCAGAGCGCCTGCACGACCGTGGGCGAGAGGTCGCGGGCGTCGGCCACGGAGGGTGACGGCGGGGGCGGGCCGTCGCGGCCGGTGGCGGATCCTCCCGTCTCACCCCCGGGGGTCGTGGCGGTCGGTGCGCCGGGCCGCGGCGCGATGCCCGTCGAGTCCGCGCGGGAGGAGCCCGCGGGCTGGTCGCCGAGCCCGACGGTGCGCCCGGTCGCGGCGTTGGCCCGGGCGTCGCGAGCGGCCTTGGACCCCTGCGTGAGGCGCCGGTAGAGCCGGAAGCCGTAGATCGAGATGGCGACCGCGAACCACACCCAGAACAGGGTCACGAGCACCTGACGCATCGTCGAATGCTCGCACAACCGAGACCCTCCGGGTCGCCGCTCGGGAGGGGGGTTCGTCCGCCCCGAGCGCGAACCGGTAACCTCTCGTCAAATGAACGGTTTGTGGACCCAGCTGGAACCCCTGCTGGCCAAGGTCGCCAAACCCGCCCGCTACATCGGCCTCGAGGACGGTGCGCAGCGGCCCGACCACGATCAGCACAAGGTCGCGTGGCTGCTCGCCTACCCCGACACCTATGAGATCGGCCTGCCCAACCAGGGTCTGCAGATCCTCTACGAACTGCTCAACGAGCACCCCGATGCGGTGGCGGAACGCACCTACGCCCCGTGGGTCGACCTCGATGTGCTCCTGCGCGCCCACGGGTTGCCGCTGTTCTCCCTCGACACGCACCGCCCCGCCGGTGACTTCGACGTCATCGGGTTCAACCTCTCCGCCGAGCTCACCTACACCAACCTGTTGAACATGGTCGACCTGGCCGGCGTGCCGGTCAGGGTCGCCGATCGCGGACCACAGCACCCGCTCGTCGCGGCCGGCGGCCACTGCACCTACAACCCCGAGCCGCTGGCCGACTTCCTCGACTTCGTCGTGCTGGGCGACGGCGAGGAGATCGTGGGCGAGATCACCGACGTGGTGGCCGCCTGGAAGGCCGGGGGACGCCCCGCGGGCTCGCGTGAGGAGGTGTTGCGGGCCTTGGCCGGCATCACCGGGGTCTACGTGCCGTCGCTGTACGACGTGGCCTACGACGGTGACCGCCTGGTGTCGGTCACCCCCCGCTTCCCCGACGTCCCCGACGTGGTCGAGAAGCGCACCGTGGCCGATCTCGGCGACTGGCCCTACCCCAAGAACCAACTCGTCCCGCTGACCGAGGTCGTGCACGACCGGCTCAACGTCGAGGTCTTCCGAGGCTGCACGCGGGGCTGTCGGTTCTGCCAGGCGGGCATGATCACCCGGCCCGTCCGGGAGCGCCCGGCCGACCAGGTCCGCACGATGGTGACCGAGGGGTTGCAGCGCACCGGGTACGACGAGGTGGCCCTCACCTCGCTCTCGACGGCCGACTTCTCGGGCATCGAGGAGCTGGTCGGCGACATCGTGAGCTCCACCGACGACGGTCCGCCGGTGTCGGTGTCGTTGCCGTCGCTGCGCGTCGACGCCTTCGGGGTGGGCATCGCCACCCAGCTCCAGCGGGCCCGGCGCACCGGCCTCACCTTCGCCCCCGAGGCCGGCACGTGGCGCATGCGCCAGGTCATCAACAAGCTCATCCGTGAAGAGGACCTCTACAGCGCCGTCGAAGCGGCCTACGCCAACGGCTGGCGGCGCGTGAAGCTCTACTTCCTCACGGGCCTGCCCACCGAGACCGACGAGGACACCCTGGGCATCGGCGAGCTGGCCCGCAACTGCGTCGAGCTGGGCAAGAAGTACACCAAGAACCCGTCGGTCACGGTCTCGCTCGGTGGCTTCGTGCCCAAGCCGTTCACCCCCTTCCAGTGGTTCGGGCAGAACACGGTCGAGGAGCTGCGCCGCAAGATCAACCTGCTGCGTGACGACACCCGCAAGTCCCACGGCGTGCAGGTCAAGTGGCACGACCCCAAGGCCACCCTCATCGAGGGCGTCATGAGCCGTGGCGACCGTCGCCTCGGCCCGGTGCTCGAGGACGTGTGGCGTCGCGGCGGCGTCTTCCAGGAGTGGAACGAGCGATTCGACCTCGACCTCTGGCTCGAGGTCATGGACGAGCACGGCATCTCACCCGACGACTACGCCTACCGCCACCGCACCGAGGACGAGGTCCTCCCGTGGGACCATCTGTCGGCGGGCCTGCACAAGGACTTCCTCTGGCAGGACTGGCGCGACGCCCTCGCCGAGGTCGGTCTCCCGGACTGCCGCTGGACCCCCTGCTACGACTGCGGTGCGTGCACCGGCTACTCGATCGAGCACATCGTGGCGTCGGCCACGCCTCCGGCCGGAGGCTCCCAGGGCACCGGCCAGGACCTGTCGTCGTCCTCGGTGCCGGTCACCCTCGGGCGCCCGTCGGCCGCCCGCGTCGGCGTCTCGTCCCCTGCAGGGGCGGCCACGTGAGGATCAGGGTCCGCTACCGCAAGCTGGGCAAGGTGCGCTTCACCAGCCACCGCGACGTGGCCCGCATCTGGGAGCGCGCCCTGCGCCGCGCCGAGCTGCCGGTGGCCAGCAGCCAGGGCTTCTCCGTGCGCCCGAAGCTGCACTTCGGTCTCGCCCTCTCCACCGGCCACGAGTCGCTGGGCGAGTACCTCGACATCGACCTCACCGAGCCCGAGGCGCAATCGGTCGACCTCGATTCCCTCCCCGAGCTGCTCAGCCCGCTGCTGCCCCCGGGCATCGACGTCGAGTGCGCCGCCGCCGTCGACCCCTCGGAGCCCTCGCTCCAGGAGGCGGTCACCTCGAGCCTGTGGCGCATCGAGGTGACGGGCATCTCGGTGGCCGCGCTGACCGTCGCCACCGAGGCGATGCTGGCCCGCGACACCATCCCCGTCACCCGCGAACGCAAGGGCAAGCCGGTCACCGACGACCTGCGTCCCGGCATCCTCGGTCTCGCCGTACTCGGCGAGACCATGCCCGACGCCCTCGAGGCCGGTGCCGTGCTGCAGGCCGAGCTGGCCACCCATCCCCGTTCGGTGCGCCCCGCCGAGCTGCTGGCCGCGTTCTCCCCGCCCCTCACCGAGGGTCGGGTCTGTCGTACCCACCAATGGATCACCACCGACGGCGCGACACGGGAGCCCCTGGCCCCGCTCGGCGCGCCGTCGCCGGCGCAACCCACGGCGCGCGCCTCATGAGAAGGGACCATCCGCATGACCGACCCCACGGTCGAGAACACCCCCACTCCGTCGACCCCCACGGCGGCGACGCCTGCTCCGGCAACGCCTGTTCCGGAGGCGCCGGCGCCTCGGCCGTCCCCGGCTGAGCGCTCCGGCTCGTCGGACGCACCCGAATCGTCCGGGCGCAGCCCGGCCGGCGGCGGCGACCCCGACGACGCAGGGGGAGGAGAACGCGGTCCGAACCGCGCCAAGCGTCGCCGCGGGTCGCGTGGTGGCCGCAGCCGATCGCGTGGTCCCGGGGGCGCCGGAGCGGAGTCCGGGTCCGGCGATGCCGGACAGGGTCCGGGCACCGACGACGACCGCATCCCCGAGCTCCCCGACCGGCACTTCGAGGGCAAGCCGCAGGATCCCGCGGTCGCCGAACGGGCGCTGGTGAAGCGTCCCAAGATCGGTGACACCCGTCCGGCCCCCGTGGCCGAGGGCGATGCCGGCAACGGGGGCGAGGCGGCAGGATCCGGCAACGGGCGCTCGCGCAAGGGCTCTGGCAGAGGTCAGGGTTCGGGCAACGCCCAGGGCTCGTCGGCGGGCACGGCGGCGAAGTCGGGATCGCGGCGGCGTCGGGGTGGACGGGGCAAGGGCTCCGGCGGTGGCGGCGGTCGCCAGGGTGGCGGTTCACCCTCGCCGGTCGAGGCCATCGTCGGTGGGGCCGCGCCCGAGCTCGACGAGGAGACGCTCGACAAGCGACGAGGTCGTGAGCGCAAGGGACGCCCCGTCGGTCGCTATCTCATGACGGTCAGCGTCCGGCCGACGGCCACGCAGATCGCGGTGCTCGAAGGGCGCAACCTGATCGAGCACTACGTGTCGCGTCCGGCCGACGACGTCGCCCAGATCCACGGCAACATCTACCTCGGCAAGGTGCAGAACGTCCTGCCCGGCATGGAGGCGGCCTTCGTCGACATCGCCACCCCGAAGAACGCGGTGCTCTACCGCGGCGACGTGCAGTACGACGCCGAGGACATCGAGCAGGGCGGCAACGCCCGCATCGAGCAGATCCTCAAGCCGAAGCAGACGATCATCTGCCAGGTCACCAAGAACCCGATCGCCCACAAGGGCGCCCGGCTCACCCAGGAGGTGTCGCTCCCCGGGCGCTTCGTGGTCCTGATCCCCAACTCGTCGACCTACGGCATCTCGAAGCGCCTCGCCGACGAGGAGCGCAAGCGCCTCCGTTCGATCCTCGACAAGGTGAAGCCGCCCCAGCACGGGGTGATCGTGCGCACCGCCGCGGAGGGCGTGACGTCCGAGGAGATCTCCGCCGACGTCACCCGCCTGCTCTCGCAGTGGGAGCAGATCGAGCAGCTGGCCCAGAAGGTGCAGGGCCCGGCGTTGCTCTACCGCGAGCCCGACATGGCCGTGCGGGTGATCCGGGAGGAGTTCAACGACGACTACCGCGGCATCGTGATCGACGACGAGCAGCTCTACACCGAGGTCCACGACTACGTGGCCAGCATCTCCCCGGCCCTCGCCGACCGGGTGCAGTTCTACGACCCGTCGGTCGAGCCGCTGTCGATCTTCGAGCGCCACCACGTCCACGAGCAGCTCCACAAGGCGCTCGACGCGAAGGTGTGGCTGCCATCGGGCGGTTCGCTGATCATCGAGCACACCGAGGCGCTCACCGTGATCGACGTGAACACCGGCAAGAACGTGGGTTCGTCGAGCCTCGAGGAGACGGTGTTCCGCAACAACCTCGAGGCCGCCGTCGAGATCGCCAAGCAGCTCCGCCTCCGCGACATCGGAGGGATCATCGTGATCGACTTCATCGACATGGAGATCCGCAAGAACCGCGACGAGGTGATCACGGTGTTCCGCGACGCGCTGGCCCGCGACAAGACCCGCACCCAGGTGTTCGACATCTCGGAGCTGGGGTTGGTGGAGATGACCCGCAAGCGCATCGGCGAGGGTCTGCTCGAGTCGTTCTCCACCCACTGCCCCGAGTGCGAGGGACGAGGCCTGCTGATCGACAAGGTCCTGCTGGAGTGACCGTCCGAGGCTCGGCACGGATGTCGTGGCGCGGGTTTGGACGCGGGGTTCCCCATCGGTAGAGTTGCATCCCTATGTATGCCGTGATCCAGAGTGGTGGGAAGCAGTATCGCGTCGAGGAAGGGCAACGTCTCGAGGTCGAGCGCCTCGGCGACGTCGACGAGGTGTCGCTCACCCCGGTGCTCCTCGTCGACGGTGATGCCGTGCTGGCCACACCGGCCCAGCTCACCGGCGCCAGCGTCACCGCCCGAGTGGTGGGCGAGGCCAAGGGCCCCAAGATCACCGGCTTCACCTACAAGAACAAGTCCAACGAGCGTCGCCGGTGGGGCCACCGCCAGCAGTACGCCACCATCGAGATCACCGGCATCACGAAGGGCTGAGGCAATGTCCAAGACCAAGGGCGGCGGCTCCACCCGCAACGGCCGCGACTCCAACGCACAGCGCCTCGGCGTGAAGCGCTTCGACGGCCAGGCCGTGAACGCCGGCACCATCCTCGTGCGCCAGCGCGGCACCCGGATCCATCCCGGCGAGAACGTCGGCAAGGGCAGCGACGACACGCTCTTCGCCACCGCCACGGGCACGGTGAAGTTCGGCCAGCGCAACGGCCGCAAGCTCGTCGACATCCTCCCGAGCTGACCGCAGCGCCCTCTGCGGCGCACGCCAGAATCTGACCGAGGCCTCCTCCTGTGAGGGGGCCTTCGTCGTCGTCGACCGGCCTTCTGCGCTCGACGAGGATCGGACTCGGAGGCAGGCCCGTCGATATTGCGTTACGTTTCGGAACGCAATGGCACCGACCGCGACGACTCGAGTGGGAACGCCTCCCGCCGGCAGCGGGCGGCCGCGTGACCCCCAGATCGACGACGACGTGCTGCGGGCCGCCAACGAGCTGCTCGAGGAGGTGGGCTACCTCCAGCTGACGATCGCCGCCATCGCCGAACGCGCCGGCACCAACAAGCCGGCCATCTACCGTCGCTGGCCCACGAAGGCCCACCTGGTCCACGAGGCGGTGTTCCCCGCTCCGACGGTTCCCGAGTCGAGTCCCGACGACGGCGATCTGCGCGGTGACATCGCGGCGCTCGTGAGCGTCGGCGTCGAGCTGCTCGGGCGGCCGGCGGCGCGGGCGGCGCTCCCCGGCCTCCTCGCCGAGATGACGAGCGACCCGACGTTGCGCAGCGACGTGATCGGGCGCTTCGAGGGCCGAACCTGGGGGTGGCTCCAGCAGCGCATCGACGACGCCATCGACGCCGGCCACGTGCGCCCCGACGTCTCGTCGGCCACCGTGCTCGAGCTCATCGCCGGTTCGACCTTCGTGGCCACGGCGATCCGACCGCTCGACGACCTCGGACCCGAGTGGGTCGAGAGCGTGGTCGACATCATCATGCGGGGGATCTCCCGTTGAGCCGTCGCGGTGACGCCCGCCTCGGGCCCGCCGACGACCGCGACACCGACGACCACGACACCGAGACCACCGACTGCGACAACAGGGGGGAACGGCATGGATCTGGGACTGGAGGGTGCGGCCGCGGTCGTGACCGGAGGGAGCAAGGGCATGGGCCGGGCGATCGCCGAGGCCTTCGCCGACGACGGCGCCAAGGTGGCGATGCTCGCCCGCGGCACCGCCGCCATCGACGACACGCTGGCGGAGCTGCGTCGGCGTGGCTGCCCTGACGCCGTCGGGCTGTCGGCGGACCTCACCGACCCGGCCGCCATCGAGGCGGCCTTCGCCACCATCGGCGAGCGATGGGGGGCGGTCAACAGCCTCATCAACACCATCGGCCCGGCCGACGGGCACTTCGAGGACCTCGACGACGCCGGATGGGACGAGGCGTTCGCTCTCGGCCTCATGGCCGCGGTGCGCTGCACCCGGGCCGCGTTGCCGCTCATCCGAGCCGCCGAGTGGGGTCGGATCGTCAACTTCTCCGCCCACTCCATCCAGCGCCAGAACCCGCGGCTCGTCGCCTACACCGCATCGAAGGCGGCGGTCACCAGCCTCTCGAAGAACCTGGCCAAGAGCCTGGCCCCCGAGGGGATCCTGGTGAACACCATCAGCCCCGGCACGATCGTCACGGCCAGCTTCACCGAGGCCCTCGATCCGTTCCTGGCCGCGGAGGGCCTCGACTCGAGCAACCCGGTCGACGTCATGACCTGGATCGACGACAACTTCCACCAGCCCGCCGACCTCGGCCGGGCCGGAGTGCCCGACGAGATCGCCAGCATCACCGTCTACCTGGCGTCGAAGCGCAACGGCTACGTGACCGGGGCCAACGTGAACGTCGACGGCGGCTCCGACTTCGTCTGAGCGGCCGATGGCGCCCGGGGGACCGGGCGCACGAGGGGGATGCGATGAACATCGACGAGATGGTCGAGCGCGGCGTGCGAGCGCGCCGGGTCCGACGACTTCGGCGCCGACACGTGGCGCGAGGGCCTCGAGGTCCTCGTGCACGCCCTCGACACCGAGGCCGCGCTCAACGAGATGGGCGTCGCCGCCATGACCGGTCAGATCGTCGACAACCTGGCCAACCGGCTCGAGGTCGAGCAGTGGTACGCCCGACACCCCGAGATCGACGACCAGGAGATCGTCGCTCCCTTGTTCGGGATCGGCCTGCCCCGCACCGGGTCGACGGCGCTGAGCTTCCTGCTGGCCCAGGACCCGGCGCGGCGCTCGCTGCGCACCTGGGAGGCCGGCCACCCCTGTCCGCCTCCCGAGACGGCCACCGAGCACACCGACCCCCGCATCGCCGAGGCCCAGGCCGGCATCGACTTCACCAACGAGATGTTCCCCGGGTTCGGGGGCATGATCCCCACCGCGGCGACCGGGCCCCAGGAGTGCCTGGTGCTCATGGCCCACGACTTCCGAGCGACGATCTTCGGGGGGATGGCCCGCATCCCCAGCTACGAGGCCTGGCTCCTCCAGTGCGACATGGAGCCGGCCTACCGCCACCACGAGCGGGTGCTGAAGCTGCTCCAGTGGCGCTGCCCGCCCGAGCGTTGGTGGCTGAAGACCCCCTCCCACATGCTGTCGATGACGGCGTTGGACGCCGTGTACCCCGACGCCCGCTTCGTGATGACCCACCGCGACGTCGCCAAGGTGCTGCCGTCGGTGTGCGCCCTCTACGACACCTTCACCCGGGTCCTCACCGAGGACCCCGACCCGATCGGCATCGGCACCGACAACGTGGTGCTGTGGCGCACCGCGCTGGAACGGCTGGTCGAGTTCCGTGACCGCGGCAACGACGACCGCTTCTTCGACCTCTCCTTCGAGGCCGTCCAACGTGACCCGATGGGCCAGATGGTCGACCTGTACGCCGCGCTCGGCGACGAGCTGTCCGACGAGGCGTTCCGGCGCATGGACGACTGGTGGACGCAGAGCTCGAAGGACCGATCGGGTCCGCACCGCTACGACCCCGCCGACTTCGGTCTCGACCTCGACGACGTCAGGGCGCAGTTCGCCTTCTACTACGACCGATTCGACGTCCCCGTCGAGGCCTCCCGGAGCTCCGCGCCGTGACGCGTGAGTCGCCCGAGAGGATCCTCGACGAGGCCCGACACCTCCGGCGTTCGCGTCGGACCACCACGAAAGGATCGCAATCATGGGCATCCAACCCTCTGACGTCCTGCTCGACGGACGCGTCGCCGTCGTCACCGGCGGCGGGGCCGGCATCGGCCGTGGCATCGCCGCCGGTCTCACCGCCTTCGGCGCATCGGTCGCCATCTGGGAGAAGGACCCCGAGACGTGTGCGTCGGCCGCCGACGAGATCGGCGCGCTCGGCATCCCCACCGACGTCCGCGAGAGCGTCGAGGTCGATGCGGCGCTCGACCCACACCACCGAGCAGCTCGGACCGGTCACGATCCTGGTCAACAACGCCGGAGGGGTGTTCTTCTCGTCGTTGCTCGAGACCAGGGAGAACGGCTGGGACGCCCTGTACCGGTCCAACCTCCGCCACGTGCTCCTCTGCACCCAGCGGGTGGCCCGAGGGATGATCCAGGCGGGTCTGCCGGGCAGCGTCATCAGCGTCACCTCCATCGAAGGCGTGCGTGCCGCCCCGGGCTACGCCGCCTACTCCGCGGCGAAAGCGGGCGTCATCAACTACACCAAGACCGCCGCCCTCGAGCTCGCCCCGCACGGCATCAGGGTCAACGCCCTCGCTCCCGACATCACCCTCACCGAGGGCATGCGGGCCGTGGCCCCACCGGGAGCAGAGGAGACCTTCGGCCACACCGTGCCCATGGGCCGCGCCGGCCACGTCGACGAGATGGCCGGCGCCGCGGTCTTCCTGGCTTCGGGTCTGGCCAGCTACATCACCGGCCAGACCATCCACGTCGACGGCGGCACCGAGGCCGCCGGGGGCTGGTACCACCACCCCCGGACCGGCGTCTACTCCCTCGGCCCCACCAGCTGATCGCCACCCCGACCGCCCGTCTCGAACCGGCGAGAGCCGAACCGACCCGAACCGACGCCCGACCGGCGGGCGAACCGAGGAGCACCACCATGGACGAGATCACCCGGAAGGTCGTCGACGGCACGGCCTGGCGCGAGTTCTGCGACCTGTTGGCCGACGCCGGCGACTCGATCCTGGCCGAAGGCAACCCCGACGACCCGCTCGACCGTGCCGAGGGCTACCGGATGCTCACGCGCCTGCTGCGCGGCGTCCTGGAGAGCCACATGGAGCACGCCCGCCCGGCGCACCCCGAGCTGATCTGCACCTGCCACGAGACCATCAAGATCGTGGCCGAGAACCCCGACAACCACTACCTCGGGGCAGCCCTCGACGGGCGCTACGACTACCGGATCTGGGGCACGAGGGGCGAGGCGAAGTGGATCAGCTTCAACCTGTTCTCCGGCGCCGGGTTCGGCGGCGGCGGCCCCGGTACGGGGGCCACCCTGCACGAGGAGCAGATGCACATCGAGCCCGACGGGACCTTCGAGGTGATCATCTCCCAGCGCGAGCACCCCGGGAACTGGCTGCGCTCCGAGCCCGAGACCCGGTCGCTGGCCCTTCGCCAGACCTTCCTCGACAAGCGGGGTCAGCGCCACGCCGAGTTGCACATCGAGCGCATCGGTGCCGACGGCACGCCGCCGGACCCGCTCACCCCCGAGCACCTCTACAACGCCCTGGTCATGGCCGGGCTCTACGTGAAGGGCGTGACCGACATCGGTGCCGGGTGGGCCCGGCGCCAGGCCCAGTGGCCCAACGTGTTCACCGACGAGGCCGAGGACGAGTTCACCGACAAGTTCAAGGACCCCCAGATCAAGTGGCACCAGGCCTACTTCGACCTGGCCGACGACGAGGCACTGGTGGTGGAGGTCATGCCGCCGGCGTGCGAGTACTGGATGATCGCCCTGCACAACCACTGGATGGAGACCCTCGACTACGTACACCACCAGTCGACGTTGAACTGCCACTCGGCGCAGCTCGAGCCCGACGGCAGCGTTCGGTTCGTGGTGGCCCACCGTGATCCGGGCGTGCCCAACTGGCTCGACACCGCCGGCCATCGCGTCGGTACGGTCGGCGTGCGCTGGGTGGGGCCTGACATCGTCGACGTGCTGCCCACGACCCGTGTCGTGAAGGTCGGGTCGCTGGGCTGATCGCTCCCGCCCGGTGGTGCGGGTTTGGTGGCGCCGAGGTGTGCCGGCGCGTCAGAGGGCGCTGTCGATGCCGCGCGGGAGCTGATCGACGGGCCAGTCGAGGTGCCGGCGGGCGGCGTCGAAGGCGAAGCGATCGGTCATGCCGGCCACGTAGGTGACCGCCGCCCGCACGGGGTCGTGGCCCTCGGCGTCGTGGGGGAGCAGCTCGGGGGCACCGGCGAGGTGCTCCACCAGGGCCCGCAGCAACCGGGCCACGGCCTCGCCCTGGGCCAGCGAGGCGGGTCGGTTGTAGATGCGCTCGTAGTTGAAGGCCCGGAGGTCGGCCAACGCCTCGGCGTGCACGGCGTCCATGCCCACGGTGCCGGTGCGGGTGATCGTGTCGACGAGCGCGGCGATCAGCGAGCCGAGTTGGCTGGAGCGGGTGCGGCCGAGCGTCTCGACGACCGACGGGGGCAGGTCGGCGGCGTCGACGATGCCGGCGCTGACGGCGTCCTCGAGGTCGTGGGCGCTGTAGGCGCAGCGATCGGCCCAGCTGACCACGAGGCCTTCGGGGGTCGAGGGCGCCGGGAGCGACCACGAGTGGCTGCGGATGCCGTCGAGCGTCTCCTCGCACAGGTTGAGCGGCGCCAGCACGACGTCGGCCCCCCAGACCGCGTGGTGGTACCCGCCGGGGACGAACGCGTCGAAGGCGTCCTCGCTGGCGTGCCCCCCGGGGCCGTGCCCGCAGTCGTGGCCGAGGGCGATGGCCTCGGTGAGGGCCACGTTGAGCCCCACGGCCCGCGCCACCGCCGTGGCCACCTGGGCCACCTCGAGGGCGTGGGTGAGGCGGGTGCGCTGGTGGTCGTCGGGGAACACGAAGACCTGGGTCTTGCCGGCCAGGCGCCGAAACGCCGTGGCGTGCAGGATGCGGTCCCGGTCGCGTTCGAAGCAGGTCCGCAGCGGATCCGGGGCCTCGGCGCGTCGACGTCGCCCGCCGCCGCTCGAACGGGTGGCCCCACCACTGAGAGTGGCCTCCTCCTGGGCCTCGCGGACCTCGCGTCCGACGATCGACCCGGCGACCCCCGGTTGGGGCCCCGACCGATGGGCGACCACCACTCCCGCGTGGTGATGGCACCCCCCGCATCGTGGCCGCCCAGTCGGACTGGCGGGGGGTGGGTGCGGCGGCGCTCATGGAGTCCAGTGTGCCCACCCCCGGCGACAGTTGGAGCGGTCCGGCCCCATTCGGCGTGGCATTCCCCGAGGGTCAGGCCTCAAGGGGCGCCGGGAGCCGGCCGATAGAGGGGGGTCGGGCAGGATCTCTCCCCTCTGGGTCCAACGGCTCATTTTCGGCGGTCGCACCCTGCGATCTCACCGAAAGTGGTACATCAGAGGGGCCTCTCGGCGATCGGAGACACGGTCGATCGTGTCAGGAACACCGATGTCGGCCCAAGGAGCGCTCGATGAGTCGTGAGCAGAACCGGGACACGCAGGACCGGGAACGAGGGGCGTCGCTCGTCGAGTACGCCCTCGGCGCGGCCCTGATCCTCGTGGTCGGGATCGGTGCGTTCAACTTCCTGTCCGCCGAGGCCACCCAGCAGGCCAACACCCAGGCCGACTGCATCTCCACGCGGCCGCCGCCCCCGTCGTGCGTGCGCACCCCACGTGCCCGCGCCCGCCGCCTCCACGACCACGGGCGTGGCGCCGACGACCACCTTGACGCCGCCGTCGACCGATCCGCCCATCACGACCACCACGACGCCACCCCCCGTGTCCACCGTCGTGGGCGGTCCGGCCATCAGCCAGCTCATCGCCGGGGATCCCCTCGGGCGTTGGCAGGTCTCTGCGCCGATCACCATCACCGATCCCGATGGTGCCCCGGTGGCCGGTGCCGTGGTCGAAGGGCGCATCGAGCTCGGTCGCCAGCCCTTCGTGGTCGGCTGCACCACCGATGCCGCCGGCGTGTGCAACATCGAGTTCGGGCCCATCCCGGCCGCGGAGACCAGCCTCCGCCTCGTCGTGGTCTCGGTCCAGTCCACGCCGCCGGCCGCGCTGCCTCTTCCCGTCTACCCGGTCATCCCCAAGCCATGAGCCGCCGGTCCCGGTCTGCCCGCCGCCGTGGGCGCAACGACGACGGGGCCACCCTGGTCGAGTTCGCCATCGTGGCCCCGGTCTTCTTCCTGATCATCTTCGGGATCCTCGAGTTCGGGCTCATGTACCGCGACCTGCTCACCACCCAGGACGCGGTGAACGACGGCGCCCGCGCCGCGGCCATCGCCGCCAACAACCTGGGGGCCCTCGACGACGATCCGCCCCCCGCCGTGGGTGATCCCCCGCTCCTGCCCTTCGCCACCGCCGACTTCACCACCATCAAGCGCCTGCGTCAGGGTCTGGCGGCCGATCCCGGTCGAGTGGATCGAGAGGATCGTCATCTTCCGGGCCCAGGACCCGACCTTCGGCTCGGCGGTGGATCAGCTCTCCCAGGGCTGCAAGGACGGCGTCGGCACGTCGGGCAGCGGGCCCAACACCAACCCGGACGCTCAACTACGTCGGGGCGTGCAACGTCTACGACCCGGAGCTGGCGTTCCGGGCCTACGAGGCCAAGAACACCGACTACTTCAGCTGCGCTGCCCGCAACGCCAGCGAGCCCTGAGTGCAACTGGCCCGGCGTCGACCGGGTCAACGACCCGGTCAACCCCATCGCCGTTCCCCTTCTACCAGGGCCCGGACTACGTGGGCGTCTACGTCGAGATCAAGCGGCCCTACCTCACCGGCCTCTTCGGCACCGAGTTCGACTTCACCGAGGTGTCCATCGTGCGCCTCGAACCCGGAGTGATCGAATCATGAGCCCCCGCCCGCCGGCCGACCGCTCCGCCCGCCTGCGCGGTGACGAGGGTGCCGTCCTGGTCGAGCTGGCCCTCGTGCTCCCCCTCTTGTCCTGCTCACGCTCGGGGTGCTCGAGTTCGGGCGCACCTGGGGCGAGAAGAACACCCTGATCCGCTCGGCCGAGACGCGCCGCGCGCACCGGTGCCACCCAGGGCCCCGACCGCTTCGCCGACTACAACACCCTGCAGTCGGTGCGAGGCGTCGTTGGCCTCTCTCGGGCGAGCGCGATCGAACGGGTCGTGATCTTCCGAGCCGACACGGCCAACGGCCGCGGTGCCGCAGCAGTGCGTCGACCTGCCTATCGCCAACGATCTCTCGGCCAAGGGCATCGCCGCTCGGCGCTGCAACATCTACTCCGGGCCCAGGTCGAGTTCCGCGGCAACGTCCTGACCTTCTTCGGCGTCCCACGTGCCGGGCGCTGGGATGCGGCCTGGTGCCCGACCACCCGGAGCCGTGGGACCGACATCACCGACCCCGACTTCCTCGGGTGTCTTCATCAGGGTCCGCTACAGCGCCTCACCGGCATCATCGGCGCCCCCACCGCCGACCTGACCGCCACCTCGGTGTTCCGCCTCGACCCTGCATCACGGGAGTCTCCTGTGACTGACGCGACGCCTGCCTCATCCGGACCGACGTCTCCCGTCACGGCCCAGCCCTCGGTGCCCACTCCGGGGTCGGTGCGCCCGCTTCGCTGGCGACCGGTCCGGGGCCGAGGACGGCTACGTCCTCATCCTCACCGCCTTCCTGTTGCTCCGTTGCTGGCCTTCACCGGCTTCGCCGTCGACCTCGGCGCCTGGACGGCCACGGCCTCGAAGGCCCAGAACGCGGCCGACGCCGCCTCTCTGGCCGGCGTCGTGTACCTGCCCGATCTCCCGACGAAGGCCGTGACGGTGGCCCGAGAGGCCGCCAGGCGCAACGGCTACGTCGACGGTGTCGACGGGGTGACGGTGTCGGCCGCGCCCAGCAACCGCAACGAGCTCGAGGTCACGGTCTTCGACCCGAACGTCGACCAGTACTTCTCCTCGGCGGTGCTCACGACGTCCCCCACCATCACCCGTAGCGCCACGTCGGAGTTCATCCGGCCGGTGGCGATGGGCAGCCCCGAGGCCCATGCGGCCAGGACCCCGAGCGGGGCTTCAACCCCCAGTTCGTGCTCAACACCGCGGGGTGGTCGACCAACAAGCAGAACGGCGACAAGCGCAGCGCCGGGCAGTGCGGCGGCAGCTTCGCCGGGCTGCACCCGGTCAACACCGCCGGTGGCGTGAACACCGACTACTCCCGCGACGGGTATCTCTACACGGTCAACGTCGGCCCGACCGCCACCACCGGCCAGCCTCTGCGCTTCGAGGTCTACGACCCGGCCTACGTCTACAACGACGACGGCTGCGGCACCGAACAACATGAGCGGCGCCCAGATCAGCACCTCCAGACGACTTCCCGGTGACCCCTTCACCGGCCAGCGCTACCAGGGCGGCCGTACCCCGTGGTGCATGGGCGACCAGAACCTGTCCGCGCAGGGCGCCAACAACGGTTCGTCGATCGTCACCACCTACATCGTGCGGGCCCCTGACGACACCCCGAGCGACCTGAGCGACAATCCGGCAGTGTGTGCCATCAGCTTCGATCCCTACGGCGACCCCGTCACGGCCGCAGCGTGGATCGACCCCGCCCGTGGCGGCGGCAACGGGATCTTCGACCTGCTCAACAACAACACGGTGCGCGGTCGGGAGCAGGTGCGTGTTCCGTGACCACTACCGCAAGTGGTTCCCGATCTGCACCATCCCGGCGGGATCGGTGGACAAGGGCGACTACGTCGTGCAGATCCGCACCAACGCCGACCAGTCGGCCCCGGTGCGCAACATCAACGGCGGCCTCGGGCCGGTGCGGGTTCGCTCGAGAACGCCGCCAGCCCGCTGCCCAGCACCGGTGGCCACAACCGCTACACCATGCGCACCGGCTTCGGCACCGGGGCCGTCGGCGCCCAGTCCTCGCTCTCGCCGGCCGCAGCCGGTCGCCGACCTTCGCCGGCGTCACCCTCTCGGCGGTCGGCAACCTTCCCATCTACATGAACCAGCTCGGCGCCACCGCCGAGTTCTTCCTGGCCCGCATCACCCCCGAGACGGCGGGCAAGACCCTCCAGCTCACCTTCTGGGACATGGCCGACATCGGCGGTGGCTCCGCCACCTTCACCCTGCTCCCGCCGGCCCGACGCCGGCGGGGCGGCGTTCAACTGCTCGTTCAGCCGTGACGGGCAGGTGCCGGCGCCGGGCGTCACCATCACCGGCTGCCAGATGGCCGGCATCACGTCGGCCAACTACAACGGTCGCAACGTGGTCGTGAAGATCCCCATCCCCGGCAACTACTCGTGCAACGTGGCCGATCCGCTGGGCTGCTGGGTGAAGGTCCGCGTCGCCGTCGTCGGCGCCGGCGCCACGCCGACGGACACCACCACCTGGTCCGCCGCCATGACCGGCGACCCCGATCCGCCTCGTCCGCTGACGCCACGGCCACCCGGGTAGGGGTGGGTCGACCTCGGCCGGACCGGCGGCGCGCCACGCCGTAGGCTCGGCCGCCGTGTCCGGATTCGTCGACGAGTGCCAGATCAACGTGCGGGGTGGCGACGGCGGCGCCGGCTGTGTGGCCGTCCGCCGCGAGGCCCACGTGGCCAAGGGCGGACCCGACGGCGGCGACGGCGGCAAGGGCGGCGACGTCTGGTTCGTCGCCGACCGCAACGTGGCCTCGCTGCTGCGCCTTCCGCGACCATCCCCACCGCCGGGCCGAGCGGCGTCCACGGCCGGGCAAGAAGAAGCACGGCGCCGGCGGCGGCGACCTCGTGGTCAGGTGCCCGAGGGCACCGTCGGTGCTCGACCGCGACGGCGACGGTGCTGGCCGACCTGGTCCCACGCCGGCGACCGTTCGCTGGCCGCCGCGCGGCGGTCGCGGCGGCGGGCAACGCCCGGTTCCTGTCCAACAAGCGCCGGGCCCCGATGTTCGCCGAGCAGGGCGAGGTCGGCGAGGAACGCTGGCTCGACCTCGAGCTCAAGCTCATGGCCGACGTGGCCCTCGTCGGGCTTCCCCAACGTCGGCAAGTCCACGCTGATGTCGCCGGGTCTCCGCGGCCAAGCCCAAGATCGCCGACTACCCCTTCACCACCCTCGAGCCCAACCTGGGCGTGGTGCGCCTCGACGACGGCTTCGAGTATCGTCGTGGCCGACATCCCCGGCCTGATCGAAGGGGCCAGCGAGGGCAGGGGCCTCGGCCACCAGTTCCTGCGCCACATCGAGCGGGCCCGGGTGCTGGTGCTGCTCGTCGACCTCGCCGGTGGGACGCCGGCATGACACCGCCCCCCGCCGAACAGGTCGACGTGCTGTTGCGCGAGCTCGGCCATTACCAGCCCGAGCTCGTCGAGCGCCCCCGTCTGGTCGTCGGCTCGCGTGCCGATCTCGTGCCCGAGGTGCTCCCATCGCCCAGGCCGGGAGGGATGGTGACCGGCGACGGCGTGACGCTGACCTTGCATCTCGGCGGTCACCGGCGCCGGGCTCGCCCGACCTCATCGGGCGCATGGCCGACGAGGTCCGTGGCGCCCGCACCGCGGAACCCGAGCCCGAGGGGTTCGTCGTGCACCGCCCTCCGGCCGAGGGCGTGCAGGGTGCGAAACGCGAGGACGACGGCAACTTCCGGGTGGTCGGTCGGTCCGCCGAGCGGGCGGTGGCCCTGTCGGACCTCACCAACCTCGAAGCGCTCGACTACGCCCAGCCGCCTGAAGAAGCTCGGCGTCGACAAGGCCTTGGCCCGCGCCGGCGCCGGCGACGGTGACACCGTCCACATCGGGCGGCTCAGCTTCGAGTACGAGGACGAATGAGCCCCCGAGGGGCACGATGATCGTCGTCGCAAAGATCGGCACTTCGTCGGTCACCGACGCCGAGGCCAGGTCAGCCCCGGGGCGGTCGTCAAGCTCTGCGCCGAAGTCGCCGGCCTGCGCGACGCCGGTCATGCCGTCGTGGTGGTCACCTCCGGCGCCATCGCCGCCGGTCTGCCCAACCTCGGGCTGGGGGCGCCACCCGTCGCCCGCGACACCGTCACCCTCCAAGCCGTCTCGGCGGTCGGCCAGAGCCGCCTCATGCAGGTGTACGACGACGCCCTTGGCGCCCACGGCCTCGTGGCGGCGCAGGTGCTGCTCGCGCCGCTCGACTTCATGCATCGCCGCCAGTACCTGCACGCCCGGGGCACGCTCTGCGCCGGCTCCTCGAGCTCGGCGCGGTGCCGGTGGTCAACGAGAACGACGCCGTCGCCGACGACGAGATCCGCTTCGGCGACAACGACCGGCTCGCCGCGCTGGTCGCCCACCTCGTCGGTGCCGGCCTGCTGGTGCTGCTCACCGACACGCCCGGGCTGCTCTCCGCCGACCCCCGCCTCGACCCGTCGGCGTCGCTCATCGAGGAGATCGTCGAGGTCGACCACGCCCTGGAGGCGCTCGCCGGCGGGCCCGGGACCGCCGGGGGCAGCGGGGGCATGGCGTCCAAGATCGCCGCGGCCAAGATCGCCGCCTGGTCGGGGGTGCGCACGGTGATCGCCGCCGCCCGGCGCGACGACGTGCTCGCCGACGCCGTCGCCGGGGCCCCCGGGGTCGGCACCGTGGTGTTGCCCCACGACCGCGACCTGCCCGCCCGCAAGCTCTGGATCGCGTCGCCGTCGGCTCCACCGGCACCCTGGTCGTCGACGCCGGAGCCCGCCGTGCCCTCGAAGGCGGGCGCGTGTGCTTCTGCCCGCCGGCGTACGGCCGTGCACGGTCGTTTCGACGTCGACGACGCCGTCGAGATCACCGACGGCGACGGCACGGTGTTCGCCAAGGGCCTGGTGCGCACCGCACGCCCGGACCGCCGCGCGGATGGCCGGCCGGCGCAGCGCCGACCTCCCCGACGGCCCCCCGGTCCGCTCGTCCACGCCGACGACCTCGTCGTCCTCCCCTAGACCCGCCAACGGCCTCCCTCTCCGAACTGTGAGTGGATCTGCGGGTTCCACCCCGCAATCACGCTCACAGTTCGGCTCGGGGGGCGGGGCGGGGGGTGATGGATCGTGAGGGTGCGGGAACGCAGGGGCCGAGTCGTGCCGTGCGTGTCGGCGTTGCTTCATGCAGGAATGCATGAAATCATGCGGATATGCCGAAAACGGTGCAGATCCGCGACATCGATGACGACGACTACCTCGCCCTCACGCGGCGGGCTGCTGATGCCGGGATGAGCGTTCCCGAGCTGCTGCGACGCGAGGTTGCGCGGATCGCCCGTCGACCGTCGGACGAGGAGTGGCTCCGACGGAGCGAGGGACGAGCATCGTCGATCGACCGCGCCACGGTGCTCGACTCCCCGGAGGAGCTCCGCGTCGAATGGCCCGATGCTGGTCGTTGACGCCAGTGCCTTGTTCGAGGTGGTGGCGGCCGCCCCCGGCGCCGAACGAGGGAGATCGGTCCCGCAGCTGACACCGGTCAGGCCGCGCCGCACCTCGCGCAGCCGAGGTGCTCGGAGTGATCTCGACCCATCACCGCCGGGGCACCCTGGACGCCACCGCCGTGGAAGCTGGCCGTCGCCGACGTCGCCGCTGGCCGGGCGAGCGATGGTCCCACCGCCCCTTCCTCGGTCGAGCTTGGGAGCTGCGGGGCAACGTGCGCTCGTACGACGCGGCTCTACGTCGCGGTGGCCGAGGCCATGGACGCGACCCTGGTCACCCTCGATCAGCGCTTGGCTCGGGCGCCGGGCCTGCGCTGTCGGGTGGACGTGATCTGAGCCGCAGGGCTGCGCCGCGACGTGATCCGAGCGGCCCCGGAAACGGCGGGTCGACCGCCCTCAGGGGGCCGGCGTCTCGGGCGCAGCCCGGTGTCGGACGGTGCCGGGGGCCTCGAGCTTCTTGGCCTCGGCCAGCAGCTCGGCGGCGTCGTGGCTCGGAGGCGACGGGCAGGCCCATCTGCTCGCGCAGCACGTCGAGGCGGGCGATGGCCTCGGTGTTCATGCGCGGCCTTCTCGACCTCGAGCATGCGGCCCTCGACGCCCTGCGTGGTGAGCTCCTGGGCGCCCTTGGCCTTGGCGTAGCGGAGCTCGATCTTCTCGCGCACCTGCTCGAAGGTCGGCACGTCCTCGCCGACGGTGGCCGACAGCGACTCCATCGCCGTGTTCATCTGCTCCTGCATCTTGGCCTGGTCGAGCTGGCCGAGGAGCTTCTGGCGCTCGGCCAGCTTCTGCTGCAGCGCGGCGGAGTTCTGGGCCACCGCCGCCTTGGCCTGCTCGGCGGCCTGGGAGGCCTGCAGCACGAGGCTCTTGGTGTCCTCGACGTCGTTCTCGACGGCGATCAGGCGGTTGGCGAACGCCTCGGCGGCCTGGGTGTACTCGACGGCCTTGGCCTGGTCGCCGGTCTTGGTGGCCTGGTCGGCCATGATCAGCGCCTGGCGGGCGTTGGCCGTGAGCTTCTCGTACTCGCCCATGGCCCGGTTCAGGCGCATCTCGGCCTGCTTCTGGTTGGCGATCACGTTGGCGGCCTGCTCGCGGAGTCGACGGTGCTGGTCCTGGGCCTCGCGGATGGCCTGTTCGAGTTGCACCTTCGGGTCGGCGCGCTCGTCGAGCGACGAGTCGGCCTTCGCGCCCAGGTACTTCCACCAGCGGGTCAGTGCGTTTGCCATGGCCGGAAGGCTAACCGGAGCATCGCGGGCCGCGGCGCTCAGCGCCGGCGGAGGCGTTGGAGCACGGCCTGCAGCTCCTCGGCCCGCAGGACGAGCAGCGTCAGCGACGTAGGCGACCATGCCGGCGATCCCGGCGAGCACGGCGACGGCCAACGCTGGTGCCGACCAGCGAGCAACGCCGCGATGACCGCACCCATGACGACGGTCGCGGCCACCAGGCGCAGCAGGCCCGCGACGGCCCGTCGGTCGAACCACGGGCCGATCCGGCGTTGCAGCATGACGAGCGCCACGAACGGAGAACACGACGTAGCCCCCGGAGAACGCCGCGGCGAGCCCCTGGACGCCGAACGGGCCGACCAGGGCGATGGCCAGCACGATGGTGAGGACGTTCTCGCCCACGTTGATCCAGAACGGCGTGCGGGTGTTGCGCAGGGCGTAGAAGCCCCGCATGGCGAACAGGTAGGCCGAGAAGAACGGCAGGCCCACGGCGAAGGCGGCGAGGGTGCCGGCGATGGTGTCGGCCGAGTCGGCGTCGAGGGCGCCGCGCTCGAGCACCAGCTCGACCGCCGGGCCCGCCAGCAGGGCGATCGCGACCGCCGGCGGGCAGCATGAGCACCAGGATGAGCCGTAGCCCGTAGGTGAAGCGGGCCCGGAGGCGGGCCAGGTCGTCGGCGACCGCGGCGGCGGCCATCTCGGGGGTGAACGCCGTCATGACCGAGACGGCCCAGAGCCCGTAGGGGAGCTGGAAGAAGATGTAGGCGGTGGCGTAGGCCGTGACGCCGTCGACGCCGTTGGCCAGCACGACCATCGTGAAGAAGGCGACCTGGTTGGCGACCACGTAGCCGAGCGTCCAGCCCGACAGCCGGCCGACCTGGCGCACCGCCGGGTTGCGCAGGTCGAAGCGCCAGTGCAGGCGGACGCCGGCGTAGCGCAGCGCCGGCCACAGCACCAGGGTCATGGCCACGATGCCGGCGGTGGTGCCGAGGCCCAGGAGCACCTGCAGACCCCGGTCTCCGCGACCTGGTCGAAGGTCGGTTGGTCGCCGCCGGCCAGGGCGGGCAGGGCCAGGAAGAGGCAGATGACGACCACGTTGTTGAGCACCGGCGCGAAGGCAGGGACGGCGAAGAACTTCTTGGCGTTGAGGATGGCCGACCCGAGCGACGTGAGGCCGTAGAAGAACATCTGGGGCAGGAACAGCACCAGCAGCGGTACGGCCACCTCGGCTTCGCGGGCCGCGTCGCTGCTGCTCTCGGTGATCGAGTAGGCCCGGATGATGAGCGGCGACGCCACCATGGCCAGCACGGTCATCACCCCGAGCACCACGGTGATCACCGTGGCGAGGGCGTCGATGCTCTCGGGGTCGTCGTGGTCGAACTGCTGCACCACGACCGGCACCAGGGTGGCGGCGAGGATGCCGCCGAGCACCAGGTCGTAGAGCATGTTGGGCGTGTTGTTGGCCAGGTTGTAGGCCTCGGCCAGCGCGGTGGTGCCCAGGGCGTAGACGATGACGATCGTGCGGATCAGCCCGGTGACCCGGCTGAGGGCCGTGCCGACGGCGACGACGCCCGACGAGCGCAGCAGCCGGTTGCCGCTGGTGGCGGTCACGGCAGGTCGCTCGGGGGCATCCCCGTGGGGTCGTCGAGATCGTCGGGGGCGGCGGTGGCCGTCATGGCCCCCGTGGCTCGTCGAGGCTCGGCCGTTCGAGCGGATCGGGGTCGGGGTCGTCGGGCATCGGCCCCTCGTACGGCGGCGCGACGGGAGCCGTGTCGAGCGGCTCCTCGTCGGGCTCGGCCTGCTCCGGGGGCTCGACGGGCGGACGGGGCGAGGCGACGTCGGTGGGAGTGGCGGGCACCTCGTCGAGGCTCGACGCCAGCGCCTGGAGCTCGCCCACCACGTCGTCCACCGTGGTGCCGATGAGGGCCAGGGCGTCGGTCTGCTGGGTGGCGCCGAGCTCGAGGGCACGGGTCACCACCTCGTCGAGGCGGGCGTCGAGGTCGGTGAGGCGTTGTTCGGTGGCGGCGAGGCGCTGGTCGATGCGCTTGGCGATGTCGAGCTGGCGCCGGCGGGCGTCGGCCCCGGCCCCTCCGGTGCGCTCGGCCAGGCCCAGCTCGGCGATGATCGTGGCCACGTCGATGGCGTCACGTGCGTCGGTCAGGTCCTGTCCGGCTGCGGCCACCCGCCAGGTCTCCTCGACGGCGGTGGCCACGTCGACGCCGATGGCCTCCAGCCGGTCCTTCAACGGGCCCCTCTCGACCCGGCGCACGGCGGCGAGGTAGCGGTCCTCGGCGGCCACGGCGTCGGTCACGAACGGCTGCCACCGCGGTCCGAGTGCTCTCGTGCGCATCCGCCAGCCGGACCGGCGGGGCAGCAGCCCGGCCACCCGGGCGCGCCAGCGCGTCGAGCTGCTCACCTCGGTGCGTCCGGCAGGCGCGTCGGGGAACGGCGCGCCGGGGTGGACCATCGCGACAAGGTACCCGGCGGGACCTTCGGCCTCGCGGTGCCCCGCCGGTAGCCTCGCGGCCGTGACGAACGATCCTGTTGCCCAGCCCGTGGCCGTCGCCGAGCTCGGCCGTCGGGCCAAGGACGCCTCCCGGGCCCTGGCCACCGCGTCGACGGCCGTGAAGGACGATGCCCTGCGCGCCGGCGCCGACCTGCTGGTGGCTCGTACCGACGAGATCCTGGCGGCCAACGCCGCCGACGTGGATCGGGCCCAGGGCGAAGGTGTCGCCGCGACCGTCGTCGACCGGCTCCGCCTCGACGCCGGCCGGGTCGACGCCATGGCCGGAGGGCTGCGCCAGGTCGCCGGGTTGGCCGACCCGGTGGGCGAGGTGCTCGACGGCTGGGTGCGTCCCAACGGGCTGCGCATCCGGCGGGTCCGTGTGCCTCTCGGCGTGGTGGCGATCATCTACGAGAACCGCCCCAACGTCACCTCCGACGCCGCCGGGCTGTGCCTCAAGTCGGGCAACGCGGCCTTCCTGCGCGGATCGTCCGGGGCGATCTCGTCCAACACGGTCATCGCCGGCGTGCTGCGAGAGGCGGTCGACAAGGTCGGCCTGCCGGCCGACGCCGTGCAGCTCGTCACCGACACCAGTCGCGAGGCGGCGGTCGAGTTCATGCGCCTGCGGGGCGTCATCGACTGCCTGATCCCTCGGGGCGGGCCGTCGCTCATCCGCTCCATCCTCGACAACGCCACGGTTCCCTACGTCATCGACGGTGACGGCAACTGCCACGTCTACGTCGACGCCGAGGCCGACCTCGACATGGCGGTCGACATCATCGTCAACGCCAAGACCCAACGACCCTCGGTGTGCAACGCCGCCGAGACCCTGCTGGTGCACCGGGCGGTGGCCGAGGTCTTCCTGCCCCGCGCCGCTGCGGCGCTGAGCGGCGTCGAGCTGCTGGCCGACGCCAGCGCGCCGCGGCGCTGCTGCCCGGGTCGACCCCCGCCTCGGCCGACGACTGGTCCACCGAGTTCCTCGACCTGCGCCTCGCCGTCGGCGTGGTCGACTCCCTCGACGACGCCGTCACCCACATCGCCCGGTACGGCTCCGGGCACAGCGAGGCCATCGTCACCCGCTCGCTCGACGGCCGCCGACCGCTTCACCACCGAGGTCGACGCCGCCGCCGTGGTGGTCAACGCCAGCACCCGCTTCGTCGACGGCGAGGAGTTCGGCTTCGGCGCCGAGATCGGCATCTCCACCCAGAAGTTGCACGCCCGAGGGCCGATGGGCCTGCGCGAGCTCACCACCGCCAAGTACGTCGTGCACGGCACGGGCCAGACGCGGGGCTGAGCGTCGAGCCGAGAGCGCCTGTGCCGTCCCCGCTCGACGCCGGCGTCCGGAGCGCGGCCGCCGCCGCAGGACGGGCGCACTGCGGACCGACTAGGGTCGATCCTCATGGATTACCGGTTCGAGTCACCCGCTGCCGTCCGCTCGTCGCTCGGGGATGTGAACTACCTCTCCGACGAGGGCATCGCCGGCGTGGTGTTCCTCGCCGACCGGCTGGGCAAGCCCGTCCTGGTCGAGGGTCCTGCCGGCACGGGCAAGACGCAGCTGGCCAAGTCGGTGGCCGAGATCCTGGGTGCCCGCCTGATCCGCCTCCAGTGCTACGAGGGGCTCGACGAGTCCAAGGCGCTCTACGAGTGGAACTACAAGAAGCAGCTGCTGCGCATCCAGGCCGAGCGCAACAACGAGGCCACGTGGGAGGACATCGAGACGGACATCTTCTCCGACGAGTTCCTCCTCACCCGTCCGTTGCTCGAGGCCATCCGGGCCGACGACCCGGTGGTGCTGCTCATCGACGAGGTCGACCGGGTCGAGGTCGAGACCGAGGCGTTGCTGCTCGAGATCCTCTCCGACTACCAGGTCTCGATCCCCGAGCTCGGCACGATCGAGGCCCGCCAGATCCCCATGGTGTTCCTCACGTCGAACAACACCCGTGAGCTGTCCGAGGCCCTGAAGCGGCGTTGCCTGTTCCTGCACATCGACTACCCCGACATGGAGCGGGAGAAGGAGATCGTGCTGGCCAAGATCCCCGACATCACCGAGAACCTGGCCGACCAGGTGGCCCGCATCGTGCGCTCCATCCGCCAGATGGAACTGAAGAAGGCACCGTCGGTGTCCGAGACCCTCGACTGGGCCCGCACGCTCCTCCTGCTCGGCGTCGACGCCATCAACGAGGCCGAGGCCACCGAGACCCTCCACATCCTGCTGAAGTACCAGAGCGACATCGCCAAGGCCACCAAGGAGCTCTCAGGTGACCGCAGCGGCGTCCGCAAGCCGGGTGTGCCCCGCACATGAGCCCCACTCCCGCCGAGCCAGGTGGGTCGCCGGCCGGCAACGGCTCGGGCACCGCGGGTTCGGGCGGCACGGGCGCGGGCTCGCTCGCCGTGACCGAGTCGCCGCTGCTCGACCTGCTCGGCGGGTTCATGGGCGAGCTGCGCGCCGCCGGGCTGCCCGTCAGCCTGACCGAGAACCTCGACGCCATGGAGGCGGTCAGGCACATCCCGCTCGAGGACCGCGACGCCTTCAAGTACGCCCTGGCCGCCACGCTGGTCAAGAACAACGCCCACTGGCGGGCCTTCGAGACCGTCTTCGAGGTCTACTTCTCGATCCGCGGGAAGGAGTACGCGCTCGGCCCCGACGCCGAGGACGACCGTCCCGAGGACGACGACGAGGCCTCGATGCCGGGCGAGGACGGCAACGCCGGTTCCGGGGGTGGGGCCGGCGACAGCCTCTCGCCCGAGGAGCTGCAACAGATGCTGTTCCAAGCGCTGCTGCAGGGCGACGAGGCGCTGCTGCGGGCCCTGGCCCGCCAGGCGGTCAAGCGCTTCGCGGGCATGGAGCCGGGCCGGCCGGTCGGCGGCACCTACTACCTCTACCGCACGCTGCGGAACCTCGATCTCGACGACACGCTCGAGGAGCTGATGCAGCGGGCCCGCGACGACGCACCCGAGCCGCTCACCTCGTTGGAGGAGCGCCTCGAGCGCGACGAGTACGAGAGTCGCATCGACCGGCTGAAGAAGGAGGTCGAGGCCGAGATCCGCCGGCGCCTCGTGGCCGATCGTGGCGTCGAGGCCATGTCGCGCACGCTGCGCAAGCCGCTCCCCGAGGACATCGACTTCATGCACGCCAGCCGCGAAGAGCTGGTGTCGCTGCGCAAGGCCATCTACCCCCTCACCCGGAAGTTGGCCGTCCGCCTGGCCCGCAAGCGTCGCCACGGCCGCAAGGGCCCCCTCGACTTCCGAGCCACCGTGCGCACCTCGCTGAGCTACGGCGGGGTGCCCGTCGAGCCGAAGTTCCGCTATCCGCGTCCGTCGAAGCCGGAGATCTTCGTGATCGCCGACATCTCGGGGTCGGTGGCCAGCTTCGCCCGCTTCACCCTCCACCTGGTCTACGCCATCGCCGGTCAGTTCTCGAAGGTGCGCTCGTTCGTGTTCATCGACGGGATCGACGAGGTCACCCGGTTCTTCGAGGGGGTCGACGACATCGGTGAAGCGGTCCACCGGGTGAACACCGAGGCCGACGTGGTGTGGGTCGACGGCCACAGCGACTACGGCCACGCCTTCGAGGTCTTCTGGAACACCTACGGTCGGGAGATCGGACCCAAGACCACGGTGATGATCCTCGGCGACGCCCGGAACAACTACCACGCGTCGCAGGCGTGGGTGGTCAAGGAGATCCGCAAGAAGGCCCGCCACGTCTTCTGGCTCAACCCCGAGCCGGGCTCCTACTGGGACACGGGCGACTCGATCGTGGGCGAGTACGGCGTGCACTGCGACGGCGTGTTCGAGTGCCGCAACATGCGCCAGCTCGAACGCTTCGTGGAGAACCTGGCCTAGCCGCCGCGCCCCTGGATCCAGGGCGGTCGGTCGAGGTGGTGGCTCCACGAGGCCCGAGGCCCGGGTCAGCTGGGGTCGCCCCGGCGCAGGTGCGCCTCCACGTCGATCAGGGCTCGTTCGAGGCTCGGGTGGAAGTGCTCCTCGTCGAGGCTGGACTGCAGGCCGTAGCGCTGCACACGCACCTGCAGGCGGTCCCGCATCTCCGCGAAGGCGATGTGCACGCCGTCGGCGTTGAGCTCCTCGTCGAGGTCGCGGAGCACCTCCGCGGCGGTGACGTCGAGGTCGGTCATGGCCTCGCACTGCAACACCACCCAGCGCGGCCGGCGTTCACGGACGAGGCGACGCACCTGTTGGCGGAACTGGCCGGCGTTGGCGAAGAACAGCGGCGCCTCCCATCGGAACACGACGATCTCGGGGAGCTGCTCGGCCTCCGGGTACACCTCCAGGCTGTGCCAGCCGTCGAGCTCCGGCACCTGTCCGAGCACGACCCCGTGCGGCCACCAGTTGCGTCGGAAGAACAACAGCACGGCCAACACGATCGCCAGGACGATCCCCTGGAGGACGCCCAGGAAGATGACGCCGGCGGTGGCCACGAGGCTGATGACCAAGGCGCGAGGGCCGCACGACGGCGAAGCGCTTCAGGGCGGTGAGGTCGACCAGGCTCAGCGCCGCGGTGATGACCACCGCGGCGAGCGCGGTCTGGGGGAGGTCCGAGAGAAGGCCGTTGAGGAAGAGCAACAGGACGGCCACGAGCCCGGCGCCGACCAGCCCGGTGAGCTGCGACTTCGCCCCCGACTGGTCGGCCACGGCGGTGCGGGAGCTGCTCACCGAGACGGCGAAGCCCTGGAAGAACCCGGCGGCGATGTTGGCGGTGCCGATGCCCACCATCTCGTGGTCAGGGTCGACCTCCTCGCCCCGTCGGGCGGCGAAGCTGCTCGAGGTGGCGATGGTGTCGGTGAGCGACACCATCGTGATGCCGATCGCACCGACGAGCAGCGGGACGACATCGGACCAACCCGTCCAGGGGAGCGACGGCGTCGGCACCCCCTGGGGCAGGGTGCCCACGGTGACCACCCCCTCCGAGGCGAGATCGAGGACGGCCGAGGCGATCGTGACCCCGACCACGGCGACGAGCACGGCGGGCACCCGTCGGGTGACGCGGGGCATCACGAGCAGCACCGCGAGGACGGCGAGGCCCGTGAGGAGCGTGGCGCGGTTGGTCTGGTCGAGCCCGTCGAAGAACGCCCCCACCTCGCCGAGGAAGTCGTCGGCGTCGGTCGAGAAGCCGAAGAGCTTGGGCAGCTGGCCCACGATGATGGTGACGGCCAGACCGTTGAGGTAGCCGACCCTGACCTCGCTCGACAGGAGGTCGGCGATGAAGCCGAGCTTGGCCACCCCCAGTCCGATGAGGATGAGCCCCACCATGATGGCCAGCATCCCGGCGAGGACGATGGCGCTGTCGGGGTCGCCGACGATCAGGAGTGGCGTGATCGCGGCCAGGATCAGCGGCGAGACCGACGAGTCGGGGCCGAGGACCAGTACCCGCGACGGCCCGAAGACCGCGTAGGCCACGAGGCAGGCGATCGTGGTGTACAGGCCCGTGACCGCCGGCAGGCCGGCGAGCTCGGCGTAGGCCATCCCCTGGGGGACCAGGATGGCGGCCAGAACGATGCCGGCGACGAGGTCGGGGCGGAACCACGGCCGCTCGTAGGCGCGCAGCATCGCCAGGCCCGGGGTCCACCGGGCCACCACCCGTCGCCTCGTCGTCTCGGCGCCGGGATCGTGCGCCGACGTCATCGCCCGGTGGAGGCGCCGGTGCGGGGCGCCTCGACACCCGTGCCGTGGCGGAAGCTGAGCAGCAGCTCGTCCCAGGGGGCGAAGAGCTGGGGGGCGTCATGAGCTTCGCGGAGCAGCACGCCGAGCCGGCGGCACGTGAAGAGCAGCTCTCGGGCCGCCCGGCCGGGCCAGGGACGGGGGAGCAGCTCGGGAGGGAGGAGGGGGTCGTCGTTGAAGCAGGTCTGGAAGTCGATGCCCATGGCCAGGCTGCCGGGCAGGAACTCGGCCTCGGTGAGACGGCGCTTGTCGCGCCGCCACTGCTCGAGCATCGGGGGCACGTTCTCGTAGACCTCGATGAAGCGCTGGTAGCGCTCACCGAGCTCGTCGAGCGCCCAGAAGGTCCCGGCCAGCACCCGCGGGTCGGAGATCCCGCCCACGTCGAGGTCGTCGGTGGACGACAGCATCACGTGGGCGCGCACGCCGGCACGGTCGGCGGCGTGGGTCACGTCGTCCTCCCATGGGTGCGCCGACACGTAGAGACCGTTCTGCACCGCCGCGCCGCCCAGGTCGAGCAGCTGGTCGCGGAAGGTGTCGCGGGCGCGGCGATTGGCCTCGGGGATGGCGAAGGCGACGAGGTGCCAGCGTCGGTCCCAGCCGCGACCGGCGGCGTCCTGCGCGAAGGCCAGCCGCGTGCGTTCCATCGACGCGGCCATGGTCCGCAGCCCGTGGGCGGTGGCCCGGAACGACGCGTCGCGGCCCTCACCCTCGCGTTCGAAGAGGTCCTCGGCCACCAGGCGACGCAGGCACGAGCGCACCTGCTCGGCGCTCTGGCCGCACGACTCGGCCACCGGGTACACGTCGGCGGCGTGCAACGTGGCGTCTCGGCGGACCATGCCGAGCACCAGCATCCGGGTGGGGATCTCGGTGGGCGAGCCGAAGGTCGAGGCCCGCAGGACCGCCTCGTCGCTGCTGGTCCCGTCGTCCGCGGGCGCATCCTGGCCGGTCGTTTCCTGCACGGCCGTAGTCAACTGCGACCGGGCACCGGGGTCAAACCTCGCTGTCCGCGGTCAGGGCTCGGGCGCGCGGCGCCCTACATCGCGTGCAGGCCGCACTCCGTGCGATCGAGTCCGGCCCACCGGCCCGAGCGGGGATCGGAGGGGTCGGTGGGCATCGACGTGCAGGGCTGGCAGCCGATCGACGGGTAGCCCCGCTCGAGCAGCGGGTTCACCGTCACGTCGTTCTCGGCGATGTAGCCGGCGACGTCGAGGTCGGACCACGCGGCGATCGGGTTGACCTTCACGAGGCCGCGCAGGTCGCGGGCCACGATCGGGGCCGTCACCCGGCTGTCGGCCTCGGCCCTTCGCAGTCCGCTCATCCAGGCGGCCTTGCCGGCCAGCGCCCGGTCGAGCTGGCCGACCTTGACCGCCGAGCAGCAGTTGGCCGGATCGGCCTGCCAGAGCGGCTCGTCCTGGCGTTGCACGGTCATGATGCGCATGTTGAGCCCGTAGCGGCGCCGGACCTCCTCGACGGTCTCGAGCGTCTCGGGGAAGTGGTAGCCGGTGTCGATGAAGACGACTTCGATGGCCGGGTCGACCCGAACGGCGAGGTCGATCAGCACCGCGTCGGTCATGGAGGCGGTGAGGGCCAGATGAGGGGCGAAGGATTCGACGGCCCATTCGATGATCCGCGACGCCGGCCACGACTCGAACCGCGTGCTCAGCTCGGCCAGCTCGGCGTCGGAGAGCTCCGGCGCCGACAGGTTGGTCAGGCTCATGTGGCGCACTCCGAGGCGCCCACCTCGGCCTCGTAGGGCCCGGTCTCGTCGTAGTCGACGAAGAAGCTGGGGTCGTCCTCCGGCTTGGGGAACCAGTCGAGGTCCTTCAGGTCGGCCGCGACGGCCTTGGTGCCTCCGGCCCGCTCGATCCAGCCTCGGAAGGTCTCGCCGGCCTCGCGCTCGCCGGCGAAGCGGCGCACCACGCGGACCGTGGCCTCGGGTGCGGCCTTGGCCGGCACGCGCAGCGCCTTCTCCCCGAAGTGGATCTGCTCGTCGCCCACGTGGCCGCCGAGCAGCATCTGGTAGCCCGGTGCGGACTTGCCGTGGGCCCGACGCTCGGCGCCGTTGAACCCGATGTCGGCCACGTGGTGCTGGCCGCACGAGTTGGTGCAGCCGGAGATGTTGATGCGCAGGCCGCCGACCTCGCCCAGCCCTTCGGCCTCGAGCGCCGAGGCGATGGCATCGGCCAGGCCCCTGCTCTGCGTGACGGCGATGTTGCAGGTGTCGGCGCCGGGGCAGGCCACGACGTCGCGCACCAGCTCGGCGCCCGGGTCGGCCATCCCGATGGCGTCGAGCCGGGCGTGCAGCGTGCCGAGCTGGCGCTCCGACAGGCCGCGGAACACGAGGTTCTGTCGATTGGTGATGCGCACCTCGGCGCCCAGTTCGCGTTGGATGGCCGCGAGGCCCCGGAACTGGGCCGAGGTGATGTCGCCGAGGTGGGCGTGGGCGTAGGCCGACACGGTTCCGTTGGCGACGCCTCGGACCACGTTGGCGTCCTCCCAGCGCTCGAAGGCGCCTCGACGCAGGAGCGACACGGGCGTGCCGTGGCCCATCGGGGTGGCGGCCACCTCGGCGGCGAGCCCTGCCGGGGCGTCACCGTGCTTCTCGACCTCGGTGGGGATGCCGCCCGGCCACGACGACGAGGCCAACAGCAGGTGGCGGCTGGCGAACACCCGCCGCTGCAGCTCCTCGAACCCGAGGGAGTCGACCAGCCACTTCATGCGGGCTCGCAGCTTGTTGTCCCGGTTGCCGGCCTGGTCGAAGACCCGCAGCAGGGCCTCGATGGTGGGCATGAGGTCCTCGCGGCTGGTGAAGGGCTCGAGGGCCAGCGCGGGGTGCGGGGTGGTGCCCAGTCCGCCGGCGACGTACACGCGAAAGCCAGCTTCGACCCGTCCGTCGTCGTGGGTGCGGGTGGTGGCGATGACCCCGACGTCGTTGAACATGGCCTGGCCGCAGTCGGTGCTGCAGCCCGAGAAGTTGATCTTGAACTTGCGGGGGAGGCGCTGGGCGATCGGGTTGCGCAGGAAGTGCTGGAACGCCGCCTCGGCCCACGGGGAGATGTCGAGGACCTCGAACGGGCAGGCCCCGGCGAGGTGGCAGCCCTGCACGTTGCGAACCGTGTCGCCGCAGGCCTCGCGTGTGGTCATCCCCACGGCGGCCAGGTCGCGCATGACGTCGGGGATCTGCTCGAGCTGGACGTAGTGGAACTGGATGTTCTGGCGCGTCGTCAGGTGACCCCAACCACGCGAGTACCGGTCGGCGATGTCGCCCAGGCGGTCGAGCTGCTCGGCGGTGATGTAGCCCCACGGCGCCTTGACGCGGACCATCTGGTTGTGGCCGCCCTGGCGTTGGCCGTAGATGCCGTTGTTGAGCCGGAAGACCCGGAAGACGTCCTCTGCGAGGTCGCCGGACAGGAATCGCCCGAGCTGCTCTTCGAACTTGGCGATGTCGGCGGCTGTTCCGGCGTCGATCGTGAGATCGGCCATGTCGTCCCTTTCCCCTGGCTGCGCCGAGCGCATCCGTCGAATCCTGAGCTTCCAGGTCGGGAATCTAGCCCAGGTCGCCGGGAAAGACGACTTTTCTGATCGGGTTTTGCGACAATGCCGTACGACGCCGCTCGTCGGGGCCCAGGGACGGGCTCAGGCGCGGAGCAGCTCCGCCACCCGGAAGGCCAGGTCGAGCGACTGGCGGGCGTTGAGCCGCGGGTCGCACATGGTCTCGTAGCGGGTGTCGAGGTCGGCGTCGAAGATCTCCTCGGCGCCACCGAGGCACTCCGTGACGTCGTCGCCGGTGAGCTCGATGTGCACCCCTCCCGGCCAGGTGCCGACGCGCGCGATGGGCCCGGAAGAACCCGGCGATCTCGGCCAGCACGGCGTCGAAGTGACGGGTCTTGCGTCCGCTCGGCGCGGTGAAGGTGTTGCCGTGCATGGGATCGCAGGCCCAGGCCACCGGGTGCCCGGCGTCGCGGACCGCCGAGAGCAGCGGCGGGAGCTTCTCCTCGACGTGGTCGGCACCCATCCGGCTGATGAGCGTGAGCCGCCCTGGCACCCGCTCGGGGTTGAGGGCCTCGCACAGGGCGACCACGTCGTCGGCGTCGGCGCCGGCTCCGACCTTGCAGCCCACGGGGTTCTCGACCCCGGAGAGGAAGTGGACGTGGGCGCCGTCGATCTGGCGGGTGCGCTCGCCGATCCAGAGCATGTGCGCCGAGCAGTCGTACCAATCGCCGGTGAGCGAGTCCTGGCGGGTCAGCGCCTCTTCGTAGCCGAGGATGAGGGCCTCGTGGCTGGTGGCGATGTCGGTGGTGTGCAGCTGTGGGGTGGCCTCGGTGTCGATGCCGCAGGCCGCCATGAAGTGCAGGGCCCGGTCGATGCCGGTGGCGACCTCTTCGTAGCGGCGCCCCTCGGCGCTCGACGCCACGAACTCCTGGTTCCAGGCGTGCACCCGGGAGAGGTCGGCGAAGCCGCCCTTCGTGAAGGCCCGCAACAGGTTGAGCGTCGCCGCGCTCTGGTGGTAGGCGGTCAGCAACCGCTCGGGGTCGGCGTGGCGGGCCGCGGCGGTGAAGGCGATGTCGTTGACCATGTGCCCCCGGAACGACGGCAGCTCGACGCCGTCGACCGTCTCGGTGCCCGCCGAGCGCGGCTTCGCGAACTGCCCGGCGATGCGCCCCACCTTCACCAGGGGCAGGCCCGACGAGTAGGTGAGCACGACCGCCATCTGGAGGATGACCTTCAACTTGTCGCGGATGGCGTCGGCGCTGAAGGCGTCGAAGGACTCGGCGCAGTCACCGGCCTGCAGCAGGAACGCGCGACCGGCGGCCACCTCGGCCAGATCGGCGGTGAGGCGCCGGGCCTCGCCGGCGAAGACCAGCGGCGGCATGGTCGACAGCTGCTTGACGGCCGCGTCGAGCGCGGCGGGGTCGGTCCAGTCGGGTTGCTGGACGGACGGGAACTCTCGCCATGACGATGGCGACCAGGGTGGGTTCACAGTGCTCAACGTTGCCGGACTTCCCCCGGAGGACGCAAAGCCGTTCCGGCTCGTGGGTCGCTCAGGCGGCGTCGATGCGATCCGAGGCCTGGTCGCGCACCGCCGTGACGGCCCGCTTGACCAGGCGACGAGCCGCCTCTGCGGTCACGCCCAACTCCTCGCCGACCTCACGGTAGGACCGCTTGCGTCCGTCGTTGAGGCCGAAGCGCTGCTCGACGGCGTAGCGGGCCCGACCGTCGAGCACCGACAGCAGATCGGTGATCATCTGCTCGTCCTGGCGGTTCATGACGATCTGCTCGGGCCCGGGCAGCGAATCGGGGAGGAGGTCGATGAGCTCGTTGGAGTCGTCGTCGCCGATGGTGCGGTCGAGCGAGGTCGGCGTGGTGAGGCGGTGCAACCGGGCGTGCTCGTCGTCGAGCTCGTCGCCGTCGCCGCTGACCTGGCGCAGCGCGGCGCGCAGGCTGGCCGAACGATCGCCGGGCAGGCGGACCAGGCTGGCCTTCTGGTCGAGCGCCCGGCCGATGGCCTGGCGGATCCAGAAGGTGGCGTAGGTGGAGAACTTGAAGCCCTTGCGCCAGTCGAACTTGTCGACGGCGTGCTCGAGGCCCAGGTTGCCCTCCTGGATGAGGTCGAGCAGCTCCATGCCGGGGGGCAGGGGATAGCGGCGGGCGATGCTCACCACGAGGCGCAGGTTGGCCCGGATGAACCGATCCTTGGCTGCGGCTGCGGTGCGCACGGCTCGCTTGAGTTCGGCGCTGGGGCCGTCCTTCTCGATGGCCTCGGCGGCGTCGCGGCCCTTCTCGATGACCTGGGAGAGCTCGCGCTCCTCCTCGGCCGTCAACAAGGGGACGAGACCGATCTCGTTGAGGTACTGGCCGACTGAATCGCTCATCGCTGCTGCTCCATCCCGGTCAGAGCGGGGGCTCGTCGCCGGTAGATCTCGGGGGTGGCCGAGCTTCTCAGCCCGGGGGTAAATCGTGGGGAAATCGACAGACGTGTAACCGCAGGTGGGTACCCGAAGATTCCGGCTTTGAGACGTGACCTTGGTCACGTGACGGGGGGCGATGCGGTTCGGGGGACTCGGCGGCGGCGTCGGCGGACCGTTCATGGCGCCGTGAGCAGGGCGTACGGCGCCGTAGACTCCGATGATGGCCCAGGACATGGCCCGGGTCGGCATCCTCGGAGGGACGTTCGATCCCCCTCACATCGGCCACCTGGCCACCGCAGTTGAGGTACGCGACGTGCTTCGACTCGACCAGGTGCTCTTCATGGTGGCCAACGAGCCGTGGCAGAAGCTCGGAACGCGTCCGATCAGCCCGGCCGCGGACCGCCTGGCGCTCGTCGAGGCCGCCGTGGCGCCCTTCGCCGGGCTGCGGGCCTCCGACCTGGAGATCGAGCGGGGCGGACCCACCTACACCGTCGACACCCTCGAGGCGCTCGCGGCGAGCCGACCCGCGACGGAGTGGTTCGTCATCGTCGGTGCCGATGCTGCCGCAGGCCTGCCCACGTGGGAGCGCGCCGACGAGCTGGCGGGGCGGGCCACGTTCGTCCTCGTCGACCGGCCCGGGCTGCCGTCCCCACCGCCGCCCACGGGATGGCGGTTCGTCCACGTGGCCGTCCCTCGGCTCGACGTCTCCAGCTCGCAGCTCCGGGATCGCGTCGCCGCGGGTCGTCCCCTCGACGTGTTGGTCCCTCCTCCCGTGATCGCCGAGATCCACGAGCGTCGCCTCTATGGTTGGCCTCGCCCATGACCAGCTCTCCCGGCTCACCGGCGCCCGGCACCGCCGAAGCCCCCGCCCCCTCCTCCGATGACGCAGCGCTCCCCGGGCCGGTGCCGTCGACCGAGCATCCCCCGCAACGCTCGCTGTGGTGGCGCGTCGGGTTCCCGGTGGCCCTCGTCCTGCTGGTCCTCGCCATCCCGGCGCTGGTCTGGGCGGGCACTCGGGTGCTGCTCGACAGCAACGACGGCCAGCTGGTCGGTCGGATCACCGACCCGACCGAGCCCGGCTGGGAGGCGGTGCTCGAACCGACCCCCACCGAGTTGGTCCTGACCGTCGGTGCGACCAACGACCTCCAGGGCGTCGCGGTGCTGATCCTGAGCGGCGACGACAGCGGGGCGGTGCTGCAGCTCCCGCCCGAGACCATCGTCGAACGTCCCGGCGCCGAGCTCACCCTGGCGTTCCTGTGGGCGTTCTTCGGCGAGGAGGCCGTGCGCGACGGGGCCAGCGAGATCCTCAACCTCGGCTTCACCGACACCCAGGTCATCCGGCCCGAGCGCTGGCCGACCCTGCTGGCGCCGGTGTCGCCGCTGACGATCAACAGCCCGGACCCGGCCGTCGACGCCGAGGGTCAGGTCGTCTTCCCCCGTGGCTCCATCGAGGTGCCCGGCGAGCAGATCGCCGCCTTCCTCGCCACCCGCTCCTCGACCGAGACCGACGTGGCCCGACTCGTCCGTGTCGAATCGTTCTGGCGGGCCTGGCTCACCGCGACGGGTACCGCCGGGCTGCAGTCGGTGCCCCAACCCGTCGAGCAGGGCCTCGGCCGGTTCGTCGGCGCGCTCGGCACGGGTCAGGTGCAGTTCGTCACCCTCCCCGTGACCCCGGAGGGGACGGTGCCGGAGGAGTTCTACCGTCCGAAGTCCGAGGAGGTCGCGGCCACCGTGGCCGACCTGGTGCCCTTCCCCGTCGGACCACCCGGCGGACGCACCACCATCCGCGTGCTCGATGCCACCGGCCAGCTCGACCACGGGACCACCGCCGCAGTCACCCTCGGGGCGGCGTCCGGACAGGTCGAGGTCATCGGCAACGCCGCCGAGTTCGGCGACCCCGTCTCCCAGATCATCTACTTCGACGACGCGACCCTCGCCGACGCCGAGCGGCTGCGCGCCGCGCTCGGCGTGGGCGAGCTCGTGCGTAGTCAGGAGCGCAGCGCTGTGCAGGTCACCGTCGTTCTCGGAGCCGATGCCCTCGGGGTGCCGGGGATCATGCCCCCACCCGGTGCCGCATCGGTGGCCACGGGACTGGGAGGCGTCGGTGGCTGAGTCCGTCACCGACCGATCCGCTGGTGTGGGTGAAGGTCGCGGCGCAGGCGGCCGCGTCGAAGACCGACGAGCCCACCGTGGTGCTCGACGTGGGCTGCGGTGCTGAGCGTCACCGGGTGGTTCGTCATCACCGGCGCGCCGAACACCCGTCTCGTGCGGGCCCTGGCCGGAGAGATCGAGGACCGTGTGTCCGAGGCCGGTGGGCCCAAGCCCCGACGGGTCGAGGGCGGCGACACCAACCGATGGGTGTTGCTCGACTACGGCGATTTCGTGGTGCACGTGCTGCTCGACACCGAGCGCGAGTTCTACGACCTCGAGCGACTCTGGGGCGACGTGCCCGTCGTGGACTGGCAGGACCACGGTTCCGGCACCGAAGCCGTCGACGCGCCCTGAGCGAGGGGCCACCGGACCTCACGGGCCGCCGCAGGTCACACGAGTGGAGCTAAGGAGAATCGAACTCCTGACCTCTTCCATGCCATGGAAGCGCTCTACCAACTGAGCTATAGCCCCTAGGGATCACGGACAGTACCGGCCCCCGAGCGCCCGCAAAATCTCGCACGAGATCCGAACACAGGTCGCCGGAATCGGTACCGGGCGGTCGGGGAGCACTCGGCCTCCCGTAGGATCGGAGGCCATGGCTGACGGCTACGACCCCCAGGCGATCGAGGCGAAGTGGCAGGCCTGGTGGGCCGAGCACGGCACCTACGAGGTCGACAACGACGATCCGCGGCCGCACTGGTACACGCTGTGCATGTACCCGTACCCGAGCGGGGCGGCGCACATGGGCCACGTCCGCAACTACACCTTCGGTGACCTCATCGTGCGCTCTCGCACCATGAAGGGCTACGCGGTGCTGTCGCCCATGGGCTTCGACAGCTTCGGGCTGCCGGCCGAGAACGCCGCCATCAGCACCGGACGCCATCCCCGGGAGTTCACCGAGGAGCGGATCGAGGAGCTCAGCCGGTCGATCATGCGGATCGGCGCCGTCTACGACTGGCGCCGCCTCGTCACCAGCCACGATCCGGCCTATCAGCGGTGGACCCAGTGGATCTTCCTGCGCTTGCTCGAAGCCGGCCTGGCCTACCGCCGCAACGCCCCGGTCAACTGGTGCCCGGGCTGCCAGACCGTGCTGGCCAACGAGCAGGTCCTGGCCGACGGCACCTGCGAGCGGTCCGGCGACGTCGTGGCCAAGCGCGACCTCGAGCAGTGGTTCTTCAAGATCACCGACTACGCCGATCAGCTGCTCGACGACATCGACGCCCTCGACTGGCCCGACCGGGTCAAGGTCATGCAGCGCAACTGGATCGGTCGCTCCGAGGGCGCCGAGTTCGACCTCGTCGTGACCGACGCCGACGGGACCCCTCGGTCCGACGAGCTGAGCGTCCGCGTCTTCACGACCAGGCCCGACACGTCCTTCGGCATGACCTACGCCGTGATGGCCCCCGAGCACCCGCTGGTCCCTCAGGTCGTCGCCGAGGACCGGCGAGAGGAGGTCGAGGCGTTCGTCGCCGCGGCCCGCCAGGCCAGCGACGTCGAACGCATGTCGTCGGAGGGGTCGCTCGACAAGCGCGGCATCTTCACCGGAGCCCACGTGCGCAACCCGTTCACCGGCGCCCCGGTGCCGCTCTACCTCGCCGACTACGTGCTCATGGGCTACGGCACCGGCGCCATCATGGCCGTGCCCGCCGAGGACCAGCGGGACTGGGACTTCGCCCGCCTCCACGACCTGCCCGATCGTGCGGACCATCCAACCACCCGACGGCTGGGAGGGCGAGGCCTTCACCGGTGACGGCGTGCACGTCAACAGCGGCTGGATGGACGGCATGGGCAAGGCCGAGGCCATCGCGTCGGCCATCGAGTTCCTCGAGGCCGAGGGCATCGGTGAGGGCACCGTCAACTTCCGTCTCCGGGACTGGTTGGTGAGCCGGCAGAGGTTCTGGGGCTGCCCGATCCCGATCGTCTACTGCGACGCCTGCGGCATCGTGGCGGTGCCCGACGACCAGCTTCCCGTGCTCGCGCCCGACGACGTGGAGTTCCTGCCCACCGGGGAGTCGCCGCTGCGCAACAACGAGGCGTTCCTGCACACCACCTGCCCGTCGTGCGGGGGTCCGGCCACCCGCGAGACCGACACCATGGACACCTTCGTCGACTCGTCCTGGTACTTCCTGCGCTTCGCCGACCCGTGGAACGACGACGAGCCGTTCTCGGTCGATGCCGCCGCCGGTTGGCTGCCCGTCGACCAGTACATCGGCGGGGTGGAGCACGCCATCCTCCACCTCATGTACGCCCGGTTCTTCACCAAGGCCCTCTCCGACCTGGGCGTGGCGCCGAAGGACCTGCGCGAGCCGTTCACCCGCCTGTTCACGCAGGGGATGATCCGCCTGGGTGGCGACAAGATGTCGAAGTCCAAGGGCAACCTCGTCGCCCCCGAGGAGATCCTCGACCGCGAAGGCGCCGACGCCCTGCGCCTCGCCCACCTCTTCGTCGGTCCGCCCCAGGACGACGTCGACTGGGAGGGCGTGGGCATCGAGGGCTGCGCCCGCTTCCTGCACCGGGTGTGGCGCCTCGGCACCGGCGCCGCAGGCAACCCACCGGTCGAGCGCGAGGCCACCGACGACGACATGGAGATCCTGCGGGCCACGCACCGTCTCATCGCCAAGGTCGACGACGACCTGGAGCGGTGGTCGTACAACACGACCGTGGCCGCCTTCATGGAGTTCAGCAACGAGCTGTACCGCTACGTCCAGGCTCCCGACGGGCCCCGCTCCGAGACGCTGGCCTTCGCCGTCGACACCCTGCTCGAGCTCATGGCGCCCATGGCGCCCCACATCACCGCCGAGCTCTGGCAGCTCCGGCGCGGCGGGCACGTCCACGAACAGCCGTGGCCGCAGGCCGATCCGGCGATGCTGGTGGTCGAGACCGTCACGATGGTCGTGCAGGTGAACGGCAAGGTGCGCGACCGCATCGAGGTCCCGTCGGGCATCGATGCCGTCGAGGCCGAGCGCGTGGCGCTGGCCAGCGAGAAGGTGCAGGCCCACCTCGGCGGCAATCCGCCCCGGAAGGTGATCGCCCGGCCGCCCCAGCTCGTGAACCTCGTCGCCGGCTGAGCCCGCGGGGCGGTGCCGGGTCCGGGTCGGGCGCTCGGCCTCGACCAGGGGCTGTGCAGTGCCGTCGGGTCGGAGCCGGTGGTTCCGCCGACGCAACGGAGTCGGGGTGCCAGCAGCCGGCTACTGATCGCGGAGGAAGCGTTCCACCTCGGCGGCGAGATCGTCGCCGGACGGGAGCGGCCCGTCGGCCACCGATCCGAGGGCGTCGACCTGGGCCTCGAGCTGCTCGACCATCTGGACGTGCTCGTCGCTGTTGGCCACCAGCCCGTCGAGCCGTTCGCGGGTGGCCGCGGCGTCGTCGCGCAGGCTGCCCATCGAGAACCGCAGCCCACCCGTCGACCACAGGCCGTCGACCAGGGCGGCCGCTCCGGCGGGGTAGGGCATGGCCGCGGCGTAGTGGGGGATCTGGGCCCACAGGCCGACGGACGGCAGCCCGACCTCGTCGCACTGGCGCTCGATGGCGGCGTGCACGCCGGCGGGGACGTCGATGCGGCCGTGCGCGATGCCGACCCGACGGGCCAGCTCGGGGTCGGTGGCGGTGGACACCAGCCGGGTGGGCCTGGTGTGCGGGGTCGGCGCCGGGTAGGCACCGAGCCCCATGACCAGGCGGCAGTCGAACTCGAGGGCCAGGTCGACGACGGCCCGGGAGAACGCTCGCCAGACGTGATCGGGCTCGGCGCCGACCAGGAACAGCACGTCGTTGCCGTCGAGGTCGGCGGCCAGGCGCAGCTCGATGGAGGGCCAGGTCATGCCCGTGTTGACGCCGTCGACGCAGGTGCATGATCGGGCCGTCGCGAGCGGTGGTCGAGCAGGCGGTCGGCGTCGAAGACCGCCACCGTCTCGGTGTCGAGGTCCTCGAGCACCGTGCCGAGCGCGTTGGCCGCGGCGAGCCCGGCGTCGATCCAGCCGTCGAGCCCCATGACGAGCACGGGGTCCTCGACGTCGGGTCGGCTGCGCAGTTCGAAGAGATCGCTCACCGTCGCCCACCCTCGCACGTCGTCGGGGTCGGAGGTGTCGCTCCGGCTGCGACGGCGCTCACGTCGCCACCGGCGCCACGGCGCCGAGGAGCCGCACGCCGCCCGGGCACCACGTCGAGGCCGCGCCCGGCCAGCCCGTCACCGAGGTCGCCGAAGCGCCCGGTCGTGCCGTCCGTCTCGGTGACCGTGACGGTGACGTCGTCACCGTCGAGCGCCACCACCACCGTGGCCTCGTCGGCCAGCCTCGTCGCCTCGGCGATGAGCTCCTGGGTGCTGCGCAGCACGGCCAGCGAGGCGATGGAGGTCAGCTCCTGATCGAGCTCCCACGCCAACGCGAACTCGACGCCGACCTCTTCGCGCAGGGCGCTGAGGTCGATCTCGATGGCGTGGCGGAGGGGGTCGTCCTCGAGGTCGAAGGCGTCTGCCGTCGGGTCGACGGCCACGCTCGTTCGCCACGTGCGTTCGGTGCGCGTGCGTTCCAGGGCCCACAACACCTCGGGTCCCGGTCCGCCGCGCCACTCCGCGTCCGCGGTCTCGACGTCGGCCTGGCGGGCGACGATCCGAGCCAGCTCGGTCTCGGCGGCGTCGGCCCGGTCGTCGGCTTCCTCGGCCCGGGCCTCCGCTGCGGCGCTGCTGGCCTCGGCGGCCGCAGCCGCCTCTCGTGCCGTCGACAGGTCGCTCTCCGCCGCCGTGCGGGCCTGCTCGGCGACGTCGGCTCGCTGCGTCGCCGCGGTGGCGGCGTCGGTGGCCTCGGCCAGGTCGGCGGCGAGGATCGCTTCCTTCTCCGCCGCGGCCTGGGCGGCGGCATCCATGGTGTCGGCCTTCTCGCTCGCCTCGCGGAGCTGTGAGGACAACCGAGCCGACCGCGCGCCGAGCCACACCGCAGCGATGACGGCGAGGGCGAGGCAGACCGAGAGGACGGGTATCACCTGTCGAACAGTACCGAGGGTCCGGGCACGAGAGGGCCAGCGCTCGTCGAGGTCGTCTCGTGGCGGGCGTCGCGGCGAACCCGGTGGCCGGTCAACCGATGGTGTCGAGGGCCCGTTCGGCGGCGTCGGCCAGCATCTCGACCTGGCGCCCGAACACGTCGAACTCGGTGACGTCGCCGCGGTCACCCATCGCTCCGGCGCTGTAGCGGGCGTAGACGCCCTGGATGATGCAGGCCAACTTCCAGTAGCCGAACGCCACGTAGTAGCCGATCTGGGACACGTCGCGACCGGACCGCTCGGCGTAGCGCTCGACGAGCTCGGACTTCGTGGGGAAGCCCTCCACGGTCGTCGCCGCCGGCATCCCCGAGTGGGTCGGCTCGCCGGGATCGGCCCAGTAGACGCACAGCAGACCGAGGTCGGCGAGAGGATCGCCCAGGGTGCACAGCTCCCAGTCGAGGACCGCGGCCACCGACCCGTCGGCGTCCAGGATGCAGTTGTCGAGCCGGTAGTCGCCGTGGACGATGGTGGCGGGCCCCTGGGTCGGGGCCGCGGCGACGAGGCGGCGGTGCACGGCGTCGACGATCGGGAGATCTCGGGTCCGGGACTTCTCCCACTGCCCGTGCCAGCGCCGCAGCTGACGTTCGAGGTAGGCCTCGCGGCGGCCGAGGTCACCGAGGCCGACGGCGTCGACGTCGACGGCGTGGATGGCGGCGAGCACCTCGATCAGCGATTCCCCGGCGCGGGCCCGCTGCTCGGGGGTGAGCGCTTCGGCGGCCGGGATGTCGCGCACCACCGGACCCTCGACGAAGTCCATCACGTAGAACGGCGCGCCGTTCACGGAGTCGTCGGGGCTGAGCCCCACGACGGGGGCGACCGGGACGTGGCCGTGCAGGGCGCTCACGATGCGGTGCTCGCGGCCCATGTCGTGGGCGGTGGCCAGCACCAGCCCGAGGGGCGGTCGCCGCAGGACCCAACGGCGACCGCCGGTGTCGGTGACCCGATAGCTGAGGTTGGAGTGGCCGCCCGGGATCAGCTCGAACGAGAGCGGAGGGTCGAGATCGGCGACGTGGGCCCTCATCCAGGCGGTCACCGCCTCGGCGTCGATGCCTTCCACTGCCGCACGATCGTCCAACGGTCCCCCCTCGTTCCCGATCCGCTCAACCTACCGGTGCTCGACCCCTCGCCCCGTCGTGACCCGGTGGCCGGGCTCGTATCCTGGAAGGGTGACTGCCATCGACGTGACCGACCAGACCTTCCAGACCGAGGTCCTCGAACGCTCCAAGACGACGCCGGTCGTGGTGGACCTGTGGGCGCCGTGGTGCGGGCCGTGCAAGACCCTCGGTCCCATCATCGAGGCGGCCGTCGACGCCACCGAGGGCCGCGTCGTGCTGGCCAAGATCAACGTGGACGAGAACCCGGCCACCTCGCAGGCGTTCCGCGTCCAGAGCATCCCCGCGGTCTTCGCCCTGGCCGACGGCAAGGTCGTCGACTCCTTCATCGGAGCGCTCGGGCCCGCCGAGGTGCAGGCGTTCGTGGCCAAGCTCGACGGGGGCGGCGAGCCGAGCGAGGTCGATCGGCTGCGCGACGCGGGTGACGAGTCGTCGCTGCGGGCCGCGCTGGAGCTCGAACCCGACAACCCCGACGTCATCGCCGATCTGGCCGAGCTCCTGGTCGGGGACGAGCGCACCGAGGAGGCGCTCGAGCTGCTGGCCCGCGTCCCGGAGACGCCGGCGACCCGACGGGTGGCGGCGCTTGCCCGCAGCGGCGGCGACTTCACCTCCGCCGACGACGTCGAGGCCAAGCTCATCGAGCTGCTCGCGGTGGTGAAGGGCGACGACGAGGCCCGCCAGCACTACGTCGACCTGCTCGAGCTGCTCGGACCCGACGACGAGCGCACCGCCACCTACCGCAAGAAGCTCACCGCCACCCTCTTCTAGCGCCGAGCCGGTGCCAGGGCGGCCTCTTTCGCTCGGGGCGCCGGCGTCGTAGCCTTCGGCGGGGATCCCGGCTCCCGCCGGCCCCGATCGCCCGTCTCCCCCTCGTGCTGGTGTGGCGAACCACCCTGCGGTGGCCGTCCCCGTCCCTGTGGGGGACACGTGTCCGACCCCGAAGCCCCAGGCGCCGTCGACGAACGCGCCCGCATCGCACTCGAGAGCCTGCGTCAGGAGCCCTCCACCGAGCTCGAGCGACCGCTCTGGCTGGATCGTGCCCGGCGAGCCGTCGACGACCGTTGGCCGATGCTGGTCGAACGTCCCGTGACCGGTCTCGTCGTCGGTGTCGCTCTGGTCGTCGCCGCCGTCGGCCTCGCACTGTGGGTGACCAGCAGCGGTGCAGGCTCGTCGACGAGCGGCCTCCCCGCGGCGGTGAGCCTCCCGTTCACCACACCGCTCGAGCCTTCCTCCCCCGGGGATCGCAATGGCGCGCCGGGCACCACCGCGGCCGCGCTCGTGGTCCACGCGGCCGGTGCCGTCGCCTCCCCCGGCGTCCATCGCGTGCCCAACGGGGCGCGGGTGGCCGACGTGCTCGATGCCGCGGGTGGGGTGACGCCCGATGCCGACCTCGATCGGGTGAACCTGGCCGCGCCGCTCGCCGATGGTCAGCGCCTCTACGTGCCCCGCCTCGGCGAGGCGGCGATCCCGGTGCCGATCGGCCCGTCCGAGGGGACCGGAGGTCCCGGCGTCGAAGGTGACGGGACCCCGGCGGCCGCAGGCCCCGTCGACCTCAACAGGGCCACGGAGTCCGAGCTCGACGTGCTCCCCGGCGTCGGTCCCGCGACGGCCGCGGCCATCGTGGCGCATCGCGGTGCGAACGGGCCGTTCTCCCGCGTCGACGACCTGTTGGAGGTCCGCGGCATCGGTCCCGCCAAGCTCGAGGCGCTGCGTGACCTGGTCACCGTCGGGTGACGCCCCGACGCTCGTGGCATCGACCGGCACGCTGGCTCGGAGCCCAGTGGCGCCGTGGGCAGCTCGACGACCCGGGTGCGGTGCTCCTGGCGGTCGCGGTGGTCACGGGTGCCTGGGTCGCGATCGCCGTCCCGGTGGTGGTGGCCGTGGCCGGCGCACTGTCGGCCCTGGTGTCGCGCCGGGTGGCGCTGTTGTGGGTCGGCGGGGCGGTGCTGGCCAGCGCGCTCTCCGCGCAGGCGTGGGCGGGCATGGAGGCTCCGGAGCCCGGGCCCTTCCGTGGGTCGGTCACGCTCGCCCGCGACCCCGAGTCGACCGCCAACGGGTGGCGGGTCGAGGTGATCGCCGGCGATCGGCGACTCGAGGCCTGGGGCCGTGGTGCGCCAGGAGCTCGGTTGTCCGACCGCGCCGCCGGCCAGCGCGTCCAGGTCGTGGGACGGGTCGAGGCGCTGCATGACGTGCCCTGGCTCACGGCCCGCCACGTCGTGGGCCGCCTGCTGGTCGAGGAGGTGGGGGAGTGGGAGGCGGGCGGGCCGCTCACCCGGCTGGCCAACGGCGTGCGGGTCCTGCTGCGCCGTGGGGCCGAGCCCCTGCCTCCCGATCAGCGGGCGCTGTTCCTGGGGTTCGTCCTGGGCGACGACCGTGGCCAACCCGTGGAGGTGGCCGACGACTTCGACGCCGCCGGCCTCCAGCACCTCCTCGTCGTGTCCGGCCAGAACGTGGCCTTCGTGCTCGTCGTGGCGGGTCCGCTGCTGCAACGCCTCGGGCGGCGATCGCGGCTGGCGGCCACCGTGGCGTTGCTGGTGGTGTTCGCCACCGTCACGCGGTTCGAGCCCTCGGTGCTGCGAGCGACGGCGATGGCCGGGCTGGCCGGCCTCGGCGTCGCCCTCGGCCGCCCGGCCAGTGGCGTGCGCGTCCTCTCCCTCGCCGTTGCCGCGCTGGTCGTGGCCGATCCGTTCCTGGTGCAGTCGGTGGGCTTCCGCCTCTCCGTGGCGGCATCGGCGGGGATCCTGTTCCTCTCCCGGCCGCTGGCCGAGGCCCTGCCCGGTCCGCGCCTCGTCGTCCTCCCTCTGGCCGTCACGCTCGCCGCGCAGGCCGGCGTGGCCCCGGTGCTCATCCCGACCTTCGGCCCGATGCCGATCGCCGCCGTTCCGGCCAACCTCCTGGCCGGGCCGGTGGCCGGGCTCGTGATGATGTGGGGATGCAGCGCCGGACTCGTGGCCGGCGTGTTCGGGGGGCCGGTGGCGGCGGTGCTGCAGTGGCCGACCGGCCTCGGCATCGGGTGGGTGGCGGCGGTGGCGCGGTGGGCGGCCGAGCTCCCGTCGGGCCGGGTCGGCCCCGTGGGGGTCGCGGCCCTGGCGGTGGCGCTCGGGGTCCTGGCCATCGGGGCACGGCAGGGCCGGCGCGGCCTCGGCGCGCTGCTCGTCGTCGTCGTCCTCGTCGGCCTGGTGCTCCCCGTCCCGTGGGGCCGGGTGGATCCGACGACGGGCCCGACCGACGTCGCCGGGGCGGAGCTGTGGCGTTCCGTCGACGAGGCGTCCGGTCGGGTCCTGACCGTCGTGGTGATCGACGGCACCGCGGCCGCCGGTCCCTTGCTGGCGGGCCTGCGCGAGCGCCACGTCGAGCGCGTCGATCTCGTCGTGGCCCGATCCGGTGGTTCGCGCACCGTCGACGCGCTCACGGCGTTGCGGGCCCGTCTCGACGTCGGGGTGGTGTGGGCACCCATCGGCCACCGCATCGCAGGCGCTGAGACGCCGGCACGGGGCGTGACGACGTTGGCGGACCTCTCCATCGACGTGGCGACCACGTCGCCGCGCCTCGGCGTCGAGATCACCGAGCGAGGCGACGACGCCCGGGCGGACCGGTCGTGACGACCGACGGCGGCGGTAGGGTCCGCCTCGTGTTCCTCGATCTCGGGTCGACCCGCTTCGACGTGACCACCCGGGCGGTGGTGATGGGGATCTTGAACCGCACCCCGGACTCCTTCTACGACCAGGGCGCCTACTACGAGTTCGACGCCTTCCTCCGCAAGGCCGAGCAGCTGGTCGTCGACGGGGCCGACTTCCTCGACGTGGGCGGCGTGAAGGCCGGGCCGGGCGAGGAGGTCACCGAGGCCCAGGAGCTCGATCGGGTGGTGCCGGCCGTCGAGGCCCTCCGCGAGCGCTTCGACCTCCCGTTGTCGGTCGACACGTGGCGCGCCTCGGTGGCCAAGGCCTGCTTCGAGGCCGGCGCCGTCGTCGGCAACGACATCAGCGGCTTCGCCGACCCCGACTACCTCGACGTGTGCGCCGCAGCCGGTGCGTCGGTGGTGGCCACGCACATCCGCCTGGCCCCGCGGGTGCCGGATCCCGATCCGCACTACGACGACGTGGTCGTCGACGTGTGCGACTTCCTCGCCGACCGCGCCGAGCGGGCCCGTCGAGCGGGGATCCCCGCGGAGCGCATCATGGTCGACGCCGGCCTCGACCTCGGGAAGTCCGAGGCCCAGTCACTGGTGCTCCTCCGGGCCTCCGACCGCCTGACCGAGCTCGGGTATCCGGTGTTCCTCTCCGCGTCCAACAAGCGGTTCTTGTGGACGCTGCTCGGTGTCGATCGCTCCGAGGCCCAGATGGGCACCATGGCGGCGCACGCGTTGGGCATCGCACTGGGCTGTCGCGTCCTGCGTTCCCATGACGCCCGCAACGGCCGTCGGGTCGCCGACACCATGTCGGCGGTGCTGTCGGCGGCATGAACGTCGACCTGGCCCTCCCCGTCTACCTGGTGAAGGGAGCCGACGAGGTGGCCCTCGAAGCGGCGGTGGTCGATCTCGTGCGGGCCCTGGTCGGCGACGGCGATCGCTCGTTGATGGTCGAGGAGATCACCGCCGACCACTACGACGTGGAGCCCTTCGGCGTCGAGGTGGCACCGCTGGTCGACGCCGCGCAGACGCCTCCGTTCCTCACCGATCGTCGGGTCGTCGTCGGACGCCAGGCCGGGGTCTTCGGCACCAAGGACGCCGTCGCGCCCCTCGTCGCCTACCTGGCCGACCCGTTGCCGAGCACGGCGCTCGTGATCGTCTGGGAGAAGGACGGACGCCCGGGCAAGCAAGGGCGGCTGAGCGCCGTTCCCCGTTCGCTGGCCGACGCCGTGAAGGCCGCGGGAGGGCTCGTGCTCGACACCGCCCCGGGCAAGGGCAAGGGGCGTACGACCTGGGTCGACGATCAGCTCCGCGACGCCGGTGTCACCCTGGACGCAGCCGCCCGGTCGGCTGTCGTCGCGCACCTCGGTGACGACGTCGGCCGCCTCCCCGGCCTGCTGGCCACGCTCGAGGGCGTGTTCGGCGAAGGGGCGCGTCTCGGTGTCGGGGAGATCGAGCCCTACCTGGGCGGGGCCGGCGACGTGGCGCCGTGGGACCTCACCGACGCCATCGACCGCGGCGACGTCCCGTCGGCCCTGGACCGGCTCCACCGGATGCTCGACGGCGGCAGTCGCCACCCGCTGCAGGTGATGGCCACCCTCACCAACCACTACCTGCGCATGGCGCGGCTCGACGATCCCGACGTGCGGGGCGAGAAGGCCGCGGCCGAGGCGCTCGGCATCACCGGCAGCACGTTCCCGGCCAAGAAGGCCCTCGACGGCGCGCAGCGCCTCGGGTCGGACCGCCTGGCCGAGATCATCGCCCTGTTGGCCCAGGCCGATCTCGACCTGCACGGTGCCAAGGCCTGGACGCCCGAGCTGGTGATCGAGGTCCTCGTGGCGCGTCTGGCGGGCCGCAGCCGCGCCGCGGCCCGCCGCTGAGGCCTTCCCGCGCCGGACGCGACACGACCGGAGCGCTGGCTCCGGTCGTGGGGTGCGGCTGACGATGGGGCCGGGACCGGCCGGGGATCACTCCGCCGGGGCGACGGCGGCGACGCGCTTGATGAGTCGGCTCTTGCGGCGGGCGGCCTGGTTCTTGTGGATCACGCCCTTGCTGGCTGCCTTGTCGATGCGGCGGATGGCCTCGCGCAGCGCCTCGACGGACTCGTCGGTGCCCTGCTCGGCCGTCGTGACGGCACGCTTGGTGCGGGTCTTGAGCTCGGAGCGGACGGCCTTGTTGCGCAGCCGCCGGCGTTCGTTCTGCTTGTTGCGCTTGATCTGGCTCTTGATGTTGGCCATGCGGAGACCCTTGTCGTTGGGGGAGGGCGCCGTTCGGAGACGACGTGCGAGCGGAGGTGGAGCGATCAGGGGGTCCGGGGTCCCCGACGGGGCCCGGACACGAAGCGACCGATGATAGCGGCCGCGTTCTCCCACGTCACACCTGGGACCCACCGGTAGGCTCGCCCCGGGCGCGCCACCTGTGTGGGGTGCCCGTCCCCCCACACCTTTTCCGAGGATCGCCGGTTTCCCGTTGGCCACGCTCGACCGCTATCGCAACGTCTGCATCATCGCCCACATCGATCACGGCAAGTCCACCCTGGCGGACCGCCTGCTCGAGTTGTGCGGCGCCGTGGACCCACGTGACATGCGGGCGCAGTACCTCGACTCGATGGACATCGAGCGTGAACGCGGCATCACCATCAAGCTCCAGAGCGTCCGCCTCCATCATCGTGAGCACGTGATCCACCTGATCGACACCCCGGGCCACGTCGACTTCGGCTACGAGGTCAGCCGTTCGCTGGCCGCCTGCGAGGGGGCGATCCTGCTCGTCGATGCCGCACAGGGCATCGAGGCACAGACCCTGGCCAACTGCTACCTGGCCATCGAGAACGACCTCGAGATCGTGGCCGCACTCAACAAGATCGACCTGCCCGCCGCCGATCCCGACCGCTACGCCGGCGAGATCGAGAAGGTGCTCGGCATCCCCGCCGACGAGATCCTGCGCATCAGCGCCAAGACCGGCGAAGGGGTGGCCGATCTGCTCGACGCGGTGGTGGAGCGGGTGCCGCCGCCCGAGGGAGACCCCGACGCCGACCTGCAGGCGCTCATCTTCGACTCCCACTTCGACCAGTACCGCGGGGTGGTCTCCTCGGTGCGGGTGATGAACGGGAACCTGGCCACGGGCAGCCGACTGCGCTTCGTCCAGGCGGGCTCGGTGTACGACGCCGACGAGGTGGGCGTGCGCACCCCCGACCCCACGCCGGTCCCGGCCCTCGGCGCCGGCGAGGTGGGCTACCTCATCGCCGGCATCAAGGACGTCGGTGAGGCCCGATCCGGTGAGACGGTGACCAACCTGGCGTCTCCGGCACCTGCGCTCGAGGGCTACCAGGAGCCCAAGCCGATGGTGTTCTGCGGTCTCTACCCCATCGACGGTGACGAGTTCCCGACGCTGCGCGAGTCCCTCGAGAAGCTGCGGCTGAACGACTCCTCGTACACGTTCCAGCCCGAGAGCTCCGGAGCGCTCGGATTCGGCTTCCGGTGCGGCTTCCTCGGGTTGTTGCACATGGAGATCATCCGTGAGCGCCTGGAGCGGGAGTTCAACCTGTCGCTCATCGCCACGGCACCCTCGGTGCAGTACATCGTCCACAAGGTGAACGGCGAGACGACGCGGATCGACAACCCGAGCGAGCTCCCGCCGGCCACCGAGGTGGATCACATCGAAGAGCCCTTCCTCACGACGACCATCCTCACGCCCAGCACCTACACCGGCACCCTCATGGAGTTGTGCCAGGGCCGGCGCGGCGAGCTGACCAAGATCGAGTACCTCTCACCCGAGCGCATGGAGCTGGTCTACGAGACGCCGCTGGCCGAGGTGGTCACCGACTTCTTCGACCAGCTGAAGAGCCGGACCCAGGGGTACGCCAGCCTCGACTACGAGCCCTCCGGCTACCGCCGATCCAACCTGGTGAAGGTCGACATCCTGCTCAACGCGGTGCCCGTCGACGCCTTCAGCATGATCGTGCACAAGGACAAGGCCTACGCCTACGGGTTGCGCATGACCGAGAAGCTCAAGGAGCTGATCCCTCGTCAGCTCTTCGACGTGCCCATCCAGGCGGCCATCGGGGGGCGGATCATCGCCCGCGAGACGGTCAAGGCCAAGCGCAAGGACGTGTTGGCCAAGTGCTACGGCGGCGACATCAGCCGCAAGCGCAAGCTGCTCGAGAAGCAGAAGGAGGGCAAGAAGCGCATGAAGAACATCGGTCGGGTCGAGGTCCCCCAGGAGGCCTTCGTCTCGGCGCTGCGCCTCGAGGACTGACCGGCCCGGCCGGCGCCGACCCGGGCCGTCTCCTCGTTCGTTCGCCCGGCGATCGGCTGGCACTCTGCCTCCGTGTCTGCCAACGCCCGGGGCCGACCGGTACGCTTGCCCTGTGGCCGACCGTCCGGTCGGCGCTCCACCGGACCCAGAGATCCCCATGCTCGACGATCGCAAGGCCACCGTCCTGCGGGCGGTGGTCACCGAATACATCGAGACCGCACAGCCGGTCGGCTCCGGCCACGTGGCCCGATCGCCCGACGTCGGGGTGTCGTCGGCCACGGTGCGCAACGACATGGCCGCCCTCGAGGCCGAGGGCTACCTGGCCCAGCCCCACACGAGCGCCGGCCGTGTGCCCACCGAGAAGGGCTACCGGTTCTTCGTCGACCAGCTCGGCGGACCGGGTCGGCTCGGGTCGACCGAGGCCCAGCAGGTGCGTTCGTTCTTCTCCCGCACCCACGGTGAGCTCGAGGAGATGCTCTCCGACACCACCCGGCTGCTGTCCAAGCTGACGCGCTACGCCGCCGTGGTCGTCGGTCCTCCGCACGAGGTGGCCACCATCAAGTCGGTGCAGTTGGTCTCGCTCGCCCCGCGGGTGCTGCTCGTGGTGCTGGTGCTCTCGAACGGCGCGATCGAGAAGCACAGCATCGAGCTCGACGCCGAGGTCGACGACCTGGTGGTGAACGCCGCGGGCGTCCGGTTGGGTTCGATGATCGTCGGTCAGACCCTCGCCGCCGCGGCCTCGATCGCGCCCGCTCCCGTACAGGGCGGCGAGCCCTCGGGGACCCTGGTCGTCGACGACATCGTGAGCGCCGCGCTCACCGAGCTGCGCGGCGAGCACCGCCACGACGACCAGGTCTTCATCGGCGGGACCTCGGAGATGGCCGCCGCGTTCGACGCGGTGGGCACGGTGAGCGAGATCCTCCGCATCCTCGAGCAGCAGCTCGTGGTCGTCAGCCTCCTGGAGGACGTCCTGGAGCGGGGCCTGTCGGTGGCCATCGGCACCGAGACGGGCAACGAGGCGCTGGCCGACTGCTCGCTCGTCGTCGCCCCCTACGTGGTCGACGGTGAGGCCGCCGGGTCCATCGGGGTGCTCGGGCCCACCCGCATGCACTACAGCCAGGCGCTGGCGGCGGTGGCCGTGGTGAGCAACCGCCTGGGCCGCCAGCTGAGCGAGAGCTGAGCGACGCGCGTGGCCGACTACTACGAGCTGCTGGGCGTCTCCCGCAACGCCACCGCCGAGGAGATCAAGCGGGCCTACCGGCGTCAGGCGCGCGAGCTCCATCCCGACGCCAACCCCGGGGACAGCGAGGCCGAGGCCCGCTTCAAGCAGGTCGCGGTGGCCTACGAGACCCTGTCCGATCCCGAGCGGCGCCGTCGGTACGACACCTTCGGGGAGGCCGGCGCCGGCGGGGGCTCGCCCTTCGGCGGTGGCGCCGGCGGCGGCCTGGGCGACATCTTCGACATGTTCTTCACCGGCGGCAGCCCCTTCGGGGGCGCCTCCGCCAACGGCCCGTCGGGTCCGCCGCGTGGATCCGACCTCGAGGTGGTGATCGACCTCGAGTTCGCCGACGCCGTGTTCGGCGTGGAGGCCCCTGTCACGGTGCGCACCGCGGTGCCCTGTGACGAGTGCGAGGCCACCGGTGCGTCACCGGGCACCTCGGTCGAGACCTGCGGGGAGTGCGACGGCGTCGGTCAGGTCCGCCGGGTGCGCCAGTCGATCCTGGGTCAGATGGTCACCGCCGGACTGTGCCCGCGGTGCGGCGGTATGGGCACCGTCGTCCCGGCGCCGTGCCCCGCCTGCCGGGGCGAAGGGCGCGTCGTGGAGGAGCGCACGTTCACCGTCGACATCCCCGCCGGCATCGACTCCGGGGCCACCCTTCGCCTCACCGGTCGGGGCGCCGTCGGACCTCGCGGTGGCGGAGCCGGTGACCTCTACGTGCACGTGCGGGTCGGTGCGCACGAGCGCATCGTGCGCCAAGGTGACGACCTCGTGCTCGACCTGCACGTCCCGGTCACGCAGGCGGCCCTCGGTGCCCACCTGACGTTCGACTCCCTCGACGAGGAGGAGACCATCGACCTGGCGGCGGGCACGCAGACCGGGCACACCGTTCGCCTCCGGGGCAAGGGCGTCCCCCACCTCCAGGGTCGCGGCCGGGGCGACCTGCTGGTCCAGATCGTGGTCGAGACCCCGACCGACCTCACCGACGAGGAGGTCGCGCTGCTGCAACAGCTCGCCGACCTGCGCGGCCACGACATCGCGCCGCCCGAGGCCGGCTTGTTCACCCGCCTCAAGTCGGCGTTCAAGTAGCCGGTGGCCACGCCGCCGCTGCGGCCCGGGGGCAGCGCACCCCACGTGATCGTCGCCGACGTCGAGCACCCCGCCCTCGAGGACGACGATCGTCACCACCTCGAGCGGGCGCGACGTCTGCGTCCCGGTGACCCCGTCAGCGTCACCGACGGCGCCGGCCGTTGGCGCTGGTGCCGCTTCGGCTCGGAACTGCTCGTCGAGTCCGACGTCGTCGTCGACGCGGCACCGGCCCCACCGATCGGCGTGGCCTTCGCCCTGGTCAAGGGGGCCCGTCCCGATCTGGTCGTGCAGAAGCTGACGGAGTTGGGCGTGGATCGCATCGTGCCCTTCGTCGCCGAACGTTCGGTCGTGCGCTGGGACGACACCAAGGGGGCCAAGCAGGCCCTGCGCCTCGCCCGGATCGCCCGCGAGGCGTCGATGCAGAGCCGCCGCACCTGGTTGCCCGTCGTGGAGGCCGTCACCACGTTCGACGACGTGGTCACCCGGGGCGGGGTCGTCGCCGCCGACGGGGCCGGTGGGCCCCCTTCGGCGGGCATCGGCCTCGTGATGGTCGGTCCCGAGGGGGGCTGGTCCGACGCCGAGCGGGATCGGCTTCCCGCCCTCGTGGGCCTCGGGCCGACCGTGCTGCGTGCCGAGACCGCGGCCATCGCCGCCGGGGCGGTGTTGGCGGCCGTCCGGGCCGGAGTGGTGGGATTTGTCGACCGCAGTGGTCGCGTTCTGTAACCTCGTCCACGCAATACCACCGTCTGTGGGTGGATTTGGGGCACAATTGTGTTCTGCACCCCGATTTCACGGGTGGCGAACAGGAGCAGACCATGGTTGAGACGGCGACGGGTGAGATGACCACCACCTACAGCCGCAAGGTGGGGGAGCGCCTCCGGGCCATCCGTCGCCAGAAGCGACTCAGCCTGCAGGAGGTCGAGGCCTCGTCCGAGCTCGAGTTCAAGGCGTCCGTGCTCGGCGCCTACGAACGTGGCGAGCGGGCCATCTCGGTGCCGCGGTTGCAGCGGCTGGCGCGCTTCTACAACGTCCCCGTCGACCAGCTCCTCCCCGCCGACGACAGCCCGGGCTTCCCCGAGACGACCACGGCAGTCGCCAGCGGTCGGCGTCATCGACGAGCGGTCCTTCACCATCGATCTGCGCCGCCTCGAAGACCTCAGCGGACCCGAGGCCGACATGCTCAACCGCTACCTGACCATGATCCAGGTGCAGCGCCAGGACTTCAACGGTCGGGTGCTCACGATCCGCAAGGACGACCTTCGGGCCATCGCCTGCATCCTCGGGGTCGGCCCCGATCTGGCCACCGACCGCCTCGACGACCTGGGTCTCGGGCACGGCGGGTGATGACGGCGTCCTCGGACGCCGTCCCGGCCCCGTTCGGCGCCTACGTCCACGTGCCGTTCTGCGCCCGGCGCTGCGACTACTGCGCCTTCGCCACCTGGACCGATCGTCACCACCTGATCGACGCCTACCTGCGGGCGGTGACCCGAGACATCGTCGAGCACCGTGACGACGGGCGGCTGGCCCCGGTGTCGTCGGTGTTCTTCGGCGGCGGCACGCCGTCGCTGGTCCCGGCGGCGGATCTCATGGCCGTTCTGGCGCAGATCCCCCTGCGCCCCGGCGCCGAGGTGACCGTGGAGTGCAACCCCGACACCGTCGACGAGACCGTGCTGGCCACCTACCTGGCCGGCGGCGTGACCCGGCTGTCGTTCGGGGTGCAGTCGATGGTGCCCGAGGTGCTCGCCGCGTTGGGTCGCACCCACGATCCGGCCAACGTGCAACGCAGCGTGGCGGCCGCCCGTGCCGTGGGCTTCACCACGTTCAACCTGGATCTGATCTACGGCGGCGCCGGCGAGACGCTGGAGCAGTGGCGGCGGACGTTGGAGGCGGTCGTCGAGCTCGACCCCCCGCACGTGAGCGCCTACGCCCTCACCGTCGAGGCCGGGACCCCGCTGGCCGACGACGCCACCCGGCATCCCGACGACGACGACCAGGCCGACAAGTACCTGCTGGCCACCGAGCTCCTCGGTGCGGCCGGGCTGGACTGGTACGAGATCTCCAACTGGGCCGCACCCGGGCACCGCTGTCGGCACAACGAGCTGTACTGGGACCAGGGCGACTACCTGGGCTTCGGGTGCGCCGCCCACTCCCATCGCGACGGGCGTCGATGGTGGAACCTGCGCACCCCCGAGCGCTACATCGATGCGGTCGAGCGCGGCGACGTCGACCGAGGCGGCGGGTGAGCAGCTCGATCCCCTGCGGCGGCGCATCGAAGGGCTGCAGCTGGCCGTGCGCACCCGGGCGGGCGTGCCCACGGATGCGCTCGACGCTGCACGACCGTGATGTGCTCGAGGGCCTGGTCGAGGACGACGACGGCCGGCTGGTGCTCACGGTCGAGGGCCGGCTGCTGGCCAACGAGGTGGCCGTGCGTCTGAGGTGAGGGTGCTCAGCGGGGGAGGGGTGCGGGGGTCGGTGGGAGGACCATGACCTGGCCGGCGAAGACCAGGTCGGGGTTGGTGGCGACGAGCAGTTGGTGTCGGTTGGCCTCGACCAGCACGTCGAGATAGGTCCTCACCTCGTCGTCATCGGGCGTCGCACCGGTGCGGTCGAGCAGGGTGGCCCGGGCGACGTGCCAGAGGTGGTCGCCGGCGCGGATCTCCCACGTGTCGCGGGTCCCGTCGGGCTCGGCGGCCGGTCCGGCAGCGGTCGGTGACCCGGCGGAGGACGCGACCGGGGGCGGTGGCGTCACCGCGGTGACCGGTGGCGTCTGGTTCGTGGTGGGCCCCGCCGCCCGCGGGGGCGTTCCGGGATCGGCGGGATCGAGGCTGACGAGGGCGGCGCGGTCGCCGGCGAGGACCGAGACGCCGGTCGACGGCGGCGCGTCGACAGCCAGGATCGTGGCGGTGTCGGGTCGGAGCGCAGCGGTCGGGGTGGAGGCGGCGGGTAGCGCTGCGGCGGCACCCGGGGCCATCGACGCCGCGGCCAACGTCACGCCGGCGACGCCGTGGACCAGCCGTCGCACCACCGGCAGGCAGAGCCGGTCGATCAGGCGGCGCAGCCATCGCACCCGGCGTAGGCGGCTCATGTGGACGACGAGCGACACGGCTCCGGTGAGGGCGATCCAGACGGCGAGGGCGAGTCCGGCGAGTCGCACGACGGCGAAGGCGGCGACGACCGGATCGGTGCCGCCCAGCCAGTCGGTCACCGCTCGCTCGTCGAGGCTCGACGGAGGTGGCAGCGCCTTGCCGCTCCACCACAGCACGAGGGCCACGACGGCCAGACCGACCGCGGCGGCGAGCAGGCGCAGGACGGCCCCGTGGCGCCCGGGAACGTCGCTCCGGCCCGGAGGGGCGGGCTGGCGGTGTGGCAGCGCGGGGGGTCAACGCAGCTCCTCCCGACCGAGGACCACCGCGGGTGCGTCGGCCCGGCGGACCACCAGCGTGGGGCAACCGTCGGGACCGGCGGGTCCGGCGTCGAGCGACGAGCCGTCGGGCACGGCCGTGAGGGGCTCGATCTCGTCGCGGGCGCCGGGATCGGGCCAGGCGTCGAACACGAACAACGAGCCCGTGCGGGGCCGGTAGAGCGCCGGCGTCGGTCGGCCGTCGCAGCGCCAGTCGGCCACGGCGACGAGGTCGCCCGGTTCCCCGACGGCGTAGCGACGGCCCTCGTGGTCGACCGTGGTCGGGGATCCGGCGGCTGACGCCGCGGGTCGGGGCGCCGAGGACGGGGGGCTGGTGTCGGGTCGACGGGGTGGATCGGGCTGGAGCCAGAGGCCCCGGGGCACGACGCTCGGCGCAGTGGGCGACGCCACGGACGGGGGCTCCGGAGGGGCTGCGCTGTGAGCCGGTGACGGCGGACATCCCGAGGAACCCGACGATGGCCAGTCCGACCAGGCTGAAGCCCGCCCCCCACCAGCCACCGGCTCGTCGCATCCGCCGGTCGGGGTCGGCGCCAGGTCGAAGGCGCTCCAGCTCGTCCCAGAAGCCCGACTCGTCGGCGTCGGCAGCGCACGCGGGTCGTCGAGGACGTGGGCGACGCCGTTCGCGCCCTCCGGCCGGTGGTCGACGGCGCTCGTGACGTCGGTCGCGGCGCGGTTCGGGCCGGGCCGATCCGTGGCCGCCCTCGCCGAGCCCAGCGGTGCCGGAGGCGGGGCGGTCGGAGCTGGTCGCGCTCTCGGTCGGGTCCTGCCGCAACGCCGGGTCGGCGAGGAGGGTCAAGAGCGCATCGATGGCGGGGTCGGGTCGCACGACGACGGGTCGCTCGGTGCGCGTCCACCCGCAGGGGCGGTGCCGTCCTCGGGGGGGAGCGCGGCGTCGGGAGCGGCGGCGTGCAGGGCATCGATGAACGCCCTGAGCCCCGGCCGGGCCAGCGGATCGGTGGCGGTGGCGTGCTCGGCGATCCCCAGCAGGGCCCTGGACTCGGCGACGCGTCGTCGACCCGGTCGACGGCGCCACGAGCGGGGAGCCGTCGGGTGGCGATGGTCCGCGGACTCGTCGTCGTCCGTCAGCAGGGTGGCCAGCAGCGCGCCCAGGCCGGCCACGTCGGTCGAGGGTCGGGGGCCGTGTGGGCCGTCGAGGCGCTCGGCGTCGCCGAATCCGCACAGCACCGGTCGGCCGAAGGGGTCGAGCAGCACGTGGGTGGGGTCGAGGTTCCCGTGCACGATGCCGGCCTGGTGGAGGTCGCTCACGGTGGCGGCGACCGCCAGCACGAGCCCCGCGGCCCGATCCGGCTCGAGCGGTCGGGGCAGGTCGGCGGCGGTGCGGGCACCGACCCACCGGGTGTGCAGTTCCCGGCCGTCGTCGTGGGGGTCGACGACCTCGACCACGCCGGGATGGCGCAGGTCACGCAGGATCTGCGCCTCGCGCCCCGTGCGCTCCGGATCGTCGGCCGGGGGGGCCTTGACCGCCACCAGCCGCCCTTCGCTGTCGTGCACCACCCTCACCCGATGTCCCATCGCGCCATGATCCCCAGGTCGGAAGCACGAGATGCAAGAGAACAACAACAAAATATCTGAAACAGCATGAAAAGAGTCGATGGGCACCGGGGGATGCTCCGACACATCCGTCCCGGAGACCCGGGTCCTGCGTCGGCGGTCGGTGGGGATGGGCCCAGGGATGGTCGTGGCCGGCGAGGGGGCGCATAGGCTGAACCCCGGTCGCGAACAGGAGTCGTCCAGTGGGCACGCACTACGAGGTGCTGGGGGTGTCGCCGGAGGCATCGGCGGACGACATCCGCACCGCCTACGTGCGCTTGGCCAAGGCCAACCACCCCGACCGCCGGCACAGCGACGACCCGGCTCGGCGCCGGCAGGCCGACGCCACGATCAAGGCCGCCAACGCCGCATGGAACGTGTTGCGCGACCCGCTCCGCCGGGCTGACTACGACCGCACCCTGGCCCGGGGGGCAACGGCATCCGGTTCGGTCGAGGGCGAGCGCTCGGGGCCGCCGCGGCGACCCGCCGACTGGGAACCGTCCGGCATCGTCGTGCAGGAGGCCCACGTCCCGATCTTCCGCTACCTGCCGGTGATCGTGGTGGTGGTCGTGCTGGTGGGGATCCTGGTGTTCAGCGCCTATGCCACCCAGCAGGACAGCTCGGGCCCGAACCCGTCGCCGCCGCCCACGGAACCGAGCTTCGAGGTCGGCTCCTGCCTGCTCGTGGCGGCGCTGGACACCGGGCCCCAGCCGGTGCAGGTGAACTGCGGCACGGGGAACTCGGCGGTGGTGGCATCCATCGTGGCCACGCCCCGACCGTGCCCGCCCGACACCCGTCCGCTCCCGCTCGACGACAACCGCACCACGTTGTGTCTCAAGAGCTCCCGCTGACCCCACCATCGTCGGCATCGGTGAGGGTCGCGGATCGCCGAGATCGCGCGCTTCTGGCGTCCTACGCTGGTCCCATGTTGCGCGTCACCGGTCTCGACCACGTGGTCCTGAACGTGGCCGACGCCCGCCGATCGCTGGCGTGGTGGCACGACCTGCTGGGCGCCGAGCCCGTCCGCCTGGAGGAGTGGGAGGCCGGGCAGGCCCCGTTCCTGTCGGTGCGCCTCGACGCCACCACGATCATCGACCTGCTCGAGACCGACCGCACCGGTGTGAACGCCGACCACCTGTGCGTGGTCGTCGAGGGCGCCGATCTCGACGAGGTCGCGGCGTCGGGGCGGTTCGAGGTGGTGGTGCGCACCGCGCCGGCTCTTCGGCGCGCGGGGGTGGGGGACCGGGCTGTACGTGCAGTGACCCCGACGGCAACACGGTCGAGCTGCGCACGTACCCGTGAGCGTGACGGAGGGTGGATCGGTTGGGCCGGTTCTGGGGCCTGCGGTAACGTGCCGCACCCCGGACGTATAGCTCAGCTGGTTAGAGCACTGCCTTCACACGGCAGAGGTCACAGGTTCGAGTCCTCTCGCGTCCACGACTGTTGTGAGATCGACAACGACTTTGTCCGGTCACCCCTGGTCAGGCGCAGGGTTTGAAAGACGAGACGAAGGTTCCCGAGGCCAGGGGCAACGAGGTTCCGTCCAGCTCTCGCCGTGGCGTGGGATCGCGACGTTCTTCGCCAGCGCAACTCTCATCGGGTGCTCTGGGTGCTGGGCGCGTCGATCTGGTCGGTGATGGGGGGCTGCAGAGCACGACGATCGTCTCACGAACCATCGTCAACCGAACCTGCAGCAGACCTTTCGTCACTCATTGCCAGATGGCGTCGAGGATGCGGACGCGGACAGTTCGGAGTGCAGGAAGCAAGGCCGAGGCGACGGCGACGACGATCAGGATCGCGGCATCGGAGCGTAGCTGCGAGCGACTCACGCTGAGGGTGACGTCGCCGTTCGGGAAGGAGAACGGGTAGCGGTCGATGAGCGGGACGACTGCGCCTAGGTAGAGCGTGATGCCAACGGTCGTGCCGGCGAGAGCGTAGGCGACCGCTTTGAGGACGTAGCTCCACACGATGGCGTTCGATCGGATGCCGATCGCTCGCTCGATGCCGATCGTGCGCCGTTTTCCGACCAGGTCGACGTAGGTGACGATGGTGACGGTGACCGCAGCGACCAGTAGGGACACGACGCGGAGGATCTGCTTGATCAGATCGAACGACTTCGTCTGGTTGTCGATCACGACCCGAAGGTCGAGCCACGTCTCGAATCCGAGGTTGTCGTGCTGTTCCTGGAGACGCTCGACCACCGTGTGCTCAGCACCACGTACGGTGCGGATGCTGATCGACGTGGCGATGTCGTCGGTGTTCGGCAGCAGCGCCGCCGCAGCGTCTCGGGTGATGAAGGCGCTGGAGTCTGATGGCTCGAAGTTGTTGCGGTAGATGCCGCGGACGGTGAAGGTTGCCTGCGTGCCGTCCATCAAGGTGACGTCGACGTCGTCGCCGACCTGGACGGATCGCAGCGAGGAGCGGTAGGTGCTGCGGGAGGTGTCGCCGGCACCGGCGATGCCGATGCCGAGCACGATCCCGTCACGGTCGCCGTCGGCCAGCCAGTCACCATCGATCAGGTTCGACGGGGTGGTGAAGACCTCGCCGTAGGAGTCCGGTTCGATGGCGACAACCGGCCAGGTTCCGCTGATCGTGCCGGAGGAGACCTCGGAGCCGACTCGGAGCGCTGCCGTGGCTGCTTCGACGTCGGGCACGTCGCGAGCCGAGGCGACCACGGCGGAGGAGTCCGCGATCACCTTCTCGTCGGGGCCCGGGCTGACCTGCACGCTGGAGGTGGTCGTGTCGATGAGTTGCGACTCGATCTGGTCGATGGCTCCCTGGATCAGAGACGGGATGAACAGCAGCTGGACGTAGACGAGCGACATCATCGCGATGGTCATCACCAGCACGCCGAGGGGTCCTCGGACCAGCGCCCGAACGGCCAGGAACGCTGCGGTTCTGATCGTCTCGACGAGGCGCATCAGAAGTACGGCTCCACGATGCGGCCATCCCGGAGGAAGACGAGCGAGGTGGCGTACTTGCGATGGTCGGGATCGTGGCTGACGAACACGACGGTGACCCCGAGGTCGCGGTTGAGCTCGGTGAGCGCGTTCATGACCGTCTTGGTGGACAGCGTGTCGAGACTCGCCGTCGGCTCGTCAGCGAAGACGATCTCCGGTTCGTTCATCAAAGCCCGGGCGATCGCGACCCGCTGCTGCTCCCCGCCTGACATCTCGCCGGGTCGGTGACGAGCTCGTCCGGCGAGACCGACCAGCTCCAGCAACTCCTGGGCCCGCTGGCGGCAGTCGTGCCGGGACATCCCGAGCATGTGCCCCGGAAGGTAGACGTTCTCTTCGGCGGTCAGCTCGGGCAGCAGTGCGTACTCCTGGAACACGTAGCCCAGCCGCTCGAGTCGCAGCCGGCCCCGTTCACCCTCCGGGAGCGCCGTCGCCTCCACCCCGTCGATGACCACCGAGCCCTCGGTCGGGTGGTCGAGGAGCCCGAGCTGGTGGAGGAGGGTCGACTTGCCCGAGCCGCTCTTGCCCATCACACACAACATCTCGCCCTGCTCGACCCGCAACGACACGTCGTCGATGGCGTGCACGGCAGCCGGACCAGTGCCGTAGACCTTCGTCAAGCCGACCGCCTCGAGCGCCAACTCTTCCCCGGGATCGCGGCGACGAAGTGACGTGTCGCGCTCGACTTCGTCGTTCATGTCGGTGTGGCCGTCCTCTCGATGCCGCATGTAGGACTCGCGGTCCAATTCTTGGCTGACGGACACCGGCAAGGGTCAGCTCTGTGCCCATCGGTCAGGTGCTCGGCGAGATGTCGATTCGGTGGAGGTCGTCGCCGAGCTCGATCGGCCCGTCGAAGTGCTCGGCGGCCAGCGCTCGCCAGTCGTCGCCGCCGCCGGATGGGAAGGCGGGTACGTAGTGGGTGAGGACGAGCGTCCCGACACCCGCACGCTTCGCTGTCTGAGCCGCCTCTTCGGGTGAAGAGTGATAGTCGAGCGTGTCGATCATGCGCTGCAGGGGGATGTTCGCGATGACGTCCTTGCGGATCACGGTGTGCACGAGTGCACCTGCGCCGCGCGACAGGCGGTCGAGGCCCTCGCAGGGCACCGTGTCGCCGGCGGCGACCACCGATGTGCCGTCGTGCTCGATGCGGAAGGCGATGGTCGGGTGGACCGGGCGGTGATCAGTAGGTGCCGTCTCGACCGTCGCTTCGGTGCCGAGGTCGACCGGCCCGTCGGCGACCTCGATCACCCGCACCGGCGTGAAGCCGTACGACGACAGGTCCTGGTGGTGATCGAGCCGGTAGCCGATGTCGGGGCCGAGGGACTCGATGATGCTGTCGACCACCTGCTGGGTCCCGGGTGGCCCGACGATCGTGAGCGGCGTCGGCTGGAACGTCATGACCCAGCGCGTGGTGATCACGTCGTTGAGGTCGGTGATGTGGTCGGAGTGCAGGTGTGTCAGGAGCACGGCACTGAGTCGATCGACTCCGACCCCGGCCGCGGCCAACCGCATCAGCACCCCTCGGCCGGCGTCGACGAGGAAATGCTCGTCGGCCGTCGTCGACACGAGCGTCGCCGGACCGGCCCGGCTCGGGTCGGGAAGCGGACTACCTGTACCCAGCAACGTGATCGTCAACATCGTTCGGTCCCCTGGCTCAAACTTCCGGTAGTCTCTATCGCAATACATGACGAAAGCAAGTCCTGACGCCGACCGTGTTCGCCGCCACAGGGAGGGGAGGGTCGAAGCGTCACCGTCGCGACAGACCTGAGGTGGAACAACATTGCTCTCAGATGGAACCTCACGACCGCCTCGGTCCAGGCACCAGGACCACGCGCCTGCTCTTGGCTCTCGCCGCTGTGGCATTGGCTTTCGGCGCTGCCGGCTGCGGGCAGGGCGACCAGACCAGCGATGACGACGACGCGAGTGCCACGACGATCGCTGGGCTGGCGGGCGAGTCAGGCGACGGACAGTCGGCGTTCCTGTCCGCGTACCTCGGCGTGGTCGACCTGCCAGAGGTTCTGACTCCGAACCTCGAGGAGGTCGCCGGTTGCGAACTCGAGGCCCATGCTGAAGGACTCCCTGTGGTTGTGTCGCGTCAGGTCGATGCCGAGTCCCTCGATGCGAGCGATTTCGTCGTGACGACGTCCTCGGGGCGCAAGGCGTCTCCCACCTGCGCCCCGCTGGCTCCCGCCGACGACAGTGACGAGCTCCAGACGGTGCTGCTCGTTGGAGAGCTGGGGACTGCAGATGACCGGCCGGCCCGCATATCGATCGCGGGTGAGTTGCGGGCCGTCGACGGGACCGACCTCAGCGGGCTCGAGACCGATGACATCGACACCTTCGAGGACGGTCCCGAAGTGGTGCTGGCCAAGATTCGACCCGCGGAGGAGAAGTGCAGCTCACTTGGATCGACGGACGAGATCCAGACAACGTGGCAGGGCGGCGTCACCGGTCCGCAGAATTCCGAGGTGGGCGCCGACCAGCTCGACGGCTTCGCGGTGGTCGACGAAGGTGGCGTGGAACACGGGATCCTCGGCTTCGACGATCTCGGCGACGGCGACAACTATGTCGTCGTCTGCGTAACGGCAGGTAGTTGCGCCGACGACACTCGAGGTTCGGGCTGCGACTCTGTTCGATCCAACCAACAACCCCAATCCCAAGACGAGAGCGACCGTGACGGACTTCTAGTCCCCCTCAGCGAGGGGTGATGCTCGACACCGGTGGCGGTCAGTTCAGTCGGACGCTGAGCGACGGCGAGCACCATGCCCTCGATGTTGGACCTGGCCTTGGCGACCGATAGTCCTTGGACGGTCCTGAGTCGCTCCCACATCTCCCAGCTGGTCAAGGCGTCGAGCGAGTCGAGTGCTCCGACCGGGGCACCAGCGAGCTCCAGGCTGAAGACCTTGGCCACCTCATCACGAAGGATCGCATTCGCAGCGGACCTGTTGGACCACCGGCCAGAGACGGGGACGGTCGACCGAGCCTGGAAGCGAAGGACTGGCGCCAGTTCCTCGTACAAACGCGCCCGGGTGCGGATGAGCTTGCGGAGCCGTTCTTCGAGCGGGCCACGATCCGGGACCGTCACCAGGAGGTGCGCAATCCGCTCGACCTGCACCGAGAACGCCTCGGAGTACATGCCGTCGAGGTCATCGAACAATCGGAAGATGGTGCTGGGTGACACGCCGGACCGTTCGGAGACCTGTTGAGCGGTCGGCTGCAGCACTCCCTCGTCGAGCAGGTCGAGAAAGGCCTCCGCCACGGCACGCCGGCTGCGCACCGAGCGAAGCGATCGGCCGTCGATCCGCTCGTCGTCGATTGCGTCAGTCATCCGCTCGGGCCTCCGGTGAGAATCTAGGCGGGTCGATCGCCGGTTCGTGACATGCGTGGGCCTGCGCTCGGCTCACAGCGCTTGCTCGAGCTGCTGATCGATCCTGCGGGTGGTCAGGACGTCATCCCGCCAAGACCGACGAGGCCCCTGGCTAGCTCGATCTCGCCCATGTGCCGCATGCCGTGCTGGTACCACCAGCACTCGATGGCATCGAGGACGGTGATGCCGTCGTCGCCGGCAACGCGGGCGCTGAACGTGTTGGCAACCACCGGCGGGAACGGGCGCGGAACGACGACCTTGTCGAGCTCGGGGCGTTCGAGTTCGGCCAACCATCCCTCGGTCCGCTCGAAAACGGTCCGCATGTACTCGGTGAACGCCGCGTAGTCCCCGACGCGTTGGTGGATCATCTCCTCCACGGTGCGCTCCTTGCCGTGGTCGTTGATCGCCATCCGAACCCGGTCCTGCCACTCGTCGTTCCAGATCGGCGGCTGTCCGGTGAGGACCATGAAGGTGGCGTCCTGCATGTTGGGGTAGTGGAACAGCGAGAACGCGATCGGGAGCACCCCTTCTCGCTCGAAGTGGTTCACATGCTCTGCGCCCATCGTGTCGACGGCGTCGTACCACAGCGTGTGCATTGCGGCCATGCGACGCCGCAGGGAGTCGAGGATGAGGTCGTCGGTCATGGTGGTGCTCCCTCTCGTCGTGCGGCCGCGTGTCCGTGCACGCCCGGCCAGAATATGGGAGTATATCTCCCGATTCTTCTCATTCGAACGACCAGACGCTGCGCCCTGCCAGCGCTGCCTGCTCCGGCAGGTGGGTGGTCGACGTTGGCCGGATCATCTGGTTCATCACGGCCGACCAGTAGCGCGACGACCCGTTGGGCTCGGCTGGTCGCCCGCTCGCCCGTCCCCGCAATGGAGGTCCCATGACCAACCGTCAGCCCACGCTCCCACCCGACGTCGATACCGACGACGCGTACATCCGTTGGACCGCCACCGGTCGGCCGTTCGTTCGCACGCCCGACGAGTGCTTCGACGACCTTCCCGACTTTCCGTGGGAACCGCGCTACGTCGAGGTCGACGGGATGCGCATGCACTACGTCGAGGCCGGGGACCCCGATGGCGAGGTGGTGCTGTGCCTCCACGGCCAGCCCGACTGGAGCTACCTGTACCGTTGGATGATCCCGGTGCTCGCCGATGCCGGGTTGCGTGTCATCGCGCCGGACCTCATCGGTTTTGGTCGGTCTGACAAGCCGGTGCAGCTGGGGGACTACACGTTTCTCCAGCACGTCGCCTGGGTCGAGGCCTTCATGGACCTGCTCGACCTGTCGGGCATCACTCCGATCGTGCAGGACTGGGGTTCGGTGATCGGGTTGCGCTGCGTCGGCAACCGGCCGAACCGGTTCGCCCGGGTGGTGGTGGCCAACGGCAACCTCCCGGTCCTCCCTGAGGGGCTGGAGCCGATGACGCTCCCCGAGACGCTCGAGCCCCAGGATCTCGACCTGCCCTTCACCGCTGAGGCCCTCGCGGCGGTGAACTTCAACGGCCTTGCGCTGTTCGAGAGGTGGATCCACTACGCCCTGGTGGGGAAGGACTTCATGCCGTCGGTGGTGATGGACAACGGCGTGCGCCGGGGCCTCACCGACGCAGAGAAGGCCGCCTACGACGCACCGTTCCCCGCCCGGGCCTACATGGCCGGCCCGCGCACGTTCCCGTCGCTCATCAACACGCTCGGCCATCCGCCCACCAACGAAGCAGCACGGGCGGCGCTCGACGCTTTCGAGCGACCGGTGCTGGGCATGTTCGGCCTGATGGACCCGATGTTCGGTGACGAGGCCACCCGCAACGCCACCAGGCAGCAGATCCGGGGGGCGGCCGGACAGCCCCACAAGGACTTCCCCGAGGCCGGGCACTTCATCCAGGAGGATGCCGGGGCGGAGTTGGCCGCCGACATCGTCGCGTGGATCGAGGCCACTCCCCGGGGGTAGCCGCTCGCGGGCTGCTCCCTGACATCCGGAGGTGACCGACCTTCCGCTTGTGAGCAGCAGGCCGACTATCGAGAGACACACTGCCACTACCTTGATCTTTTAGGAGAGCCTATGTCACTATCGCGTCCATGGACTTCGGCATCTTCATGGCCCCATGGCATCGAGCCGGTCAGAACCCGACCCTCGCGCTCGAGCGCGACCTCCAGCTGATCGAGCACCTCGACCGCATCGGCTTCGCCGAGGCCTGGATCGGGGAACACCACTCGGCTGGGTGGGAGATCATCGCCTCGCCCGAGGTGTTCATCGCCGCCGCTGCGGCCCGCACCCGCCGCATCCGTCTCGGCACCGGTGTCGTCTCGCTCCCGTACCACCATCCGTTGATGGTCGCCGACCGGATGGTGCTGCTCGACCACCTCACCCGCGGTCGCGTCATCTTCGGCGTCGGACCCGGTTCGCTGCCGTCAGACGCCTTCATGATGGGCATCGACCCGATGACGCAGCGCGACCGCATGGAGGAGTCCCTCGAAGCAATCCTCGAACTGCTTCGCTCCGAGGAGCGGGTCACCCGATCGGCCGACTGGTTCGAGCTTCGTGACGCCAAGCTGCAGCTCCGCCCCTTCAGCAGCCCGCACTTCGAGGTGGCGGTCGCCGCCACCGTGTCGCCCGCCGGGCCCCGCGCAGCCGGTCGCTTCGGAACATCCCTGCTGTCGATCGGCGCGACGACAACCGGCGGCTTCGACGTGCTCGGCAGTCACTGGCAGGTGATGGAGGAACGCGCCGCAGAGTTCGGCACGTCGGTGAGCCGCGACGGTTGGCGCCTCGTCGGTCCGATGCACATCGCCGAGACCGAGGAACAGGCACGCCGGGACGTCGCGTACGGCCTGGCCGAGTGGGTGCGCTACTTCCGAGAGGTCGCCGCCCTTCCGTTGGCGCCCGAGGGCGCCGACGGCGACGAGCTCATCGACGCCTTGAACGAGGGTGGATTCGCCGTGATCGGCACTCCGGAGATGGCCATCGCCCAGCTCGAGCGCCTGCGGGCGAAGTCCGGTGGCTTCGGCACCTACCTGTTCATGGCGCACGACTGGGCCGAACCCGACGCGACCGAGCACAGCTTCGAGCTCATCCAGCGCGAGGTGCACCCGGTCGTGTCTGGCGCAGCGGCCCGGCCACTCGACGCTGAGCGATTCGCGGCCACGAATCGTGAGCAGTTCGCCGGCTCGATGATGAACGCCATCGGCAAGGCGATCACCGACCACCAGGCCGAGCGCAACGCCGCAGCAACCACCACGTGATACCTCCTGTGGCCGTCAGGATGGGAAGTGTCCTGACCGGCCGGCGGACAGGCGACGTGGTTCGAGGCGAGAGCTCGCGACACGGGCGATGGGGACAGCGGGCGAGTTCGCCCCATTCCTCGGCCGGGTGAGTCGAGCGATCGTGACGCGATCGTTGCGGGGACGGCCAGCTTCGCAGGGTCATCGCTCCATCAGGCCCGCTCCCGACGATCCGATCAGTTCTGGGACTGGTACTCTCGAATGACAGTAGGAATGCGTTCGGGAGCATGAACCCAGGTCTCCCGGGCCCATGGACGGGGTGATGATCGGCTTGGGGGATTGATGGGCTCGTGGAGATGGCACAGCGACGTGCTGGTCCTGGCCTCCCCGGCGGTGCTGGTCGTCGCCGTCCAGGTTGTGCTGTTCCCGATGCCGGTGGGTGCAGCTCTGTCCGGTCTGATTCTCGGTGTGCTCGGCGCGCTCTCGGCGGTCGGCTTGGCGCTCGTGTGGCGGGCGAACCGTGTGATCAACTTCGCACAGGGCGACATGGGCACCCTGCCCGCAACGCTCGCCGTGCTGTTGGTGACCTTGGCGGGTCTGCCGTGGCTGGTCGGCGTGACGCTCGGGTTGCTGGCGGCGCTCGTCGTCGGCCTGGCGGCTGACATCTTGGTCGTCCGCAGGTTCTTCTCCGCGCCCCGCCTCAACCTGACGGTCGCCACGATCGGCTTGTCACAGGTCCTCGCGTTCGGGGGTCTTCTCCTGCCGCAGCTGTGGGGAGAGGGCGCTGCCATACGGTCGATGCCGCCGCCGTTCTCCTGGAGCGTGGAACTCGGCGGTGTCGTGTTCGACGCGAACGACCTGATCGCCGCGGTCGTCGCTCCGTTGTTGCTCCTGGCGTTGGCGGTGGTGCTGCGACGCACCGAGACCGGTACGGCGGTGAGAGCGGCCGCGGAGCGGTCCGATCGTGCGATGAGCCTCGGTGTCCCGGTTCGTCGGCTGGAGGCGCAGATCTGGACCGCTGCTGCGGTGTTGTCGTTCGTGGCGGTGGTGCTCACCGCTGGCGTGGCGGGCCTGCCGTTCGGGGTGGGGCTCGGGCTCACGGTCCTGTTGCGCTCGCTCGCAGCGGTCGTGCTCGGTCGCATGACCCACCTCGTCGCGATCGCGGCGACGGCGATCTCCCTGGGGCTGCTCGAGTCGGGCGTGCGATGGAACCAGGGTGACGCCTGGCTGATGTCCCCGATCCTGGCGGCGTTGATCATCGTCAGCCTCCTGTGGACCCGCGCCACCACCGGTCGTCACGACGCCGCGAGCTCGTCGTGGACCGACCACACGGCCGTGCGCCCGGTCCCGTGGGAGCTTCGCCGACTCCGGGAAGTGCGCCTGGCCCGGGTCGCGACGATCGGGTCGGTACTGGCCGCAGTCCTGTTCGTTCCGTTGCTGATGGGCACCAACGGACAGCTGAAGGCGGGGGTCGTCGTCACGTTCTGCATCGTCGGTGTGTCGATCGTGATCCTCACGGGGTGGGCGGGACTGGTGTCGCTCGGCCAGATGACCTTCGTCGGCGCCGGTGGCGCCGTGGGGGCGTGGTCGATGGCCGAGCACGGCATCGACCCGGTTGCGACGATGTTCATCGCCGCGGTGGTCGGAGCGCTGGTCGCCGTGGTGGTCGGTCTTCCGGCGCTGCGCCTGCGGGGCATGTATCTGGCCGTCACGACTCTCGCTGCCTCCCTGGCGGCCTCTGCCTGGGTGTTCTCGAACCGGCTGGGGGGCTGGATCCCGACCGGCTCGTTCGACCGCCCCGAGGTGCTGGGGCTGGTCTCGCTCGACTCGCCCCTGCGGCTCTACTACTTCACTCTCTTCGTTCTGGTCTCCGTCATGGCCGGAATGGGCGCCGTGCGTCGAACACGCACCGGTCGGGTCCTGGTGGCGCTCCGGGACAATGACGTCGGTGCCGCGTCGTTCGGCGTGAGCCCGACGCGTGTGAAGCTCACCGCGTTCGCCGCCTCAGGCGCGATCGCGGCGGTCGCCGGTGTCACGCTCGTGCTGCAGCAGGCCGCCTTCCGGGAGGTCAGCTACGGGGCGGACGAGAGCGTCGCCGTGTTCGTCGCGACGGTCATCGGCGGTCTGGGTGGCCTCGGGGGAGCGGTGTACGGCGCGCTCTTCCAGCGGGGATCGATGTGGCTCCTCCCCGCGCCGTGGTCGTTCCTCGCGTCGGGAGTCGGCGTCCTGTTCGTGCTGTTGTCGTTCCCTCGCGGCATCGAGGGAGCAGTGACGTCGCTCAGGGACCGCTACCTCACCTGGGTCACGCGACGAAACGGGATCACCTCGCTGAGCATCGAGCGATCCGCCGGCGCCGAGCCGGGGGACGAGCCGCCCGTCGCCTGGTCCGAGATCATCGGTGCCGTTGATGACAGCGACGTCCTGGCATGAGCGAATCCACACCTGAGCGCGTGTCGCTCGGCGACCTGCGCGCCGCGCTCCGCTCCACGTTCGCCGTGCGGGGCTGGGCCAGCGGGCTCCGCCATCCGGGGCGAGCGATGCGAGAGCTGACCGGCGGCTCGGCGACGTTTCCGCTGCTGGTGCTGTTCGGCCTGAACTGCGTCGACGAACTGGACCGCACCGCCTTCGGGGTCCTTCTGCCGAACGTCCGCGATGCCTTCGACATGTCGAACAGCGGAGTCCTCGCACTCGTGGCGTTCACGGCCCTCTTTGCACTGGCGCTGCAGATGCCGATCGCCGCATGGGCCGATCGCAGCAACCGCGTGTTCATCGCCCTGGCCGGCGCAGCCGTGTGGGGCCTGTTCTCGGTCGTCACCGGTGCAGCGACCGCGACATGGATGCTGATCGTCGCGCGGGCCGGAACGGGAATCGGACGGGCAGTGGTCGACCCGACCCACAACTCGCTGCTGTCCGACTACTACTCCGTTGAGCGGCGTCCCGCCATCTTCGGCTTCCATCGCGCCGCGAACGTCGTCGGCCAGTTCATCGGACCGCTTCTCGCCGGCGCGCTCGCCGCCGCATTCTCCTGGCGTGCGCCCTTCTACGTGTTCGCCGTCCCGACGCTGATCCTCGTGGTGATCGGCACGAGGATGCGTGAGCCAGTCCGAGGAGCACAGGAGCGACGGTCGGCAGGTGCATCAGCCGAGGCGGTGCTGACCGAGGAGCCCTTGACGTCATTCGCCGAGTCGTGGCGACTCCTGTGGAAGATCGAGGTGCTCCGGAGAATCTGGTACGCGGTGCCCTTCCTGGCGGTGTCGCTGATCGGCTTCGTGTCGATCGCGAGCCTGATGTACTCCGACGTCTACGGGCTCGATGAGCTGCAGCGCGGCTACCTGGCTGCAGCCGTCGAGCCGTTCCAGCTGGTCGGCCTGGCAGTCGGCGCGCGCCTCGGCATGCGCCTCTACGCACGCGACCCTGCGCTGATCTTCTCCTTCCTCCGCTGGGCCGCCAGTCTCGGAGCGGTGTTCGCAGCCGGCTTCGCCCTCGCTCCGAACCTGGCACTTGCCGTCGTGTTCAACGTGTTGCTCACGATGGTCCTCGCGACGCTCCTGCCCGGGATCCTTGGGACCTTGTCGCTCGCGATCCCGGCACGTGCCCGTGCCGTCGGGTTCTCGGTCGCGTCGTGGTGGGCGATCCCCGGACTCGCGCTCCTCCCGGTCATGGGTTGGATCGGAGACGCGTGGGGGACCAGGGCCGGCCTGCTGATCCTCTCGCCGATCCTGTTGACCGGCGGTTGGATGATCTCGACCGGCTCGAAGGTCGTCCGGCGCGACATCGAGGACGTGTGGCGTTCCTCTGCGGCGCGTTCCCAGGCCCTCGTCGACCGACAGGAGGGTCGGGCGAAGCTGCTCAGCGTCCACGACCTCAACGTGAGCTACGGCAGTCTGCAGGTCCTCTTCGACGTGAGCATCGAGGTCGGCGAAGGCGAGGTCGTTGCATTGTTGGGCACCAACGGCGCCGGCAAGTCGACGCTGCTGCGTGCGATCACCGGTGTCACCGAGGCCGACTTCGGTGCGGTGATCTACGACGGCCGCGACATCACCCATGCCCCTCCCAACGAGATCGCGGCGCTGGGGATCGGCCAGCTCCCGGGCGGCGCCGGCGTGTTCGAAGGGCTCTCGGTCGAGGAGAACCTGCGGACCGCGGCGTGGCAGCTACGACACGACCCGGCCGCTTTCGCGTCGCAGATCGAGTCGATGCTCGACAGGTTTCCCGTCCTCGAACATCGGCGCCACGATCCCGCCGGCAACCTCTCGGGCGGCCAGCAGCAGATTCTCGCGCTCGCGATGGCACTGATGACCCGACCCAAGCTGCTCATCATCGACGAGCTCAGTCTCGGCCTCGCGCCACTCATCGTCGGCGAACTGGCAGAGCTCGTGCGGGGCGCCGCCGCGTCGGGGACCTCGGTGTTGATCGTCGAGCAATCGGTGAATGTCGCTCTGACGTTGGCCTCGAGGGTGTACTTCATGGAGCGCGGTCAGGTCCGCTACAGCGGGCCCGCGCATGAGATCGTCGATCAGCCGAACCTGCTTCGGTCGGTGTTCCTCTCCGACGGTGCCGAGCAGCTTCCCGTCGCCGTGAGTGGGGATCCACCGCACGAGAGGTCTCAGTCGCGTTCGCTGAGGAACGCGAGTCGGGCGGACGCCGCTGCGCTGGAGCTCGTCGGGGTCACCCGTCGATTCGGTGGCATCACTGCAGTCGACTCGGTGGACCTCGTGGTCGGCCGTGACGAGATCGTCGGCCTCGTCGGTCAGAACGGTGCGGGCAAGACGACGATCCTCGATCTCATCTGTGGCCTGCAACGCCTCGACAAGGGCAAGGTCCTGCTCTCGGGCCAGGACATCTCACGCTGGTCGCAGTCTCGTCGGGCCCGGTGCGGGCTCGGCCGGACGTTCCAGGGGGGCCGATTGTTCCCCGGCCTCACCGTCGCCGAGACGATCGCCGTGTCCTTGGACCGTACGACGGAGGTTCGCGATCCGTTCAATGCGGCGCTCCATATGCCGGCGAGCTACGACAGCGAGACCGACGTTGCTCGACGCGTTGAGCAACTCCTGGACATCTTCGGCCTCGGCGAGTACCGCGACTGCTTCACCTCGGAGCTGTCCACCGGCAGTCGCCGGATCGTCGAGCTGGCCTGCGTGGTCGGCCATCGGCCATCGGTGCTGCTGCTCGACGAGCCGGCAGCTGGGGTCGCCCAGGCGGAGGTCGAGGCGCTCGGCGAGCTGCTCCGTCACGTCCGCCGGGAGCTGGGCTGCGCAATGGTCGTCATCGAGCACGACATGCCGCTCGTCGCAGGTCTCTCGGACCGTCTCGTCGCACTGGAGAGCGGATCGGTCATCTCGGTCGGCTCGCCCCATGAGGTGCTGGCGGACCCCGCCGTGATCTCGTCGTACCTGGGCGTCGACCACTCGACCGTGAACCGATCCGGACCCCCGCTCAGCGGAATCGCTGTGTCAACGAACGGCAAGGAAGGCCATGAACACCGAGACTGACGATCAGCGGCGACCCATGGGGTGGCTCGCGAAGTGGGGCCCGCTCACCGCGCTCAGTCTCGGTCTTGCGGTGCTGCTCGTGACGGTGAATGTCTCCGGAACGAACTCGATCGACGCGGCCGGGTCCGCAACCGCGACGACGATCCCCGAGCGCCCCTCCGGCGTCGTCTCCTTCAGCGACGCCGTCACGACCGACGACGCGGACAGTCTGGACTGGGGGGAGCGGTGTGACACCTCGACCGGCACCCTTGCGCTGCCCGCCCGACCGGCACCCGAGTGCTTCTTGCCCTTCGACGGCGACAACGGTGGCGCGACCTCGACGGGGGTCACAGCCGATTCCGTCAAGGTGGTCGTGTACCTCCCTCAGGCGAACGACCCGGTGCTGAGCTTCATCTACCGTCAGATCGGCAACGACGACACGCCTGACGACGTGTTCGCGACCTACGAGGGCTTCAACGAGCTGCTCGGCACGTACTTCGAGACGTACGGACGTGACGTGGAGCTCGTGCGCTACGACGCGACGGGCTCAGGGGCGGATCCGGTCGCGGCGACCTCCGACGCGGAGACGATCGCCCGGGACATCGCTCCGTTCGCCGTGATCGGCGGACCGGCCCTGACCGAGTCGTTCGCCGACACGCTGGCCGCGAACGAGGTGCTGTGCATCTCCTGTGCCCCCGGCCAGACGACCGCCTGGTACGAGGAGCGAAGCCCCTACGTGTGGGACATCCAGATGAACGCCGAGCAGGCCCAGCTGATGTCCGCCGAGTACATCGGCAAGCGCCTCGCCGGTCGCCCTGCGTCCTTCGGTGGCGACGAGGTCGCGGGGTCGACCCGCAAGCTCGGCCTCGTGTACCTCTCGTCGACTCCTCAGGACGAGGTGCTCCTCGACGAGCTCGCGACGACGCTCGACGAGGAGTACGGCGTTGGGTTCGACGTGGTCGCGACGTACGAGAACCCGGTCGGGCTGTCGGCCGACGCCCGAGAGATCATCGCCCGCATGAGGGATTCGGGTGTCACGACCGTGGTCTTCAAGGGTGATCCGCTCGCTCCGCAGAGCCTCACACGAACCGCCACCGAGCAGGGCTACTTCCCCGAGTGGGTGCTCGGTGGCTCCGATCTCGTCGACACGAACATCTTCGCCCGCACCTACGACCAGCAGCAGTGGGCACATGCGTTCGGCCCGTCCACGCTGTTCGCGAGGATCGACCCCGACGTGGCCGGCGCCACGTACCTGTACCGCTGGTTCCACGGCGAGGACCCGGCTGCCGAGCAGACGTCGTTGATCCTGCCGAGCCTGCAGCTGTTGTACTCGGGGATCCAGGGTGCAGGACCGGACCTCACCCCGGTGACCTTCGCTTCGGCGGTTTTCTCCGCTGCGATCGCCACGTCATCGCCGGTGGCGCCTCAGGTCAGCTGGGGTGAGCGCGGGGTGTGGCCCGGAGTCGACTTCGCGGGCATCGACGACCAGACCGAGGTGTGGTGGGACCCCGACGCGACCGGTCCGAGCGAGTTGGGCGACGTCGGCGTCGGCATGTGGACCTATGCCGCCGGCGGATCCCGCTACCTTCCCGGTGAGTGGCCGAGCGGCCAGCCGGAGCTCTTCACCGACGACGGGGCGGTCACCATGTTCGACGCCCTGCCCGATGGCGAACCGTTTCCCACCTACCAGCCGATCAACTAGCGACACACGCTTTGCTGCCACTGGAGCCAGCGTTCTGCCAGTGTCCGACTCGGTCGGCAAGGCTGCGGCGGTCTCCGTCCTGCGCCGTAGCGAGGATCATGGCGTGCTTCGAGGCGGCCGGACCCGTGGATGGAGCAAGGGTGCTCGTCAGTGGCTTGGGCATGGCCGGTCTCACCGCGTGCGCCGTCGTCTCGAAGCGACAACAAGATGGATGACGTACTGCTCGTCAGCAGCAGTCCCGACGGCCCTGCGCTCAGATGGGCACGCCGAACACGGCGATCGTCAGCATCATCACCTCGATGCCCGTGAAGCCGGCCACCGCCCACCAGTTCCGCGCTCGCTTGGCGAGAACCCAGGCGATCAGGGTCTGGATGGCGAAGTAGAGGGCGAACACCCGTGATGCCAGCGCCACAGCAGCGGTGACGTCGACCAGCAGGAAGATGATCGTTGCGGGAACGAGCACGACAGCGAAGCTGACCTTGCGGGGGACCTTGGCCTCCACGAGGAGATCGCTGCGCGACGAGGTGGCGTTGATGATGGCCGACGTCTGGCTCCCTATCGCGGCGAGGAGCACCAGCCACGGAAGCCAGTCGCCGACACGGTCGGCGACCACGAAGATCCCGGTTCCGTTGTCCGGCACGTCGATCTCGACGAACAGGATCAACACCGCCGCGAGCAACGCGACGAACACGACCGATGAGATGTACTGCGCCAACCGCATCGTCGAGACGCGTTCCTCGCGGCCGAAGCGCTCGCCGATGTAGCGAGCGGCCTCGAAGCCCTGCACGAGCGCGAAGAGGCCGATCAGCTTCCGGAGGTCGTCGGTGGTGAGCGACGTATCGGTCTCGGGCAGGCTCCACCGACCACCGAGCCAGTCCTGGACGTTGTAGACGATGAAGGCGGTCACGACGCCGAAGACCGCCGCGAGGTTGAACGCGGTGGTTCGGTCGCCCTGGCGGTTGAGCCAGTCCATCCCCCCGAACCAGCCGATGGCGGCGATGCCCAGCAGCAACACCGATCCCCACACCTTGACCTGGCCGTTGGAGTAGAGGTGGAGCGGCCAGAGGACGAGGGTGATGAGGAGCAGGGTGTAGTAGGCGATGTTGACGAGCGACGCAGCGAGCAGCGACCACTCGCCCACCCGCTCAACTGTCTCCATCGAGTCGCCGCTGCCGATGAGTGGCTCGAAGTGGCGGATGTTGTAGGCGATGGCGTACCCGGTGGCGATGGCCACGAGGCAGATCCCGAGCATTGCCAGTGGTGCCGCGTAGCCGGCCAGAAAGACGATCGCGGGCGAGAGTACGATGAACCCGACGTCCATGATGTTGGCAAGCGGAACCACGGCCGCTTGGTAGCGCGACGAGGACTGCACCCGCCGGCTGTACAGGAGTATGGCGAGGCCGACGAGCACGACGACGCCGAGTCCGACGGCGACCAGTTCGTCAGTCACGAGGCCCGACTCCGGCGCCTACGGCTTTCGTGCGCCCCATGACCACGGCCGGAAATCTACTTGGCACCTCTGCGCCGCCGAGGGGATGGGTCCCGCCGAAAGGCGTTGGCGGCTCGACGCAGGACTGCTCCACCCGAATCTACAGATTCGCCCAATCTGAAGGGTTTGAAAGCCGTCCCGTTAGGTCCACCACTCGTCACCGCGATTCAGGTGTCGCCACCACGCTGGAGACGTCCCATGACGGCACGTCGGCAACCGTCAGGTGATTCGCTGGAAGATGTAGGCGAAGGGTGACCTCGTGTAGGCGATCCCTCGCCCGCTGTCGTGGAGGTGCTCTCTGGTCACCTCGACCACCCGCTTGGGTACCAGGTAGGTGTCGAGCTGGTTCGAGCTGACCGAGTAGCGACCCGCACGAGACGTGACAGTGGCACTCAGCTGATACCGGGGATCGATGGACGCCATCGCGGCGTCCCCGTGACTCGGGTTCACCAACAGGAATCCGCCCACCCTCAGGTAGCGGGTGCAGTGCTCTGAGACGAATCCGGCGTACAGCGAGATGAGGAGATCGAACGAGCACCCGTCGAGCTCGAGAGGATCCTGGTAGTCCGCGCGGACGAACCGAACGGAGTGGTCGGCGGGGTCTGCTCTGTGCTGACGGAGCAGCTCACTGGTGCCTTCGTGGTCGGCGAAGAAGTGGGCGGCGCGTCGATCGACATCGACGTAGGTGACCGACGGCCAGACGAACGAGGGTGCGAGGTCGACGTAGGAGCCCGGGTACAGGACGCTTGCCACGTCGCACGGCGGCGGCGACCGCGGCGAAGAGTCGCTGTCTGTCGCCGACGTGCTGATCCTGCTCCTCCCACAGCTCCCTCGTGCGGTCGAGCATGACCTGACCCTACGACGACCCTCGAGCACTGACCGACAGCGTCGGGTAGGAGCTGTGAAGTCCCGGACCCTCCGGGTGAGACGGACAGGCCCGGTGCTGGCCAACAGGGTGGGAGTGCGCGCGGGCACGTCTCCGGGGGTGTCCTCCCCACCGCCGACGAGGACGGACGTATGCTCCGACGGTCGGTTCCGCGAGCCGCGGAAAGTGAGGACCCGTGCCGAGGAACGGATCTACCGGTGCGGACCTCCCGATCGACGAGGCCGTGGTGATCGCACGGGGCGTTGCCTCCGCTGTCGAACCCGAAGGCGGACTCGCGCCGGTACAGGCGAGCTTGCTCGGGGCGGTCTATGCCGCGCTGACGGGGATTCGTGTCGATTTCCCCGATCTCGATCCACTGGGTCCCGAGGACCTCGCCGCGGTGCTCGCCCCGAGGCCGGAGGAGTTCCGACATCGGGTGGTGCACCTCATGGTGCTGGGCGAGTTGATCCTCCGGCCCATCCCTGCCGACGTCGCGCGCCGCGTCGAGGTCTACGCGCGGGCCCTCGGGATCGATGACCAGTTCGTCCGCGTCGCCCGCCGCTACGCCCAGGGAGCGTTCGGGCTGGCGTGGCTCGACCTGCACGGCAGCGGCTTCGCCGAGCACTGGGAACGGGCCCGAACCGACCAGCTGAAGACCGAGGTCAAGCTCGAGGACCAGCTCGCCGCGGGCGTCGAGGACGAACAGCTCGCCCGGCGGTGGATGAGCTTCGCAGAGCTGGAGCGGGGCACGCTCGGGCGGGAGGTCTGGGAGATGTACCGGAGCCGGGGGTTCGGGCTGCCGGGATCGGTCGGTGGCGCGTCGGCCTACCTCGCCCAACACGACTTCGTGCACGTGCTCACCGACTACGGCACGAACCTCGAGGGCGAGCTCGAGGTGTTCGCCCTCATCGGTCGTGCCGATCCCGACCCGAAGGGTTTCGCCTGGTTGGCGACGCTCATCGGGCTGTTCGAGACCGGCTATGTGGAGAATGCCGGCTTCTTCACCGGGGATCTCCGCGAGCGGCGTCTCGAACAGGTCGAGATGCACGTCCGTCTGGCCGACGCGCTGCGGCGGGGGCAGAGCCTTTGCGACCAGCTGGGCTGTGACCTGCTCGAACTCGATTTCCACGAGCTGGCCGCCCGACCGATCGAGGATGTCCGCGTCGAGCTCTCGATCGCGCCCAAGAGCGCCGAGGCGCTGAAGGCCGGTTCGCCCGGTGCATTCGACCCGAAAGGCATGTCCGCCATCCAACGGGCGTACGCCGCCTCCATCGAGCAAGGAGCGCAACAGCGATGAGGTTCGCACAAGGGATACGGGTGCACTGCAGCGACCCCGACAGCCTTCTGAGGCTGCTGGCGGAGTGGGACGCCGGCCGGGCGAAGGCCGAGCTCACCGGCTACATCGGCACGCGCCTGCTCGCCGACCGCGACCAGCCCGGCTCGTACATGATCCTCGCCGAGTTCGCGGAGGTCGACGGCGACCTCACCCCGGCGGAAGAGGCCGAGCTCAACAACCAGCGGGAGGAGACCGCACGCTGGGCGGAGAACCTGCGGTCGCTGGTCGACGGTGAGCCCGAGTGGACCCACTACGACGAGCTCTACCGCACCGGCATCACCGGCAACCTTCGCACCGGTTGACGGCATCGATTCCATCCGAAGGACCATGAGGGAGCGGACGTGAGCCCGGTGCTGATGATCGTCGAGCGTCGTGCGCGGCAGGAGGACGGTTTCGTCCCAGGGTCCGTCGCTCCGTAGATCTGCCCTTCTCCTGTCCTCGTTGCCGCCATGCTGACGTTGGTTGCCTGCAGCAGCGATGCGCAGGATGACGACGTCACGTCGCGACACGACGACGAGCGCGAGCGCATCCGGTGCCGCACTTCCGGATCTCTTCGGCGTCCGCTACTGCGAGGTCCTCGCGGTGACGGTCGCCGACACCGGGACGACGGGCGAGGTCTGGGGCACGCAGGGGCTCAACGACTGCCCGCAGGCCGCGTTCGACGCGATCGACACGGCCGCGGTGGCCGAGGAGCTGGCAGTGACCTTCGCCGTGTTGAACGGGCCTCGCTACTGGGTGCTCGACCGCATCGTGGCCAACGGGTTGGCCGGCTCCGGTGAGCGTCGCGACATCGGTGACATCGAGATGCGCTCCATTGCCACCGTCGACCTGGGCCCGGGCGTGCCGCAGCGCGGCCCCTACACGGAGGTGTCGGTCGCACGCGACACCGAGTTCGTCTTCGATGCCGGCCGGGAGATCCACGAGATCACCGCGCCCGACGGCTCCGTGTACGTGATGCAGTCCTACAGCATCGAGGCCGATCCTTCGCTCGAAGTCGGCGGCCTGACGGGGCTCGGTGGTCGCCTCGAGCTGCCCGATGGTTGGGCCTTCTCCAGCCGGGTGCTGGATGACCCGCTGGTGGTCGAGGACCTCGACGGGGTCGCAACCGTGGTGCAGGACGAACTCCGCAACTCCTACCAGCTGCGGACCCGCACCTGACACGTCCTCGTGTGCGGGGTCGTCTGGAACGAACGTATCGGCGAGGGCACGGCAGGTGGGCGGGTGCATGATTGCGTGATGCGCCCTCCTCTCGCCGAGACACTCGACCTCGAACCGCACCCCGAGGGCGGGTGGTACCGCCAGACATGGAGGGCGGATGAACGGGTGACGACTGCAGATGGCCGGGACCGCCCCACGGCCACGCTCATCCACTTCTACCTTCCCGCCGGGGAGGTCTCGGCCTGGCACCGGGTGGCATCCGATGAGGTCTGGCTGGCCCACCAGGGAGTCGTCACCCTCGAGCTGGGCGGCGACGGCCCGTTGCCCGGCCCGGCCGAGCCCGAGACGCTCGGCGCAGACCTGACGGCCGGACAGCGGCCTCAGGTGGTCATTCCGGCCGGGGTCTGGCAACGCACGCTGCCGGCCGACGCCGATGCTCTCGTGAGCTGCGTGGTCTCGCCCGGGTTCGACTTCGCCGACTTCGAGCTCGCAGGGTCCCGCTGCGACTGAGGCGGTTGCATCGGGGCAGCCGCCTACGCCAGCCAGGCCGGCACGATCGCCGACGCAGAGCCGATCATCGACATCGCAGAACGCCAGGGTTGGGTCGAGGTCAGCATTCGACGTGATTGGTCCACCGTCTTCCCGGTCAGCTGAGGCCTACCGACGCCGTGGTCACGAGGTGCGGTGACAGGTGGGAGGAAGGGGACGAGGACGCTGGCTACCGAGGGCGTCGGTCAGCAGGCCGGGTCGTCGATGGTGCAGGTGTCGGTGCCTGGTGTCGCGGCAGGTGTGAGGCGCTCACGAGCCTGGGTGAGCACGGCCACGAACGTGTCGACGTCCTGGGCGCCGGGGATCATGAAGCGGTCCTCGATCACGAAGGCCGGCACGCCGGTGATCTGGCCCTGTGCCGCCGAGCCCAGCTCCTCGGCCACCTCGGCGGCGAACTCGCCGCCCTCGAGCACCTCCGCGGCGCGGTTGTCGTCGAGCCCGCACTCGGCGACCAGACGGACGAGCGTCGCAGGGTCGGCGACGTTGGCGCCCTCGGAGAAGTAGGCGCGGAACAGGCGGTCGGCGAGCGCGTCCTGACTGCCCTGTCCGCCGTCGGCCCACGCCCAGGCCAGGAGGCGATGGGCGTCGGCGGTGTTGACCCGTTGGGCCCGGTCGAACCGGTAGTCGATGCCGTCGGCGGCCCCCAGGGCCGTCAGGCGGGCGGTCATCTGCTCGAAGGCGCCCGGTCCGTACTTCCTCTCGATCGTCGCCCGGAGGTCGCCGGGCTCGGTGGGGGCGTGCGGGGTCGAGCTGGTAGGCCCGCCAGCGCACGGTCACCTCGTCGGCCCAGTCGAGCTGGGCGAGCGCGGTGTCGAGGCGGCGCTTGCCGAGGTAGCACCAGGGGCAGATCACGTCGGACCACACATCGATGTGCACGGTCGTCTCAACCGCGACGGTCGACGAGACCTTCCCGGGACCGCGACGGCGCTGCGCGGTCCGTCAGCCCTCCGTCGCCGACGCCGTGCCGCCATCGCCGTCGCGGTTGGCGAGGAACTCCTCGGTCGAGTTGGTGGAGGGGAAGGGCTCGTCGGGGACGTCGACGCCGAGGAAGGCGCACAGCGGCGCCCATCCCGAGCCGACCTCGTGGACGCAGAGCTGGTCGGGGGGGACGGTGTCGACGACGTGGCGGTTGTGTCGCTCGTAGGCGGCGATCGCGGCCTCGCGGTCGTCGGATCGTCCGTCGAAGACCACCTCGTTGATGGCCTCGAAGAGGCGGGTGGCGGCGGCGATCTCCGGTTCCCGGTCCTTTCGGCGCATCTCCGGCCCGATCGTGGCGTCGAAGCTGCGCCACCACGAGTCACTCGAACGGACGGTGAGCAGCACCTTCGATCCGGGGTTGGCCTCCCAGAGCTGTTGCCACACGACGGACGACGGGAAGTCGATGGTCGAGCGGAATCCCGCGAGGGTGTGCTCCACGTCCCACGGCCGGCCCCGCACGGCCGTCGGTCCACTGGTCGAAGTCGTCGGGCCGTCCGAAGGCCTCCACCATGTGGTGGCACGGGCCGAAGCCCAGGTGGCTCGAGGGCGGCCTTCATCGACATGGTGCCGGTTCGACCGAACCCGGCACCGACGATCGCCAGCGATGTGCTCATGCCTGCGGACGGTAGCGGGCCGGCGCTCAACGATCCCGGAGACCCTTGCCGGCCAGGATCTTCGGGGCGTACTTCTCCACTCGCGCCGCGCGGGTCGCGGCCTGCTTGGCCTCGGAGATCGACAGGTTGTACTCCCGTCGTCGGCCCGGGGTGAGCGCGTCGAACGCCGCCCTGAACGCGGAGTCCTCGTCGAGGCGGGCCTGCAGCTCCGCGGCCCACATCGGCTCGGGCGCGGGACCCACCTCGAGGCCGGCCTCTTCGATCTCGATGGCTTCGGCCACGTAGGAGACCACGGTGGCGCCGAGGCGATCCACGTCGTCGACCGACGTGAAGCAGATGCGCTTCGCCGAACGGGAGTTCGGGCCCTGGTCCTCGAGCACGCCGTCCGGGTCGCTCAGCAGCGCCCCTTTGAAGAACATGAGGGCCAAGAAACCCTTCATCTCCTGCATGATGGCGATGTTGTGCCCGTCGTGGCCGTAGCAGGGCTTGCCCCACTTGATCTCCTCGGTCACATCCGCCGCCAGGAGGTGGGCACGTAGCGCCGTCATCTCGCCGGGCCACTGCTGCGACCGGTCGATGTAGGCGTCGACGTCGGGGTTCATCGGGCCTCCCGTCAGCGCTCCGTGCGGTTGCGGGCACCTCGCTCCAGCACGAGAAAGAGGCTAGATGAGCCCCGCAGCGCATGCGCCCTGCGGGGGAGATGGGCGCCCGCTGGCGGTCGTCCAGGGTGGATGAGATCGATGAGGCGTTCGGTATCGTCTCCGTCGTGGCGCGCAAGGGTGCGGAGATCTCGACACCGTTACGAGCGGGGTTGGTGTCGGGCCGCGCAGGTCAACAGCGGTTTCGACCTCACCTGCCGCGACCGGACCAACTCCTCCGAGGCGCGCTCGTGGAGCGGGTGCTCGGTGCGGACGTCCCCGTCGTCGTGGTGGAGGCGGGAGCGGGTTACGGGAAGTCGACCGTGTTGGGCCAAGTGGTCGATGCGGAGGTCCGGGCGGTCGGATGGCTGACCGCGGACGCCAGCGATGACGACCCGATGGTGCTGGTCCGCCACCTGGTCGACGCGCTGGGTGACGCCGGGCAGGACGTCGACGAGGTGCGGTCCGTGCTCGGGGGGCCGGAGCCGGATCTGGAGGGCCGTGTGCTGCCGCTGCTCGGCGCAGTCGTCGAGCAGTCGGGCACACCCTTCCTGGTCGTGGTGGACGACGTGCACGTGATCACGAGTCCGCGAGCCGATGGCGCAGGTGTGCCTGATCCTGGATCGTGTCCCGCAGGGGTCCACCGTCGTGCTGTCGGGTCGCAGCATGCCCCACTCCGACCTCACGCGGCTCGCCCGACGAGAGGTCGACGGTGATCTGGTTCGCCTGGACGGGTCTGATCTCGCCTTCGCCTCGGGCGAGTCCCACGCCATCGTCGAGGCGGAGCTCCCGGAGCTTGCTCCGCCGGCGGTCGAGCAGGTCGTGCGCTGCACGGAGGGCTGGCCGGCCGGGGTCCACCTGGCGGTCCTGGCCCTGAGGGACCACCCGAGCTCGTCGGTGCTGGTGGACGAGCTCGTGGCGTCGGACCGGCGTGCCGTCGACTACCTCGAGCAGGAGGTCCTGGCCCAGCTCGACCCCGAGACCCGGATCTTCCTGACCGAGATCGCCGTCCTCCGGGACCTCTCCGGTCCGCTGTGCGACGCGACCACCGGGCGCGACGACAGCGGTGCCCGACTGGAGCGGCTGGTGGCGGGCGGCAACCTCTTCATCGCACCGGTCGCGGGGGCGACGGGCAGCTACCGACTGCACCAGTTGCTCGCCGACATGTTGCTGCGGGAGCTGCGGCGCCGGACGACCGGAGCGCGAGGCCGAGCTGAGGATCGCCGCCGCGCACTGGCAGGCCGACCACGGCGAGCCCGATGCGGCGATCGCGCAGGCCCTGCTCGGAGGGGACCTCGATCTCGCCGCACGGATCGTCTACCGGAACGTCTCCGCGGCGGTGCACGAGGGGACCACGGCATCGCTCGATCGCTGGATCAGCGTCGTTCCCGGGCCACGCAGTGGCCTCCGACGCCCGGCTGGGGCTGGCGGCCACCTGGTCGGCCATCGCCCGGGGGCAGCGGGCAGAGGCGCTCCACCACCTGGAGGTCGTGCGCGCATCGTCGTTCGCAGGCCCGTTGCCCGACGGCACCGTCGGGCTCGACGTCGCCATCGCAGCAGCCGACCTCCTCGTCGGGGCCGAAGGTGTCCAGGCCACCGCCGCGAGCGCGGCCGTCGTGGTGCAGGCAGGACCGGAGGGCAGTCCATGGTGGTACATCGCCCGCCTTCAGTCGGCGTTCGCTCGCACGTTGTCGGGGACGCTCGACCCCGTGGACGCGTTCACCGCGGTCGAGCTCGACACCCGGGGCCGGCCCGCCGTGCACGCGGTGGCCCTGGCCCACCTCGCCCTCGCCCACCTCCGGATCGGGGATCGGGCCCGGGGGATCGAGCTGTCCGCTGCGGCGCAGTCCGAGATCGAGGCCAACGGGTTGGCCAGCTATCCCCTGGTGGGTCTCGTGCACTGCGTGTCCAGCCTGAGCGCCGCGATCGGTGGGGACGGGGACGGCTCGCGGCGACACGCCGAGGACGCCAAAGGCATCCTCGAGCTCTCACGGGCGATCGTGGTGCGGACCCACCTGCACACCCGTCAGGTCCTGGCCGAGGCAGCCCTGGTCCGGGGCGAGCCTCGACGAGGCGCGCCGGCTCCTCGCCGAAGTCGCGATCGTCGGCTCGGTGAGGAGCCCGATGCCGTCGTCCTGCATCGGGTGCAAGGGGAGTTGGAGACCCGCCTCGGATCGGCGGCGGGTCGGCCTCTGATCGTGCAGCTCACTCCAGCGGAGGTACGCGTCCTCGAGGAGTTGCGTTCCCACCGCTCCCTCGACGAGATCGGCCGGCGCCTCTACATCTCGCGCAACACCGTCAAGACCCACACGGTCTCGATCTACCGGAAGGTCGGGGTGTCGAACCGGAGCCAGGCGGTGGACCGCGCCGAGGAGCTGGGCCTGTTCGCCGATCGCTGAGCCGGTCCGGTGCCATGGTGCGCCCGCTCCTCGACCCCTCTCCCCGGTGCTGGACCCGGGGGCCACGGGCGGCGGCGGTTCACCCGTTCCGGGTGACGACACTGCCCTGATCGCGGAGGCACAGTCGGAGTCGACACCGACGAGCAGGTCGGTCCGAGCGGAAGACGGGGTCGCATGACTGACGAGACCGACGAAGAGATGGGGCCCGTCGACTGGATGGTGGTCGAGTTCCCCGACGGGACGAGCTCCTTCACCGGGGAGATGGCCCGGGAGCTGGCGAGCCTCGTCGACGCCGAGCTCATCCGGATCCTCGACCTGATGATCGTGACGAAGGACACCGACGGCGAGATCGACGTGGTGGAGTTCGAGGACCTGGGCGACGCCGGCGACCTGGCTGCGCTCGAGGGCCAGCTGGCCGAGGTGCTGGCGCTCGAAGACGTCGAGCACGTCGCGGAGGCCTCGAGCCCGGGAGCGCGGCGGGGGTGCTCGTCTGGGAGAACACCTGGGCCGCCCCGTTCGCGGTGGCCGCACGGGAATCCGGAGGACAGCTGATCGCCAGCGGTCGGATCCCGACCCAGGCGCTGCTCGCCGCCGTCGGCGCCGAGAGCGGAGGAGCCTGACATGCCCATCCGAGCAGGACGAGTGGGGCGCCCCGGCGTGATCGGACGTCCGGTCGCCAGGACTGCGGCGGTGGTGGGTACGACGGCTGTCGTCGCCCACGGTGTCGGCCGACGCCACGAGCGCCGAGAAGACCGCCGCGACGTCCGCGAGGTCCGACGCGAACGTCGGTTCTGACCCGCGCCACCAGCCGTTCGCATCGGCGATCGACTGGGGGGCTTGGTCCTTCGCCGGCGGGGTCACGACGGTCGATCTGGTCGCCGGCACCCCGAACGCCCTGAACGGCACGCTGATGCTGCAACGGGTGGGCGGCCTACCTCCTGGCGTTCGCCGTCGTGTTCACCCGGACCGGGTGACGCACCACCGCCGGGGATCGACCAGAGTGTGAGAGGTTCTCCGACCTCCGAGAAGCGAGACGAGCATGGCTGACGCGTTCGACCTGATCCTGGCCCCGTATCCGGCCGCCGATGCCGCGCAGTCCGACTTCGACGATCTCGTCGCCGCGATCGAGGACGGCACGGTCCGCTCCGAGGGAGTGATCCTCGTGGAGCGCACGACCGACGGTCAGGTCCGCGTCACCCACACCGCCGACCACCTGGGCCGAAAGGGCCGTCGGCTGGGGCGGTGGCGTCGGCGTCCTGGTCGGGCTGTTCGCCCCGCCGTTGCTGGCCTCGATCGTCGTCGGTGGTGCCGTCGGCGGGCTGGTGGGCAAGTTCGCCAAGAAGAAGGTGGACAGCGGGCTCGAGGAGGGGATGGCCGACAAGCTGCCCCCGGGCGGGGCCATGATCATCGCCATCGTCGACGACGAGCACCGTCTCGAGGCCGAGCGGGCCCTCGACGGCACGCCGGCCCGTTCGCTCGTCCCCATGGACGGCTCCGGGCTGAGCGATCTGAAGGAGTCGCTGGCCGAGGCGGCCGGGAAGTTCGATCAGGACCGCACCGCTCTGCCCATCCCCGACCGTGCCTTCGGCGGCACCGCCGGACGCACCCTGGCCGACTCGGTCCCGGACTGGAGCATGATCCCCGGGCCCAAGGCACCCGACGACGCACCGAACGTGCTGGTGGTGCTCATCGACGACGCCGGCTTCGGCGCCATCGACACCTTCGGCGGCCCCGTGCGCAGCCCGAACTTCACCCGGGTCCAGGAGATGGGCATCACCTACAACCGGTTCCACGTGACGGCGGTGTGCTCGCCCACCCGGGCGGCGCTGCTCACGGGGCGCAACCAGCACCGGGTCGGCTTCGGCTCGATCGCCGAGTACCCCGGGCCGTTCCCCGGGTACACCGCGGCCAAGCCCAAGTCGTGTGCCGGCTTCCCACGCATCCTCAAGGAGAACGGCTACGTCACCGGCGGGTTCGGCAAGTGGCACCTCACCCCGGACAACGTCCAGGGCGCGGCCGGGCCCTTCGACCACTGGCCCAAGTCCTGGGGCTTCGACCACTGGTGGGGCTTCCTCAGCGGCGCCGCCGGCCAGTACGACCCCATCATCACCCAGGACGACTGGTCGCTCGGCGTGCCCGAGGGCGAGGACGGCGAGGAGTACTACTTCCCGGACGATCTGACCGACAAGTCCATCGAGTGGCTCCGGGCCGTGCGGGCCCAGGACGCCGACAAGCCGTGGATGATGTACTACTCCACCGGCTGCGCCCACGCCCCGCACCACGTGGCCCCGGAGTGGGCCGACAAGTACAAGGGCGTGTTCGACGAGGGCTGGGACGCGCTCCGCGAGCGGATCTTGGCCACGCAGAAGGAGCTGGGGATCGTCCCCGAGGACACCGAGCTGACCGAGCGCCCGGACTTCTTCCCGGCCTGGGACTCGTTGACCGAGACCCAGAAGGCTCTCTACGTCCGCCAGGCGGAGGTCTACGCCGGCTACCAGGAGAACGCCGACTGGAACGTGGGTCGGCTGCTCGACGAGCTCGAGCGCCTGGGCGACCTCGACAACACCCTCGTCATCTACGTGTGGGGCGACAACGGCGCCTCGCTCGAGGGCACGGTCACCGGGTCGTTCAACGAGCTCACCTTCCTCAACGGCCTGGTGCTCGACGCCGACCAGCAGGTCGCGCTGATCGAGCAGTACGGCGGGGTCGAGGCGTTGGGCGGATCCCACACGGCTCCGCACATCGCCGCCGCCTGGGCCCATGCCTTCAACACGCCGTTCCAGTTCGGCAAGCAGACCGCCAGCCACCTCGGCGGCACCCGTGACCCGATGGTCGTGGCGTGGCCCAGGCGCATCAAGGCCAGCAAGGAGGTGCGCAGCCAGTTCACCCACTGCATCGACATCGGCCCGACCGTGCTCGAGGCCGCCGGCATCCCCGAGCCCGACACGGTGGACGGCATCACGCAGGAACCGATGGACGGCACCAGCTTCCTCTACTCCTTCGACGACGCCGGTGCGCCCGAGCAGCACACCGAGCAGTACTTCGAGATGTTCGGTGCCCGCGCCATGTACAAGGACGGCTGGTGGGCTGCCTCGCGCCCCGATCGGCTGCCGTGGGACGTGTCGCCGGCCACCCTGGCGCAGTTCGGTCCCGACGCCGACTGGGACCCCGACCGCGACGTCGGCTGGGAGCTCTACGACCTGTCGAAGGACTTCTCCCAGGCCCACGACGTGGCCGCCGAGCATCCCGACAAGGTCCACGAGCTCCAGGAGCTCTGGTGGGCCGAGGCCGAGCGCAACCGCGTCCTCCCGCTGATGGCCGGCATGTCGGTGATCTACGGCATCCTGCCGCCGATGCCGACGCAGACCCGGTACCCGTTCTCCGCCGGCGTGCAGAACATCCAACGCGGCATGATCCCCCGGATCGCCGGTCGGTCGTACTCCATCGAAGCCGACGTGGAGATCCCCGAGGGGGGCGCCGAAGGTGTGCTGGTCGCCAACGCCGACTTCATCGGCGGGTTCTCGCTGTGGGTCGACGGCGAGGGCAAGCTGCGCCACACCTACTCGTTCCTCGGGGTCGACACCTACAAGGCCGTCTCCGACGGCCCGGTGCCCACGGGCAGGGTCGTGTTGAAGATGCTGTTCGAGGCGACCGAGAACCTGCCCGGCTCGGGGGGCAGGGTCACGCTCTGGGCCGACGACACCCAGATCGGTGAGGGGACCATGGAGCGCACCGTCCCGATCGCCTTCAGCTCCTACGCGGGCATGGACATCGGCTGCGACAACGGTCTCGTCGCCGACCTGGCCTACGAGGAGCAGGCCCCCTACGCGTTCACCGGCACGATCAACGAGGTCGTGTTCGACCTCAAGCCGCTGAGCCACGAGGAGGCCCAGGCCCTTCACGAACACGAGCACCACCACTCGGTCGGTCAGGGCGTGGCCGGCTGAGAACCGGGAGCCTCCCGTCGGCCCAGGGCCGTGGCGCGCGAACCGGCCTCACGCGGGCCCAGCTCGGCGGGTTCCCGGCACGGCGGTCGTCGTTCTCCCGGACCCGTTGACCGGCCCGGTGCTCGCCGGGTCAGGCGTCGGTGGGCGATGGCACGGTCAGTCCTGCCCCTCGATGGCCACGCCCTTGGCCCAGCGGTAGTCGGCCTTCCCCGAGGGTGAGCGCACCATCTCGTCGACGAAGTGGACCTCGCGAGGGAGCTTGTACGACGCCAGCATCGCCTGGGCGTGCTCGCGCAGCTCGTCGACGCTGGGCCGGGCGTCACCACGCGGCGCGACGACTGCCGCCACCCTCTCGCCCCATCGCTCGTCGGGCACACCGACCACGACGGCGTCGAAGACGTCGGGGTGGCCCTTGAGGACGAGCTCGACCTCCTCCGGGTAGATCTTCTCGCCGCCGGAGTTGATCGAGACCGACCCGCGACCCAGGAGGGTGATGGAGCCGTCGGCCTCGGCGACGGCCATGTCGCCAGGCACCACCCAGCGCTCTCCGTTGATGGTGGGGAAGGTTTCCGCGGTCTTCTTCTCGTCCTTGTAGTACCCGAGGGGGATGTGGCCGCGGCGCACGAGTCGGCCCACCCGGCCGTCGCCCGGGGTCGTGGGGTTGCCCTCGTCGTCGATGACGAGGGTGTGGTCACCGAAGCGGAACTGCGGCCGACCTTGGACGTCCGTGCTGCTGCCGGTCCCCTGGAACCCGGTCTCGGACGCGCCCAGCGCGTCGAAGATGATGATGTGGGGGAGCAGTTCGTTCAGCCGGGCCTTCACCGACGGCGACAGGATCGCCCCCCCGGAGCTGACGAGGAACAACGACGACAGGTCGACGGACTCGTCGAGCGTCTCGAGGGCGTCGGCCAGCGGCCGGGCCTGGGCGTCGCCGACCAGCGACATCGACACGGTTCCGGTCTCGGCGGTGATCCGCCAGACCTCGGCGGGGTCGAAGTGATGGGCGCCGTTCAGCACCAGGACCTGGCCGCCGAACAAGGCGACGATGCTCGTCCACTGGGCTGCGCCGTGCATGAGCGGGGCCACGGGGAACGTGACGACGACGTCGGATGCCGCCGCCCGCTCGGCCACCTCGGACTCGTTCTCGAGCGGCGGGGTCATGGTGGTCATGACGGGGCCGATGGTGGCCTTGAAGAAGTCCTCCTGGCGCCACATGACGCCCTTGGGCATGCCGGTCGTACCGCCCGTGTAGAGCATGTAGAGGTCGTCGCCCGACCTCGCCTCGAAGTCCCGCTCCGGTGACGCCGAGGCCAGCGCGGCCTCGTAGTCCTCCGAGCCGCTCACCGAGATGTCGGCGCCCGAGCCGTCGTCGAAGGCGAGGCAGACGCGCAGCAACGGACAGTCGTCTCGGACCGCGGCGATGCGGGGGGAGAACTCCGCTCCGTGCACCAGGGCGGCCAGGTCGGCGTTGTCGAACAGGTATCGCAGCTCGTTCTCGACGTAGCGGTAGTTCACGTTGATGGGGACCGCCCGGAGCTTCCACGCCGCCCACTGGGCCTCGACCCATTCCGCGGAGTTGTAGCCGTAGATGCCGACCTTGTCGCCGGCACCGATGCCGCGATCGGCGAGGGCGTGGGCGAGGCGGTTGGTGCGGGCGTCGAGCTCGGCGTAGGTGCGTCGCTGTGGACCGCCCACCGCGTTCGGAACGAGCAGTGCCGTCCGGTCGGGAACGACGTCGACCACCGATTCGAACAGGTCTGCCAGGTTCCAGCTCATCACTGCCTCCAGGTCGTCGCCCCGACGACGGTCTTGGCGGTCCGGAATTCCCGGTCCGCAGTTTGCGGCGAGCCTAGTGACCCGGCTCCGGCGGAGTGGCTCGCGCCTCGTCGAGGACGAGTGGCGCCGTGGCGCATGGTCCGGGGTGCCGTCGCTACGCTTCCGATGCCCTCGCCCGGAGGGTGCGACCCCTTTGGAGTCGGATCGTGAGCAATCGGTGCGGGCGGCGGTGAGCCCGTCGCAGCTTCAGGGGAGCGGGATCTCGTGACACGGCGAATCAGCACGGTGAGCGCACGCCGCCGGTGGTCGGCGGTGGCGTCGCTCGCCGCCGGTTCGGTGCTCACGGTCCTCGTCGCTCTCTTCGTCTTCCGCCAGATCGGGTTCCTCGCCGGCGCGCTCGCAGGTCTGGCGATCGCCGTGGCCGGGAGCTGGTGGCTCGTCACCGAGACCATGCCCAGGCGGGCATTCGGTGCGGTTGGCACGGTGGTCGGCGTGGCGATCGTCGTCGTGGCCGTCGTCTCGGCGACGCCGGCGGCGGACAACCCTCTGCCGCGGCTCATCCTCCTCGGCGTGCTGCTCGTCGTCACCGTCGGGCTCGGACGGGCGGCGCTGGTCCGTGACCTCCACGAGCGGGATCGACGACGACCCGCCTCGGTGGTGGTTCCCGCCCGTCCCGTCCTGCTGTGCAACCCGTGGTCGGGCGGCGGGAAGGTCGAGAAGTTCGGTCTGGTGGAGCTGGCCGAGTCGATGGGCGTCGAGGTCGTCATGTTGGACCACGGCCTCGACCTGGAGCAGCTCGCCCGGGACGCGGTGGCCCACGGTGCCGACTGCCTGGGGATGGCCGGCGGGGACGGTTCTCAGGCGTTGGTGGCCTCGATCGCGATAGAGCACGATCTGCCCTTCGTGGTGGTCTCGGCCGGGACCCGGAACCACTTCGCTCTGGACCTCGGGATCGACCGTGACGACCCCCGGGGCAGCCTCGACGGGTTCCGGGACGGCATCGAGCGCCGGATCGACTACGCCACCGTCGGGGATCGGCTGTTCGTGAACAACGTGTCCCTCGGCGTCTACGCCGAGATCGTCCAGGAGGACGGCTATCGCGACGCGAAGGCCGAGACGACCAGGGCCCTGCTGCCGGAGATGCTGGGGAGCAGGGAGGAACCGTTCGACCTGCAGTTCACCGGACCCGACGGCGCGGAGGTCGAAGGGTCGTTCCTGATCCAGGTCTCCAACAACCCCTACGTGCTCGGCGCCACGCTGGACATGGCCCAACGGCGCCGGCTCGACTCGGGGACCCTCGGTGTCGTGGCCGTGACCGCCTCGACCGGGGCGGAAGCGGCGAGTGTGGTGGCGATGTCGGCCCTGGGGCAGCGGCGACGCAGCCGTCACTGGCACGAGTTCACCTGCCAGGAGTTCGAGGTCCGATCGGTCGCGGGCACGGCCGCGGCCGGCGTCGACGGCGAGGCTCTCGTGCTCGACACCCCGTTGCAGTTCCGCATCCACCCGCGTGGACTGCGGCTCCTCGTGCCGGAGGGGAACCTCACGGCGGCCGAGCGACGAAGGGCCCGTGATGTGTCCGTCGGGGACCTCGTGAAGCTGGCCCGGGGGATCGATCCGCTCGATGCCGCCGACCCCTGAGGGCCGCCACGGGACGGGGGGCGGCCCGCTGGTCGGTGCGCCGCGGTTCGGCGCGAACCCGATCAGTACGGCGTCGGGATGAAGCGAAGGGGCAGCGTTCGTTCGCGATCGTCGTCCGGTGTCTTGCGTTCGGGGAGCTCGACCTTCTTCTTCTTCAGCGGCTCGTACGGCACCTGGCTGAGGAGGTGGGAGATGACGTTGAGGCGGGCCCGCTTCTTGTCGTCGGAGTGCGCGATGTACCACGGTGCCCACGCGGTATCGGTGGTGGCCAGCATGTCGTCGCGGGCCTTCGTGTAGTCGTTCCACTTCTCGTACGACAACAGGTCCATGTCCGACAGCTTCCAGATCTTGCGGGGGTCGTCGATGCGGCTCTGGAGCCGACGTGTCTGCTCGTCGGGGCTGACCTCGAGCCAGTACTTGAACAGCAGGATGCCGGAGTCGACCATGGCCTTCTCCACGCCAGGGGCCATCTCCAGGAAGCGACGCGTCTCCTCGGGGGTGCAGAAACCCATCACCCGCTCGACGCCGGCGCGGTTGTACCAACTGCGGTCGAAGATGACGACCTCGCCTCCGGCGGGGAAGTGGGGGAGGTAGCGCTGGACGTACATCTGGGACTTCTCGCGGTCGGTGGGCGCGGGCAGGGCGACGACCCTGAAGACGCGAGGGCTCACCCGTTCGGTGATGGCCTTGATCGTGCCTCCCTTGCCGGCGGTGTCGCGACCTTCGAAGGCGATGCAGATCTTGGCGCCGGTGGCCTTCACCCACTCCTGCATCGCCACGAGCTCACCGTGCAGCCGCCGGAGCTCCTTTTCGTACTCCTTGCGCTTCATCTTGGGAGTGCTGCCCGTCGTGTCGGCCGACTCGTGCGTCCTCGAGTCCTTCTTCCCCATGCCCGCTCCTCGTGACGTCTGTTCCTTCGTTCGCTTCCCGCCGGTGGCCCGGGGAGATGCGCCTGATGATGACAGGGTCACGAGCAGGTCGTGGCCGGATCACCCGATCGCCGTGGTCCCGCTCCGGGGCGGGGTCCGCGAGGCCCGCCTCCGGCGGTTCCACTTGCTCCCCTCGATCACCAGTGGCAGCAGGAGTGCCAGACCGATGCACGCCAGCCACTGCGATCCGGACAACGACGTCGTGAGCAGACCGGACTGGAGGCCCGGCAGCTCGGTGGCCAGGAAGACCAGTGCCACCGGCACCAGAGCGACGAGAAGAGCCTGGAGGATCGGGGCGGAGAGTCCGGTCGTGGGGTCCCGCCGGTTCGTCAGCGCGTTGAACACCGTTCCGAGGCCCATGACCACGAACGTCATGGTGAGCGACACGGTCGGCACGTCGATGCTCGGCTCGTCGGGTCCGAAGGCCAGCGGCACCAGCGCCGCGAGGAACAACGTCGCTCCGTACAGCAGCCAGTGGCCCACGGCCGAACGGTTCGTGAGGGGCATCTTCGGGTCGCGTGGAGGACGCCGCATGACGTCGGGATCTCCCGGGTCGACGGCGATGATCACGACACCGGCGCCGGTCAGGAAGAGGGCCAGGAACAGCACCATCAGAGGTGTGAGGGCCACACCCTGGTTGAGATCGAAGACCGTCGCCGTGACGAAGAGCAGTACGAGCGCCAAGAGCTGGGTCATCTGGAAGCGGATGTAGGACACGACCTTGCCGTAGACGCGTCGTCCGATCTCCACGGCGTGGACGAGGGTCCCGAAGTTGTCGTCGGTGAGGATCATCCGTGCGGCCTGCTTGGTGACCTCGCTCCCCGAACCCATGGCCACGCCGATGTCGGCCTGCTTGAGTGCGGCCGCGTCGTTGACCGCGTCACCCGTCATCGCCACGATCAGTCCCTGCTCCTGCATGACCCGGGCCAACCGCAGCTTGTCCTGCGGTGAGACCCGCCCGAAGACGTGGAGCTCGGGGAGACGTGCCGCCAGCTCGTCGTCGGAGAGAGCCTGCAGCTCGTGCCCGCTGATCGCCCCGGGACCCAGTCCCAGGGTCTCGCCGATGGCCTTCGCGGTCACGGCGTGGTCGCCGGTGATCATGCGCACGTCGATCCCCGCGCCGAGGGCCGTGTGCACGGCGCTCTTCGCCTCCGCGCGCAGCGGATCGATGATGCCGACCATGCCGACGAAGTCGAGGTCGTGGGTCGCCGACATGGGATCGGCGAGCATCCGATCGACCTCGTCGTCGGCCAGGAGGCGGAACGCGAACGCCAGGACACGGAGGCCTTCACTGCCCATGCGCCGGTTGGCGGCGTCGATCTGGGCACGAACGTCGTCGAGCTGAACCGCTCCGTCGGTTCCGGGCCCCGACACCCGGGCGCAGCGGGCCAGCACGACGTCAGGTCCGCCCTTCACGAGTTGGATCACCCGGTCGGTGCCGTCGACGGGCACGCGGTGGAAGGTGGCCATGAACTTGTACTCGGAGTCGAAGGGGACCTCGGCGAGTCGGGGATACGCGCGCCGGGTCTCCTCCGCGTCGACGCCGAGCTTCGCCGCGAGGACGACCAGGGCGGCCTCCGTGGGGTCGCCCACGACCGCGCCGTCGTCGGCCACGGTCGCGTCGCTGTCGAGCACCAGACCCAGAGCGATGTTGGTGAAGTCCGGGACCGGCGCCGCGGCGACGGAGGTGATGGTGCCGGTCTTGCGGTAGCCCTCGCCCTCCACGTGGAACCACGAGCCGTTGGTGTAGACGACCGAGACCATCATCTCGTTCATCGTCAGCGTGCCCGTCTTGTCGGAGTTGATCACGCTGGTGGCACCGAGGGTCTCGACGTCGGTGAGGTTCTTCACGACCGCCTTGGCCTCCGCCAGCTGCTTGGCGCCGTAGGAGAGCAGCCCCGACACGAAGGCCGGGAGACCCGTCGGGATGGCGGAGATGGCCATGGCGGTGCCGAGGAGCAGGAGCTGATCCCCCGGCATGTCGCGGAACAGCCCGACGACGACGATGAAGGCGACGGCCCCCCAGGCGATGAGTCCGAGGACCTTGGTGAGGGAGTCGAGCTCGGTCTGAAGTGGCGACTTCGATCGCGTGACCGACGACAGCATCGTTGCGATCTGACCCATCTCGGTGTCCATCGCGGTTCCGGTGACCACCATCGTCGCCGTTCCCCGGGTGACGGCGGTGTTCTGGAAGAGCATGTTCGTGCGGTCGCCCAGGGCCACGTCCGGGCCGGGCAGTGCCGATGCGTCCTTGGCCACGGGGGCGCTCTCACCGGTGAGCGCCGCTTCCTGGGTCTCGAGGGTCGCCGAGCGCACGATTCGGCCGTCGGCGGCCACGATGTCGCCGGCCTCGACCTGGACGATGTCGCCCGGGACGAGATCGACGGCCGGCACCAGGGCGAGCTGGCCGTCCCGGACGACCCTGGCCTGCGGGACCTGCAGGTCCGACAGGGCGTCGACGCTGGCGCGCGCCTTCAGTTCCTGCCGGGCGCCGAGGCCGACGTTGACGACGACGAGGAGGCCCACGACGACAGCGGTGGAGACCTCGCCGATGACGAGGCTCACGGCTGCGACGGCCACGAGCATGATGTTCATCGGGTTCTCGAGCTGGGTCATGGCCACCGCCCGGAGCGACGGTGGGGCCTCGCTGGCGATCTCGTTCGGGCCGTAGCGTTCCCGTCGCTCGCGGGCGGTTGCCGTCGTGAGGCCGTTCGTGGTGTCGGACCCTTCCGCGCCGACCACCGCTTCGGCGGTCCGCAGGTACGGCGCCGTGGCCGCCCGGGGGACGGTGGGATCGGTCTCGACGGTCATGGCGGTCCTTTCGGGGACGCGTGTGGGCCGGTGCCGCTGGGGTTCCACTCTGGCCCGAGCGCCGGGTCGGTGCCGCACTCCGGGACGACCCGAGGACTTCCGGTCCGCCCCGGGGGGTCGCCTCTCGAGGGGGAGTGCGTGCGACCATCGTGCTCTAACGTCACGAGAGAGTGCAGACCCGACCACGAGGGGGACCGACATGGCCGTGCCGCGGGGGGACCAGCGCGGAGACGCCTTGGTGATCTTCGGCATCACCGGTGACCTGGCCAAGGTCATGACGTTCCGGTCGCTGTACCGCCTCGAGGAACGGGGGCTGCTCGACTGCCCGATCGTGGGCGTGGCCGTCGAGGACTGGACGCGTCGACGACCTCGTGGAACGGGCCCGCACCTCGATCGCCGGCACCGGGGAGGTGATCGACGACTCGGTTTTCGCCCGGTTGACCGCCCGCCTCTCCTACGTCCAGGGTGACGTCACCGATTCCGCGACGTACGACCGTGTGGCTGATGCGGTGAAGGGTGCCGCGTGCCCGGTCTTCTACCTCGAGATCCCGCCGTTCCTGTTCGGCCCGGTCATCAAGGGGCTGTCGGGAGTCGGGCTGACCACGATCGGTCGGGTCGTGGTGGAGAAGCCCTTCGGCCACGATCTCGCGTCGGCGCGGGCCCTGGCCGACGAGTTGCACGAGTACGTCGACGAGTCCCGCCTGTACCGCATCGACCACTACCTCGGGAAGATGGGCCTCGAGGAGATCCTCTTCCTCCGGTTCGGCAACACGATGCTCGAGCCGATCTGGAACCGGAACTACGTCGAGTCCGTCCAGATCACCATGGCCGAGGACTTCGGCGTGGCGACCAGAGGGCACTTCTACGATCCCGTCGGGGCACTCCGCGACGTGGTGGTCAACCACCTCCTCCAGCTCATGGCGGCGGCGACGATGGAAGCACCGTCGGGCGGGGACCCCGAGACCCTCCGCGAGGCCCAGACGGCGGTGTTCCGCGCCACCAGCCAGGCCGATCCCGACCACTACGTGCGGGGCCAGTACGACGGCTACCGCTCGATCGACGGGGTGGCGCCGGATTCCACCACCGAGACCTTCTGCGCCTTGCGCCTGGAGATCGAGAACTGGCGGTGGTCGGGGGTGCCGATCGTCATCCGCACCGGCAAGCTCCTGCCGCTCACGCAGACCGAGCTCCGGCTCGTGTTCAAGGAGCCGCCCCGGCTGGGCTTCGGGCTCCGCCAGGACAGCACCCAACCCGATCAGCTGGTGGTGCGCCTCGACCCGTCCACCGGTGTGCGCATGGTGCTGCAGGCGAAGCGGGCCGACGCCGCGCTGCCCGAGGCCATCGACCTCCAGATGGAGTTCGCCCAGGAGGGCGGCGAGGGGCCGACGCCCTACGAGGTGTTGTTGCACGCCGCCATGCTCGGGCGGAGCATCCGCTTCACCCGCCAGGACACCGTCGAGCAGCAGTGGCGGATCATGCAGCCCCTCCTCGACCATCCGGGCCCCGTGCACGCCTACGCCCCGGGTTCGTGGGGTCCGGCGGCGGCCGACGACCTCGTGGCCGACCTCGGCGGCTGGAGAGGACCGTGGACGTGACCGGCGAAGGAGGACCTGAACCGATGACCACCTATCCGGACATCTCCGACCACGGGTTGATCGGTGACCTCCAGACGGCGGCGCTCGTGGCCACGCGACGGCACGATCGACTGGTTCTGCTGCCCTCGCTTCGACTCGCCGAGCGTCTTCGCGTCGCTGCTCGACGCGGAGCGTGGGGGCCACTTCCGCATCCGACCCGAGAGCGACGACTTCGTCACGAAGCAGCTCTACCTCCCGGGGACGGCGATCCTCATCACCCGGTTCATGAGCGCCGCCGGGGTCGGCGAGGTGATCGACTTCATGCCCGTCGTCGACGGGCCCGCCACGGACCAGCACCGCCTCGTGCGCCTCGTCCGGGTCGTGCGGGGCGAGATGCGCTTCGTCGGTGAGATCCAGCCCCGCTTCGGCTACGGCCTGGTGGACCACGAGACGACCTTCACCGCCGACGGCGTGCGCTTCACGTCGCCGGACCTGACGCTGACCGTGCACCGGGTGGGGGCACCGATCGGCGCCGATCCCTCGCACGCGAAGGAACCCTCGAGGAGGACGGCTCGGGCGTGCGCCTGGCGGTGACCTTGCACGCCGGGGACGTGACCGGGATCGTGCTCGAGTCCGGCGGCGCCGAGCCCCGCCAGGTCGAGCCCGCCGAGCTCCTGACGACGTTTCGTCGAGACCCGGGACTTCTGGCGGAACTGGGTGGACCGATCCACCTACACCGGGCGCTGGCGCGAGATGGTGACCCGCTCCGCGATGACGCTCAAGTTGATGACCTACGCCCCGACCGGTGCGCTCATCGCCGCGCCGACGTGCGCGCTGCCCGAGCAGATCGGCGGCGAGCGCAACTGGGACTACCGCTACACCTGGATCCGCGATGCGTCGTTCTCGGTCTACGCCCTGTTGGGGCTGGGCTACACCGAGGAGGCCGAGGCCTTCGTGGCGTGGTTGCAGCGATCGGATCGCCGAGAGCGCCGGCGACGCGTCGGGACCTCTCAAGATCATGTACCGCGTCGACGGCTCGTCGGACCTCGTCGAGGAGACCGTCGAGCACTTCGAGGGATACCGCGGGCTCGAGCCCGGTGCGCGTCGGCAACGGGGCCGCCGACCAGCTCCAGCTCGACATCTACGGCGAGGCCATGGACTCGATCCACCTGGCCGACACCCACGGGCTGCAGCTGTCCCACGACGGCTGGGTGCAGGTGAGCCGGATGATCGACTGGGTGTGCGACAACTGGGACCAGCCCGAGGAGGGGATCTGGGAGACCAGAGGCGGGCCTCAGGACTTCACGTACGGCCGCTTCATGTGCTGGATCGCCCTGGATCGGGCGATACGGCTGGCCGCGTCACACGGCCGCCCCGGCGCCCTGGCCCGATGGATCGAGGAACGCGACCGCATCTACGACCAGATCATGGCGCGTGGATGGCACGAGGGACGCAAGGCGTTCGTCCAGCACTACGACACCGACGTCCTCGACGCCTCGCTGCTGCTGATGCCGCTGATGGGCTTCGTGGCGCCACGCGATCCGCTGTGGACCTCGACGCTGGCGGCGATGGACCAGGAGCTGGTCTCCGACAGCCTCGTGTACCGCTACGACCCGAGTGCCTCCCCGGACGGCCTCCGCGGCTCGGAGGGCACCTTCACGTTGTGCTCGTTCTTCTACGTGGACGCCCTGGCTCGTTGCGGCCGACTGGACGATGCGCAGCTCACGTTCGAGAAGATGATGACCTACGCCAACCACCTCGGGCTCTACTCCGAGGAGATCGGCCTGACCGGCGAGCAGCTGGGCAACTTCCCTCAGGCCTTCAGCCACCTCGCGCTGATCAACGCGGCGATGAACCTGGACTACCAGCTCGACCATGGCTCGGGCGTCGTCGACCACGTGCTCCGCTCGGGCCTGCGGCGCTGAGCCCGACCGGCACCGATCATCGCTCTCGCAGGGGTGGGCTCAGCCTCGGCCCGGGATCTGCTCTGACGGGTCGATCACCGTGAGGTGCACGGTCACCTCGTCGCCGTCCACGAGCCCTTCGGCGCGGCGGACGGCCTTCTTCACCGGGAGGATGAACGTCCCCCGCTTCGTGTCGGGGAACACCGACGTGGCCCAACGGGTCTCGCCGATGCGGACGTCGACGCGCAGCGATCCGAAGCCGTTCGTCTCGTGGCCGTGGCGTTCGTCGAGGTCGTCGGTCAGCTCCTCGGGGAGGCTGACGAAGTACCACGCGGTCGGCCCGTCGTGCTCCCAGAGCTCGGCGGTGAAGGTGTTGGTCGGTCCACGAGACGACAGGGAGCCGGGCACGGCGACCATCGTCGCGCGCACAGCGCCTCGCGGGCTGTCGGGTCCGTGGATCACGGACCCGACCGGCTCAGCTGGTGGTGGCGCGTGACCGGAACCACGACCGCTTCGGGCGTGCCGCTCGTCGCGGCGGCCTCCTCCTCGCCGCAGCGGCAGCGGTCGGCGGGGGCGACGTCGCCGAGCACCTGCTCGACGTGGGCTCCGCAGCCCTTGTAGGTGGGACGTTGACAGGTGGAACAGGTGGCTCGTCTGCACATACCCCCTAGGGTACCTCTCGGGCGAAGGGTTTCGCACGCCGTCCGGGCCCGGCGACACCCTCGACGCCCGGTCTAGGCCTCGGGCTGATCGCTGGGTTGGGGATCGGGCGGCGAACGCGGCGGTCGCCGCCGCGACCGTGGGATGGAACGCGTCGGCGGCCGATGACCTCGGTCAGCCCGTAGCGGTCGAGCTCCTCGCGCACGCTGCGGACGGCCTCGGCGACGACGAGCGTGATGCCGTGCTCGGCCAGCTCCTCGTGCACCTGTTCGAGGGTCCGCGCTCCCGTGAAGTCCACATCGGTGATGGCCGATGCATCGAGGCAGAACCACTCGATGGGCTCAGGGGAGCTGGCGAAGGCGGTGACGTCCTGCATCAGGTGGTTGGCGTTGACGTAGAAGAGGTCCGACGAGAAGCGGTACACGACCAGACCGGGAGCGGTGCGCGCCGCCGGATCCGCCGGCTCGGAGTGGAACCCGACGCCACCTTCGTCGGGAGCCATGACCGCGGTCGCCGGGCGATAGGCGTGGCGGAGGTGCTCGACGATCGACGCCACGATGGCCAAGACGATGCCCTGCTCGACTCCGACGAAGACCACTGTCGCCGCGGTCAGGGTCGCCACGGCGAACTCCCCGGGACGCTCCCGGAGGATCTTGCGCATGTTGGCGGCGTCGACGAGCTTGATCCCGATGATGAAGACGACCGCGGCCAGCACGGCGTTGGGCAGGTACTGCAGCGGGACGGTGAAGAACAACAAGACGAGCACCACGACCGCGCCGACGGTGAGCTGGGCGATCTGGCTCCGGGCCCCGGCATCGTCGCCCATCTGGGTCTTCGTGGGGCTCCCGTTGACCACGAACGTGCCCGAGAGCCCGGCCGCCGCACTGGCCGCCCCCAGACCGACGAGATCCACGTTCTCGTCGAACTCCTCGTTGTACTTCGCGGCATAGGCCCGTGAGGTGGCGGCGCTCTGGGCCAGGATCAGGATGAAGATCGACGCCGCCGTCCCGAGCAACGACGGGACGTCTGACCACGCCACGTCGGGCAACCCGATGGACGGCAGGCCGCCGGACACCGGCCCGATGGTGCTCACACCATCGTCGGCGAGATCGAGCCACCACGAGAAGAAGATCGCTCCGATCACCGCGATCAGGGCGCCGGGGACCTTGGTGGTGACGAACCGGGCGCCGAGGATCACGACGATCACCGCCCCCGACACCGCCACGGTCGTCCAGTTGGTGTCGCCCAGGTTGCCGAGGGTGGAGACGAACTTGCCCACGGTGTTGTCGAAGTCGACGCCGGCGATCGTGACCCCGGAGCCCTCCGGCACCCCGAACAGCGCACCGATCTGCCCTGCGGCCACCTGGATGCCGACACCGGTGAGGAAGCCCACCAGCACCGAGCGGGACAGGAAGTCGGCAAGGAAGCCGAGTCGGGCCACCCGGGCCAGGAAGAGGAAGGCCGCCGCCATCAGCGCCAGCAATCCGGCGAGGGCGACGTACTGGTCCGAGCCGGTCGACGGCGAGCCCGGCGAGCCCGGCCGCCATGACCGCTGCGGTGGCGGAGTCGGCGCCCGACCACGAGGTGGCGTGACGATCCGAGGACGGCGAAGACGAGGACCGGCAACAGGATCGTGTAGAGACCCGTCACCACCGGCATGCCCGCGATGGCCGTGTAGCCCATGACCTCCGGGATCGCCAGCGCCGCGAGCGTCACACCGGCCAGGATCTCGACCGGGATCCTGCTCTTGTCGAGGGGCAGGATGCCCTGGAAGAGGGCCAGCCGGCGATGGGCCGGCTCAGCGGTGTCGGAAGCGCTCACCCTTGCCACGCTACGGCTCGCCGCTCCTGCTGTCGTCCTCCGATCTGGGTGAAGGCCCGTTCAGGACGGGAGGTGGGTCGGGAGGCCGAAGAGGGGGAACAGCCGCTCGGTGTCGAGGAAGAAGTGCAGCTCGCCGATCCGGTCGCCGTCGAACTCGATCACCTGCAACGCCCAGGGGGCGTGTCCCCCCGCCGGATCGACGCGGTACTGGCCGAAGGCCGGTCCGCCGTTGGCCCTGGTGGCCACGACCCTCGAGCCGTCGCACTCGATTCCCGGGCCGAGCATCCACGCCCCGATGTCCGCTGCGCCCTGGAGCCACATCTCGAACGGGGGCATCGACTGGATGGCGTCGTCGCGCAGCAGCGTCACCAACGTCTCGATGTCGTAGCGCTCGAAGGCATCGACGTAGCGCTCGAGCAGTCGGGCCTGCTCGGTGTCGTCGACGGTCGGTCGGGGCGGTGCATCGACCGTGGCCAGGGTGGCCCTCGCCCGTTGGAGGGCACTGTTGACTGCCGCGGTGCTGGTGTCGAGCAGCTCCGCCACCTCGGCGGCCGTCCAGCGCAGCACCTCGCAGAGGATGAGCGCGGCGCGCTGTCGCGCCGGCAGGTGCTGGAGCGCGGTGACGAACGCGAGGCGGATCGAGGCGCGGGTCTCGGCCACCTCGGCCGGATCGGCGCCCACAGGCAGAACCCGGTCGTCGGCGACCGGGGTCACCCAGAGGTTCTCCGGCCCGACCGCGTCCAGGTACTTCGGGTCGGGCGGGCGTGACGGGCCGAGCTCCATCGGACGGGCCCGGCGCTGGGGGCTCCGGTGCATGTCGAGGCACACGTTGGTGGCGATGCGGTAGAGCCAGGAGCGCAGGCTCGAGCGGCCCTCGAAGCGCTCCGCCGCCCTCCATGCCCGCAGCATGGTCTCCTGGACCGCGTCCTCGGCCTCGGCCGCCGACGCCAGCATCCGGTAGCAGTACGCCGTCAGCTCACGCCGGTACGCCTCGACGGCGGCAGGGTCGACCCGCGCAGTCGTGTCGGTCATGGCGGACATGTTAGGGACCTGCTCTCGTCGGGGTCGCGGGGTGAGGTGGGCCGGTGTCGCGTTGGGCGCCGTCGTCGAGGAGCACGTCCGACAGGCCCGCCAGTGCGATCAGTTCGGTGAGCTCGCGACCCGCGTCGCGGACGACGATCGTGCAGTCGAGCGCGTGCGCGGCGACCTGGAGGCGGCAGAGCAGATCCACCGCCCCCAGCTCGGGTGTCGTGCCGCTCGGTGTCGGCGGCGACGCGGCAGGGCGGTCGGCCACGATCCGTTCCTCCCGGGTCCGATGCTCAGCCCGAGACGATCCGGAACTGGGCCCCCATCGGATCGGCGACCTCGGCCAGGCGGCCGTAGGGCGTGTCGGCTGCGGGCTGATCGGCCGACCCACCCAACTCGCGGATCTGCGCGAGCGCGTCGTCCGTGTCGGCCACGCGGAAGTAGACGACCCAGAACGGCGCCGTGCCCTCCGGGAGGTGGCCGGAGGCGTCCATGATGCCGGCGGACGGATCGTCGCCGTGGGTGAGGTTCGTGTAGCGGAACTCGGGGTCGTCGCTCTCGACCTGGACCTCACCGCCGAAGACCTCGGCGTAGAAGCGCACCGCGGCGTCGTGGTCCCGGGTGTGCAGCTCGAAGTGCGCCGGGGTGCCGACCTCGTCGACGGTGCGGAAGCCGGGGTGCGCGCCGGGTTGCCAGGCCCCGATCGAGGCGCCTGTCGGGTCGGTCAGCACCAGCATCGTGCCCAGGTCGCCGACGGGGTGGGGGCCGGCAGTCACCGTCGCGCCGCGTGCCGTCGCGGCAGCCGCGGTCGCCTCGGCATCAGGAGTGGCCAGGTAGACCGACCAGCTGTCGGGTGCGCCCCACGAGGGGTCGTTGGCCATGAGCCCCGCCACCCACTGACCGTCGTGGCGGAAGTTGACGTAGCCCCCGAACTCCGGGTTGGGGTCGTCGGCGGTCCAGCCGAGCAACTCGCCGTAGAAGCGGATCGTCGCCGGGACGTCGGAGCTGAGCAGGTCCACCCAGCAGGGTGCGCCCGTGGGTGGTCGGTCGCGGTGGGGCATCGTCGGTCCTCGTTCCTGGTGGGTGTGTGTCGAGTGAGACGGACGCGGCGCCGAGAACTCATCGGTGGATGTCGGAACGCGTCGGCTCGGCCCCGAGGGCTCGGGTGGGCGGCAGGCGAAGTGGGCGGTCAGGCCTCAGTCTCCCGAGGCGGGGTCGGTCGGACCGGTGTAGGCCGCGCCGACCTCCATGGTGACCTCCCAGTCGGTCCCGTAGCGCTCCTTGTAGAAGCGGTACCTCGACACCATGACCTGACCGGTGCCGCCGTTCCACAGGTCGTAGCGGGGGTCGACGTGGACCGCGAAGAAGGCCCGGAGACGGGCCGTGCAGAGTCGGCCACCACGGCGGCCTGTTCCGGGTCGTCGGCGACGTTCGACCCACTGCTCGGGGTCGGCCACGAGGTCGTAGCAGCTCGGCGTCGCCGGTCCCCGTCGAGCTGGCGCGGTGTAGAGGTGCTCGCGGGTGCGGATCGATCGTGCGGTCTCGTACTCGAAGAACACCTCGTCGCGCCAGTGGTCGAGCGGGTCGCCGCGCAGCGCGGCGGCGAGGCTGCGGCCCGGTGACGCCGGCGAGCTCGACGCCGTCGAGTCCCGACGTGGTCGAGCACGGTGGGGAGGAGGTCGACGTGGGACGACCAGGTCGTCGACGACCCGCTGGGCCGGCACCCGCCCCGGTCGGCGCACGATGAGCGGGACGCGGAAGGTGACGTCGTGCACGAAGGGCGGGTCGGTCCAGGGCGGGTGACCCCAGAGGCCGCGTTGGCCGTAGGGGTTGCCCTGGTCGGTGGTGACGATCACGAGGGTGTCGCCGCCGAGGCCCTCGTTCGTCGAGCGCGTCGACGACCCGACCGATGGCGTGGTCGACGAGCGCGTTCTGGGCGGCGATGTTGGCCCGGGTGGCCTGGTCGTTGTGGATCCGAACGGTCCACCACAGGTTGTTGAACGCGCTGGCCAGCGTGTACTCCTCGGCCGGGTCGAGCTCGAAGTCGAAGGGCACCACGACCGAGCGCGATCAGGCGGTCGTCGAGCGGCGGGAACGGCCGGAACGTCCGGCCGGCGAAGCGCTCGTAGAACGGGTTGCGGGGGTCGGCGCCGACGACCGTCGGCGGCAGCACGTACGGGCCGTCGTAGTTGACCTGCAGGAAGAACGGGCCGGTCGCGGTCGCGGCCGCGCAGGAAGTCGATCGCACGGTCGCTGAAGTGCTCGACGATGTGCTGGCCGGTGACCCGCTCGTAGCTGCCGTCGACGTACACCTCGTTGTCGTAGAAGTCGGTGGTGTGGCCCTTCGGTGAAGCGCGACCCAGTGCTCGAAGCCGTGGCCCGGCTGGCGATGGTTGCCCAGGTGCCACTTGCCCACCATCGCCGTCTGCGTACCCGCCTGCTGCAGGAGCCGTACGGCATGGTGCGGAACTCGCGGGTGATGTCGTAGTCGTCGGGCTTGGGCAACACGTCGTCGTCGGGCATGGCGATGTGCACGCCGTGCTGCGACGGCATGAGGCCGGTGAGGATCGATGCCCGCGTCGGCGAGCACATCCCGTTGGTGCAGAACGCCCGCAGGAACAGCACGCCCTCGCGCGCGAGCCGGTCCATGCGGGGCGTCTCGTGCTCGTCGTTGCCGTAGCACCCGAGCGAGTCGGCCGACTGGTTGTCGGTGACCAGCATCACCACGTTCGGTCGCATCGGAGCAGTGTTGCCTAAACTGACACTCACGTCATCTAGGGGGTCACGTGTACCGACCGGAGGGAAAGCGGGTCCTGGTCACCGGTTCCTCGGCGGGGCTCGGCGCAGCGCTGGCTCGCCAGATGGCCGAGCAGGGAGCGATCGTGGCGGTGTGCGGGCGCCGGGAAGACCGGCTCGAAGAGGTGCTCGCCGAGCTGCGTCGCACCAGCCCGGCCAGTCGGTCCTGGACGTCGTCGACCTCGGCGACCTCGACGGGCTCGACGGGCTTCGCTCGACGGGTCGTCGAGCGACCTCGGTGGGCTCGACCTGCTCGTCAACAACGCCGGCATACCCAAGCGCCGCTGGGCGTGGGAGCACCGTCCCGACGAGATCGCCGACGTCCTGCGCGTCGACCTGGAGTCGCCCATCCGCCTCACCCTGGCCCTGCTCGACGCGCTCTCCGCCGGCCTGGACGGATCCGGTGGCGATGTGGTGTTCGTCGGGTCGGTCGCGGCGCGGCTCTCGCCCCCGTCGGAGGCGGTCTACGCCGCGGCCAAGGCGGGGATCACCGCGTTCGCGGAGTGCCTCCGTGTCGACCTCGCCGTGGCCGGGAGCGGCATCGGCGTCCACGTCGTGCAGCCCGGGGTCCTCGACACCGAGCTGTTCGACCTCCCCGACAACGACACCTCTCTCGCCGACATCGAGGCGCTGCCGGCCTCGGCCATCGTGGCGCCGGTCCTGTCTGCGCTGAGCACCCACACCGCCGAGACCTTCGTGCCGGAGTGGTTCGCCGATGTCGCGGCCACGAAGGTCGGCGACCTCGACGCGTTCCTCGCCGGATCGATCGACTACACGACCGCTCGCCTGGACGCCCTGGGGCGTGCCCGACCCACGCCCCCCGGGAGGTCGCGGTGACCGTTGCACACCCCCTGTCGATGCTCGACCCCGAGGAGGTCCGCACCGCTCGGACGGTGCTCGCCGACGCCGGGGAGCTGCCCGACGGCGCCGTCGTCGTGCACATGATCCTCGAGGAGCCACCGAAGGACCTGTTGGCGTCGTGGCGGCCCGGGGACCCCTTCGAGCGGTCGTTGCGGGTCCTGGTGCTGCCCGGCCCGCGAGCTCACCATGGTCGAGCTCCTGGTGTCGGTGCGAGCGCGCGCGATCGTCGAACGACGGGTGATCGAGGGCATGCGCCCGGCGCTGCTGATGGGCGAGTCCTTCGGTGCCATGCTGGCCTGCCAAGGCCCACCCCGACTACGTCGCGGCGATGGCCCGCCGGGGCATCGACGACCTCGAGCACGTGCAGATCGACCCGTGGCCCGCCGGGTCGTTCGGCTACGACGCCGAGGACGGCCGACGCATCGCCCGGTGCATCTCGTTCCTGCGCGGAGTTCGCCGACGACAACGGGTACGCCCGGCCCGTCGAGGGCCTGATCGTCCACGTCGACCTCGGGCCGGGGCGAGGTGCTCGAGGTCATCGACCACGTCCCGCCGGATCGCGACCCGATCCCGATCGCCGGTCGCAACACGCACGCTACGGCGCCGACGACGTCGGTCCGCTGCGCACCGACCTGCGTCCCATCGAGATCACCCAGCCCGACGGCCGCAGCTTCACCGTCGAGGACAACCTCGTCGAGTGGCAGAAGTGGTCGCTGCGGCTGGGCTGGGACCCGTACGAGGGGCTGGTCCTGCACACCCGTCGGCTACGACGACGGCGGCCGCACCGCGACCCGTGCTGCACCGCGCCTCGATCTCCGAGATGGTCGTCCCCTACGGCGATCCCGGCGAGGCCCAGGGCTGGAAGAACGCGTTCGACGCCGGCGAGTGGGGCCTCGGACGCATGACCCAGTCGCTCACCCTCGGCTGCGACTGCCTCGGCGAGATCCACTACGTCGACGTCACCATGGCCGACGAGCAGGGCGACCCGTGGGTCGTGCCCAACGCGATCTGCATGCACGAGGAGGACTACGGGATCGGCTGGAAGCACGTCGACCTCATGAGCGGTCGCCACGAGGTGCGCCGCAGCCGCCGCCTGGTGATCAGCTTCATCGCGACCGTCGGCAACTACGAGTACGGCTTCTTCTGGTACCTCTACCTCGACGGCAACATCCAGCTCGAGGTGAAGCTCACCGGCATCGTGTCGCCCAGGGCGTCGTCGACGGGGCGACGAGCGCCGTTCGCCAACCTGGTCGCCCCCGGCGTCGCCGCGCCCGGTCCACCAGCACCTGTTCTGCGCCCGGCTCGACCTCGACGTCGACGGCCCGGAGAACCGCGTCGAGGAGGTCGAGGCCGAGGCCTTCCCGCCGGGTCCCGACAACCCGTGGGCGAACGCCTTCCGGGCCCGGTCGCACCGTGCTGGCGACGCGAGTCCGCCGCCCAGCGCGAGATCAACTCCGGCGACCAGCCGCTCCTGGCGGGTCACCAACCCGTCGGAGCACAACGGCCTCGGCCAGCCCGTCGGCTACAAGCTGGTCCCCACGATGTCGACGCCCACGCTGCTGGCCCGACCCGAGTCGTCGGTGGCCCGGCGGGCCGGCTTCGCCCGCCACAACCTGTGGGTCACGCCCTACGAACCCGACGAGCGGCGCGCCGCGGGCGACTTCCCCAACCAGCACGAGGGCGGCGCCGGCCTGCCCGCGTGGACCGCGGCGGACCGCGACCTCGTCGACACCGACGTCGTGCTCTGGTACACGTTCGGCGTCACCCACTTCCCCCGCCCCGAGGACTGGCCGGTCATGCCGGTGGAGTACACGGGGTTCCTGCTGGCCCCGTTCGGCTTCTTCGACCGCAACCCCGCGCTCGACGTCCCACCCTCCGAACAGCGGCACTGCCACTGACCCGCCCTGGGTGCCCGACCGACGAGCCGACCGGTCGGGTGCTCAGGTCGGCGGCGGCTCGCCCCAC
>CAVQSE010000019.1:0-445039 GCA_963715425.1 uncultured Iamiaceae bacterium
TGTCGGCGTGGCCGAGGACCTCCAGCGCGGCATCATCGACCGACTCCGATCGCTGCCGATGTTCCATCCCGCCGTGCTCATCGGCCGGACCATCTCAGACCTCATCCGCAACATCCTCACGTTCGTGGTGATGCTCGTGGTCGGCTTCCTCATCGGGTTCCGCTTCGGCGGCACCCTCGCGGCAGCCATGGGAGCCACCCTCTTGCTGCTCGGCTTCAGCTACGCCTTCTCGTGGATCCAGGCCTACATCGGACTGTCGGTGAAGTCGGTCGAAGCGGCCAACTCCGCCGGGTTCATCTGGATGTTCCCGCTGACGTTCATCTCCTCGGCCTTCGTGAGCACCGCGACGATGCCGTCGTGGTTGCAGACCATCGCCGACGCCAACCCCTTCACCCAGCTGGTCAACGCCTCCCGCGCCCTCTACAACGGCAACGATCCGGGCTCGGCCCTGTGGATCTCCATCGCCTGGGCGATCGGCATCACGGTGGTCTTCGCCACCCTGGCGTCTCGGAAGTTCAACCGGTCCACCGCAGCCTGACCGGCTGTCGACCACCCGGCAGCGCCCGCCGACCGGAGGGACCGTTCGGGCGAGCGAGCCGGGGCACGCGGGCCCGATGTCCGGTTCCGCGCCTCGCTGCCGATACAGTGGGAGCGTCGTGCGGGTTCTCCGGAGTTGCGGAGCTCCTGCGCCTCGTGTCGGTCAGCGCGTGTGACGCAGTGACGCCGACTCGGCCAGCCCCCGGGTGAGCCGATTCCCTCGCCCGAGGACGGGCGGGCCGGAGGCGGGGCCCGAGACGACCGAGTGGAATCCGAACGCGGGGAGACACCCCGGCGGCGAATCGGGGCTCTGCCGGAGCGCACCAGAAGGGCGCACCGCAGAGAAGGGCCCCGGCCCAGAAGGAAGCAGACACCACACCAGTGAACGAACCGGTCGGCACGGCCATCATCGACGAGGACGGCTCCGACGACGCCTCCTCGACGTCCCCGTCGGAGACGTTGCGCTCCGCCGCCGACGTCCGGGCCGAAGCCGTCGTGGCCCGGGACCCTGCCTTCCTGGCCCTCGTCGAGACCCACGCCTGGGGCGAAGCCGACGACGAGGCCACCGCTCGCCTGGAGGCCCAGCCGGGGCCATGGCGTCGAGCGCTGCTGGACCTGCTCCACGAGACCGACGACGCGCTGGCCACGCTGCGCCGCGCCCGATCGGCCGACGACAGCCAGGCCATCGCCGACCTCGAGGGGGAGCAGACCCGCCTCGAGCGGGTCCTCAACCGCCTCCTCGGCATCGCCGAACCCGAGCCACCCGCCTCCGCACCTGACGCCGCTCCCGCCGTCGGACCGGTCGCCCTCCAGTTGTCCTGGGCCGATCGCAAGCTGGTCGCCTGGGCGGGCGGGCCCGGCCAACCGGCGCTCGACCGCCAGGGCCTCGACGCCGCCCTCGCCGCCGCGGCCGCCCCGACGGTCTGGGACAACCGTGGCCCCGTCCAGATACCCGACGGCGCCGGGCGATCGGCCGCCGTCGAGACCCAGGTCGGCGCGGTGCTCGGATGGCTGCTGGCCGACTGCACCGACACCGACGTCGACGGCCTGGGCCCGAGCGCCCGCTGGCTCGGCCACGTCGCGGCGTGGGCGGTCGAGCTGGTGGCCAGAGGGGCGATGGTCCCTCACGTCCGCCGGATCCACCGCAAGAGCCGCCAGAAGCCGTCCTACGTGGTCACCTGGACCCCGGCCCTGGTCGACGTCGAGCGGCTCCGGCGAACCGCCGAGTCCATGCCGGGTGCCGTGAGCGTGCTGTCACCCAACGTCGACGCCACCACCGTGACCCGATCGGTGCTCGCCGAGGTCGTCGACGTGGTGTGCCGTGACGCGGCCAAGCGCGTCGAGGTGCCCGCCGCCCCGCCCGAGACCCGCACGCCCCACGAGCTGGCCGAGACCCTGCTGGCCCACCTCGACGGTTCCACGTTCGAGGCTCCCGCCGGCATGGTCGGCGACCTCACGAGCGCCCTCGATCGCTGGTCGGCGCCGGTGACCGGCAAGACCTACAGCCCGTTGGTGGTGCAGCTCGACCCGCCCGACTCCGGCGACGCGTGGCACCTGGCGGTGTTCTCCCAGAGCGGCAACCAGCGCCTCACGCCGGTGGAGGTCGCGCTGGTGAACGCCGGCAACCAACGACGCGAGATGGAGGCCAACCTGGTGCGCCTCGAGCGGCTCTTCGAGCCGCTGAAGCGACCGGGCAGCCTGCGCCGCGGCGAGGTCGTGCTCAGCCAGGCCGAGGCCTGGGAACTCATGACCGAGGTCGGCCCGGTGCTGCGCGACGCCGGCTTCGACGTGCGCGTGCCGGCGCTCTCGCGGCGCACCCCGACGCCCGTCGCTGCGGCTCTGGGCCGAAGGCGGCACCACCGCCGTCGGCGCCAACCAGCTCGCCGACGTGCGCTGGACCGCGGTCTTCGACGACGTCGAGCTGAGCGCCGCCGACATCCGACGCCTCGCCGCCGAGGCCCGACCCCTCGTGCGGGTCGGCGGTCGCTGGGTGGCGCTCGACCACGCCGACCTGGCCGCTGCCGCCGAGGCGCTCGCCGAGCGCGCCGACAAGACCCGGATGTCGGGCGCCGAGATGCTGCGCCAGGCCCTCGGGCTCGACGGGTCGCCGCTGGCCGGCGGCATCTCGATCTCCGGGTCGGGCTGGGCCGCCGACCTCCTGGCCAAGGCGTCCACCGCCACCCTCGAACCCGCCCCCGACCCGGAGGGCTTCACCGGCCAGCTGCGCAGCTACCAGGGAGAGTCGTTGGCGTGGCTGCAGTTCCTCGAGGCCACCGGCCTCGGCGGCTGCCTGGCCCTCGACATGGGCCTGGGCAAGACCCCGACCCTGCTGGCCCACCTCGTCTCCCTCGCCGACGACGATCCCGCCCTCGTCGTCGCCCCCCCTGCCGTGGTCGGCAACTGGGCCTCCGAGGCCCGCAAGTTCACACCCGGGCTGAAGGTCGTGATCCACCACGGGGCGTCGCGCGCCTCGTTGGAGAGCCTCGCGGCCGAGGTCGACGGTGCCGACGTGGTGATCACCACCTACTCCACGGCCGTCCGCGACATCGACGCCCTCGAGAAGATCCACTTCTCCACGGTCGTGCTCGACGAGGCCCAGGCCATCAAGAACCCGGCCAACGACACCTCCCAGCAGCTTCGCCGCCTCGATGCCCGCACGCCGGCTGGCGCTCACCGGCACCCCCATCGAGAACGGCCTCGGCGACCTGTGGGCCATCCTCGACTTCACGAACCCCGGCCTCGTCGGGCCCCGCCCTGCGTTCGTGGCCGCCCTGTCGGCCACCGGGGACGGGAGCCGCGATGCCGCCGAGAAGGCGCTGCGCGCCCTGAACGGGATCCTGGTGTTCCGCCGCACCAAGAGCGAGCCGGCCATCGCCGCCGAACTGCCCGACCGCATCGACGAGCTCGACCACTGCTCCATGACCCCCGAGCAGATCGGCCTCTACCAGGCCGTGCTCGATGCGCTCGTCACCGGCACCGCCACCGAACCCGGTGCCGATCAACGCAAGGGCGCGGTGCTCGCGGCGATCACCGCGCTGAAGCAGATCTGCAACCACCCGGTCGCCTACCGCGACGACGACGGGCCCCTCGACGGGCGATCGGGGAAGCTGGCCCGCCTCGAGGAGATCATCGAGGTCGTGTACGCCGCCGAGGAGCGCGTGCTGATCTTCACCCACTTCGCCGAGTGGGGCGTGAAGCTGGCCGACCACCTCACGAAGCGCTTCGGGATCCCGGTGGGCTGCTACCACGGCGGGCTCTCCCGCGGGGCCCGCGACACCCTGGTCACCGACTTCCAGGCCCTCGAGGGGCCCGGCGCCCTCGTGCTCTCGCTGAAGGCCGGCGGCACCGGGCTGAACCTCACCAACGCCAACCACGTCGTGCTCTACGACCGGTGGTGGAACCCGGCCGTCGAGGACCAGGCCCGTGATCGGGCCTGGCGGATCGGGCAGACCAAGACCGTCATCGCCCATCGACTCGTGTGCCCGGGCACCGTCGACGAGCGCGTCGAGGAGGTCGTGGCCGGCAAGCGCCACATCGCCGACCTCGTGCTGCCGAAGTCCAGCTCGCTCGGCGACCTCGACCCGGAGCAGATGAAGGTGGCCCTCGGCCTGCGCACCGACGAGGTGCTCACCGACATGCCCGAGCCCGACGACACCGAGGCCGACCGAGAGGACGCCGCATGAGCCGGTCACGACGAGGGGCCCGTGGGCGCAAGCCGGCGAACCGACCCGACCTGAGCGCCCAGTTCTGGGGCCGTGAGCCGGACAGCGAACCGGGACCGATCCGCATGTCCGACGACCCTGCGGCCATGGTCCGCTCGCTCGGACCTCCCCCGCTGAAGGGTCACGAGGTGGCGGCGGAGTACACCTTCCGCCTCGTCTACGACAAGGCCGTCGGCCTGGCGGCCACGCTGGCCGCGGCGGCCGAGCTCGACGGCCTCGCCGACCCCGAGTCCGCCGACCCGAGTCCGCCGACCTCGAGTCCGCCGACGCGGCGCCCGTCGACGTCCCGAGCGTTGCCGACGCCTGACGCCTGAGGCCCGTCCACCGACCCGACCGGCCCCGGCCGTCGTGCCAGGCTGGTCCGACCGGACGGTGCTGCGGAGGTGGGCGGGTGCGAACACGGCGACGCCGGCTCGTCGGACCGATCGGTCCGGCCTGGTTGCTCGGTGTGGTGCTGCTCCTCGGCGCCTGCGCGGCCCCGGCGAGCGACGGCCTCGCCGACCGTTCCGACACCACGACCACGTCCGTCGCCGCTCCGTCGTCCACCGTGCGGGCCGAGCCGCCCGCCACCACGCAGCCGACGAGCCCAGGCGCCCGCAACCTTCGACGCCAGGGTCGTGCTCGAACCCCTGGTCATCGACGACCGGCCGAGGCCTGATCGGCCGTACCGCCGTGATGAGTGGCCCCACTGGGAGGACATCGACGGCAACGGCTGCGACGCACGCGACGACGCGCTGGTCCGGGCCAGCCAGCCGCCCGCCCGGGTGGGCAGCGGCTGCCGCGTCCTGTCGGGCTCGTGGGTCTCTCCCTACGACGGCGTGGTGACCTCCGACCCGGCCGCCATCCAGATCGACCACCTCGTGCCCCTGGCCGACGCCTTCGTCTCCGGAGGATGGCGATGGGAGGTCGGTCGCCGCCGCCTGTTCGCCAACGACCAACAAGAACTCGTCGCGGCGTCCGCGGCATCGAACCAGGCGAAGGGGTCGAAGGCCCCCGACGAGTGGCGTCCGCCCGACCGTGGCGTGTGGTGCGCCTACGCGGTCGCCTGGGTGCGGATCAAGGTCACCTACGACCTGACGGCCACCACCCGCGAGCGCGACGCCCTCGGCCAGATGCTCGACACCTGCAGCCCCGACACACCGGCCGACGCCCGGCCGGGGGGACCCGCCGGAAGCCCCTCGGTGACCGTGACCACGGCGGCCCCACCGGCCGCCGGCGGGAGCGAGGTCTACTTCGCGAACTGCGCCGCGGCACGCGCCGCCGGTGCGGCACCGATCCGACGAGGGGAGCCCGGGTACCGCGACCGCCTCGACGGCGACGGCGACGGGGTGGCCTGCGAGTGAGCGTCAGGCCGACGGCGGACGTCGCTCGGCCAGGCGCTCCTGCGCCCGGGCGTCTCGCGCCGCGACCTCGTCGCGCAAGCCCTCGAGGTGCGCCTCCACCGCGGCACGCAGCTCGGGACGACCTACGGCCAGGATCCGCACGGCGAGGAGCCCGGCGTTGGCGGCCCCGTCGATGGCCATCGTGGCCACCGGCACGCCCTTGGGCATCTGCACGATCGAGAGGAGCGAATCGAGCCCGTCGAGGTTCCTGAGCGAGACCGGCACACCGATCACCGGGAGCGGGGTGGCCGACGCGATCATTCCCGGGAGGTGGGCGGCCCCACCCGCGCCGGCGATGATCACCTCGATGCCGGCCCCGGCGGCCCCAGCGGCGAAGTCCAACATCGCCCGGCTGTCACGGTGCGCCGACACGACCTTCACGAGGTGGTCGACGCCGAAGCTCTCGAGCACCTCCACGGCGCCTTCCATCACGGTCAGGTCGGAGTCACTGCCCATCACCACCGCGACGCTCATCGGCCACCGCTCCTCGGGTCGTTGCGGGGCTGGTCCCCCGGTCGGCGCGACCAGACTGGCACGACCACGGTCACCGTCCCGCGACGAGGGCCTCGACGGCGGCGCGGGCCCGGGCCACCGCGGTCGCAGGGTCGTCGGCGCACACGGTGACGTGACCGAGCTTGCGACCCGGCCGGTGAGCCTTCCCGTACAGGTGCACCTTCGCGTCGGGATGGCTGAGCGCCACCTCGAGCGCACGCGCCGGATCGGGCGCACCGGTCCGCCCAGCACGTTGACCATCGCCGCCGCAGGGACCCGGAGACCGGGCTCGCCGAGCGGGAGGCCGAGCACGGCACGCAGGTGGTTCTCGAACTGGGAGGTGACGCAGGCCTCGATGCCGTAGTGCCCGGAGTTGTGGGCGCGGGGGGCCAGCTCGTTGACGAGGAGGCGATCGCCGACCACGAAGAACTCCACCGCCAGCATCCCGACGGCGTCGACGGCCTCGGCCACCCGCAGGGCCAACTGCTGTGCCTCGCGTTCGACCTCCGGGGCGAGTCCCGACGGGGCGACGACCTCACGACAGATGCCGTCGGCCTGGTGGGTGCGCACCGCCGGCGACACCACCGTGCGGCCGTCGGCCGTGCGGGCGACCTGCACCGCCAGCTCTGCGGCCAGGTCGAGGACGGGCTCGACGACCAACGGCACGCCGTCGGGGAGCCCCTCGAGGACGGGACCGGCCTCGGCGGGCTCCCCGAGCCACCAGACCCCGCGACCGTCGTAGCCGCCCCGAGCCGCCTTCACCACGAGCGGCCAACCGAACCCGGTCCCGAGCTGCTCGACCTCGGCGACGGTGGTGGCCAGCCCGTACGGAGGGACCGGGAGCCCCCCGGCCTCCATGGCGTGGCGCTGCGCCGCCTTGTCGGCGGCGACGGCCAGCGTCGCCGAGCTCGGCCAGACGACGTGGCCGGCCTTCTCCCACCGCTGCACGATCCGGGCATCGACGAGCTCGTGGTCGAAGGTGATCACGTCGGCGTCGCCGGCGACTCGGGCGACGACGGCGTCATCGTCCCAGTCGCCCACCACGGTGCCGGGGACGACCGCGGCGGCGCAGTCCGAGGCCGAGGCCGCGAGGACGCGGAGCTCGACGTCGAGCGCGGCGGCGGGCGCGGCCGTCATGCGGGCCAACTGCCCGGCGCCGATGAGCACGACCACCGGCCGCGCCCCCTTGTACGATCCCCGGGTGCCAACGACTGCGTCCGCCTCCGTGCCCACTGGTGCCGGACCCGACCCGTCGATTCCTGAGAGGGGCGCCGCCGCATGAGTGAGTCCACGCACTCCTGGACCTTCCTGACCAACCATGCCCACGTCCTGATCTGTATCGCCCAGGATCCGGAGTCCCGGTTGCGTGACATCGCCGAGCGCGTCGGGATCACCGAACGCTCGACGCAGTCGATCGTGGCAGATCTGGTGGACGGCGGGTACCTCGTGCGGTCCCGGGTGGGCCGCCGGAACCACTACGAGGTCCACACCGACCTGCCGTTCCGCCACCCGGTCGAGCAGGACCATCAGGTGAGCTCGCTCATCGACCTCCTCGGACTGGCCCCCGACACCGATCGCCGCTGAGCCCGGCGCCCGGCCCGCAGGCGTGGTCAACCCCCGCCACCGTGTGACGACTGACCGCCGTAGCCGCCTCGTCGGTCGGGGCCGACGCCTCTAGCCTGGCCTCGTTGGCACCGGGACCCCCCTCCCGTGAAGCCACGTGGCCGGACAGATCTCCCCCCGATCGTTCGGCAGCACGACGCCCCCCGCCTCCCCCGGTCGGGGGCGTCGGCATTTGCGGCCCCGAGGGCACCGCGCCGTCGCCGGACTACGCTCACCAACTCCTCGCCGCCGTCGTGAAAGGAGTGGTCGTGGCCTCGTTCCGGAGCCAGATCCGCATGGCCTGCGGGCCGGACGCGGTGTGGGCCCTCGTGGCCGACCCGGTGCGCATCGCCGAGTGGTTCCCCGGCGTGGAGAGCGCCACGATCGAGGGCACGACCCGCACCATCACGTTGCGCTCGGGACTCCCGCTCGTGGAGGAGGTCGTGAACGTCGACCATCGGCTGCGCCGGTTCCAGTACCGCATCGTCGGCCCGCTCCCCGTCGACCACCACCTCGGGACCATCGACGTCATCGACGATCCGCCCGGATGCCTGGTCGTGTACTCCACCGAGATCACCCCCGAGCCGATGGGCTTCGTGATCGACGGGGCCACCGCCGCCGCGCTCGAGGAGCTGCGCGACGTCGCCGAGGCCCTGGACCCCGTCGGGGCGAGCCGCTGATGGGCCGCAAGATCCTCCTCGTGACCACCGACCAGATGCGCTACGACGCCATCGGCGCCAACGGCGGCACGATCGCCCGCACACCGGTCATCGACGCGCTGGCCGCCGACGGGGTGGTCTACGACCGGGCCAGTCCCCAGAACGTGGTGTGCATGCCGTCGCGGGCCACGATCGTGACCGGCCAGCACATCGGCCACCACGGGGTGTGGATGAACGGCGTTCCCCTCCCGGCCGACACCCCCGACGTGGCCGGCGTGCTGTCCGAAGCCGGCTATCGAACCGCGCTCATCGGCAAGAGCCACTTCGAGCCTCTTCTCGACCCGTTCCTCCGATTCGCCGAGAACCGCCTCGCCGCCGAGGGCAGCACCGGTCCGAACCGAGGCTTCGACCACATGGAGCTGGCCACGCACGGCGCGGTGGGCTTCAACCACTACGCCGCGTGGATTCGTGCCGAGCACCCCGAGGCCATGGGCGGCTTCTTCCAGGTCCTCGATCGCGACCTCGAGGTCAGCGGCGACGGCGGCGGCGAGACGGATGCCCCCCAGGTCAAGGTGAACCCGATCGAGCGCAGCTGGTACCACACCGACTGGGTGGCCGACCGCACGATCGCCTGGCTCGACGGCCTCGACGACGACGCCGACTGGTTCTGCTGGATGAGCTTCCCCGACCCGCACCACCCGTGGGACCCGCCGGCCTCCGAGCGCGGACGGGTCGACTGGCGCGACCTCGATCTCCCCGAGGGCTACGTGAGCGACGCCGCCGCCCGTGAGGCCATCCTCGATGCCCGTGGTCGCCAGTGGCGGCTCTGGTACGACGGGGACCTGGTCAGCAACTACGAGGCGCCGGCCCGGTGGGTGCCGGCCACGCTGACGCCCGACCAGGTGCGGGAGGTGAACGCGCTCACCCACGTCGAGAACGAGCTGATCGACGAGGCGCTCGGACGGGTGATGGCCCGGGTCGCCGAGCGGGGTTGGGACGACGACCTCGACGTGGTGTTCACCACCGACCACGGCGAGTTCCAGGGCGACTTCGGCCTGTTGTTCAAGGGCCCGTACCACGTCGACTCGCTCATGCGCCTACCGCTGGTGTGGCGACCGGCGCCGCGCTCGGCCCCCACTGCGGCCCGGGTGGCCCGACCGGTGGGGCTCGTCGACCTGGCCCCCACCTTCTGCGCCATCGCCGGGGTCGACGTGCCCGAGTGGATGGACGGTCGGCCGCTGCCGGTGGACGACGCCGACGCCGACGCCCGAGGCTTCGAACGGGTGCTCACCGAGTGGGACAGCCGCCAGCCCGACGGCACCGAGGTCCGCCTGCGCACCATCACGAGGGACGGCTGGGTGTGCACCACCTACCGACCCGGCACCGTGCACGACGGCACCGAGGGGGAGCTGTTCGATCTCGTCCACGACCCGCTGCAGCACGTGAACCGCTGGGACGACCCGGCGGTGTCGTCGTTGCGCGACGACCTGCTCGCCGACCTCGCCGATCACCTCGTCGAACCGGCCGGCCACCGCAGGGTCGAGGCCCCGGTCTGACTCAGACCATCCCGGCGAGGACCTCGAAGGTGGCCTCTCGGCGGGCGAAGGTCACGGCCACGAACTCGGTGGCCCCGACCTCCATGACCCTCTCGACCCCGGCGCGCACCTCGTCGGGCGTGCCGACGATGGCGACGTCGGCCGGGCCGTCGGCGCCCTCACGGTCGAGCATGGCCCGATAGGACGGCAGGAACCCGTACATCTGGAACTGCTCCGCCGCCTGGGCGCGCGCCGCGGCCTCGTCGTCGGTCACGCACACCGGTAGGGCGCACACCACCCGGGGCGCCGGACGCCCGGCGGCCTCGGCGGCGGCGGTGATGGTCGGGACGATGTGGGTGCCGATGGTGGCCGGTCCCGTCATCCAGGTGGCGGTCCCCTCCGCCATGCGACCCGTCACGTTGAGCATCTGCGTGCCCAGCGCGGCGACGAGCACGGGAACCGGCGGGGCGTCGGGGATGTCGAGGGCCAGCTTGGCGGTGAGGGTCTCGCCCTCGACGTCGACGGCCTCCCCCCGCACCAGGGGCAGGAGGATGGAGAGGTACTCGCGGAGGTGGCGCACCGGCTTCTCCCAGGGGATGCCCAACATCCCCTCGATGACCAGCTGGTGCGACAGGCCGATGCCCAGGGTGAACCGGCCCTGGGACACCTGCTGGAGGGTGAGCGCCTGGGCGGCGAGCATCATCGGGTGACGGGGGAACGTGGGGACGACCCCGGTGGCCAGCTCGATGCCGGGGACCTCGTGCGCGGCGACGGTGAGGGCGGTGATGGTGTCGATGCCGAAGATCTGGGGCATCGACACCGAGGTGAAGCCGGCCTCGGCCGACGACCGGACCTGGTCGACGACCTCGTCCACGGTGGAGGGCTGGATGAAGACGCCGAGTCGCACGGAACGCTCCTGGTCTGTCCCGGCGGACCGTGTCGTCCGCGCCACGTCGACGGTAGCGCCCTGACCCCCGGTCTCTGCCGTCCCGTCGGCGGGGCCCGCCGCCCACGGACGTTCCCGGACCGCGCACCGGGTGCCGCGGCCCGGCGGCGCGGCAGCTCTCAGTCGTCGCGTCGTACCGGTCCCCGATCGCGCTTCTGGGCGCTCCGGCGCCGCTTGGCCGCCAGGCGCGCCTCGACGGCGCCCTTGCGGGGCCGGGTGGGTCGACGCGCCGGACGGGGCCGCAGCGCGGCGGCGAGCGACCGACGGAGGCGGTCCGCGGCGAGGCGCCGGTTGCGCAGCTGCGAACGCTCGTCGTCGGCCGAGGCCGCCACGACGGGACCGAACCGTTCGAGGAGACGGCGGCGATCCGACTCGCGCAGCGACGGCGAGGCGGCGATGTCGAAGCGGACGTCGGCGCGGGTGTGGGCGCGGTTGGCGTGCTGGCCACCAGGTCCGCCGCTCGGCCCGAAGCGCCACTCGAGCTCGCGGGCGGGGATGCGCAGCGCCGCCGACACGACGAGATCGTCATCGCTCGCCACGCACCGAGCCTACGCTCGGCCCGATGACCGGTACGGAGTGGATCACCGCCTTCGCCGAACGCCTCGGCGTCGCCGCCCTCGACGACGAGACGATCGAGGCGCTCCTCGAGCTGGCCAGCGTGGCCGCCCACTCCTCCGAGCGCCTGGCCGCGCCTCTCACGTGCCACCTCGTGGGCATCGCCGGGGTCAGCCCCGCCGAGGGCCTCGCCGTCGCCCGCGCCCTGGCCGCGGAGGTCGCCGACGACGCGTGAGCGCCGAGGCCCCCGAGGGGCCACGTGGTCGTCACGCCGCCCTCCGGCGTCGGCTCCTCACGGGTCGAGCGAGGCGTCCGGGATCGGCTCATGGGCACCGACGCGTCGGCGGCGCAGGCCAGCGGCCCGGAGTCGTCGCACGAGCACCCGTCCGTCCACGGGGAGCGCACCGAGGGCCAGGGCCTCGGCGCGCAGCTCTTCGGGGACGTCGTAGTGGTCGGCGTGGAAGGCCCGATCGGGCAGGCCCAGCTCGGCGGCGAAGCGGTGCAGCTCGTCGTAGCTGGCGTCGCTCACCAGGTGGGCCCAACGACGACCCCGCCACGCCCAGATGTGGGGGTCGATGAGGATCGTCACGGGGTCGTCGCCGGATCCGTCGGGTCGGCGTCGCCGACCGAGCCGGCGACGATCTCGGGAGGGAGCACCCAGGGCTGGCGCGGCAGCCGCGCCGGGTCGAAGCGCTCCAGCATCACCTCGAGGGTGACGGGCTCGCCCGGCTCGGCCAGTCCGAGGGACGTGGCCAGCCAGGAGCGCACGACGGCGGCGGCGTACCCCGACGACGCCTGGTCCTCGAGCGTGACCGACCCGTGGCGCTTGGCCAGGCGCTCACCGTCGGGCCCCATGACCAGCGGCACGTGGGCGTAGGCGGGGCTGGCCCAACCGAGCCATCGGCCGAGCAGGATCTGACGGGGTGTGGTGGTCAACAGGTCGTCGCCGCGCACGACCTCGTCGATCGACTGGTCGTGGTCGTCCACCACGACGGCGAGGTTGTACGCCGGCGTCCCGTCGCCGCGGCGCACGACGAAGTCGTCCACCACGCCCCGGCACACGCCGGCCAGCCGGTCGTGGAACGTGATGTCCTCCGCCTCGGACCGCACCCGCAACGCGGCGCGTCGACCCTCGGCCTCGCGTGCGGCGCGACCGCGGGCGTCGAGCCGGGCGCAGGTGCCCGGGTAGGCCTCCGTCAGGACCGAGCCCTGCGGAGCCGACGCTGCTGCGTCGATCTCCGCTCGCACCTCGCGGCGCGTGCAGTAGCAGGGATAGGTGCGACCTTGGGCGACCAGCTGCGCCAGGACCTCCTCGTGGCGTTCACGGGACTCCGACTGCCGCAGCACGGGCCCGTCGTGGGTGAGGCCGAGGGCATCGAGGTCGTGGCGCGCCGACTGCTCGTGCTCGACGCGGGAGCCGACGGCGTCGAGGTCCTCGATCCGCAGCAGGAAGCGACCGCCACCGTGGCGGGCGAAGAGCCAGGCGAGCAGCGCGGTCCGCAGGTTGCCCAGGTGCAGCGGCCCCGTGGGGCTGGGAGCGAACCGACCGTCGGCCACGAGCTCAGAGGCGGGCGGTGATCTCGGCCCAGAGCGCGGCGTAGGCCTTGGCGGCGCGGCTCGTAGGGGCGTAGGAGGCCACCGGTGCCCGGTGCACCCCCATCCGCTCGACGTCGGTGGCCGAGGGGATCCGGGTCTCCAGCAGGTCCGGACGGCGGGCGCGGAGCTCGTCGAGCAGCTCCCGATGGAGCTTCTTGCGGGCGTCGACCATCGAGAAGAACCCGAAGACCTTGAGCTTCTTGACCACCTCGGGGTGATCACCGACGAAGACCTCGAGCTGATCGAAGGTGCGCGCCGACAAGGTGGTGGGGATCACCGGCACCACGCAGCGCGTCGGATGCCCGGAACACCGCCTCGGACGCCAACGAGATGCTGGGTGGGCAGTCGAGGACGACGAAGTCGTAGTCGGACTTCAACGGGGCGAGCAGCTTGCCGAGGCGCCCCAACGGCTTCTTGGCGTCGTCGAGCAGGAGATCGAGGTTGCGGTAGGAGAAGTCCGCCGGAACCAGGTCGAGATTGGCGAAGTCGGTCCCCTTGATGGCCCGGTCGAGCTCGCGCCGGCCCTGGACGAGTGCCTCGCCACCGCCCTTCACCTTCGGCTTCACCCGGAAGTAGAACGTGGCCGCCCCCTGGGGGTCGAGGTCCCAGACGAGGACCCGGTGGCCCTCCGTCGACGCACGGTGGGCGAGGTTGACGGCGGCGGCCGTCTTCCCCACGCCTCCCTTGATGTTGTAGGTCGCGAGGATCTTCACCCGTCAGTGCCCTCCGGGACGTCGATGAGCCGGCGGAACACCCGCCGGATGTCGGGATGGTCGAACGCGGCGAACCGCGCCGCGAACTGGTCACGGGCCGCCCGGCCGCGATCGTCGAGGTGCTCGACGACGCCTCCCATGGCGAGCAGCGTCGCGGCCGAGACGCCACCTCGGGAGAGGAGGTCCTCACCGAACCCCGCCAGGGCCACGGCCTGCACCTCGGTGTCCTGGAACTCGCCCAGGCAGTCCTGGAGACCCTTCAGCGCCTTGACCCCGGTGGCCACTCCGACCGGATCGAGCAGCGAACCGAAGGCCTCCAGCAGATAGCGCAGCCGCTTCGCGTCCTTGCGCAGGTCGTGGAGCGCCTCGGCGGGTGAGTCGTCGTCGATGCGACGGCCGTCGCGTAGGACGCGCTTCCAGGCCTTCGCCAACCGCTCGGCGACCACCACCGGCGCCGGTCGACCGGCGGACGGCCCGGCATCGGCCCACTCGTCGGCGAGGAAGCGCTGCCAGGCCTCGAACAGCGACCGGTAGCGCGACGACTCGAGGTGCCCGACGAGCTCCCGGTGGGCGCGGGCCTGCTGGTCGACCATCAGGTCGTGGAGGGGTCGGAGGTCGGCGATGCGCTCGGGCGGTAGGGCGGCCACCAGCCCCGGGAAGTCGAGCAGGTGCACGTCGGCGTCTCGGGTCGGTGTGGTGATGTCCCCCAACCACTTGAACTCCTGGCGCCACCGGGTCCGGTCGTCGACGGCGAGGACCTCGACGCCCTCCTGGAGCACCGAACGGGTACGACGCACCGCGACACGGAAGTCGTGGAGGAACTCGCTGTCGGTGTCCTCCACGGTGCCTCGGTGGTTGTCGGCCATGGTCGACGCCAACGTGGTGAGCACCGTCCGCCACGCGGATTCGGCATCGCCCTGCGGGTCGAGCGCCAGTCGCAGCTTGGAGCTGAGGTACGGGGGCGCCCCGAGGGCGCGACGGGCGAGATCGACGAGCGGCTCGGCGACTGCGCTCAACGTGACCTGGGCCTCCAACAACGCTCCGAGCCGGGCGGCGTCACGGTCGTACCCGCGCACCGGGAGGAGCTCGACCATCGACGGCAGGGTGGCGCTGCCGAGCAGGGTGCTGTCGTCGAGGACCACCCGCACGGTCGTCTTGCCCTCGGCGTCGAGGAGCACCAATGTCGTGAGCCGACTCATGACCTCGGCCTGCGGAAGGAGCGCCCGCATCTCGATGAGCTCCCGGAGCCGAACCGTGGCCGGAGCCGAGGGGAGGTCCTCGACGAGCCGCGGGGCCTCGGCGTCGGCAGGCAACTCGACGGTGGCGAGGGTCTCACCGGTCTCGACGGAGGTCCAGATCAACGAAGGGCTGCGTCGTCCCCGAACCGGTGTCCGCATCTCGAGCACCGTGCCCGCCCGACGCAGCCTGCCGTCGGCGGTGTCGAGGAACACCCGTCGCGCCGCCTGCTCCGCGGCATGCACGAGACCTGCCCGCTCGGCCACGGCCGCGACGAGGTTCTCGGGGTCACCGTCGGCGACCACCACGAAGCGCTGGAGCTCGCTCAACCACGACCCTTTCGCCGCACTCGCAAGAGGACCGAGACTACCGGTGGCCCGTGAGCGGCGACTTCAGCGCCCGAGGCGCTCGGCGATCAGCCAGGCGAGGCGCTCGCGGTCCGGGTGCTGCAGGACGATCCGCCAGGGGTCGTCGAGCCGGGTCTCGACGAGGAGGACGTCGGCGTCGCGGTAGCAGTCCCACAGCTGGCGCCCACCCTCCCCGCCCTTCGTCGAGAAGTGGCCGGTGGCGAACCAACCGGGCCAGTAGCCGCCACCGAGGCGCCAACCGAGCTGGCGTCGCAGCTCGGCCTGCGAGGCCACGCGGGCATCGACGATGTCGGCCATCGCCACCTCCACGTGGCCCTTCAGCGCCATCACCCGATCGAGGCCGTCGAAGTCGACCGTGACGCGATCGTCGTGCACGTACACCGAGACACCCATGCCTCGGAGACTACGGGCGACGGGGACCGCACCGACCTCGCCGGAGAGGGGCACTCGTCACAGCGACGGGGAGTGGAACACCACGAGGCGCTCCTCGGTCATCTCCCGGGCGGCCCACGCCGGGCCCTCTCGGGTGTTGCCCGAATCACGGAGGCCGCCGTAGGGCATCTGGTCGGCCCGCCACGTCGGCACCTCGTTGATCATCACACCGCCGTAGTCCAGGGTGCGGGCCGCGTGCATGGCCGTGTCGACGTCGGCGGTGAAGATCGCCGCCTGGAGCCCGTAGCGCGACTCGTTGGCCAGCGTGAACGCCTCCGCGAGGTCGTCGTAGGCCTGGATGCCCTACGACCGGCCCGAAGACCTCGGACCGGCAGACCTCCATCTCGGGGCGGACACCGGCCAGGACCGTCGGCCGACAGCACCCCGTCCTCGGTGCGGTCACCGCCCACGACCACCCGGGCACCCTCGGACACGGCCTCGCCGATCCACGCCGAGACCCTCTCCGTCTCGCTCCCGTCGATCAGGGCGCTCACCTGGGTCGCCGGGGACGACGGATCGCCGACGACGAGGTCTCGCACCTCGCCCGCCAGGAGGTCGGTGAAGGCATCGGCCACCGCGGCGGCGACGTAGACCCGCTGCACCGAGATGCAGCTCTGGCCGGCGAAGGAGGTGGCGGCGACGGCCACCTTGGCCGCCACCGCGGGGAGGTCGGCCGACTCGTCGACGATGACCGGTGCGTTGTTGCCGAGCTCCAGGCCGACTCGCTTGTGGGGCACCCGTCCCCTGATGCCCCAGCCGACCTCAGGCGATCCGGTGAACGTGATCATGGCCACATCGGGATGCTCCACGAGATGATTCGCCACCGAACCACTCGTGGTGATGACGTTCAACCACCCGTCGGGCAGGCCGCACTCGTCGAGCAGCATCTCGGCCAACGCCAACGCCGAGAGCGGCGTGGCCGACGCCGGCTTGAGCACGACGGGGCAGCCGGCGGCGATCGCCGGGCCCAGCTTGTGCAGCACGAGGTTCACCGGGAAGTTGAACGGCGAGATGGCGGCGACCACGCCGATGGGCACTCGCAGCACGAAGCCGAGCTTGTGCTCGCCGGCGGAGGAGGCGTCGAGGGGGACCGTCTCGCCCGTGAGCGTCCGGGCGACGGCGGCCGAGAACCGCAGCGTGTCGACGCCCCGGCTCACCTCGCCGCGCGCGGTGGTGATGGGCTTGGCCGACTCCTCGGTGATGCGTCGGGCGAACTCCTCGTGGCGCTCGGCCAGGCGTCGGGCGGCCAGGTCCAGGATCTCGGCGCGCTGCCAGGCCGGAAGCGGCCCCTCCTCCCGACGGGCCGTCGCCGCCGCCACGGCGGCGTCGATGTGCGCAGGGGTCGCCACGGGGACACGGCCGACCTCGTGCCCGTCGTAGGGCGAGGTCACGACGGAGACCGCGTCGGTGACGACGGCGTCGGGACCGATCCGCATGGGGGTGACGTCGCTCACGGTGCTCCTCGGGTTCAGGTGTTGCGGGGGAAGCCCAGGTCGGGGCCGCGCTCGACCACCTCGGGCCAACGGGCGGTGACCACCTTCTCGCGGGTGTGGAAGCGCACGCCTTCGGCCCCGTGGACCTTGGTGTCACCGAAGAGGGACGCCCCCCAACCGCCGAAGGAGTGGTAGGCGACCGGTACGGGGATGGGCACGTTGATCCCGACCATCCCGGCGTCGACGTCGCGCTGGAAGCGGCGGGCGGCGGCGCCGTCCCGGGTGAACAGCGCCACGCCGTTGCCGAACGGGCTGGCCGCGACGAGCTCGAGGGCCTCGTCGAGCGACGGCACCCGCACGACGCACAGCACGGGACCGAAGATCTCCTCGCGCCAGATGCGCATGTCGGGCGTGACGTGGTCGAACAGGCAGGGACCGAGCCAGAAGCCGTCCTCGGCGCCCTCGACGGTCGTCGAACGGCCGTCGAGCACGAGGTCGGCCCCCTCCTCGACGCCGAGAGCGACGTACGAGGCGACCCGATCACGGTGGACGTCGGTCACGAGGGGGCCCATGTCGGCGGCCGGTGTGCGCCCGTCGGCCACGACCAGCGACCGTGCCTTCTCGGCGATGGCGGCGACCAGCGCGTCGGCCACGGCGTCGACGGCCACCACGACGGAGATGGCCATGCACCGTTCACCGGCCGATCCGTAGCCGGCGCTGACCGCGGCATCGGCGGCACCGTCGATGTCGGCGTCGGCGAGCACGACCATGTGGTTCTTGGCCCCGCCCAGCGCCTGGACGCGCTTGCCCGCGCCCGTGGCGCGAACGGCCACCTCCCGGGCGATCGGCGTCGACCCGACGAAGCTGACCGACCGCAGGTCCGGGTGGTCGATCAGCGCCTCGACGGTGGCGGCATCGCCCTGCACCACGTTGAGCACGCCGGGCGGCAGTCCGGCCTCGGTGAACCAGCGGGCCAGCAGCACCGACGCGCCCGGGTCGCGATCGCTCGGCTTGAGCACGAACGTGTTGCCACAGGCGATGGCCACCGGGATCATCCACAACGGGACCATCGCCGGGAAGTTGAACGGGGTGATGCCGAGCGCGGGGCCGACGGGTTGGCGGACCGTCCACACATCGACGTCGGTGGAGACCTGCTCGCTGTGGGTCCCCTTCAGCGCGCTGCCCAGCCCACACGCGAACTCGACGACCTCGATCCCCCGGCCGACCTCGCCGAGGGCGTCGCTCAGCACCTTGCCGTGCTGCGCGGTGATCACGGCGGCGAGTTGCTCACGGCGTTCGTGGAGGATCTCGCGGTAGGCGAACAGGACCTTCGTGCGCGCCGCCAACGACGAGGTGCGCCAGCCCTCGGCGAACGCGCGGCGCGCCGAGTCGGCCACGACGGCCACGTCGGCGGCGTCGGCGAGGCGGACCCGCGCCGCCTCGGCGCCGGTGGCCGGGTCGAAGACGACGCCCGTGCGAGCGGACGTCCCGGACCACGATGCGCCGTCGAGCCAGTGCTCGATCACCCCCGACGTCACCCCCACCGCCGCCGGTTCGAGGGTGCCTCGACGGCGGTCACGGGGTCACCCCGGCGACCGGAGGGACGGTCGGGACGGCCGTGTCGGCCCTGAGCGCGGTTGGGATGGGCACGGCGTCGACGTCCTTCCCGGGTGTCCCCGAGCGAGCGAGCAGCGGAACGGCGAAAGCACCGAGCGGCGTGGACGCCCGATTCGATCGCGAGACGCCCAGTGTGCCACCAGATCCGTTGCCGATCAGCCCGATCTCGTTCGTTTCGGTCGTCGACGTCCCCTAACCTGCGATCGTGGTCGCCGTCCGCTCTGCTGACTTCACCCCCACGGTGCTGTGGCACGACGGCGTCGATCTCACGGTGCCGCCCCGTCGGGCCCTGCCCACCGACGCCGACGTCGTGGTGGTCGGAGCCGGCTACGGAGGCCTCGCCGCGGCCCGCCGCCTGGCCGGCGCCGGTCGCCACACCGTGGTGGTCGACGCCGACCCGCTGGGCACCGGGGCGAGCACCCGCAACGGCGGCATGGTGATCCCGGAGCTCAAGGCCGGACCGGTGGCGCTCCAACGCCAGTACGGGCCGCTCGGACGCCGCATGCACGCCGAGATCAGCGCCGCCTTCGACCACGTCGAGGAGCTCATCGCCGCGGAGCACATCGACTGCGACTACACGAGGTCGGGTCAGCTGTACCTGGCCCACAACGAACGGATGGTGTCGCCGTTGCGCCACCTGGCCCAGGAGCACGTCGTCGTCGGCGACGACGTGCGCTTCCTCGATCGAGACGAGCTGGGGGCGGAGATCGGCTCCGATGCCTTCACCGCCGGGCTGGTGCTGCCCCGCACCGGTGGCCTCGACCCGGCCCGCTTCCACGCCGGCCTGGTCGACCTCGCCCTCGCCGCCGGGGCGGAGCTCCACGAGCGCACCCGGGCGCTGTCGTTGCGACCGGGTCCCGACATGGGCACCACCGTCGTCACCGACCGCGGGGAGGTGCACGCCCGCGACGTGGTCATCGCCACGAACGCCACCGCCGACGACCTCGTCCCCGCCCTGCGCCGCAAGGTGCTGCCGATGGGCAGCTTCATCATCGCCACCGAGGTCCTCGACCCCGACCTGCTCGATGCCGTCACCCCGACCCGGCGGATGATGGTCGACACGAAGAACCTGCTCTTCTACTGGCGAGCCACGCCCGATGGTCGCCTGGCCTTCGGCGGTCGACGCTCGTTGCGCGAGTCGACGCTCGACGAGGCGACCGACTTCCTCTACGACGCCATGGTCGGCGTCCACCCGATGCTGGCCGGCGTGGCCGTCGATCGAGCCTGGGGCGGGTCGGTCGCCCTCACCCTCGACCGCATGCCCCACGTGGGCCGGGTCGAGGGCGCCTGGTACCTCACCGGCTGCAACGGCTCCGGCGTGGCGCTCATGACCTGGCTCGGCCACGCCGTCGCCGGCACGATGCTCGGCGAGCAACCGCCACCGTCGTTCACCGAGCTCTCGTTCCGCTCGATGCCGTTGGAGCGCTTCCGACGCCAATGGCTCCCCGTGGCCGGCAGCTGGTTCCGGTGGGAGGACAGCCGGCGCTGACCCGGCGCATGCGACTCAGGGTCGTCGCGGTTCGTCAGTGCGGCAGGTCGCGGAACGGCGTGGTGCGATCGTTGCTCGGCTCACGAGGGAGTCCGAGCACCCGCTCGCCCACGATGTTGCGTTGCACGTCCTCGGTGCCGCCACCGATGCGGGCCATCCACTGGCCCATGAACATCATCGACTGCCAGTAGCCGTCGTCGGGCGCGTCCTCACCCCAGAGCATCCCGGTCGGGCCCTGGATGGCCTCGACCAGATCTCCCTGGTAGGCGAGACGATCGGAGACGGCGATCTTCATGACCGAGACCTCGGGGCCGGGGGCGATCCCCTTGCTGGCGGCCGTGCGCACCCGGTACCCCATGTACTTCCCGATCTCGAAGCTGGTGTAGAGGTGGGCGAGGCGTTGGCGGAAGGTGGGGTCGTCGGTGACACCGAAGCGACGAGCCAGTGCGAGGACGCTGCCGAACCCGCCCATGTGACCCGAGCCGATGTCGGCGCGCTCGCTGGTGAGGGTGGTCATGGCCACGCCCCAACCCGCGTTCTCGGGCCCGAGGAGGTTGGCCACGGGCACCCGGACGTCGGTCAGGAACACCTCGTTGAACTCGGCGGCGCCGGTGGCCTGGCGAAGGGGGCGCACCTCGATGCCGGGCGTGCGCATGTCGAGCAGCAGGTAGCTGATCCCCTTGTGCTTGGGCACGTCGAGATCGGTGCGCACCAGCAACATGCCCCAGTCGGCCACGTGGGCCGACGAGGTCCAGACCTTCTGGCCGTTGACGACGAACTCGTCACCGTCACGCACCGCCCGACAGGCCAGCGAGGCCAGATCGGAGCCGGCGTTGGGCTCGCTGAAGAGCTGGCACCACACCTGCTCACCGTGGAGGATCGGCGAGAGGAACTCCTGCTTCTGCTGCTCGGTCCCGTGCACGACGATGGTGGGGCCGACCATGCCGGTGGCCTGGGCGAACATCCCGGTGGGCACGTCGTAGCGGGCCTCTTCCTCGAGGAAGATCCCCTGGAGCAGGCCGGTGAGGCCACGACCTCCGTACTCGACGGGCCAGGTGAGCCCGGCCCAGCCGTTCTCGGCCTTGGTGCGCTGCCACTCCCGGCAGGCCTTCACGTGGGCCTCCTCGTCCTCGGCCATGGTGCTCATGACGACCCGGATCGCGCCGGGCTCCTTGAGCTGGGCATGTCGGGAGAGGAAGGCCCGGCACTCCTCGCGGAAGGCGGCCTCCTCCGGTGTCTCGTCGAAGTTCACGGGCATCTCCCCCAGTGCGGTCGGCGCTCGCCATCATGGCGCGACGGCCACCGGCGCGCCCAAACGCGCGCTCGGGCCACCTCCCCCGCTGCGCCGCCGGGCAGATCGCCCGACGTCGCGGGTGACCGAGCGGCGTCGACCGTCAGGTGCCGCTCCATCGAGGGTCACGGCGCTCGAAGAAGGCCTCGACGCCCTCGAGGGTGTCCGCCGACGAGCGAATCACGCTCTCGGCGGCCTCGGTGAGCTCCCAGCCCAGGGCATCGGGCCCGGTGCGGAGCCCCTCGAGGATGCGCATCGTCTCGCGCACGGCGACGGGCCCGTTGCGGCAGATCCGAGCGGCCAGCGCCACCGCCTCGTCGAGGGCCTCGCCCGGTGCGGTGACCCGGTTGACCAGGCCGAGTCGTTCGGCGCGCTCGGCGTCGATGGGGTCGCCGGTGAGCAACAGCTCGTGGGCCACGTTGAGCGGCAGCGCACGGACCGACCGGAACACCCCGGCGCAGATCGGCACGAGGCTGCGCTGCACCTCGGGCAGGCCGAACCGGGCGGTGGTGGACGCCACCACCAGATCGCAGGCGAGCACGATCTCCAGGCCTCCACCGAGTGCCGGGCCCTCGACGGCCGCGACGAGCGGAGTGAGGCGACGGCGGCGGATGATGCCGTACTGACCGCCGCGCTCGGTGCCCGACATGCCGGCGCGCAGGTCGGTGCCGGCCGAGAACACCGACGGCGTACCGGTGATGACGCCGGCCCACAGGTCGGGATCGTCGTCCAGTCGGTTCAGGGCAGCGTCGATGCCCGCGGTGATCCCCGGGTCGATGGCGTTGCGCTTGTGCTCACGCTCGATGTGGACGACCAGCACGCGACCGTCGACCTCGGTGCGCACCGTCTCGCTCCGCTCACCCTCGTCCACCGGGACCCCTTTCGTCCGCCGCGATCCTGGCAGTTCGGGAAAGGCCGGGCCCGGAAGGGGCTCAGTGCTTGATCATCACGTGCTTGAGCTCGGTGTAGGCCTCGACGGCGTACATGGACATGTCCTTGCCGTAGCCGCTGTTCTTGAAGCCGCCGTGGGGGAACTCCGAGACGATCGGGATGTGGTCGTTCACCCAGACGGTGCCGAACATGAGGCCCTTCGACATGCGCATGGCGCGACCGACGTCGCTGGTCCAGACCGACGCCGCCAGGCCGTAGTCGACGTCGTTGGCCCAGGCCAGCGCCTGCTCGTCGTCGGCGAAGCGCTGCACCGAGACGACCGGCCCGAAGACCTCACGCTGCACCAGCTCGGAACCCTGGTCCGGAGCAGCGACCACGGTGGGGGCGTAGAAGAACCCGGCGCGATCGAGCACCGAACCACCGGTGGTCACCTCGGCACCACCGTCGACGGCGCGCTCGACCATCCCCGCCACACGATCGCGCTGCGCGGCGGAGATGACCGGGCCCATGGCCGTGTCGGGATCGGCGGGGTCGCCCGTCGCGATGGCGGAGACCGCGGAGGAGAGCTGCGCGACGACGTCGTCGTAGACACCCGGGCCGACCACCACGCGGCACGGGGCCGTGCAGTCCTGGCCGGAGTTGTAGAACGCCCCCTCGGCGAGACAGGCGACGAGCGCCTCCACATCGGCGTCGTCGAAGACCACGACGGGGGCCTTGCCGCCGAGCTCGAGGTGCACCCGCTTCAGGGTGTCGGCGGCGTTTCGGGCGATCATCTTGCCCGTCGACACGTCGCCGGTGAGCGACAGCATGGCGATGCCGGGGTGGCGGACGATGGCGTCGCCGGCGGACTCGCCCTGGCCGGTCACGACGTTGAAGACGCCGGGCGGCAGGATCCCCTCGGTGAGCTCGGCCAACTTGAGCGCGGTGAGCGGGGTGAGCTCGGAGGGCTTGAGGATGAAGGTGTTGCCGGCGGCCAACGCCGGCCCGAGCTTCCACGCCGCCATGTTGAGCGGGTAGTTCCACGGGGCGATCCCCGCGACGACGCCCAGGGGATCGCGCCGCAACATCGAGGTGTGGTCCTCCATGTACTCGCCGGCGGCCATGGCCTGCATGGTGCGGGCGGCCCCGGCGAAGAAACGGAGGTTGTCGACGGTGAGGTCGAACTCGAAGTCGATGATCGACATCGGCTTGCCCACGTTGTGCATCTCGAGGGCCTTGAGCTCGTCGATGTGCTCCTCGACCCGATCGGCCAGGGCCAGCAACGCCTCGGCCCGCTCCCGCGGCGTGGTGGAGCCCCAGCCGGCGAATGCGGCACTGGCCGCCTGCACCGCCGCGTCGACATCGCTCGCCCCGCTCGACGCCACCTCGGCGATCACCTCGCCGGTGGCCGGGGCCAGCACCTCGTCGACCGCCCCGTCCGACGCCGGCACCCAGGCCCCGCCGATGAAGTTCTGATGCGCCACGACCACTCCTCGATGCCACCGGATGGAAGGGCCGAATGGTGCGTCACCGGGGGACCCCGATGCAAGCGATTCCGTTGCGGGAACATGAACTCGTGAAGGAATCGCTTGCGTTCACCCTTGAACATGGTGGATTCTGCAGTGCCGCCGGGCCCGGGCCCCCGTCAGGTAGGACTGAACCCTGAGTCAGCAAACCACCGCCGCCGTCAGCTCCTCCACCACCGCTGCCGTGGTGGAGATCGACCACGTCACGAAGCGGTTCGGCTCGTTCGTGGCCGTCGACGACGCCCACTTCGCCATCGCCGAGGGCGAGTTCTTCTCGATGCTGGGCCCGTCGGGCTGCGGCAAGACGACGACGCTGCGCATGATCGCCGGATTCGAGACGCCGACCTCGGGCGCCATACGCCTCGAGGGGACCGACGTGTCGCGCACGCCCCCCAACCGCCGCGACGTGAACACCGTCTTCCAGCAGTACGCGCTCTTCCCGCACATGACCGTCGAGGAGAACGTCGCCTTCGGACCCCGGTCGCGCAAGGTGTCGAAGGCGGATGCCCGAACCCGGGTCCGCGAGATCCTCGAGGTGGTACGCCTGGCCGACTTCGCCCATCGGCGTCCGGGCCAGCTGTCCGGTGGGCAACAACAGCGCGTGGCCCTGGCCCGCGCCCTGGTCAACCTGCCCAAGGCCCTCCTGCTCGACGAGCCGCTCGGCGCCCTCGACCTGAAGCTGCGCCACGCCATGCAGTTCGAGCTCAAGCGGATCCAGCGTGAGGTGGGCATCACGTTCGTGTACGTCACCCACGACCAGGAAGAGGCGCTCACCATGAGCGACCGGATCGCGGTGATGTCCGACGGGCACGTCGAGCAGATCGGGACGCCCACCGAGATCTACGACGTGCCGGCCAGCGTGTTCGTCGCCGGGTTCATCGGCCAGGCCAACCTCTGGCCGGGCGCCGTGCGCGAGCGCTCGGCCTCCCGAGCGACCTTCGAGGCCTTCGGAGGCGTCGCCCTCCCGGCGACGTGTGCCAGCCACGACCTCACCACAGGACAACCGGCCACGTTGATGGTGCGCCCCGAACGCGTCACGGTCACCACGACCGATCCCACCGTCGTCGGACCGCGGGTGAGCTGCACGGTCGACGACCTCACCTTCCAGGGCCCCGTGGTCCGTCTGGTCCTGCGGGCGCCGGACGGCACACCGATCGTGGCCCACGTCAGCCACGATGCCGACCTTCCCCTGCTGCGCCCCGGCGACACCGTGTTCGCGACGTGGTCCGTCGATGCCGGCTGCGTCCTGCCCCCCGCCCCGCGAGACGTCGTCCTCACCGACGAAGAGCTCGTCGAGACCTGACAACCCCCCCCACCCCGAAGGAGCCCCATGTCCCGCCCCGAGCACGACCCCCGGATCCTCGCCTCGCTGAACGCCTCGCGACCGTCGCGACGGCGGTTCCTCGGCATGTCGGGCCTCGCCCTCGGCGGCCTGGCCCTCGGCCCCACCCTGCTGGCGGCCTGCGGGAGCGACAGCTCGTCCGGAGGGAGCGGCGACGCCGGAAGCCTCACGATGCTCAACTGGCCCTTCTACATCGAGAACGACGAGCCCGAGAACTCGCCCACGCTGCAGGGCTTCACCGAGAGCACCGGCATCTCGGTCGACTACCAGACGACCATCGACTCCAACGAGGGCTTCAACACGAAGTACCTCGACACGCTGCTCGCCGGCGACGGCATCGGCGCCGACCTCATCGTGCTCACCTCGTGGAACGCCGCCGACTACATCAAGGCCGGCGTGGTGGAGCCCTTCGACGACGCCCAGTTCCCGAACAAGAGCAACGTCATCGACCGCTTGGCGAATCCCGAGTGGGACCCGGGTCGTGCCGCCTCGATCCCGTGGGCGGCGGGCCAGACCGGCATCGCCTACTACCCGGACAAGGTGGGCGGTGAGATCACCGACGTGAACGCCATCTTCGACCCCAAGTTCGCCGGACGGGTCACCATCCTCGACGAGATGCGCGACACCGTCGGGCTCACGCTGCTCGGCCAGGACATCAACCCCGAGACGGCCACCACCGACGAGATGCTGGCGGCCGTGGCCAAGATCGGCGCCGCCCGCGACGCCGGCCAGTTCCGCAAGATCACCGGCAACGGCTACACCGAGGACCTCGCCCTCGGCGACGCGTGGATGTCGGTGGCCTGGTCGGGCGACGCCGCCAGCCTGATGGCCGAGGACGAGAACCTGGCCTGGGTCATCCCGCGGCAGGGCGGCATGATCTGGGTCGACAACGCCATGATCCCGACCGGTGCGAAGAACAAGGCCAACGCCGAGGCCCTGCTCAACTACGTGTACCAGGCCAGCGTGGCCGGGCCCCTCTACGAGTCCCTCAACTACATCCCGCCGGTCAAGGGTGCCGTTGCCGACATGAGCCCCGAGGCCCAGGAGAGCCCGTTCATCGTCCCGGCGGACGCCCCGCCGCTCTACGAGTTCGAGCTCCTCACCCCCGAGGCCACCGAAGAGGTCAGCCGCGCGTTCACCGCGGCCACCCAGCAGTAGGCACATGGCCCGCACGAAGGAGGTCGACGACACCGCCAGCGTGCGGGCCCGGCACTGGTGGATCCCCTACGCGCTGCTCGCCCCGGGCGCGCTGTGGCTGTTGGTCTTCTTCGTGATCCCGCTGTTCAGCCTGGGGCGGCTGTCGCTGTCCGACGGCGGGCTGTCCAACTACGCCAACGTCATCTCCGACAACAGCACGGTGATCGTGCGCACCTTCGTGTACGCCGCGCTGGCCACGCTCATCGCGCTCGTCATCGGCTACCCGCTGGCCTACGTGATCGCGCTCAAGGGCGGCCGCTTCAAGACCCTGCTGCTGGCGCTCGTGGTCCTGCCCTTCTTCGTCACGTACCTCGTGCGCACACTGGCGTGGAAGATCCTGCTCTTCGACGGCGGACCGGTCGTGAGCGTGGCGCAGTCGCTGGGGATCCTGGGGCCCGACCAGGGGATCCTCGGAAGCCCGTTCGCGGTCGTGATGGCGCTGGCCTACAACTTCCTGCCCTTCATGGTGCTGCCCATCTACGTGAGCCTCGAGAAGATCGACGTCCGCCTGCTCGACGCCGCGTCGGACCTCTACTCCACCCCGTGGCGGGCCTTCCGGCGGATCACCCTGCCGCTCTCGCTCCCCGGCGTGTTCGCGGGAACGCTGCTGACCTTCATCCCTGCGGCCGGTGACTTCGTGAACGCCGAGCTGCTGGGCTCCGAGCGGACCGTGATGATCGGCAACATCATCGAGAAGAACTTCGGCAAGGAGTTCTTCCGACCCGAGCTCTCGGCGCTGTCGTTCATGTTGATGGCCATCATCCTCGTCGGGGTCATCATCTACGCCCGGCTGCTCGGCACCGAGGAGCTGGTGTGACCGCCGTCGTCGACCGCCCCGGACCCGATCTCCCCACGGGCGATCCGGGTGGTCCCGACGGCCCGGGTCAGCCCCCGCACGCCGCGCCCACCGCCCGGCCCTCCCGCAACTGGCCGAACCGGCTGGGCGCCGTCGCGCTGTGGGCCTGGGCGATCGCCGGCCTCGTGTTCCTCTTCACCCCGATCCTCGTCACGATCATCTTCTCGTTCAACGAGCCCGCCGGTCGCTACAACTACATCTGGAACAAGTTCTCCTTCGACGCCTGGACCGATCCGTTCCGCTATCCCGACCTCGCCGACGCGCTGTGGCTCAGCCTCGAGATCGCCGCCGTCGTCACGATCATCTCCACGATCCTGGGCACGCTGATGGGGATGGCGCTGGTCAAGTACCGCTTCCGGGCCAAGGGGATCGTCGGGGGGATCCTGATCCTGCCCCTCACGATGCCCGAGGTCGTCCTCGGCTTCTCGCTGCTCACGCTGTTCGTCACCGTGAACTGGACCCGCGGGTTCGTCACGATCGTGATCGCGCAGGTGATGTTCTCGATCAGCTACGTGGCCGTCACCGTGCGAGCACGGATCCGTGGTTTCGACTGGCGCCTCGAGGAGGCTGCCGCCGACCTCGGCGCGGGTCCGCTGCGCACCTTCGGACGGATCACCCTGCCGCTGATCGCCCCCGGCGTCGTCGCCGCGGCGCTGCTGACCTTCGCCCTCAGCCTCGACGACTTCATCATCACCTACCTCAACGCGGGGCTGTCGGAGACGTTCCCGATCAACATCTGGATCACCAAGCGCAGCCGGATCCCTCCGCAGATCAACGTGTTCACCACCTCGCTGCTGCTGGTCAGCATCGTCGTGGCGCTGGCCACCCTCTTCTGGAGCTACCGGCAGGGGCGCAAGCTGTCCGCACCGGCGACCGCCGACGGCCGCTGAGGTCCACCGTCGCACCGACACCGCAGCGCACGCCCCGCACCACGCGGACGTGGGGCGGAATCACTCGACAATCGTCTGATTTCCGATTGATTCAGCAGCAGGCAGCTACGTTCACGACGGAATCCGTTGCACAACCGCCTCCCAGCGACCATACTCGCCCCATCTGCGTCGGCGTCCGATGCGCCACCCCTCCCTGGAGACCCCCATGCCCGTTCCCCCCGACGACCTGCGCCAACTGGCCTCCGATCACCTGTGGGGCCAGTTCTCCCGTCTCGCCCCCGACGGCGGCGAGACCACCAGCCCCATCATGGAGCGCGGCGAGGGCTGCTACGTCTGGGACACCGAGGGCCGGCGCTACCTCGACGGCCTGTCCGGCCTGTTCACCGTGCAGGTCGGCCACGGTCGCCGCGACCTCGCCCAGGTGGCCGCGGCGCAAGCCGAGAAGCTGGCCTACTTCCCGCTGTGGACCTACGCCCACCCCAACGCCATCGAGCTGGCGGCCCGACTGGCCGACCTGGCTCCCGGTGACCTGAACCGGGTGTTCTTCACCACCGGCGGCGGCGAGGCGGTCGAGTCGGCGTGGAAGCTGGCCCGCCAGTACTTCAAGGCCACCGGCCAACCCGACCGGACCAAGGCGGTGGGCCGCCACCTCGCCTACCACGGCACCACCATGGGCGCCCTGGCCATCACCGGCATCCCGTCGTTCCGCGAGCCGTTCGAGCCGCTCACCCCCGGTGCGGTCCACGCGGCCAACACCAACGCCTACCGGTGCCACTTCTGCGCCGCCGCCGGCAACGGCTGCAACCTCGGCTGCGCCGACGACATCGAGGAGGTCATCCTGCGCGAGGGCCCCGAGACGGTGGCCGCGGTCTTCCTCGAACCCGTGCAGAACGCCGGCGGGTGCTTCACCCCCGCCGACGGCTACTTCCAGCGGGTGCGCGAGATCTGTGATCGCCACGGCGTGCTGCTCGTGTCCGACGAGACCATCTGCGCCTTCGGTCGGCTGGGCTCGATGTTCGCCTGCGAGCGCCTCGGCTACCAGCCCGACATCATCACCTCGGCCAAGGGCCTCACCTCGGGCTACTCGCCCCTGGGCTGCATGATCGTGAGCGACAGGATCTCCGAGCCGTTCCTCGAGCCGGGCGCGTCGTTCCTGCACGGGTACACGTTCGCCGGGCACCCGGTGAGCACCGCGGTGGCCATGGCCAACCTCGACGTGATGGAGGACGAGAAGCTGATCGAGGGCGTGCTCGAGCACGAGGGGGCCTTCCGCGCCGCGCTCGACGGCTTGCGGGACCTGCGCATCATCGGCGACATCCGCGGCATGGGGTTCTTCTACGGGATCGAGATGGTGAAGGACCCGGCCACCCGCGAGACGTTCACCGAGGAGGAAGGTGAGCTGCTCCTGCGGGGCTTCCTCTCGACCCGCCTGCTCGAGCTGGGGCTCATCTGCCGGGCCGACGACCGGGGTGATCCGGTCATCCAGCTCTCGCCACCGCTCATCGCCCGCCAGGAGCAGTTCGACGAGATCGCGGCGATCCTGCGCACGGCGCTCACCGAGGCCATGGATCTGCTGGGCATGCCCCACCACGCCGAGCCCGGCGTGGGCGTCACGGATCCGGCGATCTCGCGATGAGCATGCCGCTGACCGTCGGCGTGCCCCGAGAGGTCAAGACCGAGGAGCACCGCGTCGCAGTCACGCCCGACGGGGTACGGGAGCTGCTCCACCACGGCGTCGAGGTGCTCGTCGAGTCCGAGGCCGGCGCCGAGTCGTCGATCCCCGACGACGACTACCGCCGCGCCGGCGCCAGCATCGTGCCCACAGCCGCAGAGGTCTGGGAACGAGCCGAACTGGTGTGCAAGGTCAAGGAACCTCTGGCCGAGGAGTTCGGTCACTTCCGACCCGGCCTGGTGCTGTTCACCTACCTCCACCTGGCCGCCTACCCGAAGGTGGCCGAAGCCCTCACGGCACACGGCGTCACCGGCATCGCCTACGAGACGGTGCAGGCAACCGACGGCACCCTCCCATTGCTCGCCCCGATGAGCGAGGTGGCGGGCAGGATGAGCATCCAGGTCGGTGCGCACTTCCTCGAGCGCCACAACGGCGGGCGCGGTGTGCTCATGGGCGGCGCACCCGGGGTGCGCCCGGCGCGCGTCACCGTCCTCGGGGCCGGCAACGTCGGGTGGAACGCGGCGTGGATGGCCGCCGGGCTGCAGGCCGAGGTCGACCTGCTGGACAAGAACATCGACCGACTGCGCCACCTGGACCAGATCCAGATGGGCCGCATCACGACACTGTCGTCCAACAAAGGTGTGGTCGAACGGGTCGTCGCCGACGCCGACCTCGTCATCGGCGCCGTCCTCGTGCCCGGCGGGCGGGCCCCCACGGTCGTGACCGAGGACATGATCCGCACCATGAAGCCCGGGGCGGTGGTGGTCGACATCGCCATCGACCAGGGCGGGTGCGTCGAGACCTCCCACGAGACCACCCACAGCGACCCGGTCTTCGAACGCCACGGCGTGATCCACTACGCCGTGGGCAACATGCCCGGCGCCGTGCCCCACACCTCGACCCACGCCCTCACCAACGCCACGCTGCCGTACCTGACGGCGTTGGCCCTCCACGGCCCGACCGACGCCGCGGCGCATGACCCCGGCCTGGCGCTGGGCATCAACACCGCTGGTGGCGCCGTCGTGAACCCCGTCGTCGCCGATGCTCTCGGCACGCCCTTCGCCGACGTCCATTCCGCGCTGGCCTCCTCGCCCGAGACATGACCACGGAGATGTCCGGCACGGTCGGCCGCAACCGCGAGACTCTCACCGAGGCGGTCGAGGACAGTGCTGATCTCGGCGCCGCCCAGCGACGCTCCGGCGGCGGCCAGCACGACGAAGGGACAGCGAGATGAAGGTCAGCCGAACGCTCGAGGCAGGGTCGCGTGACGTCGCCCCTCCTGTGGTGACACCGATCGAGCTGGACGACATCGACAAGGCGATCATCCGTGAGCTGCAGGTCGACGGCCGGTTGCCGTACGCCAAGCTCGGTCCCCGTGTGGGCCTCTCGCAGGCCGCCGCCCGCCAGCGGGTGCAGCGCCTCATCGACAGCGGGGCGATGCAGATCGTGGCCGTCACCGACCCCCTCGCCGTCGGGTTCGCCATGGAGGCGATGATCGCCATCTCGGTCGACGGCGATCTGCGCCGTGTGGCCCAGGCGTTGTCGGAGGTCGAGGAGATCACCTACCTGGTCATCAGCACGGGCCGCTTCGACCTGCTGGCCGAGGTGGTGTGCGGCGGGACCGAGGAGCTCTTCGCGCTGGTCAACGACGTGGTGCGGGCCACGCCCGGGGTGTCGCACGCCGAGACCTTCACCTACCTCCACCTGGCCAAGCAGTCCTACTCGTGGGGTACCCGCTGACCGACGGTCGTGCGACTCGACCTCATGCCGACGCGTCGCCCCTCGCCTCGCCGAGGGCCTCGCCCAGGGCCTCGAGGCAGAGGCCGAGATCGTCGTCGTCGATCACCAGCGGCGGGCAGAAGGCGATCGTCGTCGTGCCGAGGGGGCGGGCGATGACCCCTCGGGCCAGCAGACCCGCCCGCACGTCGAGGGCGCTCACGCCCGACACCATCTCGACGGCCCAGACGGCGCCCTCTCCGCCGCGCCGAGCCGGCGAGCCCGGACGCCACCAGCTCGGCCAGGCCCTCGTGGAAGCGTCGCTCGATGTGCGCCACCCGTCCGAGGAGGCGCTCCGCCTCGAGCACCTCGATGTTGGCCACGCCGACGGCACACGCCGTGGGGTGCCCGGAGTAGGTGAAGCCGTGACGTAGGACGAACGTCGGGTCGGCCTCCAGCGTGTCGAGGACCTCCCGGCCGACCACGACCCCGCCGAGGGGGAGGTAGCCCGACGTGCACCCCTTGGCGAAGGTCACCATGTCCGGGACGACCCCGTAGTGCTCGGCGCCGAACCAGGCCCCCAGCCGGCCGAAACCGGTGATGACCTCGTCGAAGACGAGCAGCGCACCGTGCTCGTCGCACAGCTCGCGCAGCCGGGCCAGGTAGCCGGGCCGGGGCGGGTGGACCCCGCCGGCGCCCTGGAGGGGCTCGGCGAGCACCGCCGCCACCTGGCTTCCCCGTTCGGCGAACAGGGCCTCGATCTCGTCGAGCTCGTGGTTGTCGACCCGCTCGACGTGCGGCAGCAGCGCCCCGAAGTGGGCCTGGTTGAGCGGGAGGCCCTGCGCCGAGAGCCCGCCGTAGGTGACCCCGTGGTAGGCGTTGTGACGCCCGACGACGAGTTGCCGCTCGGGTTGGCCCCGGAGCGAGAACATGAGGCGGCTCAGCTTGATGGCCGAGTCGACGGCCTCGGAGCCCGATGACGTGAGGAAGACCCTGGACCCCGGCACCGGGCAGCGCTCGGCCACCATGGCCGAGAACCGCTCCGCCGGCTCGTTGGTGAAGATGTCGAACGTGTTGTAGGCGGCGATGGACTGCATCTGGGTGTGCGCGGCGTCGGTGAGCTCGCGACGGCCGTGCCCGACCGCGCAGTACCAGAGGCTGGCCAGCCCGTCGACGTAGCGCCGACCCTCGTCGTCCCACACGGCCGCCCCCTCGCCGCGCACGATGGTGATGAAGTCGTCGGCGTCGGCCGCCGGGCGGGCGAAGGGGTGCAGGAAGGCGGTCGGGGCCACGGGTCACCTCGGAGTCTCGGGCCGACCCTCGGGCGGCCGCCCCAGTCTGCCCGCCAACGCGGTCGCGGCGTGTGCTCGTCGGTACGATCCGGCGATGGAGGAGACGGCGCCGGTCGGGGCGATCGGGGTGTACCCCGGGTCGTTCGATCCGTTGACGATCGCCCACCTGCACGTGGCCGAGGCAGCGGTGCGCCAGTGCGGCCTCGTGCGGATCGACCTGAGCATCTCGACGGTCACCCTGGGCAAGGACGACGCCGACCTCACGCCGATCGAGGACCGGCTCGCGCACCTCACGAGCCTGGCCGCGGCGCGGCCCTGGTTGGGAGTGCGGCGCACGCCGGCCCGACTGCTGGCCGACATCGCCGAGGGCTACGACGTGGTGGTGGTGGGAGCCGACAAGTGGCACCAGCTCCTCGACCCCTCCTGGTACGCCTCGGCCGCGGCGCGGCGCGAGGCGCTGGCCCGCCTGCCGATCGTGGCCGTGGCGCCCCGCCCCCCTTGGCGTCGCCCTGGGGAGGACGACACCGATCCTGCGCCGGACGGGGTCGAGGTGGTGCTGCTCGACACCGATCCCGCGCACCACGACGTCTCGGCGACGGCGGTGCGCCAGGGTCGCCACGACTGGCGGGCTGCTCCCTGAGCGACGGGTCCTCGTCGTGCGGGGGTGGCCCGGCGGATTCCGTCGAGGCGGGTACCGTCGCAACGTGCGCGTCGCCGCGGTGCAGATCGAGTACTCGGGCGGGAGGGACGACGTCCTCACCCGTGCGGCGCAGCTCGTGCGCCGGGCCGCCACCGACGGCGCGTCGCTCGTCGTGCTCCCCGAGCTCTTCGCCTCGTTGGGTCGCCGCGCCGACATGGTGGCCGCTGCCGAGACGCTGGACGGGCCGACCATGCGCTGGGCCTCGGAGCTGGCCCGCGAGACGAGCTGCTGGCTGGTGCCCGGCAGCATCGTCGAGCGAGGCCCACCACGACCGCCTCCACAACACGACGAGCCTCGTCGATCCGACCGGTGCCGTGGTGGCCCGGTACCGCAAGGTGCACCTGTTCGACGTGACCGTCGACGGCGCCGCCACCCGCGAGTCGGACACGTTCACCGGGGGCGACGAGCCCGTCGTGGCCACCGTCGACACCGCCGGGCGCCCGGTGCTCGGCCTCACCGTCTGCTACGACCTGCGCTTCCCCGAGCTGTTCCTGGCCGAGGCGTTGATGGGGGCCTCGGTCGTCGCCGTGCCGTCGGCGTTCACCGCGGCCACCGGACGGGCCCACTGGGAGCTGCTGGTGCGGGCCCGGGCCGTGGAGAACCAGGTGGCGGTGATCGCCGCGGACCAGTGGGGCGAGAGCCCCGACGGGATCGTGCGCCACGGGCACTCGATGATCGTGGACGCCTGGGGCACGGTCCTGGCCGAGGCCCCGGCCGAGGGCGACGCCGTGGTGATCGCCGACCTGGACCTGGCGGCCATCGACGAGCTGCGACGGCGCCTGCCGAGCGTGGCCAACCGCCGACCCGAGGCCTACCGGCCGACCGACGTGACGCCGGGTCAGGGCACGTACTCGTACTGGGCGAGGGTGTCGGGGAACTGCTCGTCGAGATAGGCCCGATCGAGCGACGCCTCGGCCTGCGCGGCGTCGATGCCGAACACGTTGCGGAGCTGGGCCACCGTGAGGTGGTCGATCAGGTCGTAGGCCTTCTCGGCGTCGAGGTTCTCGGGGAGGCAACCATCGCTCCCTAGGATCAACAGCTGCTCGGGAACAGCGATCTGACCGGCGAACTGCGCCAGCCCACCGAGCTGCTGGATGGGGGCGCAGAAGTCGGTGAAGCTGTTGTGCCCTGCGTTCTTGACGACCGCGAAGCGCTTGGGCGCGGCCAACCAGGCGAACGTGGCCTCGACGGAGGTCAGGGGGATGACGGCGTCGATCTCACCGGTGATCACCATCGACGGCTTCGACGGTGGCGCGGTCGTTCTTGTAGGCCTCCAGAGCAGCGGCCGCCCGGGCGGCGCGGTCCTCGGCCACCTCGACGGGTACATCGACCGGCGGTACCGGAACCCGGGCGATGACCGTTTTCACCTCGGGTCGTGCGGCGAAGCGCAGGGCCGCACCCCCACCCGCGCTCAGCCCCTCGGCAGCCAGGCGGTCGAGGTCCATGGTGCCCGCCAACGACCCCGTCGCGTTCTGTGCTTCGAGCAGCGCGAGGACACGGGCCTGGACGTCTACGCGGTCGACCTCACCACGCTGCTCCAGGGCGCTCGCCGCGAGGTCGCTCTCCGGGTACTCCGGGCCGGCGGCGACGAACCCCCACGACGCCAGCTGGCGGAGATGACGGGACGCCAGCAGGGCGTGGTCGAGCGCTCCATGGGAATGGATGACCACGGGGAACGGTCCCTCTGTCGACGCCGGGGCATCGCGGTAGGCGTCGAGGGGGATGTCCTGGACGAGCTGTGGAGGGGCAATCGCCTTGAGCGCCTCGGGGAAGATCTCGATCGAGCTGTAGGTGGCGAGGCGCTCGGCGCTCGCGATGCCGGATGGGTCGGCCGGGTAGAACACCCAGACCTTCCGGTCCCCCAGGGTCAATTCGGTCCGGCCGACGGGGTATGGGCCGGGGACACTGAAGTCCTCCGGTGCGGCGGCCTCGGTGGTGGTCGAGGCGCCGTCGGAGGAGTCCGACGAGTCGCTGCACGCACCGGCGATCAGGACCGCGGCGGCGAGGACGGCCACCAGGCCCACCCACCGTCGGCGGCCTCGGCCCTCGGCGGCGACGCGGGCGGGACCGGCGGTCGGGTTGTCGAAGTGCTCGGTCATGGTCCCCCTGCGTCGTGGCACGACCCTCCCCGGGGCCGGCGACATGAAGCCGTCAGTCTGCCCGACCCGGGCGGCACCGTCTGCCCGACGGGGGGACTCAGCGTCCGGCGTCGCCCTCGAAGCGCTCGGCGGCCGCGCCGTAGATGCCCTTGGCCATGAGCGAGCGCTCGGCTCCACGACGAGCCCGGTAGACGACGGCCGCCGCCTCGGCTGCGGCGGGGTCGTCGGGCGCGGCCTGTACGGCCCACTCGGCCAGCTGGCAGGCCAGGCGAAACCCGTCGGCGCCACGTCCCTCGGCGGCGCCGCTGGCAGACGCGGCCAACGCCGCCTCGACCAGCGCCAGCGCCCGGTCGGCCAGGGCGGACGGCCCACCGGCGAGGCGGGCGACCTCGGCCGCCACCTCGGCGTCGGGGGCGGGCTTCAGCCGGGCCGGGTTGCCGTCGTACCAGCCGCCGTAGAGCCGCCAGATGTTGCGCACGACGAACTCGGGCTCGTCGTACACGGGCTTCAGGTAGGGGCGCTCGAGCAGCCCTGCCGGCACCTGCACCGAGTGGACGATGGTGTCGAGGGTGGCGCCGGCGTTCATGAGGTCGAGCGTCTGGGTGACCAGGCTCTCGAGCACCGTCGCCGTCTCGTCGAGCACCCGTTCGATGCGCTCGACGCCTCCGATGGGCAGTCCGTGGGCGGGCAGCAGCAGTTCGGGGCGCAGCGCGGCCATGCGCCGCAGGGCGAGCGCCCACTCGCCTGGGTGGCGTTGCACCTTCTGCGGGTTGCCGGCGTTGGGGAACACCCAGATGAGCAGGTCGCCGGGGCAGATCGCCCGGTGCTCGGGAACCCAGGTCCAGGTGTGGTCGTCGGTCTCGCCCCGGCCGTGGTGCAGCTCGAAGCCCAGGCCTCCCACGTCGAGCCCCATCTCGTCGCGGTAGGTGACCGACGGCTCGACGAAGTCGGAGAAGAAGGCGGGCCGGCCGTCGGGACCCACCCCGCCGAAGGCCCCCGGTCCGCCGCTGCGACCGAACTGGCGCTGGTTGATCGTGGCGTTGTAGCCGTTGGTGAGGTCGTAGCGGGCGAAGCGCTCGGGGACGGCCTCGTGGCCGACGACCGTCGGTCGCCGGCGGCCCCGCTCGGTCGCCTCGGCGAGGATCGCCCGGGCGCCCCCGACGTGGTCGACGTGGCCGTGGGTGTACACGAGCGTGTGCACGGGTTCGTCGTCCCACCCCCGCAGGGCCCGCAGGACCTGGGCGCCGAGGGCCTCGAGGGAGGCGTCGAAGAGCACCAGCCCGTCGTCGGTGCGAAAGGCCACCACGTGGGAGAACGACTCGATCACGGCGATGCCGTCGGCCACCTCCGACAGCTCGAGCGTGATGCGGTTGGTGGGCCCGAGCTCGGCGGTGGGGTCGTCCCCGGCGGCGGCGTCGACGAAGCGGGCGGACAGCTCGAGCAGGTCGGCCACGACTCAGCCGGCGCCGAACATGGCCAGCCACTGCTCGGCGTTGCGGGGGCGGAACACGAAGTTGGTGCGCCGGGTCTCGCCCATCGAGGCCGAGGGCTCCACCGAGTACTGGTGCCCGGGGAAGAGCACGGCGTCGTCGGGCACCTTGGCCAGCCTCTGGGTGAGGCTCTCGTAGAGCGCCAGCGGATCGCCGCCGGGCAGGTCGGTGCGCCCGCAGCCCTCCAGGAACAGGGTGTCGCCGGCCACGAGCCGGCCGTCGACGAAGAAGCACTGGCTGCCCGGGGTGTGCCCCGGGGTGTGGATGAGCTCGATGGGGACGCCGCCGACCATCACCGTGTCGCCGCTGCGGTGCAGCACGAGGTCGGTGGCCTCGACCCCGGTGACCTTGCGCACCCCGGCCGCCTCGTCGGCCTGCACGTGCACCGGCACGGGGGCGGCGGCCATGAGCTCGCGGAGGCCTTCGATGCCGTACCCCATCATGTCGCCGCCCACATGGTCCTGGTGGTAGTGGGTGGCCAGCGCACCGGTGAGGCGCATGTCGTCGGCGGCGAGCACGTCGAGGATGCCGGCGATGTCGTAGGCCGGGTCGACGGCCACGGCCTCACCGGTCTCACGGTCGCCGACGAGGTAGACGAAGTTCACCATCTGGCGGGCCACCGGGTCGGTGCGGGCGATGTCGCGTCCGGCGAGGAGCTGGCGGAAGTAGAGGCGGCTCGGGGCGGCGGCGTCGGTCATTCGACCATTCTGCCGTTCCGTTGGCACACTGGTGACGTGGGTGTCAGCGCGAACGGCCCAGGGGCGACGGCGACGATGGTCCCGCCCGCCGCGGCGCTGCCCGACGTGCTCCCCACCGAACGCCTCACCGCCACCGGGATGCCCGTCCCGGAGCTGCGCGCCGAGCTGCGGCGGATCCCGACCCTGCGCAACGTCGCCAACGTGGCCTCGGTGTGGGTGCAGTCGGTGGGGCTGCTGGCCCTGGCCTGCTGGGTCACCGTGCGCGTGCCGCTCGTGGTGGCGCTGGCGGTGTGGGCGGTCACGTTCGTGTTGATGGGCCGGGCCTTCGCCCTGTTCTCGATCCTGGCCCACGAGGCCGCCCACCGCCTGCTCTTCCCCCGCAAGCGCTGGAACGACGCCGTGGGCCGGTGGCTGCTGGCCTACCCGGCGTTCGTGCCCTTCGACATCTACCGGCGCAGCCACTTCGCCCACCACAAGGACGAGCTCGGGCCGAACGAGCCCGACCTCAACCTGTACCTCGGCTACCCGATCACGAAGGACTCCTGGCACCGCAAGCTGCGCCGTGACGCCCTGGGCAGCTCCGGCTGGAAGAACGCCAAGGGGTTGCTGCGGGCGCTCGGCTCGTCGCTCGGTCGGCCCTTCGCGGTGCGGATCCTGGCCACCCAGGCGGTGCTGGCGGTGGCCCTGGGCCTGGTCTTCGGTCGCTGGTGGCTGTGGCCGGTCATGTGGCTGGCGCCGTGGATGACCGTGTGGCGGGTGCTCAACCGCCTGCGGGCCGTCGCCGAGCACGGCGGCATGGAGCACTCCTCCGATCGCCGCCGCACCACCCACGTCGTCGACCAGCACTGGCCGGCGCGGTTCTGGATCGTGCCGTTCAACACCGGTTGGCACCTGGCCCACCACGCCGACATGGGCGTGCCCTTCCAGCACCTGCCCGACCTGCACGACGAGCTCGTCGATGCCGGATGGGTGACTCCGGAACTGACCTACCGCAACTATCGCCAGCTCTGGAAGACTGCCTCGTCGGGCTGAGGCCGCGCCCGCACCATCCGCACTCCCAGGGGGACCTCCCATGACCGACGTCGCTGCCACCCGCGCCGATCGCACCCACGAGCCGCTCACCGACCAGTTCATGGGCGTCGAGCTCTCGGTCGACGACGCCATGGCGTACTACGCCGAGCTGCGGGCCAAGGGCCGACTGCTCTGGAACGCCACGCAGGGGTTCTGGGTCGCGCCGCACCACGCCGAGGTGATGGCCGTCTCCACCGACCCCGCCACCTACTGCTCGGGCAAGGGCATCCTCACCTTCGAGATCGGCGCCGAGTACGCCACGCCGCCGACGATGATGCACACCGACCCGCCCGACCACACCCGGTACCGGTCGCTGGTGCAGCCGGCCTTCGGGCGCCGCGTCGTGCGCACCCTGGACGCGGCCACCCGAGACGCGGCGCGCGCCCTGGTCGACGCCCTTCCCCTCGACGAGCCGGTCGACGTCGTGGCGCCGTTGGCGGTGCCGTTGCCGGTGCAGGTGATCGCCCAGCTGCTGGGCCTGCCCGAGGAGCGGTGGGACGACGTGTGGGCCTGGTCGGAGGCGTCGATCCCGGGCACCGAGATCTACGCCGACGCGGAGCGCCGCGCCGCGCTGAGCGCCGAGATGATGAGCGAGCTGCTCCGCCTCGTCGGCGAGGCCCGCGCGCACCCCACCGACGACGTGATCTCACAGCTGGTCGGTCTCGAGGTCGACGGTGACCGCCTCACCGACGACGAGATGACCATGTTCCTCAACCAGCTCCTGGTGGCGGGCAACGAGACCACCCGCAACACCATCTCCGGTGGGCTCGTGGCGCTGGCCGAGAACCCCGACCAGTGGCAGCGGCTGGTCGACGACCGCTCGCTGGTGCCGAGCGCGGTCGAGGAGATCCTGCGCTGGACCACCGCGGTCATCTACTTCATGCGCACGGCGACGAAGGACACCGTGCTGGGCGGGCAGGCCGTCGTCGCCGGCGATCCGATCGCCATGATCTACGCCTCGGCCAACATGGACGAGGCCGAGTTCGGCCCGACGGCCGGCTCGTTCGACGTGGGCCGGTCACCGAACCACCACGTGGCGTTCGGGTTCGGTGCCCACTTCTGCCTCGGTGCAGCCTTGGCCCGCCTGGAGGTGGCGGCGGTGCTCGACGCCCTCCTCGACCGCGGCGTCACCCGCCTGGAGCTCGCCGGTCCCCCGGTCCGCTCGGTGTCCAACATCATCGCCGGCGTCACCTCCGCCCCGATGGTCCTGCACACGACCTGAGGTTCAGCGCTCGTCCCGCCAGGCCGCCTCGGCCCGGCGGGCCACCTCTCGCAGCGGCAGGCCCAGCGTCGCCGCGGCCGCGGCGACGTCGTCGTGCTCGGGCTTGGCCCGGGCGGCGCTGACCTTCATCCGGATCGTCCGGCCCTCGACGTCGACCGTCTCGACGGCGCGGGCCTCGGGCCATCGCTCGATGGTGGTGCCGCGCACGCCGAAGGTGCCGGTCTCGGCGACGAGCACCGCCCGCACCGCGTCCGCCAGAGCGGGGTCGACGAGAGCGTGCACGGTGTGGGCGGGCCGGCCCTTCTTCATGACGATCGGCGTGAGCCAGGCGTCGTGGGCGCCGGCCGCGAGGAGGGCCGAGACGGCGTGGGCGAGGGTCTCGCCGGTGACGTCGTCGACGTTGGTCTCGAGCAGCACGACGGGCTGGCCGCTCGCCCCCGATGACGACACGGTGCGGGTGCCGATCGACGACCTGGGTGAGGTTGGGGCGGTCGCCGAGGTCGGCGGTGCCGGCCCCGAACCCGTGGTGGGTGACGGTCATCGCCGGCTTGGGGCCCCACTGCACGACGTTGGCGGCGAGGAGCGCGGCCCCGGTCGGGGTGGTGAGCTCACGGGCGACCGGTAGGCCGTAGGTGGGGGCCCCGGCGAGCAGCGCCACCACCGCGGGGACCGGGACGGGCAGCTCGCCGTGGGCGGCGCGCACGGTGCCGGTGCCGTCGGCCACGGCACTCGATGCCACGTCGTCGACGCCGAGGACCTCGAGGGCGGCACAGGTGCCGACGATGTCGACGATGGCGTCGAGCGCGCCGACCTCGTGGAGGTGCACGGAGGCGGCCGGCATGCGGTGCAGCCGGCCCTCGGCCTCGGCCAGCGCCCGCACGGTGGCCAGAGCCCGCCGGTGCACCCGCTCGGGGAGGCCGGCGTCGGCGATGATCCTCGCCACCTCGGCGGCGTGGCGGTGCGGCGGCTCGGGTTCGGTGTGCACGTGGACCTTCGTGGCCCCGATGCCCGAGCGCGTGACCGTCTCGGTCTCGAGCGACCATCCGCCGACCGGGAGGCGGCGGAGCAGGGCACGGACCTCGTCGACGTCGGCGCCCGCGTCGATCAGGGCACCGAGGGCCATGTCGCCGGCGATGCCCGAGAAGCAGTGGAACCAGGCGACGGTGGCGCCGTCCGTGTCGCCGGCGCCCTCGGCAGAGGGCGCGGTGACGTCGTCCCAGGCCACGGGGACGTCGTCGCCGTCAGTCCTCCCGCCTCGTGGTGTGGCGTGTGGTCGTGGTCAGGCACGGGCATCGGCCCCGAGGGCGGCGTCGCCGGGTGACTCGAACGCGACCGGTCCGAGCGCCCGGAGCACGGCGCAGGCCGCACCGAAGCCGTTGTCGATCCCGACGACGGTGAGGCCCGACGCGCACGACGCCAGCATGCCGAGCAGGGCGGTGACCCCGGCCAGCCCGGCCCCGTAGCCGACGCTGGTGGGCACGGCCACGACCGGCGCCGAGGTGAGCCCGGCCACCACGCTGGCCAACGCACCCTCCATGCCGGCGACGACCACGAGGGCGTCGCAGGCCACGAGCTCGTCGACGGCGTCGAGCACCCGATGCAGGCCGGCGACGCCGATGTCGGTGATGCGCAGCGGCTCGAGGCCGTGGGCGGCGAGGGTGACCGCGGCCTCGTCGGCCACGGGGAGGTCGGCGGTGCCCGCCGACACGACGGCCACCCGCTCGGGGCGAGCCGGGGCCTGGCGCCACACGACGGTGGCGAGCGGGCCGACCACGAGGATCGCCACCGCCGGCGTCGACGGACCGGCCGTCGGGGTTGGCTGCGACCGCGGCGTCGCGCTGCGCCGCGTCGGCCCGAGAGAGCAGCACGGGCGACGCGCCGGGGTGGGCGAGGAGCTCGGCCACGATGGCTGCGCACTGTTGCGGGGACTTGCCCGGGGCGTAGACCGTCTCGGCCATCCCCTGGCGGAGCTGGCGGTGATGATCGACCCGGGCGAAGCCGAGGTCCACGTAGGGCAGACCGCTTGAGCGACGCCACCGCATCGTCAGGGTGCACCTCACCGCTCACGATCCCGTCGATCAACGTCCGGAGGGCAGCTTCGTCCATCTCTCCATCCTCCCCGATCCCGAACGGTGTCGCCGCCCGCGGGCCCTCCGATCGACCACGCGGGGGTTGAGGTCGTCGCCGGGGATGCCGATGGTGCTTCCGATGACCGACTCCGCCGTCAGGCCCTCCGATTCGTCCCCCACCCTCGTGAGCCGGGGGATCCGCCGGATCAGGTCAGGTTTCCTCGACACGATCCTGGACAGCCCGCTGGCCGGGTTGGCACCGTGGATCCTCTTCTCGGTGGTCGAGGGACCGGGACGCCTGGAGCTGTCCGGGGCGGTCGCGCTGGGCCTCGCCGCGATCATCTTGTCGCTCAACTGGATCCGCGGCGGCACACCGAAGCTGCTCGAGTACTCCGACGTCGTCTACTTCACCCTCTTCACCGTCGTGGTGGCGTTCGCCTCCGACCCGACACGCGACTGGCTCGAACGATGGGGTGGCGAGATGGCCAACATCGCGCTGGTGGTGATCGTCGTCGGCTCGATCGTGATCCGGCGTCCGTTCACCTTGCAGTACGCCAAGGAGGGCACCGACCCAGAGGTCTGGGACACCCCCGGATTCTTGAAGGTGAACTACCAGATCACCTGGGTCTGGGCGGTGGCGTTCATCATCCAGGCTGCATCGGGGTTCTACGGCGACTGGGTGCTCGGTGAGTCGGACAACATCTGGACGGGGTGGATCATCCAGATCTGGCCGCTGATCATCGCCGCGCAGTTCACGATCTGGTACCCCGAGCGCCTCCACAAGCTGGCCGTCGGCGACACCGAGCACGCCCCGACGGTGCGCGACTTCCTGGCCACGGTCACCCCGGGCGTGACCGTCGTCGGCATCATCTCGATCTCCGCCGACGCCGCCGCCGAGTGGTTCTCCATCGCGCTGATCGTGGGCGGGATCCTGGCCACCCGCGTGCTGAGCCGACCCCCCGACGACGCGTCCGCCGGCGAGAGCGTCGGCGCCCGCGGGTGACGACGGAAACGTCGGCCGAGCAACCGGCGTGGGGTCGATAGCCTCCCCGACCGTGACCGCACCCGCCGCACCCGCATCGTCGACGCCCCTCCCGGAGGGCGCCACGGTCGCCTTCCTCGGACCGGTGGGCACGTTCTCCGAGCAGGCGCTGCTCAGCGAGCCGGACCTGGCCGCAGCCTCGCTCGTGGCCCTGCCCACCTTCGCCGCGGTGCTCACCGCAGTGGAGAAGGGTGAGGCCGACCTCGGGTTCGTGGCCATCGAGAACGCCATCGAGGGCACGGTGAACGTCACCCAGGACACCCTGGCCTTCGATGCCGAACTGCTCATCCAGCGAGAGGTCGTGCTACCGGTGCACCTCGACCTCATGGTGCTGCCCGGCGTGGCACTCACCGACGTCGAGCGGGTGTGGTCGTATCCCCACGCCCTCGCCCAGAGCCGCCAGTACCTGGCCCGAGAGCTTCCTGACGCCGAGCCGGAGGCGTCGAACTCCACCGCCGACGCCGCCCGGATGCTGGCCGAGCACGGCGATCGCCACGGTGCCGCCATCGCTCCGGCGCGCGCCGCCGAGGTGTACGGGCTCGACGATCGTGGCCCACGCCATCGAGGACCACGACGACAACGCCACCCGCTTCGTGCTCGTGGCCCGCTCGGGCATCCCCGCGCCGACCGGGCACGACAAGACGTCGATCGTGGTGTTCCAGCGCGCCGACGAACCCGGCAGCCTGCTGTCGATCCTCCAGGAGTTCGCCGCCCGGGGCATCAACCTCACCAAGCTCGAGTCGCGGCCCACCCGCAAGGGCCTGGGCGACTACTGCTTCATGATCGACCTCGAGGGGCACCTCCGAGACGAGGTCGTGGCCGATGCGTTGCGCTCGCTGAAGGCCAAGCAGGCCGACGTGAAGTTCCTGGGCTCCTACCCGGCGGCGGGCGCGCACGGCGCCGCCGTGCGCCAGGAGGCGAACGCCGCCGCCGAGAAGGCCACAGCGTGGGTGGAGGGCCTGCGCGCCGACATCGCCGCCACCGGCTGAGCCCACGGTGGGCCACGATGGTCGGACGCCGGGCAGCGACCTTCCCGGAAGGCCGTCACGGACCTACGCTCCCCGACACCCGAGGCCGTGAGCCAGATCAGGAGAACCGTTGACATCGATCGGTCGCTGAGGTCGTGCCCACCGTCGAGGAGAGAAGGCCGCCGGGCGCGCCGCTCGGTCACGGATCTCACGTTCGGCCGTCGGACGGTGGGACCCGGCGTGGCGCAACCAGGACGCCCTCGAGACGATCCTGGCCCAGAGCCGCACGCGGGTGCCCGAGCTGGTCCCGATCCGGCACGGTCGCATGTCCGCGTCGCCGTGGACCTACTACCGCGGCGGCGCCGCGGTGATGGCCGCCGATCTCGCCGTACGCCCGCATTCGGGGCTGACGGTGCAGCTGTGCGGCGACGCCCACGTGTTGAACTTCGGGCTGTGGGCCAGCCCCGAGCGGAACCTCTCGTTCGACCTGCGCGACTTCGACGAGACCCTGCCCGGCCCGTTCGAGTGGGACGTGCTGCGCCTCGCCGCCAGCCTGGTGGTGCTTGGAACGCGACGCCGGCCTCCCCGAGGGCACCGGCGACGAGCGCGGCGGTCGCCATGGCCGCGGCCTACCGCACGGCCATGGCGCGCTACGCCGGGCTCGGCGAGCTCGACGTCTGGTACGAGCAGGTCCGCCTCGACCGCTTCGTCGACTTCTTCGTGGCCGAGGAGCGGGCCGAGATCGCCCATGACATCGAGAAGGACGCCCGCAAGCACACCAGCCGGAGGGCCGCCAAGAAGCTCGTCCGCTTCGTCGACGGCGACGCCCGGATCGTCGACAACCCGCCGTTCCGCGATCCGCATCGAGGACCCGGCCGAGCGCGCCGAGGACCAGACGATCGTCGAGTCGTACCGGGCCACGCCTGCCGGAGCACGTCGCCCACCTGCTCGATCGCTTCACCGTCGTCGACGTGGCCCGACAGGTGGTCGGGGTGGGCAGCGTCGGGATGCGGGTGTTCCTCGTGCTGTTCGAGGGCCGCAGCGGCGACGACCCGCTGTTCCTGCAGTTCAAGGAGGCCGGCCCGTCGGTCTACGAGGCCCACCTCGGGCCCAGCGCCCACGCCAACCACGGCCAGCGGGTCACGGTCGGTCGCCAGCTGATCCAGAGCGCCGGCGACATCTTCACGGGCTGGACCCGGGTCGAGGGCCGGGACGTCTACGTCCGCCAGTACCGCGACATGAAGGTCATCCCCGATCCCGAGAGCATCGGCCCGAGGCTCGGCGAGTTCGCCACCGCGTGCGGCACGGTGCTGGCCCGGGCCCACGCCCGCACCGGCGACGCCGTCGCCATCGCCGCGTACCTCGGGAGCAGCACCAGGTTCGACCGGGCCGTCGGCCGGTTCGCCGTGGCCTACGCCGACCAGAACGAGCGCGACCACACCCAGCTGGTCGAGGGCATCACCGACGGCCTGGTCGAGACTGCTCCGGGCTGGTGAGCACTCGGTAAGGTCGACCTCGTCATCTGGAGGGATGGCAGAGCGGACGAATGCAACGGTCTTGAAAACCGTCGAGGGGCAACTCTCCGGGGGTTCGAATCCCCCTCCCTCCGCGTCGCGCCGCCACCGCGCGGAGCCGAGCGGTCGACCCCTGCGTCGGCCTGTGTAGTCTTTCCGGGCCTGGAGAGGTGCCGGAGTCCGGTCGATCGGGCCTCCCTGCTAAGGAGGTGACGGGGTAACTCGTCCGTGGGTTCAAATCCCACCCTCTCCGCCGTGTGGTGTCGGCGAGACATCCGCAAGGATCCGAACCCTCACCGGGTTCGGATCCTTCGCTTTTCCCGCACCGGTCGTGGTGGCGTCGGTACGTTGTCGAGGAGCCGATGAGAGACGGGGTCGGGTGACGAGACGGCCGAACGAGGCACGAGCGCCCCGACGAGGGGGCACCATGACGACCGAGACGCCCGCCGGCGGGGTCAGCTGCGAGTGCGACCGCGACGGCCACCACGAGAGGGGCCGACGATGAGCCTCGTCGCCGGCCGGGGTCCGCTCGGCGCCCACCCGGCGGGTCGGTTCTCCGCTCCCGTCCCGACCCCGGTGACCTACGTCGAGCCCCATCCCCGGCGGGTGCAGGCCCGCCTCGACGACCGGGTGGTGATCGACACCGAGCGGGTGGTGATGGTGCACCGCGCCGGGGCGCACCTGGCCTACGCCTTCCCGGTCGACGAGGTGGGCGAGCTGCCCCACGAGCCCGTACCGGAGGCCCCCGGGTTCGTCCGGGTCCCGTGGGACGCGGTGGACGGCTGGTGGGAGGAGGGCCGGCGGCTGGTGCACTACCCACCGAACCCCTACCACCGGGTGGACTGCCGGCCCACCCGGCGCCGGCTGCGGGTGGAGGTGGCGGGTACGACCCTGGTCGACACCGACGACACCACCGTCGTGTTCGAGACGTCACTCGACCCTCGGCTCTACGTCGACCCCCGCCACGTGCGGACCGACCTGCTGCGCCGGTCGACCACGTCGACCTACTGCAACTACAAGGGCCACACCACCTACTGGAGCGCCGTGGTCGGGGGACGAGGTCGTCGACGACGTGGCGTGGAGCTACGACGACCCGCTGCCCGAGAGCGCACCGATCGCCGGGATGCTCAGCTTCGAGCCGGACCCGCGCCGACGTCGTGGCCGACCTCCCGGTCGGGGTCGTCGTGACGTCGGAGGCAGCGTCGTCGTGACGGACCGCACGATCCGTCCGAGCCGGTTCCGGGCCCGGGCCCGTTGGGGCGACGAGCTGGTGGCCGAGTCCGACCGGGCGCTGCGGGTGGAGGCCCCGGGCGTGGCCCCACAGCTGTGGTTCCCCGTCGGCGACGTGAGGCTCGACGCGCTGCGCTCCGCCGGGACCGAGCCGTGGGAGGGCGGACGGGTCGAGCGCTTCGACGCCCTCTCCCCGGCCCCTGCCCGCTCGGCGCCGGTGACCTGGGGCGACGAGCCCGACGCGACGCCCGACGGCACGCGGGCTCGTGCTGCGCATGGTCGACCCGCCGCCGGGGCTCGACGCCCTGGCCGGGCACGTGCTCGTCGACGCCACCCGAGCCGACGTCGAGCTCGTCGACACCGTCGCCGGGGACGATCCTCGTGACGTGACCGTGAAGCGGTTCCCCGACTGGGGCGACGCCGCCGACCTCGTCGCCGTGCTCGACCACGGCGCCGTCGTCGGCGACACCCGCCGGCCGGTGGTGGAGGCCAGCCAGCTCCTGGGCCAGGCCGTCGTGGCGGCGATGCGCGCCGCCCCGGGCCGACAGGTCGTGTCGGCGCACCTGATGGCCCTGCGGGTGGCCGACGCCACCGTCCCGTTGGAGCTCTCCCTCGACGTGCTCAACGAAGGGCGCACGTTCAGCGCCCTGACCTGCGACGTCGCCCAGGGCGAGCGCCGCTGCGCCCGCGCCACGCTGCTGCTCGGGGTGCCGGCGCCCGACGTCGTCACCCATTCGGTGCCCGCCGACGACGTCCCCGGGCCGTACGACGCGGTGCCCTACGACATGGGCGTCACGGGGCGCGACCTGCGCGTGGTCGAGGCTGCCTACACCGACGACCCGGCGGCCCCCGTCGGACCGCCGTCGATCGACGCCTGGGTGCGGTTCCGGGAGGTGCCCGACGATCCGGCCATCCACGCCGGCCTGCTGGCCCAGTTCACCGGCCACATGTCGATCGCCGCGGCGCTGCGGCCCCATGCCGGGGTCGGCCAACGCGAGGCCCACCGCACGCTGTCGACGGCCATCAACGCCATCACGATCTCGTTCCACGCCCCCGTGCGCATGGACCGCTGGGTGCTCTACCGGCACCTGGCCACCGTGGTGCACGACGGGATGGCGCACTCGGAGTGTCGGGTCCACGCCGACGGGGCCCTGGTGGCGTCGTTCTCGGTGGAGGCCATGCTCCGACCGCTCGACCGACCCTCGCCCGACGCCCGCACGGCGTTGTAGCGAGCGCCGGGCCGACCCTGCCCTCGGGACGACGTCGATATCGGACGGTCGACCCTGCGCGGGACCGGGCGTCGATGCTGTGCAGCAACGGCCTGGCCTGCGGGCTGCGCAACACCGGCTGAGCCACCGGCCGACCTGCCGGCACCTTGGTGCGCCGATACCGCACCTCGAGCTCGTCGACCACGAGCCTTCCGAGCCCGACGTCCCCGGGACTCTGGCGCAACGGGAATACCCGGCCCTCCCGAAGGCTTGTAAAAGATACCCCAAGGGGTATCTTGAGCGACTCGATCACGGGCCGCCGATCTCGGAGGTCACGACATGGCATTCCTTCACTTCATGGAGAGCACGGCAGGGCGGGCCCTGAGAGGGATCGCCGGAGTCGCCCTGATCGTCGCGGGTGTGGCCCTCGGAGGTGCCTGGCTCGTGTTGTCCGTGGTGGGACTGGTCCCACTCGCCGCCGGGGCGTTCGGCTTCTGCCTGCTCGGCCCGCTGTTCCACGAACCGCTCCGGACCTCGAAGAACACCTGAATCCGCAGGGCGGGAGCAGCCGGTGCGCTGCCATCGCTCTCGGACCCGAGGTGCCCCCGGCTGAAGACCCGAAGGCACGCATCTGCTGCGCTGCTCCCTGGTGGCTCCGGATCGTGCGGGGGCTGAGGTTGGCTGCGCACCCATGACCGCGACCAGCTTTGAACCAGTGGCTCAAGGTCCCCTAGGCTCTCGTTTCCTTGGGTCTGCGGAACGGGGCGAATCAGAGGCTCTGCGGCGATCACTCGATCGACGTGGGCGGATGGGTCGGGCCGTTTCCCCAGACCGGAGGTCATTGCCCGGCGCTCGTAGCTCAATTGGATAGAGCATCTGACTACGGATCAGAAGGTTGGGGGTTCGAGTCCCTCCGAGCGCGCTGAGGTCCCCTGGGGTGGTTCCCGTCGCCCAGGGCTCTGACGAGCCGAGGCCACGAGCCGTCACCAGGAATCACAGTGGGGCTGATCATGGGCACCGAGCCCTCCGCGTCCCACGACACGGTCGCTTCTACGGCGCGGGTGCGACCGGGATCTTCCGGCACTCGATCGGATGCAGCGGACCGGCCACCCGCAGCCAGAAGAACACGATCGCTCCGCGGCCATGGGCCCGGGTGTCGAGCCAGTTCGGCACGCCGGGGTCGCTCGCGGACACGACCAGACGGACGGTCCCATCGGGCTCCGACACCACGTCACGGTCGTTGAGGTGGGAGCTCCCGCCGCGATCGCCGTACTGGTAGGGCTCGAACCAGTAGTTGCAGAGGAACGCACTCCAGTACCCGCACTCCGCGGGCACGAAACGCAGCTCGAGGGCCTCGTCGGCGTCGAGGTCGAACGATCCCATCGAGTGCAGCTGGTCACGCCCGATGTTGAGGTCGCTCGCAGGGTCGAAGTCCACGTTCACCACCTGGTTCGCGAGGAACGCGTACGAGGGGTCGACCGCGTTCGTCGCCCAGACCATCGGCAACGCCGGCACGTACCGCGAGACCCACGCGAGCGACTCGCGCAGACGTCCCAGGTCGGCGTTCGGCGCCCCGTCGTCGCCGTCGACCACCTCGATGCGCAGGTTGGGCCGGGTGTGCACGCTCCAGTCGTGGGCGACGTGTCGGACCATCACGAGCCCCGACGCCTTCGGCACAGGGAGCCAGTTCGTGTCGCGCTCGGGCCCTCCGATGAAGAGCTCGAGCATGCCGTCGTCGTCGATCACGATCTGCTCCTCGGTGATCGATCCGACAAGGGACGCGTCGTCGTGCATGCCGGGCTTTCCTTCGTAGGTCGACACCTCGAGCCACGGCGCGGTGCTCATGGGTCCCACGATGCGATAGGCGTGCTCGGCATCGATGATGGCCTCGTGGTACGTCATGTCGGGCGCCACGCCGCCGCTCAACGTGCCCTCGTCCTTCGCCTCGAACAGGACCGGGTGCGACGCGTCGCCGTACTCGAGGACCGCCTCGAGCCCCATGCGGAGCGCACGGGTCAGGTGGCGCACGCCTTCGGCCTGGTCGAGCTCACCGTCGGGGGTCTCCTCGCGGGTCAGCACCTGGGCCGCGGCCTTCAGCGACTCGCAGAACTCCTCCCACACCTGGGCCGCGTCCCGTCTCCGGTCGATCGCCATGGCGCTTCCCTCTCGATCGTCGACGTCCCACGATACCTGACGCGTCAGGTATCGTCCTCACATGCCCGACCGCGAGAGCGAGACGATGATCCTGGCCCGGGAGCGATTCGCGGGCCTTTCGGGCGTGGGGGACGTCGACGTCGCGCTCGTCGGCGCTGTGGCTGAACATGCTGGGCCGCCGCCACGCGGCGTGGGTCCAGAGCACCGCCAGGTCGATCGAGCTCGACGAGAACGAGGCGGCCATCGTCGTCGCGCTCGGACTGCAGGAGCCAGGGATCGTCACCTCGGTCGGGCTCAAGTCGATGCTGATGATCACCAGCGGTGGGATCACGCGCGCCACCGATCGTCTCGTCCGCAAGGGTCTCGTGACCCGCAGCGAGGATCCCGACGACGGGCGCCGCGTGCACCTCCGGTTGACCACGCAAGGACGACGACGCTTCGAGCAGCTGCTCGACCTGGTCGTCGAACGCCACGGCGAACGCCTGGCCCGGCTCGCTCCGGCGCGTCGGGCCGAGGTCCTCGCCGCGCTCGACGACCTCCTCGCTCTCTACGACGACATCGACGTCCCACGTTGACGTCGCGACGACCCGCTGGACACCCACCGACGAACGGAGCACATCCATGACGATCGACCCCGGTCACGCCCGCGAGGTCGTCGAGACCTACCTGCGGTGCGGCCCCACACGCGCCCGGGAGGAGCTCCTCGGGCTTTTCGCGCCGGACGCCACCTTCGAGGATCCGGTCGGCGGCGAGATCCTCGAGGGGCGAGAGGCGATCGGCGGCTTCTTCGACACGATCATGCTCGCCGATGCGATCGACATGACGCTCGACCAGGGATACGTGCGCGTGGCCGGTGACAGCGTCGCCTTCGCGTTCACGGCGAAGGTGACGTTCGGGGACATGACGACCACCGTGTCGCCCATCGACGTGTTCCGGTTCGACGACGACGGGCTCATCTGTTCGATGCGCAGCTACTGGAGCCCCGACGACATGACGGTGAGCTGACCATGTACCTCATGCGTTTCGACATGCGAGCCCCGCTCGCGCTGCACACCGACGCCGCCACGCAGTATCGAGCCGCGGTCGAGATGGCGGCGTGGGGCGAGGCCAACGGTGCTCTCGCCGTCTCCGTCTCCGAGCACCACGGTGTCGACGACGGCTACCTCCCCGCTCCGATCGTGCTCGCCAGCGCCATCGCCGGCGCGACGAGCACCATCCAGATCCAGGTGAGCGCGCTGATCCTGCCCCTGTACGACCCGGTGAGGCTGGCCGAGGAGATCTCCGTGCTCGACCTCGTCTCCGGCGGTCGGGTGGCGTACGTGCTCGGGCTCGGATACCGGCCCGAGGAGTTCTCCATGTTCGGCCACGACATGCACGACCGGGTGGAACGAATGGAGCACGGCATCGCGGTCCTGCGCGCCGCGTTCGCCGGCGAAGCGGTCACCGTCGGCACGCACACCACGAGGATCACCCCGATGCCGGCGACCCCCGGCGGCCCACGCCTGTCCTACGGCGGCGGGTCGACGGCGGCCGCGAAGCGGGCGGCGCGACTCGGCATGAACTTCATCGCCCAAGCCGGCGACGCGTCGCTCACCGCCGCCTACGAGCAAGAGGCGGCCCGCGTCGGGTTCACGGGCGGGATGTGCATGGTCCCGCCCGCGGGCTTCGCGAGCTGCGTGTTCGTGAGCGAGTCGCCCGACGACACCTGGGATCGGATCGGCGCCCATCTCCTGCACGACGCGCACGGCTACGCCGAGTTCGAGGGCGTCGCCCCCGACGAGGGGTCCATGTCGCAGGCCACCACGGTCGAGGAGCTCCGCGCCGAGAACGGCAACTACCGGATCCTCACCCCCGAGCAGGCCCGCGACTACGCCGCGACCTACGGGTTCATCGTGGCCCACCCGTTGTGCGGCGGCACACCGCCCGAGGTCGGTTGGGAGTCGTTGCGCCTGCTGCGCAACGAGGTCTTTCCTGCGCCGAGTTGATCAGCCGACGAAGACCGGTCGATCACCGTCGACCGTGCACCGTCGCATCCGTCGATGCTGCGGGAAGTGGTCGGAGAGCGCTCGGTGGTTGGTGGATGCCTCGTCCCACACGGCGACGTCACCAGGCTGCCAGGCCCAACGGACCTGGTTGTTCGGGTCGTCGACGAGCGAACCGAGGTAGCCGAGCAGCGCGTCGCTCTCGGCGCGGTGCATGCCCACGATCTGGTCCATGAACCCTCCGGACACGAAGAGCGCGTTGCGACCGGTGATCGGATGGGTTCGCACCAACGGGTGTTCGGCCGGCGGGTAGGCCTCGACGAGATCAGCGACCAGTTCCGGGCCCAACGCTTCGCCGGCGATGCGCTCGAACTCCTCCCCGCGATGGTGTCGCACCGTCAGGCCCTCACAGATCGACGCCATCACCGGGCTCAGCTGGTCATAGGCGGCGTAGAGGCTCGACCACATGGTGTCGCCGCCCGACGGTGGGATGACGTCGGCGTAGAGCACCGCGAGGCGAGGCGGTTCCGCGATCCAGGTGACGTCGGTGTGCCAGCCGTCGGCCGAGGGCCTGCTGTCGGCCGTGTCCTCGATGACCGACATCGTGGTCTCCGTGCCCAGGACCTTCGCGATCGGGAACACCGCGAGTGGCCCCCATCGCTCGGCGAACGCCGCCTGCTGCTCCGCGGTGAGGTGCTGGCCCCGGAAGAACACGACCTGGTGCTCGAGGAGCGCGTCGTCGATGGCGCGGAACTGGGCGTCATCGACGTCGGCCAGGTCGACACCGTCGATGCGGGCGCCGATGCGACGTGAGAGCGGCGTGACGGTGAGCTCGGGAGAAGCCATGACAGATGGTTCCCTGACGCGTCAGGGAATGTCAAGGGCCGGGCGACACCGGGTGCATCGCGCCACGTGCGCTCCTCGACCTGCTCGGAGGCCGCGCACCCGGGCGCCGATCGGCGCGAAGCTCGTCGGGCACTCACCGAGGGGGACGTCGATGGGCCCGACCGACATCACACTGGACGCGGACGTCATCGTGGTGGGGGCCGGGATGTCCGGGCTCTACGCGCTCAAGGTGCTGCGCGAGCGGGGCCACTCGGTGATCGTGCTCGAGCGGGCCGCCGGCGTGGGCGGCACCTGGTACTGGAACCGCTATCCCGGCGCCCGCTGCGACATCCCCAGCCTCGAGTACTCGTTCGGCTTCGACCCCGAGCTCGAGCAGGAGTGGGAGTGGACCGAGCACTTCGCCGCCCAGCCCGAGATCGAGGCGTACCTCAACCACATCGCCGACCGCTACGACCTGCGTCACGACATCCGCCTCGAGACGGGCGTCGCCGCCATGACCTTCGACGAGGACTCCGACACCTGGCTGGTCGACACCGAGACGGGCGCGCAGCTGCGCTCGCGGTTCTGCGTCATGGCCACCGGAGGCCTCTCCGCTCCGCACCGGCCCGACTGGCCGGGTCTCGACACCTTCGCCGGCGAGCTCGTGCAGACGAGCCTCTGGCCCGAGGAGGGGGTCGAGCTGGAGGGCCGTCGCATCGGCATCGTGGGGAACGGCTCGTCGGGAGTGCAGGCCATCCCCGAGCTGGCCGAGGTGGCCGGGCACCTCACCGTCTTCCAGCGCACCGCGGCCTTCACCTGGCCGTCGCAGAACAAGCCCCTCACCCCGGAGGAGCAGGCGCAGGTCAAGGCCCGCTACCGCGAGGTGCGCGCCGTGCAGTACACGTCCCCGCTGGCCACCGCCAACACCACCGGCGCAGTGATCTTCACCGTCGCCGACCCCGACCGCCACATCCTCACCAGCACCCCCGAGGAACGCGAGGACGCGCTGGCCGAGCACGGGTTCAGCGCCTCACGCCTGTGGGGCGACACGGCCACAGACCTCGAGGCCAACGAGATGGCGGTCGAGCTGTTCCGTGAGATGGTGCGCCGCACGGTGCGCGACCCGGAGACGGCCGACTCGCTCTGCCCCAAGGACTACCCCATCGGCTGCAAGCGTCCCGTGCTCGACAACGGCTACTTCGAGACCTTCAACCGTCCGAACGTCACCCTGGTCGACCTGCGCAAGGACCCGGTCGTCGAGGTCGTCCCCGAGGGGGTGCGCACCGAACGCGGCCTGCACGAACTGGACCTGCTGGTCTTCGCCACCGGCTTCGACGCCGTGTCGGGGGCGCTCACCCGGATCGACATCCGCGGCACCGACGGACGGCTGCTCCGCGACGAGTGGGCCGACGGGCCCCGGGCCTTCATGGGCTTCTCGGTCGCCGGGTACCCGAACATGTTCATGATCATCGGGCCGGGCAGCGTCGGGGTGCTCGCCACCTACCCCCCGCACATCGAGCTGCAGGTCGGCTGGATCGCCGACTTCCTCGACCACCTCCGCAGCGAGGGCGACACTCGCGTCGACGTGCGCCCCGAGGCCCAGGACGAGTGGTGCGACGAGGTCGAGGCGGCGTCGCTGGGCTCGATGTTCAGGGCCCCCACGTGCAACTCCTGGTACAACGGCGGCAACATCGAGGGCAAGGCGAGGGTGTTCCCGATCTACCTCGGTGGCCTCGACCGCTTCATGGCCCGGGCCCGCGACATCGCCGCCCACGGCTACCCCGAGTACAGGCTCCGGAGGGGCGACGACCCGGGTCCGATGGCGTGACTCGCACCCGTGTGGGTCACTCGTCGAACCGTATGGCGGCGCGATCGGGATACGAGACCATCCGGAAGTAGTCGCAGGTCTCCCAGGGTGCGTTCACCTGCATGCGGCCGCGTTCGTTCACGTAGTAGTTCTTCCGGGCCGAGGCCTCCTCGGTGACCATGATGAGCTTCTGGGACTCCTCGACCAAGCGGTCGTTGTAGTCGCGGAATGCCTCGTCGGTGACCTCGACCGTGCGCTTGCCCTCGTCGATCATCGTGGTTACACAACGGGCGACGAAGCCGGCCCACATCTGGTACCAGGCCGGCAGGGCGACACCGCCCGAGACGGGCTGGGAGTTCGGGCCGTAGAGGGTGAAGAGGTTCGGGAAGTCCGGCACCAACATCCCGACGTAGGCCATGGGCGAGTCCTCGTCCCACCGCTCGTGGAGGTTGGCGCCGTTGCGACCGAAGTACTCGGCCGGCCAGAGGTACTTCACGATGTCGAAGCCGGTGGCCGACACGACGACGTCGATGTCGTGGTGGGCGCCGTCGGCGGTCTCGATGCCCGTGTCGGTGAAGCGGACGATGTCGTCGGTGACGAGCTCGACGTTGTCGCGCGTCAGGGCTCGGTACCACCCGTTGTCGACGATCGGCCGGCGCACCATCGGGGCGTAGTCGGGGAGCAACTTGTCGATGAGGTCCTGGCGACCACCGGTCTCGGTGCGGATGTACTCGGTGAGCATGTTCCGCACGAACTCGCTCTTCGGGGTGACCCTGCCGCCCGTGGCCTCGAACTCCGGGTCGCGGATGAGGAAGTCCTTGTGGAAGTCGAACAGGTGCATGATCGAGGTGATGCGACACCAGTTCCAGTACGCGGGCATCGAGTCGGTGAGCCAGCGAACCTCGGGTTCGACCGGGTCGCCGTACTTGTCACGCGGGCTGATCCACTGCGGGGTGCGCTGGAACACGTCCACGTGCTGCGACATCTCGGCCACCCGACCGAGCAGCTGGACGCCGGTCGAGCCGTTGCCAATCACCGCGACGCGCTTGTCGGAGAGGTCGAGGCCGTCGGGCCAACGGGTCGGGTGGATGACCTGGCCGCCGAAGGCCTCGATCCCCGGGAAGTCGGGGAGCTTCGGGTTGGCGAAGAGCCCGGCGGCGCTGACGATCACGTTGACGTCGTGCGACACCGTCGTGCCGTCGGCCAACCGGAAGGTGACCCTCCAGAGGGCGGTGTCGTCGTCGAAGCGGGCCTCGACGAGGTCGTGGCCGAGCCGCAGGTGGGGACCGACGCCGAACTTGTCCGCGATGTGGCGTAGGTAGCCCTTCACCTCCGGACCCCGGGCGAAGTACTCGGTCCACGGATAGTCCTTCTCGAAGCTGAACTCGTACGACGAGCTCAGCGTGTCGACGCGGATGTCCGGGTAGCGGTTGATGCTCCAGGTACCGCCGAGCTCGTCGCGCCGTTCGAACACCGCGTACGGGATGCCGAGCTGTTCGAGCTGCACGGCAGTGGCGATGCCGTTGAACCCCCCGCCGATGATCGCCACCTGGTAGCCGTCGGGCACCGTGCCCGAGCCTGAGGGCCACTCCGCGAAGAACGGATAGTCGTCGAACGACAACACGCCCTTGCGGAGCTCGAAGTCGCCCGCCGCCGTGGGCACACCGAGCACCATGTCGAGCATCTCGTTGATCTCGTCATCGGACGGCACCCGCAGCGACCACGAGTCGAGGTCTCGGTCGATGAGCTCGACGCACCGGTCGACGAGTCGGGCGCGATCGTCCGGGCCCAGCTGTGCCACCGGCCCGAGTCGCGCCGATCTCGGCATCGCCGCTCGCCTGGAAGACCGCAGCCCTCAGCGCGGCGAGGTCAGAGCACTCGACCGCCCGACGGATGTAGGTCTTTTCCGCCTCGGGCATGGGCAAACTTTCGCTATAACGAAGGATGTTTTCGCCCAGCGAGCGTACGGCCAGGAGTCCGGGCCAGTCAACCGGAGGGGGAAACCTCGGCCAAGAACCTTCGACGGTCAGTTGTTCTGCCCGCCTGAACCGGCCCGAAGGGCACCCGGCTCCCGGTCGACTCGGGCGACGAGCGGACCCCGGCTCGGATCACTGCCAGGAGCGGCGTCGGGCCCGGGCGCCGGGGCGCAGCGAGGGAAGCCGTCGCTTCTCCTCACGTTGCTGGTCGAGCACGCTCGTCATCCGGCTGAGGACGTCGGCGTCGGTGTCGCCGAGCCGGTTCTGGCGCTCCTCGGGGTCGGTGGTGAGGTTGTGGAGCTCCCACTCCGGCTCCGCGGCGGGACCGGCGTTCGGGGCGAGCGGCCATGCCGTGCTCGGCGTTCCACTCGTCGAGGCGCTCGTAGTAGTGGTTGAGCTTCCACAGCTCGCTCGCCCCGTCGGGTCCGGTGGGCAGCCCGGCGACGACCGACTCGATGCACGCCGGCGGGGCCAACGACTCGAACGGTTCCCCCGTGAGCACGTTGCGCTGGGCCTGCCCGCTGGTGACGTTGTCCTCGGTCATGAAGTAGACGGGGTCTCCACCGACTCGGGCGTCGACCGACCGGTCAGCACGGCGCTGAGGTCACGGCCCGGCAGCGGCTGCGCCTCGGTGTGGCGACGGGCGACACCCTCGGCCGCCCGCTCGACGTCGATGCCGGCGAGCCCCATCAGGGTCGGGATCAGGTCGACGTGGCTCGTGGGCACGCCGATCCCACCGGGAGGAGCGGCGATGCCCGGACCCTTGACGAGCATCGGCACGCGGAGCGACTCGTCGTAGGCCTGGGCCCACTTCTGCTGCATCCCGCCGTGGGCGCCGAGCATGTCGCCGTGATCGGAGGTGAACACGACGATCGTGTCGTCGGCCATGCCCGACGCATCGAGCGCATCGAGGATGCGACCCACGGCCTGGTCGACGAGCTTGTGCAGGTAGTAGTAGAGGCGCCGGTAGGCGTTGTCGGCCGGCTGCGGGGCCACCATCTGCGGCCACAGGTCCTTGAACAGCTCCTGGCAGGCCGGGCGGCCGGCGAAGGAGTCGCTCTGCGAGGGCGCGGCCGGGATGTCGGGCAGCGTGTCGTCGTCGACCTCGAAGCCGAGCAGGAGCTCGTAGAAGCCACCGGCGAAGGCGATGTCGTGAGGGTTCACGAACGACGCCACGGCCAGCCAGGGCTGGTCACGGTCGCCGGCCGCGATGTCGCCGAAGAGGTCGGCGACCTGTTCGGCGAACACGCCGTCGCGCACGGTGCCGCAGTCCTGCTTGGCCGCGCCGTGGGGCTCACGCCCGATCCATCCGGAGAAGCCGAACGGGTCGAGCCGATCGGCGCGACGGTAGGCCTCGACGACCTCGGGGACCAGCCGCCCGTCGTCGTCGGACGCGGCGAGGCCCTCGTGGGTGCCGGGCACGGGGAGGTCGGCGTGGCTGATGTGCCACTTGCCCCGGTAGTGGGTCCGGTACCCACCGGCGCGGAACCAGTCGCCCATCGTGGGGACCTCGTCGGGATCGAGCCAGCGCATGGCCGGGTCGTCCGGGTCCTTGGCCACGCCGTCGGTCTGGGAGACCCCGTGCAACGACGGGTACTGGCCGGTGAAGAGCGTGGCGCGACTCGGCACGCACGCCGTCGACCCGACGTAGTGGCGGTGGAGCTCCACGCCCCCGTCACGGATCCGCTCACGGCTGGTGAGCTGGGAGCGACGGAACTCCTTCACCTCGGGCGTCTCGTAGGGCGTCGGGTAGCGCTCCTCGTCGGTCATGATGAGCAGCACGTTCGGTCCGGCCATCTCCGGCCCCCTGGTCTCTGTCGGGGACTAGGTCGACATCGGCGTCGCCGCCGAAGCGACCGCACGCTAGGCCGCGTCGACTGACCGCCGTGGTCAGACGCTCGATCGTCGGTCCGCGAGTCGTGAGTCGACAGGTGGCGGATTGGCGAGCCGTCGTCCACCGGTCAAGGGCGACGGCCGGCGCCGAGCCCTCCCTCGTAAGGTGGGCGACGATGAGCGGGCGTCGAGCGAGCTGGGATCCGGCGCCTCTTCGGCCGCCGCGGCATGAAGGACGACGCCGTCGCCGGCCTGGTGCTCGGCGTGCAGTCGGTGCCCGACGGTCTGGCCACCGGGCTCCTGGCCGGGGTGAACCCGCTGGCCGGGCTGTACGGCTACCTGGTCGGCACCGGCACCGGGGCGTTGTTCACCAGCTCGACGTTCATGGCGGTGCAGGGCACCGGGGCCATGGCGATGGTGGTCGCCGACGTCGACGCCATCCGGCGCTCTCGGACCCGACCCGGGCCCTGGTGACGCTGTCGATGCTCACCGGCGCGGCGATGCTCCTCGCCGGGCTGTTCAAGCTCGGCACCCTGCTGCGGTTCGTGTCCAACGCCGTGATGGTCGGGTTCATCAACGCGGTGGGCGTGAACATCATCCTCGGGTCAGCTGGCCAACCTCACGGGCTACGCCGCGGAAGGCGGCAACCGGTTGGTGCGAACGGCGAACACGGTGATCAGCCCGGGCAGCATCGACAACCGATCGCTGATCATCGGTCTGGCCACCCTGGCCTTGATCGTGCTGCTCGAGCGGACCCGCCTGGGCGCGCTCGGCATGGTGGTGGCGGTCATCGCCACGTCCGCCGTCGCACAGTGGGCCGACTGGACGTCGGTCGCGACCCTCCGGGACCTCGGCGTCGCAGCCGACTCGCTCCCCACCCCGGAGCTGCCACTGGTGAGGCTCATCCCCTCGCTCCTGGTGCCGGCGGTGTCGCTGGCGTTCGTCGGCCTGGTGCAGGGCGCAGGCATCTCCGCCAACTTCCCCAACCCCGACGGCCGCTACCCCGACGCCTCACGCGACTTCGTCGGCCAGGGCGCGGCCAACCTGGCCTCGGGCGTGTTGCGCGGCATGCCCGTGGGCGGATCGGTGTCGGCGACGTCGCTCAACAAGGCCGCAGGAGCACGCTCGCGTCGGTCGCTGCTGTTCGCCACCGTCGTCATGGCCGTCGTGATCGTGGCCTTCGGCAACGCCGTGGGCTCCATCGCCATGCCCACGCTCGCCGGGCCTCCTGATGCTCATCGGCTACCGGACCCTGAACCCGGGCGACGTGCAGTCCGTGTGGAAGACCGGAACCGTGCAGAAGGCGATCCTGGGTGTCACCTTCGTCCTGACCATGGTCATCCCGCTCCAGTACGCCGTGCTCGTCGGGCGTCGGCCTGTCCGTCGTGTTGCACGTGGTCCGCCAGTCCAACCAGGTGACCGTCCGCCGCCGGATCCCGGAGGACGACGGCCACTACGTCGAGGTGGACCCGCCCGCCGTGCTGCCAGCGGGCGAGGTCGTGCTCCTCCAGCCCTACGGCAGCGTCTTCTTCGCCGCCGCACCGACCTTCGAGGCCGCGCTACCCACGGTCGGCACCGGCTCGGTCGGCTCGGTGGTGGTGCTGCGCCTGCGGGGACGGAGCGACCTCGGTACGACGTTCATGGATGTGCTGCGCCGCTACGCCCAGTCGCTGGCCGACGTCGGGAGCAAGCTGATGATCGTCTCGGCCAACGACCGCATCATCGAGCAGATGACGGTGAACGGGATCGTCGAGGTCATCGGAACCGAGAGCGTCTACCCCGGCGACGAACGGGTCGGGGCCACCACCCGCCGAGCGATGAGCGACGCACAGGCCTGGGTCGACGCCTACGACGAGCGCTGAGGGAGACCGCCCCCAGAATCCGGGCCGTCGGGTTCGAGCTCGAAGGCGTGCGAGGGCCGGCGGACCAGGAGCACGACGCTCACCAACGCGATCCAGGCGGGCATCACGTAGACGGTGGGGGTGGACACGGTGACGTTGACCAGTTCGACGATCGCCAGCGCATAGGTCAACCACACCAGCCACCGGGGCAGGGCCCTGGTCGCGCGGGCGAGGCTGGCGGTCGACAGCATCACCAGGGTGGCGATCCGAGGGGCAAACACCGAGAGGACGATCGCCGCCGCCGACCGGCTCAGTGCGGCCGCGTCGGGGCTCGGGGTCTGGTCGCCCACGACCGCGAGAACGGCCGGTGCGCCGAGGAGCGAGGCCGCGACGAACAAGAGCGCGGCGAGCAGGATGCTGGCGCCGAAGAACACGGTGCCGAAGAGCTTCGGTTCCCGATCGCCGAGGCGGCTCCGGATGACCCCCACGAACCACAAGAAGGCGATCGTGGAGAACACGAGGACCTGCAACCACACCACCATCGCCCGGGTGGACGAGGGGTCGGCGTAGAACCGCTCTATCTCGGCGTCGGAGGCGCCGAGATCGGGAGCGGCGAGCAGCCCTCGCAGCGCCAGCGACCAACCGACCGCACAGATGATGCCCGCCACCGCGGCGGCCTCGATCGACGCGAACCGCCGACGTGACAGGCCATCGCCGATGAACGCACCCTGTTCAGGAGCCACGCGGGCCCCTGAGGCTCGATCCCCGCCAGGCGGGCGCCGTCATCAGGCAGACCGGGCTCTCGGCTCGTCTCGAGGTTGAGCCCGCGCATCACGCAGTAGCGTAGGGCCCTGGTGACCAGGCGCTGGGGAGGCACAACGGACGGCTGGCCCGGCGACCTCGGAGACGCGGCGTGACGACCGAGATCGCCTCCCCCGAGGACCAGCCCCGCAGCACCAGGAGGCTGCAGCGGCTCAAGCGGGTGTCGTGGCGATCGGTGCTCCAGGTCGTCGTCCTGGTGCTCGCCGTCTCGTTCCTGGTCAGCCAGATCACCGGCCTCGACCTCGAGGACGTCGGCGACGAGCTCCGCGACGCGACATGGTGGCTCGCTGCGGTGGCGCTCGTCGTCGCGCAGATGCCGCGTGTCGCCCAGACGCTGTCCACCCTCGGCGCCGCTCCCGACCCCATCCCGTTCCGACCGGTCTACCTGCTCCAGCTCGCCCAGAGCTACGTCGGCCTCGCCGTCCCCACCACGGCCGCCCGCGTCGCCATGAACGTCCGCTTCTTCCAGAAGCAGGGCTTCCGGTCCGGGTCGGCGCTCGCCATGGGCGGGCTCGACGGTCTCGCCGGGTTCCTGGTCGAGGCCTCGCTGCTCGTCGGGCTGCTCCTCTTCACCCCCCAGTCGCTGCACTTCGACCTCGACGCCCCCTCCCTGCCGGACTGGGGCACGATCCTGAAGTGGCTCGTGGTGCTCGCCGTGGTGCTGGCCGCCATCTCCATGCTGCTCCCCGACCGCCGACGCCAACTGGCCGAGTGGGGCCGCAACCTGGTCGCGGACGGACGAGGCGCACTGCGAGGGCTGTCGCTGCGACGGGTCACCCTCCTGCTGGGCGGCAACCTCGCGTCGACGCTGCTCTTCGCCACCGCCCTCGGCCTCACCGCACACGCGCTGGGCACCGACGTGCCCTTCAGCGATCTCGTGGTGATCATCATCAGCGTGTCCCTGCTGGCCGGGCTGCTGCCCGTGCCGGGGGGCATCGGGGTGGTCGAGAGCGGCCTCACCTTCGGCCTCGTCGCGGCAGGGATGCCCGAAGGGCCCGCCTTCGCCGCAGTGATCCTCTACCGCTTCGCCACCTTCTACCTCCCGCCGATCTGGGGCTTCTTCGCCTTCCGCTCGCTCGAACGCAACCAGTACCTCTGAGCGGGCCGGGGGGCGGGCGGCCACCGACGCCGGGAGCCGATCCGGAACTGATCCGAGGTGTCTCCCGGCCGTCGGGTGATAGGACGACGCCATGGATCGACCGCACCGCTACGCCGTGATCTCCTCGGACTGCCACGCCGGCGCCGACCTGCGGGACTACCGCCCCTATCTCGAGTCGGCGCTGCACGAGGAGTTCGACCGGTGGGCCGACGCCTACGTGAACCCGTTCGGCGACCTCGAACGGGCCGACGCGACCGCAACTGGGACGACGAGGTGCGCAACCGGGCGCTCGAGGCCGACGGCATCGTGGCCGAGGTCGTCTACCCCAACACCATCCCGCCGTTCTTCCCGATGGGCGGTCTGGTGGCCATGGTCCCCTCCGCCGAGGAGTACCGGCTCCGACTCGCCGGCCAGCGCGCGCACAACCGGTGGCTGGCCGAGTGGTGCGCCGCGTTGCCCGGACGGCGGGCCGGCATCGGGCAGATCCTGCTCAACGACGTCGACGAAGCCGTCGGCGACGTCGAGTGGATCGCCGGCCAACGGGCTCACCGGAGGGGTCCTGCTGCCCGGCATGCCTCCCGGCTGCGGCATCGACCCGATCCACTCGCCCGCGGTACGACCCCGTGTGGCGGGCCTGCGAGGAGCACGGCGTGGTGCTCAACGTGCACGGAGGCAGCGGGTCGCCGTTCGACGGGTTCTTCCCCGCGACGCTCGCCCCTGTTCGCACTCGAGGCAGCGTTCTACGCCCACCGTCCGCTGTGGTCGCTCGATCCTGTCCGGCGTGTTCGACCGCTTCCCGCGGACTGAAGCTGGTCTTCGCAGAGGCCGGGTCGAGCTGGGTCCCCACCACCCTGCGAAGCCATGGACACCATCCAGGCCAAGCAGGAGGCGGGCAACATCGGGGTGCTCAACATCCCCGACCCGATCAGGCTGCGGATGACGCCGAGCGAGTACTGGCAGACGAACTGCTGGCTGGGAGCCAGCTTCATGACCCGGGGAGACGCTCAGGGCATGATCGCGGCGACAGCGCCGCCGTCGACGAGCACGTCGGTGCCCGTCATCGCCGACGCCGCGTCGGACACCAGGAACGCCGCCACCGCAGCCACCTCGTCGGCGGTGATCTGGCGACCGAGCGGGCTCCCCGACACCATGGCCTCCATCATCGGTTGGGCCGCCGATTCCCGGCGGCCCATCGGTGTGTCGACGATCCCCGGCGACAGCGACAGGAGCCGGGCGCCGCGAGCGCCCCCAGGGGACGGCCAGTCGGCGGACGAGGCGCAACACGCCGCGCTTGGCGAAGGAATAGGCGGTGCCGGGCTCGTCGACGTCGACACCCGCGGCCGTCAAGCGATCGAACAGGTCCGGGGCCAGGGGCTCGTCGAGCACGGCATCGACCTCAGGAAGGACGGGCGCGAAGTGACCGGCCATCGACGAGAGGACGAGCGCCGCCGAACCGGCGAGCGCGATCACCCTCGAAGGCCCCGAGGGCGAGCGCCGGTCCCACGAGGTCGACCTCGACGATGCGCCGCCCCGGCGCCATCGTCGGTGACAGCCCGGCGGTGACCACGAGGGCGTCGAAGCCGCCCGCGACCTCCGCCAGGGCGGGCAGGTCGTCGGAGGAGGTCAGGTCGCACCGATGCACCTCCGCGTTGCCGGGAAGCTCCGAGGCGACCCGCTCGGCTGCCTCCACGTCGACATCGGCGAGGACGAGGCGCTCGTGCACCTCGGCCAGTCGCGCCGCCACCGCCGATCCCATGCCCGATCCCGCGCCGATCACGATCGCCGTGCCCATCACAGCCCCCTCCCGGCGTCACACCCGACGCGCTCGGGGCGATCGTAGGGCCGCCGGGAGAGGCGATGGTCGGGCCCGCCGGCGCCGACGTCCACGAAGTGGCGTCAGTCCCGGAACTCCGGCGGGCGGCCCTCCTTGCGGGCCCGGACGCGCCTCTTCGAAGTTCTTGGTGGTGAGCCGGACGAAGAGCTGGGTGTGGGTCTCCATCTCGATCGCGGCCCGGAGGCTGCCCATCTCGAGGCCGGCCCACATGGTCCGCTTGGTGAGCGACGTGCCCTGGGTGCTCCAGCCGTTGATCTGATCGGCCAGGTCGAGGGCTTCGGTCAGGAGGTCCTCGTCGGGGACCACCCGCGACACCAGCCCGATCGCGCGCCGCCTCGTGGGCGTCGATGTCGCGACCGGACAGCATGAACTCGAAGGCCCGCGACGAGCCGATGGCCCGAGGGAGCAGGAAGCTGAGGCCCAGCTCGGTGGCGGTGAGGCCGTTGTTGATGCCGGCGGCCCGGAAGTAGGCCGACTCGCCGGCGATGCGGATGTCGGCTCCCAGCGTGAGGCACATCCCGCCGCCGATGGCGGCACCGTTGATGGCGCAGATCACCGGCTGCGGCATCCGTTGCATGGCCGGCACCAGGTCGGCCAGCAGCGACATGGACTTGGTGGCGATGCGGGTGAGCGTGAGGCCGTCGATGTTGGGCGGCGGGCCACCGTCGTCGCTGGTGTCGGCACCCGAGCAGAAGCCCCGACCGGCGCCGGTGAGCACCACGCAGGTGGTGTCGTTGTCGTCGGCCACCTCGTCGAGCGCCTCGGCGAGGGGCACCATCAGCTGGAAGGCCATCGAGTTCATCCGCTCCGGCCGGTTCAGCGTGATGACGGTCGTGTGGGGCCGGGGCTTGTCGATGAGGACGAGGTCGTCGCGGTCGGCGCTCATGGCGACGGCGTCTCCGGAGCTGCGCCGGTCCAGTGCGTGCGCAGATCGGCCAGCCAGTCCGGGAACTCGATCGGGGGGTCCGGCAGCGGGGTGACCCCGTGCTCGGCCAGGGCGGCCTCGTAGACCTCGGGCTGATCACCCCACGAGCGAGGGTCGCCCATCATCACCTCGAACAGCTTGGCTCCGTCGTCGCCTGCACGGATCGGCCCGAACGCCGCCCCGAACGGGAGCTCGACGTGGGTGCCGGCAGGGCACCACCGGTCGCCGAACCACAGGCCGCCGTCGATCACGAAGACGACGTGGGGGCTGTAGTGGCCGTGGCGGCGCACCATCATCCCCGGGTCGTACTCGGCGTAGAGCGACAGGTACTGCGGGTCGGGGCTGAACGCGAACCACTTCTCGCGCACATAGGCCTCGGTGCCGTCGGCGTTGCGCTGGGCGCGACACAACTGCCAGGGCATGTCCGGGTCGTCCATGTGGCGGAAGACGACCTCCTTGCCCTCGATGGGCAGCTCCACCTCGGCCGGTTCGAACTCGGTGCTCATCTGGTCCCCTCTCGTCGGTGTCGATCATCGTCCCGGGACGCGCCCCGAGCCCATGTGGGACCAGCCGCGGGCCCGACGGGACTGCATCACAGCACATCCGGTGAGGGCGAGAACCTGCCGCCACCCTGCACGGTGCCGAGCCGCCGAGCCCGGACCTTCCGCGGCGGCCACCTCAGCCCGGAGCCCGTCGACGAACACCGGCCCGAACTCGGGTCCCGGTTGCCGGGTCTCGTCGACCCGAACGGCCTCAGCCCAGGACGTCCGCCCGGGCTTCGCCCAGCGCCGCCAATCGGGCCTCGACGGCATCGATGCTGTGGTCGTCGGTGTACACGTAGCGCCGACCGTGGCGGATGGCGTCGATCACGTTCGTCGCCACGGTCGACGCCGGCACCGAACCGATGGGGTTCATCCCGGTCTTGATCATCCCGGGCATGACCACGCTCACCCCGACCGGGGCGCCGATCGCCGCGAGGTCTCCGGCCAACACGTCGGAGAGGCCGAGCACGCCGTGCTTGGCCACGACGTAGGGCGCGATGCCCGCGATCGGCAGCACCGCGGCCATCGACGCCGTGTTGACCACGTGGCCCTCCTCGCCCGACGCCAGGATCAGCGGGACGAAGGCCCGCACCCCGTGGATGACCCCCCACAGGTCGACGTCGATCACCCGATGCCACTCGTCGAGCGGGATCTCCCAGCACGGCCCGCCGTTCACGATCCCCGCGTTGTTCATGGCCACGTGCAGCGCCCCGAACCGGTCGACCGCCGCCTGGCCGACGGCCTCCACCGCATCGGGGTCCCGGACGTCGGCGACGACGGCGTGCACCACCGCACCGGCCGCGTCGAGCCGTTCGGCGTGCAGGCGCAGCGCCGCCGCATCGACGTCGGCCATCACCACCTGGGCGCCCTCGGCCGTCGCCGCCTCCACGACGGCGAGGCCGATCCCGCTGGCCGCGCCCGTCACCACCATCGTTCGCCCGCGGAGCTCCATGGACCGAGCGTAGGAGCACCGGCTCGCGGCCGCCGGAGTTTCCCTCGACGACCGACGGCTGCCATGGTGCACCGATGGAAGAACCGGCGCTGTTCCTTCGAGACGACGAGTCGTTCGTCGGGACGGTCCTGGTCCAGGGCGGGTGGAGCCCCACCGAGGCCAACGGAGGCGCCGTTCTGGCTCTGCTGGGCCACTGCCTCGAGGACGTGCCGACGCTCGTGCCGATGACCATCAGTCGGTTCACGACCGACCTCATGCGACCCGTGCCCGTGGGCCGGCGCCTGAACGTCACGGCGAACATCGTGCGCGAAGGCAAGAAGATCCAAGTGGTGTCGATGCAGCTCTTCGTCGACGAGGTGGAGCACGTGCGGGCGACCGTCCTGCGCCTCCGCGACGCGGACCTCAGCGGGCACGACGTCCCGGCGAGCACGACCACGCGTCGACCGGCCGACGCGCTCGTGCCACCCGCCGAGGCGGTGAGCCACCGTGACCAGATACGCGACCCCCACTACGAGCTCCCGGGCTTCCTCCACGGCATCGACATGCGCCGCTCCCCCGCACGCGACGGCGCGGACGGTGGTTGCTGGGTCCGTCTCGAGGTGCCGGTGGTCGCCGGAGAGCCCATCCGGGCGACCTCGCGCCTCACCATCGGGTTCGACTACGCCAACCTCATCGGTGTCGACGCCCATCCCGACGGCGTGACGATGATCAACCCCGACGTCACCGCCCACGTGCTGCGCCCACCGAACAGCGAGTGGATCGCCATCACCGGCGACACCCGCTTCAACCCCGCCATGGGGCGCGGCCTGTCCCACGCCGAGCTGAGCGACGACGACGGCGTCTACGCCGTCGTGTCGATGTCACAGCTGCTCCAGACCCGTGCCTCCCGACCGACGGGGTTCGGTCCGGACGCGCCCGAGCCCGGCTGAGCTCCGAGCAGAGCCCGTCCGGAGCACCCGTCGGTCCCCGACGAGCGCTCGACACGACCGCCATATGGCTCCCTGCCGTGCGTTGGCGCCACGAGCACCGGGTCCGTGAGAATGGCCGCGTGACCTACGAGACCCTGCTCTACACGAAGGACGACGGCATCGCCCGCGTCTCGCTCAACCGGCCGGCCGTGCGCAACGCCATCAACGAGCAGATGCAGGCCGAGCTGCGAGAGGTGTGGAACGACGTTCGCTACGACAACGACGTGCGCTGCGTCATCCTGGGGGCGGAGGGCCCGGCGTTCTGCACCGGCATCGACCGGGGCGAAGCCGTCTCCGAGGAGAACACCGACGCCATCGCCGAGGGCAACTACCCCGGCTACCCCACGGCGTGGATGTACGACGACCCGGGTCGTGACATCGGGCCCAAGGCCCGGGACTGCTGGAAGCCCGTCGTGGCCGCGGTCCACGGCATGGCCTGTGGCGGTGCCTTCTACCTACTGGGCGAGGTCGAGTTCATCATCGCCGCGGAGGACGCCACGTTCTTCGACCCGCACGTCACCTACGGGATGACCGCCGCCTTCGAACCGATGCAGATGCTGGCCAAGATGCCGTTCCAGGAGATCATGCGCATGGCCCTGCTCGGCGCCGACGAGCGCATGTCGGCGCAACGAGCCCACGAGATCGGCCTGGTCACCGAGGTCGTTCCCGGCGACGAGCTGATGGAACGGGCCGAGTGGGCCGCCCGGGTCATCGCCGACTCCCCGCCGCTGGCCATCCAGGGCACCATGCGGGCGCTGTGGACGGCGCTCGAGGTGTCTCGTTCCCAGGCCATCGAGCTGGCGGCGCTCTACACCCGCATCGGCTCGGACGCCGAGGCGTTCAAGGCCGGGCAGGAGCGCTTCGCGTCCGGCCAGCGGCCGAAGTGGCGCCTGCGCTAGCGCCACCCGAGCGCCCTACGGCGCGATGCCGATGCGCGCCACCGGTTCGGGTGCGGCCTGTCGACGGTGGAGCGCCCGCTCGAGCGAGTGCAACAGGACGTCGCGGGTGTCACGCGGATCGATGAGCTCGTCGAAACCGAACGACTCCGCCGACCGGTAGGACGCCTCGAGCTCCATCGACCGCAGCATCTCGGCTTCGTCGACGTCGGATCCGCGGGACCGGCTCATGGCCGCCGCCCCCATCGCCCCCATCGTCACCCCCGGGAAGGCGAAGACCGCCGACTGCCCGTCGAACCCGAGCATGCTCATCACCATCGACCCGAAGCCATAGGCCTTGCGCAGCGTCACCGTGAGCTTCGGCGACGTGGCCTGGCTCTGCGCGGCGTACATGCGGGCGCCCGCTCTGAGGATGGCCTGCTGCTCGGAGGCACTCCCGGGCATGACGCCCGGGTTGTCCGAGAGGAAGACCAGCGGCAGGTGGAACGAGTCCGCCACCGTGATGAAGCGTGCGGCCTTCTCTGCGCCGTCGGCGCTCACCGAGCCGGCCAGCACCGAAGGCTGGTTGGCGATGACCGCCACGGGCTGTCCACCGAGGCGGGCCAGGACGGTGAGCACCGACGGGCCGAAGCCCGGCTGCACCTCGAACGTCGAACCCTCGTCGAAGACGACGTCGATCACGCGGTGCATGTCGTAGGCCATCCGGCCGCTGCGCGGGACGATCTCGAGGATCTCCGGCACCGCCCGGTACCCGACATCGCCCCCCACCGACCCGGCCGGGTAGTCCCAGGCCGACGACGGGAAGTAGCCGAGGTAGGCGCGCACCACGTCGAGCGCCGCGGCGTCGTCCTCGGCCAGGTTGTGGATCAGGCCGCTCGACATCGCCACGCCGGGACCACCGAGGTCCTCCTTGGTGATCTGCTCACCGAGCGACTCGAACACCACCGGGGGCCCGGCGGTGAAGATCGAGCCCTGCCGGCTCATCACGGAGAAGTCCGAGATCGGGGCCACGAGCGCCCCGTGACCCGCAGACGGACCGAGCACCGCCGTCACGAGAGGCACCCTGCCCGAGCAGCGTGCCTGGGCGATCATGTCGACAGGCGAACGACCGTGGGACTGGCCGTCGGCCCGGAACCCGGCCCCCTCGAGCAACATGATGCAGGGCACGCGGTCGGCGACGGCGATCTCCGCCACCCGATAGCGCTTGGCGTTGGCCGACGAGCTGATGGTGCCCGCCTTCACGGTGAAGTCCTCTGCCGCCACCATCACCGGGCGCCCGTCGATGCGTCCCGATCCCATGACGATGGCGTCCGCCGGCGCCTCTGCGCCGCCGACGAGCGTGCCCAGCTCCAGGAACGAACCCGGGTCCAGGAGGCGATCCACGCGGGCTCGCGCGTTCAGGCGGCCGCCGGCATCGTGCTTGGCCAGGCGCTCCTCGCCACCCATCGCCCGCGAGGCCGCCCGCCGCCGCTCGAGGTCGGCGAGCGCGCCGTCCCACCCCTCGGATCCGTCGACGTCCATCGAGGTCACGCTCCCTTCGACGTCCACGGACGCGGTCCGACGATCGCGTCGAGCGCCCGTCTCATCGGTTCAGTCTGCACGGTGCCACCTGCTGGTGCCGCTCACGAGGCGAAGCAGGAGCCCAGGAACGACTCGAAGCCCTCGGGGTCGGCCAGGATCCGCAGGTGCCCACGATCGTCGCGGCTCACGTCGAGCGCCGGGCAGAAGAAGCCACCTGTCGGCGTGAAGAAGTGGGGCGAACCGATGACGCCACGGGCGACGCCCTCGGCGTGGTCCGCCTTCACGGCGTCGAGGTCGAGGTCGTCGAGCGAGAGGCCGACCTCCTCCGCCACGCGGGCGAGCACCCGGGGATCGGCGATGTCGGTCCCGCGCTCGAACAGCAGGTCGCGAAGCTCCAGGCTGACCTGCTCACCGGCGTCGATGCTCACGGCGTAGGCGGACGCGGCGAGGCCCATCGCCGGCAGCGACGACCCGGGGAAGCTCTCGGCGCGGAAGTCGGCGAACATCGACGGGGCGATCTGGCGCCGGATGTCGTCGACCTCCTCGGCGATGAACTCGGCGTCGAGGGCCTCGCCGTTCACGAGCTCCAGCGGCCACGACCGCACCAGCAGCCTCACGTCGTCCCGGCCGATCCGGGCGCGGTGCTCGACGAATCGCCGCAGGCCCACGTGGGTGAACGGGCACCCGACGTCGGCGAAGACCTCGACCACCGTCGGCTCATCCATCACGGGCCCTCCTCGTCGCGGAGCGTCGGGCGCACACGCCGTCGCCGTTCCTCCGGCAGGAACCTTCCCCGCCCGCAGTGCCTCGGGTCAACCCGACGCACCACCCCGGACGAACCGTCGACACGTCACTACGCTCGCCCTCGTGCCGAGCTTCGAGCCGTTCCGCGTCGACGTGCCCGACCGCGTCCTCGACGACCTGCACGACCGGCTCCGTCGCACCCGGTTCCCGAACGCCATCGACGGGTCGAACTGGGATCAGGGCACCGATCTGGCCTACCTCCGGGAGCTGGTCACGTACTGGGTCGACCGTTTCGACTGGCGGGCCCAGGAGGCCAGGATCAACGCCTTCGACCAGCTCACGACCGCGGTGGACGGACAGCGCATCCACCTCGTCCACGCCCGTTCGCCCGAGCCCGACGCCCTCCCGCTGCTGCTGGTGCACGGATGGCCGGGCTCGATCATCGAGTTCCTCGACGTGCTGGGGCCTCTCACCGACCCCGTCGCCCACGGCGGCGACCCCGCCGACGCCTTCCACGTCGTCGCCCCTTCGTTGCCCGGCTACACGTTCTCGGGTCCCACCAGCGAACCCGGCTGGCACCCCCGTCGAATCGCCGAGGCCTTCGTGGAGATCATGGACTCGCTCGGATACGACCGCTACGGCGCCCAGGGCGGCGACTGGGGCTCGATCGTCACGGCAAACGTGGCCGATCTCGCTCCCGACCACGTGGCCGGGCTCCATCTCAACTTCGTCGTGGCCCGCGCTCCCAAGGGAGACGCCCCGCCGCTGACGGACACGGAGGTGGCCCACCTGGAGGCGATGAGCGAATGGCGTCGCACCGGCGCCGGCTACCAGGAGATCCAGGGCACGAGAGCCGCAGAGCCTCGGCTACGGACTCGAGGACTCCCCCGCCGGGCTGGCCGCGTGGATCGTCGAGAAGTTCCGCGCCTGGAGCGACTGCGACGGCGACATCGAGCGGTCGTTCACGAAGGATCAGCTGCTCACGAACATCACGGCGTACTGGGCCACCGCCACGGCCACGTCGTCGGCGCGGCTCTACCACGAGATGCGCCTGGCCGGCCGCGAGGCCACGCCGCACGGCTACATCACCACCCCGACCGGCGTCGCCGACTTCGCCGGTGAGGTGACCCGCATGCCCCGTTCGTGGGTGGAGGCGGCGTACCACGTCGTGCACTGGTCCGAGATCCCCCGGGGCGGGCACTTCGCGGCGATGGAGGTCCCTGACCTCTTCGTCGACGACGTGCGCGCCTTCTTCCGACCGCTGCGCCCGACCTGAGCCCCGCCGTCGGGCGGGCAGCCGGCGCCTCCCGCTCGCGCCGACCGGCCGGCGATCGGGGCGAATGGGATCGCCTCTCCCGTCTCGCTACATTCGCCCGGCGGGCCGAGACGCCCGCGCCGCCCCCCAGCGTCGGAGCAGGACGTGCGCGTCAACCCTGCAGTGCCCGGCGACCCCGATCGCCGCCAACACGTCGCGGACGACGCGACGAGCGCAGACGACCCGACCGACGGCCGCGATCCGACGGCCCCACGTGACCTGGGCCTCGACCTGTTGCGCGGAGCGGCCCTGCTGCGGGTCGTGCTCTGGCACGCCACCGGCGCGGCCGCGGTCACCCTCGTGGCGGCGATACCGGTGATGTTCTTCGTGTCGGGACAGCTCTTCGCCGGGTCGGCCGAGCGCCGTGGCGGATGGCGGACGGTGCACGATCGGCTACGACGCATCGGACCACCGCTGTGGCTCTTCGCGCTCGTCGCGTGGGGAGCGATGTTCGTCGGATCGTTGGCGACGGGTACCGGTCTGGCCTGGTCGCGGATGATCTGGTGGATCGTCCCGCTCACGGACCCGGTCGGCTCGTCGTGGGAGGGCGGCTGGTTGGCCACACCGCTCTGGTACCTGCGCACCCTGTTCTGGGTGCTGTTGCTGGCCCCGGTCCTGCTCCGGGCCCTACGCCGGTCGGCGGCGGTCGTGATCGGACTCGGGGTGGCGGCGGTCCTGGCCCTGGAGTGGGCCCACCGCCGAAGCGCTGTGGCAGCCCGCCTTCGCCCCGAACGCGCTGTGGCAGCTCGGCGACGTCGCCCTCTACGGCGTGTTCTTCGCCGCCGGCGTGGTGGCCCACACCCGCCCGCCCACCACCCACCCGCTCCGCCTGGTGGCCGCGGCCGTCGCCCTCGCGCTCGTCGCCGCGGTCGTCTGGGCCGTGCACCCACCGCTCGACGGGGTCGTGAACAACTCCCACGTCCTGCACCTGCTCGTGGGTGGCGTGTGGCTGGCGCTGGCGGTGGCCGCCCGACGACCGCTGGCCCGCCTGGCGGCCACCCCGACCGTGCGCCCCGCCGTGACCGTCCTGGGCCAACGATCGCTCACGATCTACCTGTGGCACACCACGGCGATCGTCGCCGCGCTGTGGCTCCTGGGCCGCGTCGGCCTGGACGTGGCCGGAGCGGGCGCGGCCACCTACGCCGCGCTCGTCGTGCTCGCAACGGCAGCCGCCGTCGGCAGCCACCGGCTGGCTCGAGGACGTCGCCGCCCGCCGACCACCCCGGCTGTGGCCCCGAACCGGCCACTCCCGTCCCACCGTGACCTCACCGGGTCGGCTGGGCCCGAACCGGACGTGGTTGGCCCCTGCGGCGATCGTCGCCCTGCTCGTGGCCGGCCGTCCCACTGGCGCTCGCCGCGACCGGCGAGCGCAACGAGACGTCGGCGTTCCGCCCGCGTGTGCCCTCCCAGGCGCCTCCGGTCCCGCGGCTCGATCCCGGAGCCGTCGGCACGGCGCGGCCCGTGGAGGCGGGCCCGGCGGTCGTCGACGCCGACTCGCTCCAACGCACGGTCGACGAGTGGGTCCGCCGATCAGGGATCCAGGGAGCGTCGGTGGCCGTCTCCGTTCCCGGCGGGCCCACGTGGTGGGGCGCCACGGGCGTCGACGCCGCCGGCCGGGTCCGCGACGTCGACACCGAGATCGACACGATGTCGATCACCAAGCTCTTCACCGCCAACCTCGTCTACCGCGCCATCGACGCCGGGCTGATCGGCCTCGATGACCCTCTGCCCTCCCTGGACGCGCTGCCCGACAACGCCCTCAGCGGCGTCGTCACGGTCCGCCAGCTCCTGGCGCACCGCTCGGGCCTCGTGAACTACCGGGACACGGCGGCCTACCACGAGGACCCCTCCGTGGTGGGTGGGCCCCTCGATGCGCTCCTCGTCTCGACCGCCGATCCGGGCACCGTCGGTCCCGGGGAGATGGCTCGGTACTCGAGCAGCAACTACATCGTCCTCGGCTTCCTGCTCGAGCAGCTCACCGGCGTCGACTACGACGGGCTGCTGCGCACCGGTCTGCTCGATCCCCTCGGCCTGACCCGCACCGTCCACCTCCCACCCGTCCCGGGCGAGCCCCGCTTCGCCACGGCCGGACTGCTGAGCGACATCGCCGACCTGACCCGCGCCGGCGAGGCCCTCCTCGTCGACCACGTCGGCATCAGCACGGAGTCGTGGGCGGAGATGCGCGCCTTCGACGTCGAGGCCGGACTGGGCCCCGGCACCATGCAGTTCTGCCCCTGCCGCACCGGTGACGACGGGCTCGACACGCCGAGCGCCTACGGCTACGCGGGCGGGCACACCCTCCTCGTGTACCTCCCCGACCACGATCTCGTCGTCGCCATCGACATCACCGACGACTTCTACGGCGACCAGGGCCACTTCGAAGCGGTCGAGGCGCTCCTGCCCGAGCTGGCGGCCGCGGTGCGCGCCACGGCCGATCCCCCCGAGATCCTGGCGTCGTAGTCGGGCCGGCGCCGGCCGCGACCCACCGGCAGGGGCGCGCCGAGCGCGACGCCGGGACAATTGCTGGACAATGTCAAAGAGTTTCCCTAGGGTCGGGTCCGTGCCCCGAACCCCCGCCGACGTCGTGGCCGCCGAACGGGCCCTCGAGCGGCTCTTCCGCCTCACCGTGAGCCGCCGGGCGTACTCCCGTCAGTCGAAGGCCGTCGGTGCCGTCGTGACCCGGGCCGGGTACGCCCTGTTGCGCAGCGTCGACGACGCCGGCGCGCTGGCCATGGGCGACCTCGCCCGGCAGTGCTCCATGGACCCCGCCGCCGCCGCCCGTCAGGTCCGATCCCTCGAGGACGACGGCTACCTGGTCCGCACACCCGACCCGGACGACGGGCGGGTGAGCGTGGTCCGCCTCACCGACGACGGCCGCGCCGTCTACAGGCGCATCGTCGCGGTGCGCCACGAGCAGATGACCGAGGTGCTGGCCGACTGGCCCCACGACGACCGCGTCGCCCTGGCCACCCTCGTCGACCGGTTGGTCGACGACCTGAAAGCCGTCCCGTTCCGATCCCACGAGGAGACCCCATGAGCCGCATCCAGTCCGAACGCCGCATCGAGTACGCCGGATCGGTCCACGACGAACGCGAGATCGACGCCGTCGTCGGGTGCTGCGCGGCGGTCCGACCGCGATGCGCATCGGCAAGAACGTCAAGGCCATGGAACGGCGCGTCGCCGAGCTCTTCGCCAAGCGGCGAGGCGTCATGTGCAACTCCGGGAGCTCGGCGCTGTACCTGGCCATCGAAGTGCTCGACCTCGAGCCGGGCGACGAGATCGTCACCGGCGCCGTGACCTTCTCCACCGACATCGCGCCGATGGTCCGCAAGGGCGATCGTCCCGGCCTTCGTCGACGTCACGCCCGACACCTTCCAGATCGACGTCGACGCCATCGAGGCCATGGTCACACCCCGCACCAAGGCCATCCTCACGCCGAACCTCATCGGCAACGCCCCCGACTGGGACGCCATCCGGGAGATCGCCGACCGCCACGACCTGGTGGTCGTCGAGGACTCCTGCGACGCCCTCGGCCTCACGCTGCGCGGCACCCCCACCGGCGCCCGCGCCGACATCTCCCTCACCAGCTTCGCCCTCTCGCACATCATCACCGCCGCCGGCACGGGCGGGATGGTGTGCTTCGACGACGACGCGCTGGCCGACAAGGCACTGCTCTTCCGCCGCTGGGGGCGACGCTCCGAGCTGCAGCTCTTCGGGTCGCAGAAGGGCAAGGTGGATCGCTTCTTCAGCGCCATCGACGACGGCCTCGAGTACGACAACCTGTTCATCTTCGACGAGAACGGTTGGAACTTCGAGCCCTCCGAGCTGTCGGCCGCCTTCGGGCTGGTGCAGCTCGACAAGCTGGCCGACAACCTCGCCCGCCGCCAGCGCAGCTTCGCCATCACGGCGTCGCACTTCGCCCGGTGGCCGGAGCTGTTCACCCTGCCGCGGCTCACCGACGGGGTCGAGACCGGGTGGCACATGTTCCCGATCATCATCGAGCCCACCTCGGGCATCGACCGCACCGAGTTCCAGCAGTGGATGGAGCGCAACGGGATCGACACGCGCATGGTCTGGACCGGGAACGTGACGCGCCAACCGATGCTGCGGGGCAAGGAGTACCGGGTGCCCGAAGGCGGGACTGCCCAACGCCGACCGGGTCATGGAGTGGGGCCTCATCCTGCCCAACAACCACTCCCTCGACGACGACGACTGCAACTACATCGGCGAGACCGCCGAGGCGTTCCTGCACGAGAAGGGCCTGATCTGATGCCCGACCGCTTCCGGGGCCGATCGCGCCGTCGTCACCGGATCGAGCCGTGGCATCGGCGCCGGCATCGCCGAACGCCTCGCCGCCGAGGGGGCCGACGTCGCGCTCACCGCCCGCACCCTCGACGCCCACGAGACGCTCGCCGGCAGCCTCGAGGAGACCGCCGCACGACTGGCCCGCTACGGCACGAACGTGGCGATCGTGGTCGCCGACCTCACCGACCCGTTCGACCGCCAGCGGGTCGATCCCGGAGGCCGCCGAGGCGCTCGGGGGGCCCGTGGAGATCCTGGTGAACAACGCCGCCGCCTCGATCCAGGCCCCCCTCCTCGGCTTCTCCCTCAAGCGCCGCAACATCATGTTCGAGGTCAACGTGAACGCCCCGCTCGACCTGGCCCTGGCCGCCGTGCCGGCGATGACCGAGGCCGGCGAGGGGTGGATCGTGAACGTGTCGAGCGGCAGCGCCAACCACTGGACCGGCCCGCCGTTCGACGTGGGCCCCACGGGACCGAGGACCGCGGCCTACGGCGCCTCGAAAGCGGCGCTCAACCGCATCAGCAACGGCCTCGGCGCGGAGCTCTACGGCACCGGCATCCGGGTCAACACCGTGGAGCCGAGAGCCGCCGTGCTGAGCGAGGGCGCGGCCGCCCTCGTCGGCAGCACCCTGCGACCCGACCAGATCGAGTCGATGGAGGAGATGGTCGAAGCCACGGTGGCGCTGTGCGACTGCCCCGCCGACGTCACCGCTCGGACGACGGTCAGCCTCGACCTGATCGCCGACTGGGGCCTCGCGGTGCACCAGCTCGACGGCACGCTCGGCTGACCCCTGGTCCCGACTCCCGGGGCAGGGCCGGGCGCTAGCGTCGGCCCCCGACGCGAGCGCCGTGAGAGGGGACGAGTGAGCACGATCACGTTGGCCGAGGCGGCCTCGAAGGACCTCCTGGCCGCCCACGGCCTGGAGGTGGCGGCCGAACGCGTCGTGGCCACCCCGGAGGCGGCCGCCGAGGCGGCGCTCGCCCTGGGCCTGCCCGTCGTGGTGAAGCTCAACGGTGACCGGATCGCCCACAAGACCGAACGCGGCCTCGTCAGGCTGAACCTGCGCACCGCCGACGAGGTCGCATCCGCGGCCGCCGAGCTGCTGGCCCTCGCCCGGCCCGACGACGGGCCGGTGAGCATCCTCGTGGCCCGCTTCCTCGAGGGGAACCGCGAGCTGATCGCCGGGGTGGTGCGCGACCCACAGCTCGGACATGCCGTCATGTTGGGCATCGGGGGCATCGCCGCCGAGGCCCTCGGCGACGTGGCCTTCCGCCTCGTCCCGCTCCGACGCGCCGACGCCGAGGACCTCATCGACGAGCTGCAGGCCCAGAAGCTGTTCGGTGCGTTCCGCGGCGAGCCACCGATCGACCGCGCCCGACTGGTCGACGCGCTCATGGCGCTGTCGGCATGCGTCGTCGATCGACCCGAGATCGCGTCGATCGACGTGAACCCGCTGAAGGTGTGCGACGGCATCCCCATCGCCGTCGACGCGCTGGTGGAGATCGACGGATGACCGCGACGAGCGCCGAGGGGTTCACCGCGCTGTTCGAACCGCGGGGCATCGTGGTCGCCGGGGTGTCGAGCCACCCCGGCAAGTTCGGGTTCGTGGCCCTGCACAACATCCTGGCCAGCGGCTACACGGGCGCGGTGCGAGGCATCAACCCTCAGGGGGGCGAGGTGCTCGGCGTGCCCCTCCTGCGCTCCGTCGACGAGCTCGAACCCGGCGTGGCCGACCTGGTCATGGTGTGCACCCCGGCGTCGGCCAACATCGACCTGCTCCGCCAGTGCGCGGCCAAGGGCGTCCGGGCGGCGTTCATCGCGTCGGGCGGCTACGCCGAGGCCGGCGAGGAGGGCGCCGTCGCCCAGGCCGAGCTGACCGCCGTGGCCGACGAGCTCGGCATGCTCGTGGCCGGACCCAACGGCCAGGGCCTGGTGTCGACGCCGGTCCGCCTCTGCGCCCAGATCGTGGCGCCCTACCCACCACCCGGGTCGATCGGGATCGCCAGCCAGTCCGGCAACCTGGTGTCGAGCTTCATGAACTGGTCGAGCGCGGCGGGCGTGGGGGTGTCACGCGCCGTCTCGGCCGGCAACGCCGCCGCCGTCGGCGTGGCCGACTTCCTCGGCTTCTACGCCGACGATCGCGGCCACCTCGGTGGGGCTGGCCTATGTCGAGAGCCTGCCCGACGGACGGGCCTTCTTCGACCGGCTGGCCACGATCACCCCCACGATGCCGGTCGTGCTGGTGAAGGGCGGCGCCACCGACGACGGCGCCCACGCCGCGGCCAGCCACACCGGCGCCTTGGCCTCCGACGACCTGGTGTTCGACGGGGCCTGCCGCCAGGTCGGCGCGCTCCGGGCCCAGACCCCGGAGGAGGCCTTCGAGGCTGCGGCCACCTTCGCCACCCAACCCCTTCCGGCGGGGCCCAACGTCGTGGTGATGACCACCGCCGGCGGTTGGGGTGTCGTGGCCGCCGATGCCATCGCCCGCGACCGGTCCCTCAGGCTGCTCCCCCTCCCCGAGGAGCTGCGCGCCGAGATCGACACCAAGCTGCCCCCACGGTGGAGTCGCAGCAACCCGGTCGACCTCGCCGGTGGGGAGACCCGCGACACGATCCCGGAGCTGTTGGAGCTGCTGGCCGCGCATCCCGACGTGCACTCCATCGTGTACCTGGGCCTGGGCATCCAGTCGAACCAGGCCCGGCTCATGCGGGACGGGCCCTTCCATCCCGACCACGGGCTGGAACGGATCGTCGCCTACCACGAGACCCAGGACACGCGGTTCGCCACCGCGGCGGCCGACGTGTCGGAGCGCACGGGCACCCCGATCCTCACCGCCACCGAGCTGGGCGTGACCGACCCCGACAGCGCCGGGCCTGCGGCCGTGCGGGCCACCGGGCGCCTCTGCTACCCCTCGGCCGACCGGGCGGTGCGAGCGCTCGGCCACCTCGTGCGCTACGCCCGGTACCTCGATCGGCTCGACGCCCCCTGATCCCGGCCGGCCGGATCGTCAGGCCGGCCAGTGAACCGGGGCATCGCTGTCGGCCCCGACGCCGCGGCGCAAGGGCTCACGACCCGGGGGCGGCACCACGGTGGGTGCCTCACGCTGGCCGTCCCAGTCGCACACCACGGGCTGGTCGACGGCCACGGTCACCTCGATCCCGTCGTGACCGATGGTGAGCGGGTCACCCGAGAGGACCTCGTAGGTGACCTTCCCGTCGGCCATCGTCACCTTGAGGCACCGCTCCCGGTACACGAGGCGGAACGAGAGCCGGGTGATGGCGTCGGGCAGGTACGGCGAGAAGTGCAGCATGTCGCTGTGATCGCGCAGACCGCCGAAGCCGGCCACCGGGACCATCCAGCAACCGGCCAGCGCGGCGAGGTGCAGGCCGTCCTCGGTGTTGCCGGCGAGATCACGCAGGTCGACGAAGGCCGTCTCGCGGAAGTAGTCGTAGGCCAGCTCCATCTGCCCCACCTCCGCCGCCACGACCGCCTGGATGCAGGCCGAGAGCGACGAGTCGCGCACCGTGATGGCCTCGTAGTAGGCGAAGTCACGGCGCTTCTGCTCGAAGCTGAACTGGTCGCCGCAGGTGTACAGCGCGAAGACCAGGTCGGCCTGCTTCACGACCTGGCTCGAGTAGAGCAGGTAGTAGGGGTAGTGCATCAGGAGCGGGTAGCGGTCGTGCGGCGTCTTCTCGAAGTCCCAGCGTCGGTACCGGGTGAAGCCCTTCGACTGCGGCGTCACACCGAGCTCGTCGTCGAAGGGGATGATCATCGTGTCGGCGGCGCGCTCCCACGCCGCGATCTCGTCGTCGCCGACGCCGAGCTCGGCGGCCCGGTGCGGATAGGTCCGGGCGCTGTGCACGGCGCAGCGCAGGTTGCGCGCCGCCATGAGGTTGGTGAACACGTTGTTGTCGATCAGCGCGGTGTACTCGTCGGGTCCGGTCACCCCGTCGATCCGGAACCCGCCCTCGGCGTCGTGATGGCCGAGCGACAGCCAGAACCGGGCGGTCTCGATGAAGAGGTCGAACCCCTCGGCCTCCTCGAAGGCCACGTCGCCCGTCGTGTAGACGTAGCGCCGCGCCGCGTCGGCCACGCCGGCGTTCAGATGGGCGGCAGCGGTGCCGGCCGGCCAGTACCCCGAGCACTCCTCGCCGCGGATGGTGCGCCACGGGAACGTGGCCCCCTCGAGGTGCAGCACCTCGGCCCGGGCCTTGGCCTGCGGGATCGTCGAGTGACGCCACAACAAGGCGTCACGCGCCATGTGGGGCGCCGTGTAGCTCAGCACCCGAAGCACGTAGGCCTCCATGTCCCAGAAGCTGTGGCCGTCGTAGCCCCGGCCGGTGAGCCCCTTGGCGGGGAAGGCCCGACGCTCGGCCCGGGCGGCCGCCTGGAGGACCTGGAACAGCGAGTAGCGCACGGCCTGCTGCAGTTCGTCGTCGCCGTCGATCTCGATGTCGGCGCGACCCCAGAACTCGTCGAGGTAGTCACGCTGGCTGGCGCACAGGCCGTCCCAACCGCTGCGCTTGGCCGACTCCAACGCCGAGTCCACCTGGTCGCGCAGCGCCGGCATGGCTCGCTGGCTCGACCAGCCGTAGGCCATGAACTTCACCATGGTCAGCGTCTCGCCAGGGGCCAGCTCGGTGCTCACCGTGACCCGGGCCAGATCGGCCTCGCTCTCGGCGTCGGTGACCGTGCCCTCGGGCCCGTCGACCGTGTGGGCGATGCCCACCGCCATCCGCAGACCGCTGACACGGGTGTGGTGGCCGAGCGCGGCCTCGAGGCCCTGTGCGGTGTGGAACTCGCCGACCAGCGGAGCGCGCAGCGCCGCCGCGGCGCGAGGATCGCCGTTCTCGACCGTCGGTCGACTCGTTCGCCACGAGCGTGGACTGCACGACGATGCGCAGCGGCTCGTCGACGGCGGTCACCTCGTAGCGCACCGCGGCCACCGCCCGATGGACGAACGAGACCAGGCGCTTCGAGCGCACCCTGACCACCTTGCCCGCCGGCGAGCGCCACTCGAGGTCACGGTCGAGCAGACCGGTGCGGAAGTCGAGGCTCCGGCAGTGGTGCTCGAGCCACCCGTAGCGGACGTCGAGCGGCTCGTCGTCGACGAGCAACCGGATGAGCTTGCCGTTGGTGACGTCGATGAGGGTCTGGCCCTCCTCCGGGTAGCCGTACCCGGCTTCGGCGTAGGGCAACGGACGCGACTCGAAGAAGCCGTTGAGGTAGGTGCCCGGGGTGCCGTTGGGCTCGCCCTCGTCGAGGTTCCCGCGCAGGCCGACGTGGCCGTTCGAGAGGGCGAAGAGCGACTCGGTCTGCGAGAGGTGGTCCTGGTGGAGCTCCTTCTCGGTCAGCGACCAGGGCTCGACCTCGAAGAAGTCGCCGTTGATCATCGATCCTCCATCAGGTCGCCCAGGTCGTCGACCACGATGTCGGCGCCGTTGGCCCGAAGGGCATCAGCGTGGCCGACGCGATCGACGCCGACCACGAAGCCGAACCCGCCCGCCCGGCCGGCGGCCACGCCCGACACGGCGTCCTCGAAGACCACGGATGCCGTGCGGTCGACCCCGAGCGCGGCCGCGGCGGCGAGGAACATGTCGGGCGCCGGCTTGCCCGGCAGACCCCGTTCGGCAGCCACGGTGCCGTCGATGCGCACCTCGAAGAGGTCCTCGATGCCGGCGGCGCGGAGCACCTCCTGGCAGTTGCGGCTGGCCGACACCACCGCACGGCGCAGCCCGGCCGCCGCGGTGGCCCGGACGAAGGCCACCGACCGCTCGTAGGTGGCGACGCCCTTGGTGTGGATGAGATCGAGCACGAGGACGTTCTTGCGGTTGCCCAGGCCGTTCACCGTCTCGGCCTCGGGTGGGTCGTCAGGGGTGCCTTCGGGGAGCTCGATGCCACGCGAGGCCAGGAAGTCGCGCACCCCGTCCTGTCGCAGCTTGCCGTCGACGTGGAGGGTGTAGTCCGACGGGAACACGAACGGCGTCGGGGTCGAGCCGTCGCGCTGCGCCCGTTCGACGAGGTAGGCGTCGAACATCTCCTGCCACGCCGCGGCGTGGACGTCGGCCGTGCGGGTCAGGACACCGTCGAGATCGAAGAGGCAGGCCTCGATGTCCACCGGCAGGCCCAGCGGCGAGAGCTGGCGCGCGCTGCTCCCGTCGATCGGACCGGCCTCGGGCATTCCTCAACGGTAACGGGCCGACGACCCGAAACGAGGTACCGACGTGGGAACAGACCGTGAACTCCCGGCGACGGACGACACCGCCGCCCCGTCGTCGTAGGGTCGAGCCATGGGGGGCGACGAGACCGGCATCGTGGCGTGGCGAGCCTCCATGGCCCGCCTGGGGCTGGTCGGGGACTCCCTCGGGGCCCCGCCGTTCCCCACCGGGAGCGACGACCGGGCCGACGGGGTGGCCCACCTCGCCGAGCAGGCGCTGTGCTGGCTGGGTTGGTCGGTCTTCCACGCCGACCCCCGGCGACCGTCCTTCCAGCGCCAGAACGACCTCATCACCCAGTGGGGCGGGCCCAACGCCGACAACGTGTACCGCCACGCCCGGGTCGAGCCTGGTCGGCGCTACCGCATCACGGGACGGATGCACAGCTGCGAGGAGTTCGTGCTGGCGGTGCGGGCGGGCTTCATGCACCAGGAGACGTGGGGAACCCTGGTCGAGGTCACGGCCGGCGAGCTCGGGATCGGCCCGGACGACGACATCGACATCGTGGTCGGTGACGGCGGGCAGGTGGCCCTCCCGGAAGGGGCGATGACCGTCTCGATCCGCGAGTACTACTTCCACTGGCAGGAACGCGAGCCGGCGACGTTCGTGATCGAGTGCCTCGACGACGACGTCTCGGAGCCCGCCTCCCGGACGACGAGCGGCGAGGTGGCCGACCGCCTCGACGAGGGCGTGCGCGGCGTGGAGGTCTCGCTGGCGTACTGGAACCGGTACCTGCTGGACCACCGCGACGACCACGTCGACAACTCCTTCGCCCCGGTCTTCGGGCTGGCCAAGGGCCTCGACGCGGCGCGCTACGGGTTCTGCTTCTGGGATCTCGGCCCCGACGAGGCCCTCGTCGTGGAGCTGCCCCGACCGGTGGCGCGGTACTGGGCCTTCCAGCTCTACGAGATGGGCTGGTTCGAGTTGCTCGACATCACCGAACGTCAGACATCGCTGAACCACACCCAGCTGGCCGTCGACGCCGACGACCGCGTGCGGCTGGTGGTCTCGCACACCGACCCCGGCGTGGCCAACTGGCTCGATGCCGGTGGGCGCCGCAACGGGCTGTTGCACTTCCGGTGCTTCTGGGCCGAGAGCGCCCCGGCGCCCGACACCCGGCTCGTGGCCGTCGACGAGGTCGACGCCGTCCTCCCCCCGACCACCGTGACCGTCGATCCGGCCCGACGCGCCGCCACGATGGCCGCGCGGCGCCGTCACCTGGCCTGGCGCTTCCGGACCTAGTCCCATGGCCGCCAGGAACGGACGTGTTCAGGACAAGGTGGTGCTGGTCAGCGGCGCCGCCAACGGCATCGGCCGGGCAGTGGCGCGTCGGATGGCCGCCGAGGGAGCTCACCTGTGGTTGAACGACATCGACGGCTCGGCGTTGGCCGCCACCGTGGCCGAGGTGGCCGACACGGGCACCGTGGTCACGGGCACGGCCGGTGACGCCGCCGACCGCGCCTTCGTCGACGCCTGGGTGGAGGCGGCGATGGCCCGGCACGGACGGATCGACGTGCTCTCCAACAACGTCGGGGTGTCGCGGAGCGGGTTGATCGGGGACCTGAGCGACGACGACTGGCGATTCCAGCAGCGCCTCACCCTCGACTCGGTCTTCTTCGCCACCAGAGCCGTGCTGGCGCCGATGGTCGAGGCCGGACGGGGCTCGATCGTGAGCATGTCCTCGGGGGCCGGCATCGGAGGGCAGTACGGGCTGGGGGGCTACGCCGCCGCGAAGGCCGGGGTGATCAACCTCATGGAGACCGTCGCTCAGGAGTACGGCCCCCAGGGGATCCGGGCCAACGCCGTCACGCCGGGACCCACCGCCACGGCCCCCCTCCTGGCGCACCTGGAGCGCCAACCCGGTGGCGTGGCGGCTCACACCAGGGGCCTGAACCTGCAGCGACTGAGCGAGCCCGACGAGGTGGCCGCCACCGTGCTGTGGTTGGCGTCGGACGAGTCCTCGAACATCAGCGGCATCTGCGTGCGCAGCAACATCCGCGCCGCCAGCAACCGGCCCTTCTGAGGCGAACGTCGGCCTCCGACCGGGTCGGTGCACGATGCCGGGTCAGTGCAACATGATGGCGCCGCCGTCGGCCATGATCGTCTGGCCGGTCACGTAGCGCGCGGCGTCGGAGAGCAGGAAGGCCACGACCGGGGCGATGTCGGCTTCCGCGTCGCCGTCGCGGGCGACGGGCTGGTCGGCGAAGGTGGCCGCCCAGATGGCGGCGCGCTCGGGATCGTCGGCGGGAGGGGCCCGGTGCCCCGCCGACACCGGACAGACGCAGTTGACCACGATGCCGTGGCGGCCCCACTCCCGGGCGGCCACCCGTGTGAGGCCCCGTATGGCCTCCTTCGACGAGGCGTAGGGGCCGTAGCCGGCCGCGCCGAGCAGACCGCCGTTGGATCCCATGGTGACGATGCGCCCCCACCCCTGGGCCCGCATGGGAGGCAGGACCGCCTGCATGGACCACAGCGTGCCCTTCGGCCCGGTGTCGTAGAGGAGGTCGATGTCGGCCGGTCCGACGTCCTCGAGCGCCATGACGGGGCGGAAGCTCTGGGCGTTGGCCACCAGGCCGTCGATGCGCCCGTACCGCTCGACGGCCTGCTCGGCCAGGGCGAAGGCTCCGTCGCGGTCGGCCACGTCGGTGGCGACGGCGAGATGGTCGACGCCGAGGCCGTCGAGCTCGGCCGAGAGCGCGTCGAGGCGGTCCTGTCGCCGACCGGTGACCACGAGGCGGGCCCCGCTCGTGCCGAGGTGACGAGCGAGACCCCGTCCGATGCCACGTGACGCTCCGGTGATCACGACGACCCGGCCCTCGAGGCCGGGCGTCCCGGGCCCCGCGGCCCCGGGGGGCGGCCCGGTCACGGCTGACCCGGCCCCTCGGGGTCGACCGGCGCCGCCGAGGCCACGAAGAGCGCGTCGGCCTCGACGGTGACTGCGCCGTCCACGAGCACCTGCCCGCTCGCTCGGCTCTTGCGCCCCTCCTGGCCGTCGAAGCGCGCCACGATCTCGACCGGCTCGTCGACCGGCGTCGGTCCCACGAAGCGCACGGACAGCGCCACCGTCAGCCCGGACGCGCCCGACGCCGTGACGGCGTTGCCCAGCACCTCGTCGAGGGTGAGGGCCAGCACCCCACCGTGCACCCGACCCGGCGATCCGGCGTGAGCGGCGGTGTAGCGGCACCTCGCCCGGACGGTGGCGGGGACGGGGACCGCCCCGGCCGGGGGCTCGGTGGGGCGGTGCACCCACTCGAGGGGCGGGGACTGCGGGTTCAGCCGACCCGACCCGGCCTGGAGGAGGCTCTCGAGGCGTCCGTCGTCGTGGCGCACGAGGTACAGGGGCTCGGGCCGGCGCTCGGCCGACAACATCTCGACCACGGCCGCCAGCCGGGCCGCCGCCTCCTCCCGGACCTCGGGTGCAGCCGCGGTGAGGGTGACGGCTTCCACGAGCGCGCGGGTGCGATCGACGAGCTCGAACGCCTCGGGCGACACGTCGTGGACCGAGGGCAGGCGGTCGCCCAGCGCGGCGGCGAGCGCGGCGGTCGAGGGTCGAACGGCGCGTGGTTCGGTGCTCATCGTGCGATCACCCCGTCGGCGAGGAAGCGGGCGTCGTAGCGGGCGAAGCGGGACCGGGTGTCGGCGAGGTCGAGCCCGAGCCCGGCGAGGTCGTAGCGGTGCGCGCCGCGGGCGTCACGGGGATGGGTCGCCAGGTGGGCTCGCATCGCGTCGCGGAGCCCGTCATCGGTGGTCAGGCCGAGACCGGTGCGGGCGGCGATCACGGTGTCGAGCGGGTGGGCCACGAAGTCCTCGTAGCGACCGTGGACCGCGGCGCCGAGCGACCCGGCGGCGTCGGCGTCGACCAGACCGTCGAGCGCGTGCGAGTAGATCTCGGCGTGGTAGCGGGCGATGTCGGCGGTGTCGACGTGATCGCTGAACGACCACCGCAGGCTGGCCACCAGGCTCGTCACCGACCCGACCACCGGGAGCGGGTCGCGGTGGGTGACGGCGAGGCGGGCGTCGGGATAGGTCGCCTGCAGCGCCGGGAGGGCGTGGAGGTGCACCGGTGACTTGAGGACCCAACGCGTCGAGGGCATCCGCCGCTGCAGGACCTGCAGCACCAGTCGGTGCATCTCGTAGGCGGGCCGCCAGTCGGTGGCGAAGAGGTGATCGACGTAGCTCGGGACGTGGTAGCGGGCGGTGAACTCCTCGGACAGGAACGCCAGCGACATCGCCGACAGGCACTCCTTGGGCATACGCCCGGCGTAGACGTGGATGGCGTCGAGGCCGTCGACCACCGAGCCCATCATCCGCAGCTCGCTGTCCGCGAGCGCCAGCCGGGCGGGATCGGGGAACAGCGACGGCTCCGGCGGAGGGACCGGGCGCAACAGCTCCCATCCCTCCGGGGCCCGCAGAGCCGGATCGAGGGCGAGGAGCTCGTAGAGGACCGTCGTGCCCGAACGCGGCGGACCGGTCACGACGACCGGTGCCTCGACCTGCTCGTCGCGCACCGCGGGGTCGGCGGCGAGGTAGGCCACCAGTTGGAAGCGCACCGTCAGGAGCCTCACCAGGAAGCGCCGCGTCATCCACCGGCCCACCGGCGACAGCCGCGCCTCGTCCTCCAACGCGGCGAGCACCAGGTCGAGGGGCTCGAGGAACGAGTCGTCACCGTCGATGGCGCCGACCCCTGCATCCCGGCCGAGCCCGAGGGAGGCCCTGGCATCGCCGAGGAGGTCGTCACGCCCCAGGGGCCGCTCGGCCGCTTCGGCCACGAACGGGATCTCACCGCGGTTGGCGGCGAGCGCCCACTGCGCCCGCGGCGGAGGCTGCCAGCTCATCGTGCGCCCTCCCCCACCGCGGCGACACTACCGGTCGTCGCGCGCACCTCGCCCGCACGCCGCGAACGGGCAGGAGCGGGCGCAGCTCGGGCACCGTGCCCGGCGCCGCGGAGGGTCAGCTCCCGGTGGAGGCCTCGATGATGTGCTCCAGCCACCACTGAGGTGCGTTGTCGGTGATGTTCGGGATGTTCGAGTAGTCGTGCCAACGGGCGATCTTGCCGTCGCGCAGCTCGGTCACCGACACGAACGAGTGGTCGATCACCTCGCCGGTGTGGAAGATCCAACGCTCGGTGTGCTCGGTCATCACGAGATCGCCCTCGGCGATCATGTTGGTGCCGGGAAGGTGCTCGTAGCCCGACAGCGGCTCCAGGCCGATGCGCACCCGGGCCACCACTCCCTCGGGCCCGGTCCCGCCCGGTCCCGGCGTCCCGATGTCGGTGTAGTGGGCGTCGTCGGTGAGCAGGGCCATCATGCCCTCCCAGTCGCGCACGGCCAGGGCGTCCCAGAACTGCTGGACGACCTGCTTGTTGGTCTCGATGTCGGTCACAGTCCTGCCACCTCGGCGAAGGTTCGCAGCTCCCGCTCGATGTCGGGGCCGCTCGGCGCGTAGATGATCTCGGTCGTCCCCGAGGCCTCGGCCTCGGCCAGCTTGTCCTGGATGCCGGCGGCCTCGGCCACCCAGCCCAGCCCGACGACGCCCTCGCCGGCCGCCTCGACCAGGATCCGGTCGAGGTCGGTGACGGTCGTGGCATGCCCCTCGTGCACGGCCAGGTGACGCTCGCCCTCGGGACGCATGGCCTCGAGCGCGGCGCGCCACTCGGGCCCGCCCGGGAACACGTCGACCCCCGCGGGATCGGACTCCCAGGCCCCGTGCGCCAGGATGGCGTACCACGGGCCGGCGGAGTCCTGGACCCGACGCGACGTGAGGGCCTCACCGGGATCGAGCACGGTGCCGACCACGAGCTGGGCGCTCCAGTCGAAGCCCCCCAGGCCGAAGCCGACGGTCATGATGCCGTCGGCCACCTCACGGGTGAGGGCCTGGCCCTTGGGACCGAGCGCGCTGAACAGCAACGGGACGTCGATCGGGCGGCTCGGGCCGAACGGCGGGAGCTGGCACATCTGCACCGCCTCCCCGTCCACCTCGACCACGTCACCGTTGAGCAGACCACGGAGCTGGCGCAGGTACGCGCCGGTCTCGGCCATGGTGAGGGCGTCCTTGCCCAGCGTCCACCGAGCGGTGGCACCGGTGCCGAAGGCGCAGGCCAACCGGCCGGGGGCGGCCGCCTCGATCGTGGCGATCGCCGAGGCCGTGACGATGACGCTGCGCAGGCTCGGCACGAGCACCGCCGTGCCCAGCCCGATGCGCTCGGTGCGCTCGGCGAGGCGACCGAGGGTCGCCCAGATGTCGAGGTAGATCGCCGGGGAGTCGTAGAGCCAGGCACGGTCGTAGCCGAGCTCCTCGGCCAGCTGGGTGTGCTCGACGGAATCGACCGAAGGGACGATGCCGCAGGAGATCTTCACGTCAGGCGTCCACGTACTGCATGAGCTCGATGCTGTAGCCGTCGGGGTCGTTGATGAACCCGACGATGACGGGCCAGCGCTCGAGGCGCTCCGGCACCATCGTCGACGTGAAGCCGGCGGCGACGGCGGCGTCGTGGATGCCCATGGCGTCGTCGACGATCATGTAGATCTTCCAGAGCGCGTTGCCGTGGTCGATCGGCTTGGGATCCTCCCAGGCGTGGGCCAGCTGGAGGCGTCCGCCTCCGTCGTCGGCCGCGAGGACCGCTTCGTTCACCCCGGGGATCTCGGTGCGGGACTGCACCTTGAGCCCGATGATGTCCTCGTAGAAGCGCACGGAGCGCTCCAGGTCGCTCACCCAGATGCAGTACTGACCAACCTTCGATGCCATCGGATCTCCCCCGGGGGTCGTGGAGGCTCGTCGCACCACCGGTCCGGCAGCGGGTTGCGGCGTCGAACCGCGACCGAGTCCTCGCTCGGCGTGCACCATAGGTCGTGGCGCGCACGTCCATCTCCGGGTGGTCCGCCACGCGCCGGACCCGTCCCGGGGGGCGCGACGATCAGGCGCTGGTCGCGCCGAGCCCCGCAACGTGCTGCTGCGGCCACGACGGCACGCCACGACGGGTTCACCATGACCTCCCCGCCGACGGCGACCGTGGGCACGGTCTCGTGGCCGCGTGCGTGGCGGCGCACGAAGGCCGCCGCGTCGGGGTCCTCCCAGATGTCGACCTCGACCGTGGTCAGCCCCGCCTTGCGCAGCCCCCGGCGCAGCATCATGCAGAAGCCGCACCCCGGACGCCAGAACACCACCACGTTGGACGCGGCGAGCTCGTCGAAGCGGTCGGGGGCGGCGTCACGAGTGGTGTCGGGGGAAGGCACGGCGAGCTCCGGGGGAGGCGACAGAGACGAGAACCGCAGACCGGGGCGAATCCTTCCCCGGCCGCCTCAGTCCTCCTTGCGCCGATCGCCCAGGATCTCGTCGAGACGGACGATGTCCGACGTGGTGACGATGCCCACGAAGATGTCCCCGTCGGCCACGGGAAGGACGTCGACATCGGCGTCCTCCATGGCGGTGATGGCCTGTTCGAGGGTCCACTCGGTCGACCCCACCGGCCAGCGGTCGTTCACGACGTCGCCCACGGTGGCCACCGACCAGTCCTGTTCACCCGCGGCCTGGAGGTCGTGCACCGACACCATGCCCAGGTAGCGATCGCCGTCGACGACGGGGACGTCGACCTTGCGGGTCAACAGCAGGTGCTGCTGGAACTCCTCGAGGGTGGCGTCCGACGGCACGGTGCGCACGTCGGCGTTGATGGCCGTGGTGATCGACAGCAGGAAGCGCCGCTCGAGGTGCCCCACACGCCGACGGGCCTGGTAGGCGGAGACCGACGCGTTGCCCATGACCAGCTGGGCGGCGACCGACGCCAGGAGACCGGGAACGATGAAGCCCGGCCGACCGGTGGCCTCGGCGACGAAGACGACTCCGGCCAGGGGGGTGCGGTAGCCGGCGCCCAGGAAGGCCGCGACACCGATGAGGGTGAAGAGGTTGGACGTGTCGCCGAGAGCCGCCGACGTGGCGGCACCGACGAGCGCCCCGGCGACGACGAGAGGGATGAAGAGGCCTCCGACGCCACCACCGGAGAGGGTGGCGCCCGTCGCGACCGTGCGGATGGCGAGGAGGGCCACGATGAGCCAGAGGCTGCGCTCCTCGCCCACCCACTCGAGGATCCGATAGCCCGATCCGGTCGAGAGGCTCTCGCCGAACAACACGTCCGACAGCAGCAGCAGGGAGACCAGCACGCCGGCCGCCCCGGCGATCCGGACCAGGGGATGACCTCTCGCGGCGAGTCGCTTGGCCGTGCCGACCACCCAGGCGAACCCGCGGGCCCCCACGCCGCAGAGGAGACCGAGGAGGATGGCGCCCCCGAGCTCTCGCAGGTCGAACGGTGGCGCGCCGTCGATGCGGAAGAGCGGTTCGGTTCCCAGGATGGCGACGTAGGTGAGGTAGCCGCTGGCCGACCCCACCAGCGCCGGCAGGAGGGCCCGCCGGGCGGTGTCGTCGCGGAAGGGCACCTCGAGGGCGAACACCGCTCCTGTGGCCGGGGCCTTGAAGATGGCGGCGACGCCCGCCGCGGCGCCAGCGACCATCAGCACCTTCGAGTCGTCGCGCGAGAAGAGGCGGGACCACCGGGTCTGGATGGCCGTGCCGACGACGGCGCCCAGGTACAGCGACGGCCCTTCGAAGCCGAGTGATCCACCCGCTCCGAGCGTGGCCACGCCGGCGACCATGCGGCCCGCCACCGGTCGCATCGAGAGCCGTTCGGGCTGGTGGAAGTTGCGGATGTACTCGTCGGCCGTGCCCGGGGAGGCTCCGCCGGCGAGCCAGGCCAGCGCGCCGAAGGCCACGAGCAGCCCGACGGCCAGAGCGCCGGCCTGGAGGGCCAGCGGGGCCTCGACCACCCGCTCGAACAGCTGGGTCGCCGTGATCCACTCGAAGGCGGCGACGCCTGCACCGGTGACGACACCGGTCAGGCCGGACAGCAGGAGGGTGCGTTGGGATCGCAGGTCGGGGCGACCCGGGAGCCGATCTCGGGCCCGACTCAGGTCCACCCGAGGTACCACTGTGATTCGGGGACCTCGCCGGCCGCCACCGCGAACGCCTCCATCGCCTCGACGAGGGACTCCCGGTCCTCGAGGTCCATCTGGGCCACGATCCGGCGGATCTCCGATCGTCTCCGCCTCGACACCGTGGCCACGACGTCGCGACCGGCCTGGGTCACCTCGAGTCGGATCTTGCGGCGATCCTCCTCGGTCAGCGAGCGGCTGATGAGCCCCTTGTCGACCAGTCGGTCGCACATCCTCGTGGCGGTCGACGGGACCACGTCGAGCTCCGTCGCCAGGTCCTGCAACGACTGCGGCCCTCGGCTCTGCAGGACCACGAGCGCCCGGAACTGGGCCAACGTCACCTCGTGGGCCTTCTCGGCGATGGATCGCGCCGCGATGGACACCAGCACCCGCGAGGCGCTGAGCACTGCGTCGGCAAAGCCATCCGTCTTCGATTGCACCGACGAAGCATTGCACTGTGCAACGAAATGCACCAGTTCCGTCCCTGAGCGCCACTCCCGACTTGTCGCGCCGCGCAGCGACGGCGACGATGCGGCTACCGACGAAGGAGGAGACATGGCGAGGATCGTGATGGTGCACGGTGCCTTCAACGAGTTGTGGGGACCGAACGAGCTCAAGGCCCGGTGGCTCCCGGCACTGCGAGACGGCCTCTGGCACCACGGCGTGGTCATCGACGACACCGAGGTTGCCGTGTGCTTCTACGGCGACCTCTTCCGCCGCGATCCGGAGGTCACCGACACCGAGTTCGAGTCGTCGAGGGCCGGCATCGCCGAGTCGCTGTCGGACCTCGCCGGCGAAGGAGCCCTCGCCGCGCTCAGCCAGGCCGCCAACACCGCCACCTTCGACCGCACCGTCGACATGGTCACGACGATGGCCACGAACCCGAACCTCCGCAGCCAGATCCTGGAGCGGATGCGGGCCGTGGTCGATACCGACACGAGGGTCGTCATCGGTCACTCGCTCGGCTCGATCGTGGCGTGGTCGGGGTTGTGCGCGTCGCCCGACTGGAGCGTCGACACGCTGATCACCCTCGGGTCCCCGCTCGGTGCCCCGATGGTCTTCGACGGACTGCACCCGGCCCCGGTCGACGGGAAGGGCGCATGGCCCGGATCCGTGCGCCGATGGGTGAACGTCGCCGCCGTGGGCGACAGGGCGGCCGCGGTCTCGGAGCTGGCCCCGCTGTTCGATCCGCGGGTGGAGGACCGACGGGTCGACAACGGCCACCGGGCTCACGATCCGGAGCCGTACCTGAACGCCGCGATCACCGGCGCCGCGGTGGCGGAGGCACTGGACCGTCGGCCTCGGCCAGCTCCCTGAACTCGTCGGGCACACCGGCGTCGGCCCGGAAGGCCACGCGGGCATAGGCCACCGATCCCCGCCCGAAGCGCTGCCGGACCCGGTCGACGGCCCGGTCGACGGCGCGACGTCCGGCGCCGACCGGCGAACCCGGACGGAACCGGTCGTCGGCCAGTCCGAGCGGCAGCTCGAGCTGGGGGTCGACCTCGGCGGTGAGACCTGACACCGAGATGGCCAGGAGGGTGACCTCCCGCTGCGCCGGATGGTCGGCGAGGGCGGCGGCCACGAGCCCCACACCGATCTCGGAGATCGAGCGGGTGCTGGCGATCGGGAGGGGGAGCGTGCGCGAGCGGGTGACCGAGCGCATCCCCGGGAACCTCACCCGCACCGTGATGGTGCGCCCGGCGAGGCCCTTGGCCCGCATCCGGCCGGCCACGCGATCAGCCAGGTGGCCGAGGGTGGTGCGCACCAGCTCGTCGGTGGCGACCCGACGACCCAGCGCCGACTGGGCGCCCACCGACCGAGCCGAGCGCCGCCCCTCGACGGGTCGCGGGTCGGCGTTCACGGCCAACGCGCCCAGTTTGGTGCTGGCAGCCACACCGAGGAGGCTGCGCAGCGCGTGGGGATCGCTGCGACCCAGCTGGCCGACGGTTCGGATCCCCCGCGAGGCCAGGCGATCGCGGGTGACCGGCCCGACCCCCCACAGCAGGCCCACCGGCAGCGGCTCGAGGAAGGCCGGCTCGCTCCCGGGCTCCACGACCACGATGCCGTCGGGTTTGGCCACCTGTGAGGCCACCTTGGCGAGGTGCTTCGTGGTGGCCGCGCCGACGGAGATGGCGAGCCCGATCTCGGCGCGCACCCGGTGGCGGATGCGTTCGGCGATCTGGTGTGGCGGACCGAAGAGGTGCACCGAACCGGTCACGTCGAGGAAGGCCTCGTCGATGGAGATCCGCTCGACGAGGGGGGTGACGTCGCGCAGGACCTCGATGACGAGGTCACCCAGGCGCTGGTACTCGCGGAAGTGGCCTCCGGCCACGACGAGGTCCGGGCACAGCTGGCGCGCCCTCCAGCCCGCCATCCCCGCACGGACGCCCCGGGCCTTGGCCTCGTAGGACGCGGCCAACACCACGCCGCCCCCGACGGCGACAGGGCGCCCCCGCAGCGACGGGTCGAGGAGCTGTTCGACGGAGGCGTAGAACGCATCGAGGTCGGCGTGCAGGATCGTGGCGGCCGGACGGGTGCCCATCACGGGGGATGCTATCGAACATCAGTTCGGGACACCCTCCGGTGGCGGCCGGTCAGGCGGTCGGGCACTTCTCCGCGATCAGCGTGGCGACGCGCTCGACGCGGGCCTGGGCCGCGGGGAGGCGCTCGTTGACCGCATCGATCCGGCCGGTGAGGCGATCGGCGAGTCGGCTCCGGCCGGCGGAGGCCAGCTCGTCGCGCTTGGCGGTGGCCGTGACGAGGCGCTCCTCCACGGTGGCGAGGCGGGTCTCCATGCGGTCGAGTCGCGCCCGGGCGTCGGCGCAGGACACCTCGACGGTGAAGCTCGGATCAGCGGACGGGGACTGCGCCGACGCCACGCCCACGCCGCCGAGGGTGACGGCGCTGGCGAGAGCCACCGCGGCGATGGTCTTGGTAATGCGCATGACGAGACCTCCTGGGTCCTGTTCGGGGGTTGGCCGGTGCAGCCTCCACCCGAGCGCTGACTCCATCCTGAACCGTCGACGCGGGCCGTCCGACGCGGTGGCGACGAGAGCGGGGATACTCCCCTCGCACGGTTCCCGGGAGAACGAGGCGTCAGGTGCGCGTGCTGGTGGTGGAGGACGAGCGAGGCGTGGCGATCGGCGTGCAGCGCGCCCTCGAGGCCGAGGGGCTCTCCGTCGACCTCACCGCCGATGGGCACGACGGATGGGCCATGGCGCAGTCGGGGACCTACGACCTGATCGTGCTCGACATCATGGTGCCCACGATGAACGGCTACCGGGTCTGCGCCGCGCTGAGAGCCGCGGGCATCTGGACACCGATCCTGATGCTCACCGCCAAGACGGGTGAGTACGACATCGCCGAAGGCCTCGAGACGGGCGCCGACGACTACCTCACCAAGCCGTTCTCGATGATCGTGTTGGTGGCCCGGGTGAAGGCGCTGCTGCGCCGACCACGATCCGACGGTGGCGCCCCGTTCACGCGAGGAGCGCTCCGCCTCGACCCGTCCACCCACCGCTGCTGGCACGGCGAGGAGGAGGTGGAGCTCACGGCCCGCGAGATGGACGTCCTGACGTTCCTGCTCTCCCGAGGCGGCGACACGGTGTCCAAGACCCAGGTCATCGACAACGTCTGGGGTGAGGACTTCTCCGGCGACCCCAACATCGTGGAGGTGTACGTGGGGCGGCTGCGGCGCAAGCTCCAGGTGGGTGAGGCGACCGACCCCATCGAGACGGTTCGCGGCGTCGGGTACCGGGTGCGCCCGTGACCGGAGCCGAGCTCCCCGGTCGGGCGCCCGCGATCGGACGATCGAAGCTCCCGATACGCACCCGGATCACGCTCGTGGCCACCGTCGCGGTCAGCCTCGTCCTGGCGCTCACCGCGGTCGCGCTGCTGACCGTCATGCGCGTCGGTCTGGTCCGTGAGCTCGACCGTCGCCTGAGCAACGAGACCGACCTCCTCGTGGCGCTGACACAGCGGCGCGCCGCACCCGAGCTGGCGCGCCGACCCGACCTGATCGTCCAGGTCGTCGACGCCGACGGCACCGTGCTCAGCGCCAGCGCGGGTGCCGATCCCGCGCGCTCGATCATCGGCGCGCCCCCGACGACGGACGGGACCCGGACCGTCTCCGTCGACGACCCCGAGCTGGGCGAGCTCCGCGTGCAGACCACCCCCATCGGCGAGCAGGGCCGGTGGCTCGTGGTGGCGCGTTCCGAGGCACAGCTCCTGCAGTCGGTGCGCGCCGTGCGCTGGTCGCTGCTCGTGCTCGTCCCGCTCGTCACCGGTGGCCTGGGACTGGTGGTGTGGCTGGGCGTGGGTCGCGCCCTGAGGCCGATCGACACGATGCGGACGTCGGTGGGTGAGATCACGGAGCGGAACCTGGCCCTACGGGTCCCCGAACCCGGCACGGGCGACGAGGTCGACCGGTTGGCCGTGACCATGAACGGGATGCTCGCCCGCCTCGAGGCGGCGTCACATCGGGAGCGCCAGCTGGTGGCCGATGCCAGCCACGAGCTGCGCAGCCCGGTGGCGGCGGTTCGTGCGCTCGTGGAGACCCGGCCGCTCGCCGGCACGGACGTCGAGGCCCACGACGCCGCCACGATCGCCGCGATCATCCGCCTCCAGGCCCTGGTCGAGCAGCTCCTCGAGCTGGCCTCCCAGGACGCCGCCCCGCCCGGGAACACCCACGCCGTCGACCTCGACGACATCGTGCTCGCCGAGGCCGCCGTCCTGGGCCGCACCCGGGCCCTCACCGTCGACACCTCGGCCGTCTCCGCCGGTCAGGTGCTCGGATCGGCCGAGTCGATGCAACGCCTCGTCGGGAACCTCGCCTCGAACGCCGCCCGCCATGCACGGAGCACGATCGCGTTCGGGATCACCGAGGAAGGAGGGACGGTGACGTTGACCGTGGCCGACGACGGACCGGGCGTGCCCGAAGCCGACCGGCAGCGGATCTTCGAGCGCTTCGTCCGCCTCGACGACGCCCGCACCGTCGACGACGCCGGTGCGGGGCTGGGCCTGGCCATCGCCTCGGCCGTCGCGACCCGGTACGGCGCCACGATCGTGGTCGACGACGACCCCGTCCTCGGTGGCGCCAGGTTCACGGTGCGCCTGCCGTCGACGACCACCGCCCGCTGATCCCTACACGGGCGGCCAGGGCAGCTGGACCAGCTGCACCACGGCGAAGATCAGCACCGCCCCGCCGACGGCGACCAGGCCGATCCGCGCCGACCTGACCCTGAAGTGACCGCTGATGCCGACCAGGAACAGCACGGTGGCGAGGAAGACCGTCGTGCGCACGTAGTCGTCGGCCGTCCCACCGCTCTCCACCCCGGAGGCGAACACCTCGTCGGCGCGTGCGTTCAGCTCGACGGCGCGCTCCCGATCCGGCTCCACGTACTCGTCCATGTAGGTCGGGCCCGGCGGCGCATCGGGGTTCACGAACGGGTCGGTCGCCACCCAGGCCTGGAAGGCCACGTCGAACTCGGGTCGGAATCGCTGCTCGGCCACGCGCTGGGCCTCGGCGTTGCCGACGACGTACGCGGTGAACCAGGCATCGAACGTGCTGGAATCGAAGTTGCGCACCTCGTCCGCGTCGAGGCGGGCCTGGCTGGCCTCGGTGCGTGCGGTCGACGCCTCGGCCAGATCGACACGTGACTCGGTGCCCCACTTCGCGGCCGCGAACCCCGACCACGCCGCCAGCACGGCCACCACGGCGAGGAGGACCGCCTCGATGATCGAGATGGCCCGGTCGTGACGTGACCCCTCGCCCGACGACGAACGTTCGCGGTGCTCGGCGATCTCCTTGCCGACCTCCGCCGCCGACAGCCCTTCTCCCACCGTGACCTCCTCCGGGTCGGACCCGATCGGCCCGCGCCCTGTCGAGGGTAGGGGTCGTTGCCCGGATCAGAGGTCCGACAAGGAGATGTCGGGGAGCTGGTCGACGCCGACCATCAGGTGGTGGATCCAGCGCGCCTGGAGATCGGCGAGGATCTCGGAGTCGGGATGGAGGCGACCCTCGTCGAGGGCGAACGAGTCGTTGCGGTACTGGGCCAGGTCGTAGGGCGGCCCGACCGACACGTTGGCCCGAGCGGTGCTCAACATCGAGGCGACCGCGATCTTGGTGGCCTCGGCCATGTCGGCACCGGCGGCGACAGCCAGGTCCAGGTGCAACTTGCCGTACTTCGTCTCGCCGATCTGCAGGAAGGGCCGGTCGTCCGACGCCCGGATGTAGTTGCCCTCCGGGTACACCAACAAGATGTCGGGGCGATCCCCACCGACCTGCCCGCCGACGATGAAGCTCGACGTGCCGTCGGCCCCCACCCGGTCGAGTGCCTCCCGATGCTCGGCGGCCACCTCCGCGCTCAACCGACCGATGTAGAGCGCCGCCTCGAACAGGTGCGAGACGGTCGCCAGGCCGGCGGGTTCGGGGCCCGCGAGGTCCTGCGCGACACGATCGAGCACCTGCTGGGTGGAGGCCAGGTTGCCGGCCGACTGGAGCACGAAGAGCCGCTGGGGATCGGGTCGGAAGACGTGCAGCTTCCGGTAGGTGCTGACGTCGTCGACCCCGGCGTTGGTGCGGGTGTCGGAGAGGAACAGGAGCCCCTCGTCGAGGCGCATGGCGATGCAGTAGGTCACGGGTCCTCCGGCGATCGGGTCGACATGATGGCATCCCCACCCCACCTGGACCGGGCCCTGCGGTCACGGTTCGTCGGTGAGTTCGACGCGCTGCGGGCCGAGTTCGGCCTTTCCCCACTCGGCGGCTGAACGGCTGCGCTTCGCCCGTCACTCCTCGGCGACGGCGGCGAGCACGTCGAGGCGGCCGGCCCGTCGGGCGGGCACGAGCCCCGCCACGACCCCGGCGACGACGGCGCCCACGCCGATCCCGACCAGCACCACCAGCGGGAGCGTGACCTCGATCCGGTCGTCGAAGCGCAGGGTGTCGACCATCGCCCAACCGAGCACCACGCCCAACACCACGCCGGCCACCGCGCCGAGCGCGGCGATCACCACCGCCTCCTGCAGGACCGTCGCACCCAACTGACGGGCCTGTGCGCCCACCGTGCGCAACAGGCCCAGCTCGCGGGTGCGTTCGTACACGCCGAGCAGCAACGTGTTGGCGATCCCGAGCAGGCCGACCAGCAGGGAGAGGCCGAGCAGCACGTAGAGGAACGAGATGCGGCTCACGACCTGGTCGACCTGTTGGTCACGGTAGGCACCGACAGCCAGGACCTCGGTGCCCGGCCAAGGAGCCAACGAGGCGGTGAGGACCGCGTCGGCCGCGTCGGCCTCGACGCCGTCGGCCAACAGGACCAGCACCCGGGCATCGATGCGCGCCGGGGGCGGCAGGTACGGATCCCAGCCGTCGTGGGCGAAGAGGTACTCGCCGTTGCGGGTCAGCCCTCGGTCGTAGACCGCGCCGATGGTCGCCGTGGTGTCGGCGCCGAAGGGGAACTCGACGACGACCTCGTCGCCGAGGCCCACGCCGTCGTTCTCGGCCTGGCTGCGCGCCACCGCGACGGTTCCGTCGCCCAGCGCGTCGAGGGATCCCTCGGTCACGTCGAGGTCGATCAGGCCACCGGCCTCGGCGGGGTCGACGGCCAACACGAACTGACGGTCACCGTCCACGGTCACCGTGCCGAGGCGGACACCGACCGCCGCTTCCACCTCCGGCAGCGCGGCCAACGTCGGGGCCACGTCGATGCTGACGCCACCCGCCCCCGACGACACCACGTAGTCGCCCTGCACGGTCTGCTCCACCACCCGGGCCACCGTCGACGCCAGCGACGCCGACGCCACCGCGATGACCGCCACCAGGCTCACACCGATCATCAGCGCCGCTGCGGTGGAGGACGTGCGGCCGGGATTGCGAAGGGCGTTGCGCTGGGCCAACCGCCCGGTCACGCCGGTGGCCCGAGCCAACGGCGCCCCCAACCACGACACCAACGGCGGGGTGATGACCGGTCCGGCGACCGCGAACCCGATGACAGCCGGCACCGCTGCGGCGAGCACGATGGCGGTCGCCGCGTCGCTGCGCTCCCCCAGAGCCCGCACGACGAGAGCCACGGCTCCTGCCGCGAGCACCGCCCCGAGGAACAGGCGCAGCGCCACCCGCTGCACCCGCTCGACGGTGGCGTCGCGCATCGCCTCGACCGCGGCCGTGCGAGACGCCCGCCAGGCCGGCACCAACGCCGCCGCACAGGTGACGGCGATCGCGAGGAGCACAGGAACGACGAACGCCGCCGGGGTGACGACCAGGTCTGTGGCCGGGAGCGAGAACCCGAAACGCCCGATGAGCCCTCGCAGGGCCACCGCCACCGGCACCGAGGCCACCGCACCGAGGGCGGCGGCCACGACGGCGACGAGGAAGGCCTCGATGACCACCGAGGACAGCACCTGCCCGCGCGACGCCCCGAGGGCTCGCAGCAGCGCCAGCTCCCTGGTGCGTTGCGTCACGATGATGGTGAAGGTGTTGACGATGAGGAACGCCCCCACGAACAGCGCGATGGCCCCGAAGGCCGAGACCAGCTGGACGAACAGGTCCACGACCTGGCCGATGGCGTTGCGCCGCTCCTCGGTGAGCGCCGAACCCGTCACCACGTCGACACCGTCGAACCCCTGGGCCGAGAGGCGCTGGGCGACCTGGTCGGGGGACGCCCCCTCGGCCACCACGACGTCGATGCGATCGACCTTGCCCACCTCACCGGCCACCGACGCCAGCCAGACCTCCTCGGCCAGGATCGCCGGCACGCCTCCGTAGGTGGTTCCGCCCTCGAAGGCCACGAGGCCGACGGCTTCGGCCACGACCGGTTCGCCGGCGACGACGAAGGTGACCTGGTCGCCGATGGCGTACCCGCCCTCCGCGGCGGTCGTCGGATCGAGCACGACCTGCGCCGGGCCGGTCGGCGGACGGCCCTCGAGGACCGTCCAGCCGTTCAGGGCGGGCTCGGAGGGCCAGTCCAGGGCCCAGGTGGCCGCGCCGACACGGCTGTCTCGCAGCGCGTCCCCGTCGGCGGTGAGCACGCGGGGCTCGGCCTGGATCGACCCCTCGGCGGCGGCGACCCCCTCGACCGCCCGGACGGCGTCGACCAACCCTGCGTCGAGCCGGTCCCGGGTGCCCCGGTCCTCCAGGCCCACGACGCGATCGGAGCGCACGACCACGTCCACCCGGGCGTACACGTCGGACCAGATCTCCCCCAGGCTCACCCTGACGGTGTCGCCCAGCACCTGCGTGCCCGCCATGAAGGCGACGCTCAGGACCACGGCGAGACCGGTGGCCACGAGCCGCACGCGGTGGGCCAGCGCGCCCCGGACGGCGACGCGGACCATCGCGGTCGCTCGCGTCATGGGCCGGCTCCTCGCCGGCGATCACCCGTGGTGCGGGGGGCCGGGGACCGCATGGTGGGACTGTACGGCCGGTCCGGGCTGGCGCCGGGGTCGGGCGGCGCCCGGGGTCGAGGCGTGCTCACCGCCCACGAGCGCCCCGCTCGGGGCGCGCGGACCTCTCCTCAGTGCTCGTCCCAGTGGCCGTCGTGGGCGGCGTGGCGATGGCCGTCGTGGACGTAGTCGACGTGATCGCCGTGCTCGACCGCCTCGTGACCGCAGTCGGGACCGTGCTCGTGAGGGTGGGCCACGTGCATGACGTGGAGCACCTCGGCGTCGCACTCGTCCCAGTGACCCTCGTGGTCGTGGTGGGCGTGCCCGTCGTGGAGGTAGTCGACGTGGTCGAGGTGACGCACGGCGACGTGCCCGCAGTCGGGGCCGTGGACGTGGTCGTGCTCGTGACCGGAGTGGGCCTGGTGATCGAACGTCGTCATGGGGCAGCCTTTCCGCGTTCGGGGTGCGCCTCGTCGGCCGCGCACTGCGAGCACAGTCCGACGAGGTCGAGGCGGTGGTGACCGGGGCGGAACCCGGCGTCGAGCGCCACGGCACCGAGCGCGGCCTCGACCGACCGCTCGACGCGAGATGGGAGGGTGAAGTCCTCGACCGCTCCGCAGCCGGAGCAGAGGAGGTGGTGGTGGTGCTCGGTGAGGTCCTCGGCCAGCTCGTAACGGGCGAACTCGTCGGTGGCCGCGACCTTGCGCACGACGCCGGCCCCCTCGAGCACGGCCAGGTTCCGGTACACCGAGCTCTGGGCGAGGTCGTCGCCGGAGGACAGGACCTCCGACAACGCCAACGGACGCACGGCCTCGCCGAGGATGGTCACGATGGCCTGGCGGTTGCGGGTGTAGCGCTGTCCGTCGGACATGAGCCGCTGGGCGGTGATCTCGTGGAGGTCGGCGCGCACGATCCCGACCCTAGCAATGAGAATCGCTGAGAAACCACCCACGCCCTCCGAAGTTGTAATGAGAATCGCTCCTGATTACGCTCGGCTGATGCCCGTCCGTCGACTCGCCCTCGGCCTCCTGAGCCTGCTCGCCCTCACCGCCGCCGCCTGCGGTACCGACTCGGGGAGCGGCCAGGCCACCGCCACCACCGCGCCGCCCACCGGCGCCGCCCCGGACACGACCGCCCCCGAGCCCTGCCCGGTCGCCCCGGTCCCGGTCGTGGTCTCGGTGGACCAGTGGGGCGACGTCGTCGAGCAGCTCGGTGGCACCTGCACCGAGGTCACCACGATCATCCAGGGCTCGTCGGCCGACCCCCACGACTACGAGCCCACCGCGGCCGACACGGCCAAGTTCGCCGATGCCAGGCTGGTGGTCGTGAACGGCGCCGACTACGACCACTGGGCCGAGGACGCCGCGAAGGCCCTCTCGCCGCAGCCGGCGATCGTGAACGGCGGCGACGTCGTCGGCGTCGAGGAGGGCGACAACCCCCACATCTGGTACGGGCCCGACTACGTGACCCAGATCTCCCGGGCCGTCACCACCGAGCTGAGCACCCTCGAGCCCGCTGCCGCGGACTACTTCGCCGCCCGCGCCGCCGACTGGGACACGGCCCTCGAGCCGTACTTCGCCGAGATCGAGTCGTTGAAGGCTTCCTCGGCCGGCACGCCGTTCGGCTCCACCGAGTCGGTGTTCGACTACATGGCCGCGGCCATCGGCCTCGAGAACCTCACCCCCCAGGGCTGGCAGAACGCCGCCGCGAACGAGTCGGATCCGGCCCCGGGCGACGTCGCCGCGTTCCAGCAGGCGCTGCGGGACGGCTCCATGGCGGTGCTCGTGTTCAACACCCAGACCGAAGGGGCCATACCCGAGCAGGTCAGAGGCGTCGCCACCGAGGCGGGTGTGCCCGTCGTCGACGTGACCGAGACGGTCCCCCCGGGTGTCGACTCCTTCGTCGAGTGGCAGGTCGCCCAGCTCCAGGCACTGCGCACGGCCCTTGGCTGAGGCTGCAGCCCCACCCGGGGTCTCTGCTCACGAGCGCCCCGTCGACGACGGTCCGGCGATCCTCCTCGACGACGTCTCGGTGGCCAGAGGCGGGCGGCTGGTCTGGTCCCGCGGCACCATGACGATCCCCCGCCGCTCGATGATCGCCGCCATCGGCCCCAACGGCTCCGGCAAGACCACCCTGCTCGAGGCCGTGCTCGGGCTCATCCCGATCGCCTCAGGTCGCATCGAGGTGCTCGGCCGAGCTCCCCGTCGCGGCGACGACCGCATCGGCTACGTCCCGCAGAACTACACCGCCACCATCGGCGAGGCCGTACGGGCGCGAGACCTGGTGGCCCTCGGCCTGGCCGGCCACCGATGGGGGCTGGCCCGGCTGCGCCCGGACGAGCGCGAACGGATCGACAGGGCGCTCACGGCTGTGGGGGCGCACGAATACGCCGACCGTCGGATGTCCCAGCTCTCCGGGGGTCAGCAACAGCGCGTGGCCATCGCCCAGGCCCTCGTCGGGGAACCGGAGGTGCTGTTGCTCGACGAGCCGCTGGCCAACCTCGACCTGCGCAACCAACGCGAGATCGTCGACCTGCTCTCGCACCTGCGCATCGAACTCGGCGTCACCGTCGTGGTCGTGGCCCACGACCTCAACCCCCTGCTGTCGGTCCTCGACGGCGCCATCTACCTGCTCGACGGCCACGCCCACTACGGCGCCATCGGCTCCGTGGTCGACGAAGAGCTGTTGACCCACCTCTACGGCACGCAGGTCAGGGTGGTGCGCACCGCGACCGGCGACCTGTTCACCCGGAGCGCACCGTGAACGTCCTCGGCGCGGTCTCGTTCCAGTCCAACTGGTGGGACGTGCTCCAGTCCGACTTCATGCGCAACGCCCTGATCGGCGGCACGATCGTCGCCGTCGCGGCCGGCCTGCTCGGCTACTTCGTCGTCGTGCGCCAGCACGCCTTCGCCGCCCACGCCCTGGCCCACATCGGCTTCCCGGGCGCCACGGGAGCCATCCTCATCGGCGTGCCGGTGACCCTCGGCCTCGCCGTGTTCACCCTCGGCGGTGCACTGGCCATCGGCCTGCTGGGCAAGCGGCTGGCCGACCGCGAGGTCTCGACGGGCACGATCCTGGCCTTCGCCACCGGGCTCGGGGTGCTGTTCAACTCCCTGGCCACCCGCAGCGCCAACACCGTCACGAACGTGCTGTTCGGCAACCTCCTGGCCATCTCCACCGACGAGCTCGTCACCTTCGGCCTCATCTCCACGGCGATCGTGCTGGCCCTGGCGGTGATCGCCCGTCCCCTCACGTTCGCCTCGGTGAACGAACAGGTGGCCGAGGCCAAGGGCCTGCCCGTGCGGGCCCTCGGGGTGGCCTTCCTGGTGCTGCTGGCTCTGGTGATCACGATGGCCGTCCAGGTCGTGGGCACGTTGCTGCTCTTCGCCCTCGTCGTCACCCCGTCGGCCACCGCGCTGCGCCTCACCGCCCGACCGTCGATGGTCGCCCTCGTGGGTGTGGCCATCGGCCTGTTCGGCGTGATCGGCGGGCTGGTGCTGTCCACCATGTTCAACCTCCCCCCCAGCTTCTTCGTGGTGAGCCTGGTGTTCGTCGTCTGGCTCGTCACCCTCGCGGCCACGGGACGCCGACGCCCGCCCGCCCCCGCACCCAGCGACGTCCTCGGGCCGACCACCGCGGCCTAGCATGACCCCCGTCACACCGGGCACGGGAGAACTCCGAGAGCCCGCCGACCAGGGAGAGCGACCACCATGGCCCGATCCGACGCCGAGATCCTCGGCCGGGACGACGTCGACGACCTCGACGCCATCCTGGCCCTGACCAACACCGACGTCGACGAGGTCATCCACGTCGTCACCGACAACGCCGACTCCATCTTCACGTGGGACTACGAGCGCACCCGGGTGCCGCTCAGCAAGCTCTACGAGAAGGCCAAGACCTCGCAGTGGAACGGCGAGACCGACCTCGACTGGTCGATCGAGGTCGACCCCGAGCGTCTCGCCCGCGAGAACCCCCTCACCCCCACCGTCGAGGGCATCGCCGCCGTCGGCATCGACCTCGGCAACACGGCGCTCAGCCGCTGGACCGACGACGACTGGGTGCAGTTCGGGATCAACCGCCAGCAGTGGAGCCTCAGCCAGTTCCTCCACGGCGAGCAGGGTGCCCTGGTGTGCACCGCCAAGATCGTCGAGACCGTGCCCTGGATCGACGCCAAGTACTACGCCTCCACCCAGGTGATGGACGAGGCCCGCCACGTGGAGGTGTTCGCCAAGTACCTCGACACCAAGCTCGACGGGCACTACCCGATCAACCACCACCTGAAGATGTTGCTCGACGACATCATCGCCGACAGCCGCTGGGACATGACCTACCTCGGCATGCAGATCATGGTGGAGGGCCTGGCCCTGGCGTCGTTCGGCCTGGCCCAGCAGATGACGAGCGATCCGCTGCTCAAGCAGCTCCTCCGCTACGTGATGAGCGACGAGGCCCGCCACGTCGCCTTCGGGGTGCTGTCGCTGAAGGAGTACTACGCGCAGCTCAGCGACGCCGAGCTGATGGATCGCCAGGAGTTCGCCTTCGAGGCCGCCGTGCGGATGCGCGACCGCTTCCTGCTCCAGGAGGTGTGGGAGCGCCTCGGCGTCCCCGCCGCCGAGGCCATCAAGGTGTTCAAGCAGGACGATCCGAAGCTCAAGAACGAGGACCCGTTCCAGCAGCTGCTGTTCTCCAAGATCGTGCCCAACTGCAAGAAGCTGGGCCTGCTCGACGCCAACGACGGCTGGCTCCGGGCCCGCTTCGACACCCTCGGCGTCAGCCAGTTCGAGGACTGGGTCGACACCGGCGAGGAGTACCAGCTGCTCGACGAGGTGGCCAAGGACCGCGCCGCCGAGCGCGGTCTGAGACCTCCCGGCGCCGTGGCGCCGACGACCGACGCTGGTACACACCACCTGTGAGCGATCTCCCGCCGCCCCCCGAACCGCCGCCACCGCCCGAGCCACGGGTCGCGCCGTCGGCCCCGCCGCCCCCTCCGCCACCACCGGCGGACGAGACCACGGAGCCCGACGCCGGCACGTCGCTGAGCGTCCCCGGCGACCCCCTCCCCGCGCGCCACCTCGAGCTCTCCGACCTCCCGCCGGCGCTGGCCGAGCGCCTGCGCTTCGACCGGGCCGCACCCCGGCGTCTGCGCAGCGACCGGCTGCCCACCGAGGTGCGTGACGAGCTGGCCCACCTCTGGGACGGCATCGTGGCCGACGTCTACGACGAGGTCGCGGGGATGAAGCGGCGCAAGGCGTTCAGCCGCGACCAGGTCGACCGGGTGCTCGACCGGGTGGGCAGCCGCTTCCTGCAGGCCGAACGGGTCGTCATCGTGGCCGCCGTGCGTCGGCCGATGGCCGTGGAGACCGAATGGCGTCACATCGCCGTTGGTGGCGCGGGCGGAGCGGCCTCCGCGGCGGCCGAGGAGATCGCCGCGTTCGGGACCATGGGCGCCGCCGCCACCACCGCCATCGTGGCCGCCATCGCCGGCGAGGTGCTCGAGACCTACGTGGCCGCGTCGGCCAGGGTGCAGCAGTACCGCCAGGCCCACCGCTCCCCCGATCCCGGGCTGGTCATCACCGACCTGGCCGAGTCGGCGGGCTACGGCGACGCCGTGGGTCGGCGGGCCAGCAACCACGTGGCCCGCGACGCCGGCCGCTGGCTGGGCGAGGTCCTGTTGACCCGAACCGGCCGGCGCTTCGCCCGCGGCCTCGTCCCCGTCGTCGGCGTGGCCGTGGGCGGCACGATGTCGGCGCTGTCGGTGCGCAAGGTCACCAAGCTGCCGCTACGGCCTCCCGCCGAGGACGAGGTCATCCGCCTCGCCAGCGACCTCAGCCACGGCCACGGTGACCGCTTCCTCCCGTGATGGTTCGCCGCCTATATTCGACAGGATGTCGAGAGGTCACCGTCGCCGTCCGGTCCTGTTCGCCCTCGTCGCGCTGGCCGCGCTCCTCCTTTCGGCCTGCGGTTCGGACTCGAGCTCCGGGGGCACCACCACGACCGTGACCCCGCCGTCCGGTGCGACGCTCGAGGGGTCCTGGAACCTCACGTCGTACACGGGACCCTCCGGGTCCGTCGCCGCGACGGGCGACGCCACGATGGCCTTCGCCGCCGACGGCACATTCAGCGGCAACACCGGCTGCAACGTGCTCAACGGCACCTACACGGCCTCGGGTGGCGACCTCACCGTCACCCCCGGCCCGATGACCCTGCGGGCCTGTGTCGACCCGGCCGCGCAGACCCAGGAGGACGCGCTCGTCGCCGGCCTCCCGCTCGTCACCGCGTTCACCGTCGAGACCGACCAGCTGACGCTGCTCGACGCCGACGACGAAGCGCTGTTCGTCTTCACCGTCGGCACCACCGGTCTCGAGGGCACGTCGTGGACCGTGACCGGTGTGAACAACGGTCGTGAAGCGCTCGTCGGCACCCCTGACGGGGCCGGCCTGACGCTGGAGTTCGGCGCCGACGGCAACGTGGGTGGCTCCGACGGGTGCAACTCGTTCAGCGGCCCCTACACCACCGACGCGGACACGCTGTCCATCTCGCCCGAGCTCGCCAGCACCCTCATCGGGTGCGAGCCCGCCGTCAGCGAGCTGGCCCAGCAGTACGTCACCGCACTCCAGTCGGCCGCCACGTTCGAGATCTCGGGTTCGATGCTCACGCTGCGCGACGCGAACGGCGCCATGCAGGTGACGGCCACCTCCGCCTGAGCGCGTCGCTCAGAAGAGGGCCACGCCGGCGCTGACCAACAACACCAGCAGCAGCGCCGCGCCGGACAACGCCGAACGGCGATCCCGCATGCGCACCCACAGCGCGGTGAGCCACCCGACGCGCAGGACCGGCGCCCCGACCAGCACGGCGATGCAGGCCACGCTGCTCGCCGTGCCGATCTGTCCGGGCAGGAACGCCCCGCCGAGGGCGAGCACGAAGGCGAGGACGAGCGCCACCTGGAGGACGCGCACCAGGGCGCGGACATCGTTCATCGGCGCACGATCAACACGACACCGATGACCACCAGCAACGCCGAGAGGGCCCTGCGCACGGTGGGGGGCGACAACACCGACTGGAGCCTCGCCCCGAGGGACCCGCCCACCAGCGCCGACGCCGCCACCAGCGCCGCGTCGGACGCCACGATCCGGCCCTGCGAGGCGTAGACGAGCAGCGCCACCGCCGACGTGATACCGACGGTGAAGGTGGTGGTGGCCGCCGCCACCTTGATGGGCACGTGCATGACCTCGGTGGTGGTCGGCGTCTTGATGAAGCCGCCGCTCACGCCGGCCAGACCGGCGATCATCCCTGCCGCAGCCATGCCGATGAGACCGACAGGCACCCGGCGGGCCTGGTACGGCACGAACCCGTCGTCGAGCTTGTAGACGCCGGCGAAGGAGCCGGGCGTCTCGCCCACGTCGGCGTCGCGGAGAGCGGGATCGGGTCGGTTGCGGATGCCCTTGCGACGACCGCCCACGAACGCCGCGGCAATGGCCACCAGGCCGAGCACCACGGCCAACACGCTCTGGCCCACCAGTCCCGACACCAACGCACCGATGAGTGCCGCCGAGGAGCCCACGATCTCGGTGGCCACCCCGAGGCGGTGGTTGATCACCCGATCCGCGAGCTGGCGCGGGGCGGCGGCCAACGAGCTGGCGGCCACGAGCACCAGACCCAACGGTGCCGCGACACGGGCCTCGACGCCGGAGATGACCAGGATCGGCACGAGCAGCACGGCACCGCCCAGCCCGCCGAGCGACCCCAGCGCCGCGGTGAGCATCGCCGCGAGTGCAAGGCCGACCGGGTTCACGTGACGACGCTAACGGTGCGGGCACCGGCGGCGGAAACCCTCCACCGCCGATCGACGGCGACGCGATGGGGCGGCGATGCGGCCGACGTCGGCCGGTAGCGTGGCGACGATCGAGACACCGGGGGGATTTCCGTGGGGGACCTGATCGAACGGCTGACCGCCATCGTCGGTGCGGAGGCGATCGTCCATGGCGACGCGGTCAGCGAGGACCTCGCCCACGACGAGGCGCTCACCGCGACGCCGCACCGACCCGACGTCGTGGTGCGACCGGCGCACAGCACCCAGGTCTCGGCGGTCGTGAGCCTCGCCGCCGAGCTGGGCGTACCGGTCACGGCCCGGGGCAGCGGCACCGGACTCTCGGGTGCGTGCATCCCCCGCCACGGCGGGATCCTGGTGTCGTTCGAGCACATGGCCGAGATCCTCGAGATCGACCTCGAGAACCACGTCGCCGTCGTGCAACCCGGTGTCACCCTCGACCAGCTCGATGCCGCCACCGCGGTCCACGGACTCGTCTACCCGGTGTTCCCGGGCGAGAACAGCGCCAGCCTCGGCGGCAACGTGGCCACCAACGCCGGCGGCATGCGAGCCGTGAAGTACGGAGTGACCCGCCACCAGGTGCTCGGCGTCGAAGCCGTGCTGGGTACCGGTGAGGTGATCCGCAGCGGCGGGAAGTACGTGAAGTCGACGAGCGGCTACGACCTCACGCAGCTGATCGTCGGATCGGAGGGAACGCTGGCCGTCGTCACCGAGGCCACGCTTCGCCTCTACCCCCGCCCCGAGCACACGGCCACGGTGCTGGCCCCGTTCGCCACGATGGAGGCCATCGCCGAGGCCGTGCCCCGGATCGTCGCCAGCGGGATCGGACCGATGATCCTGGAGTACATCGACATCGTCGCCATGGCCGGTATCGAGGCGGCCAGCGGCATCGAGATCGGAGTCGGCCCCGAGGTGCGGGCCGAGACGCTGGCCTACCTGGTGGTGGTGCTCGAGGACCGCTCGGACGAGCGCCTCGACGAGGACGCCGAGGAGCTGGCCGCCATGCTGGGCGAGCTGGGCGCCATCGACGTGTACGCCCTGCCCCCGGGATCCGGGGCCGCGTTGATCGCGGCGCGTGAGCGGGTGTTCTGGGCGGCCAAGGCCAACGGGGCCGACGACATCATCGACATGGTCGTGCCCCGGGCCTCGATCCCCGCCTACCTGCGCAAAGGTGGCCGAGCTGGCCCAGGCGTCGGCCTCGTTCATCCCCGGGTGCGGCCATGCCGGCGACGGCAACGTGCACCTGTCGATCTTCCAGCCCGACCCCGAGGTCCGCCACCGGGTCCTGCACGACCTCTTCGCGGCAGGGGTGGCGATGGGCGGAGCCATCTCGGGAGAGCACGGGATCGGCAGCGAGAAGCGCTCCTACCTGCGTGACCTGGAGGACCCGGCCAAGCTGGCGCTGATGGCGCGCATCAAGACGGCCTTCGACCCCGACGGCATCCTCAACCCCGGGGCGATCTGGGAGGCGGCCCGGTGAACGGCGCCCAGGCGCTCATCCGCACCCTGGTGGCCTGCGGCGTCGACGTGTGCTTCACCAACCCGGGCACGTCGGAGATGCACTTCGTGGCCGCCCTCGACGACGTGCCCGAGATGCGAGGGGTGCTGGCCCTGTTCGAAGGGGTGGCCACCGGCGCCGCCGACGGCTACGGCCGCATGGCCGAGCGGCCCGCAGCCACCCTGTTGCACCTGGGCCCCGGGCTCGGGAACGGCCTGGCCAACCTGCACAACGCCCGCCGAGCGCGCACGCCGATCGTGAACATCGTCGGCGACCACGCCCTCGACCACCAGCGCTACGACGCCCAACTCCAGTCCGACATCGAGACGGTCGCCCGCAACGTGTCGACCTGGATCAGGTCGTCGAGCTCGTCCGGCGAGGCGGGCGCCGATGCCGCCGAGGCCGTCGCAGCGGCCACCGGACCGCCCGGCCGGATCGCCACCCTCGTGCTCCCCGCCGACGTGTCGTGGAACGAGGGCGCCGAGCCGGCGCCGCCCCGTCCGCCCACGGGGGCGGCGGCCCCCGATCCGGCCGCCCTCGACGCCGTCGCCACGGCGCTGCGCTCCGGCGAGTCGGCCGCGCTGCTCGTGGGAGGCCGGGCGTTCCGCGGCCGGGCCCTCGTCGACGCGGCCCGCATCGCCGCGGGCACCGGGGCCAAGCTCCTGGGCGAGACGTTCCCCGCCCGCATGGAGCGCGGCGCCGGTCGTCCCACGGTGGAACGCCTCGCCTACCTGGCCGAGTTCGCCGTCATGCAGATGGCCGGTCTGCGCCACCTCGTACTGGTCGACGCCCCGTCACCGGTGTCGTTCTTCGCCTACCCCGACAAGGCCAGCGACCTGGTGCCCGACGGTTGCACCGTGCACACCCTGGCTGCGGCCGACGGCGACATCGACGGGGCCCTCGCCCTGCTCGCCGAAGCTCTCGGCGTCGACGACGAGGCGCCGGTCCAGGCACCGTCGCGCCCTGCGCCCCCAGCGGGCGCGCTGACCGCCGACACGGTCGCCCAGGCCCTCGGGGCGCTCCTGCCCGAGGACGCCATCGTCTCCGACGAGTCCAACACCTCCGGCCTGTTCGCGCCGGGCCACACAGCCGGGTGCCCGCCTCACGACTGGCTCACCCTCACCGGGGGGGCCATCGGGCAGGGCCTGCCCGTCGCGCTGGGCGCCGCCGTGGCCTGCCCGGACCGACCCGTGATCGCCCTCCAGGCCGACGGCAGCGCCATGTACACGCTCCAGGCCCTGTGGACCATGGCCCGCGAGGGTCTCGACGTGACGGTCGTGCTCTACGACAACCAGTCGTACTCGGTGCTCAACATGGAGCTCGATCGGGTGGGCGGGGGCGAGGCCGGTCCGGTCGCCCGATCGCTGTTCGACCTGTCCGACCCGGCCATCGACTTCGTCGCCCTCGCCGAGGGTCTCGGCGTGCCGGCGTCACGCGCCGAGACCGCGGAGGCCTTCACCGAGCAGTTGGCCGCGGCGCTGGCCACCCGCGGCCCGGCGCTCGTCCAGGCCGTCGTCCCCCAGATCATCTGACGGCGCCTCCACGACCACGACCCGTTCATCAGGCCCAGAAGGCGCGGAGCTCCTCGGCGTCGGCCGTCGCCTGCCGGCGGGCCATCGCCATGGCGTCGGGGACGGCGGTCGGGTCCATGAGGCGCAGGACGTCCATCGACTCGGGCATCCGGAAGAACACCTCGGTGCCCGAGGCCCGGAGGGCATCGAGCTCCTCGACGACGCTGCCCGGGTGAGCGGTCATCATCCCCTCCTCCATCCCGTCACCGTCGGTGAGGCCGAGCACGACGGCGCGCCGCGAGCCGGCCAGGAGGTCGAGGTGCAGCCCGGTGCCGCTCACCCCGCCGTCCATGCAGCGCCGGTCGAGGATCGGTTGGGGGGCGAAGAGGCCGGGTACGGCGCTGCTGGCCGCGACGGCGCGAGCTGTGCGGACCCCGGCGGCCACCGTCACCACGCACCGTTCGCCGGTGTAGGCGTCCGTGCAGGTGATGTGCAGCTCGGGGGCCGGCCAACCCCGCGAGGCCAGGATGGCCGTCAGGTTGCGGGGGATGACGTTGGCGCTGGGCGTCTGCGCGGCCAGTGCCGCATGACCGATGGACCTGATGGTGTCGGGTTCGGCATCGGCGGCGAGCGCGAACGCCTCGAGGGCCCGGTTCTGGCTCGGATGGAGGTCCGAGGCCGGCGCGAGGGCGGCGACGACCCGCGGCCACTTGACCAGCACGCCGATCTCCTTGTGGAGGCGGCTGATGTTCCCGGCGCCGAGGACCGAGGCCACGACGGAGCCCGCCGACGTGCCGACGACGCGCTCGCTGCCGCCGAGGTCGATGCCGCGCTGGGCCATCTCGAACAGGTAGGTGACCTGCCAGGCCACGAAGAACAGCCCGCCACCCCCGAGCGACAGCGTGTGCCCGAGCCCCCGCCCGTAGCGGGCAGAGAAGTCCCGGGGCAGCGCCAGGCCGTCGCGGAGCGGAGTCCCCGCCGAGTCCGGCCAGGCCGCCGTGGAGATCGGTCATGCGGCGAAACCTACCGGGGGTCAGCCGCGGCGGGACCCGCCCGACGACGACTGCGGCCGTCCTCCGCGCCGCGACGACGAGGATCGCCCGCCACCCGAACCGCCGCTGCGGTTGCCGGTCTGGCCCTGCGCGCCGCGCCCGGACCCACCGGAGCGGCCACGGCGTGACGAACGAGCGCCGGCGGCCTCGCCGGTGGCGGTGACCTTGGTGCGCCTCCGCGAGTTCGGCTGACCGCCACGGCCCCCGCCGTTGCCGTCCGTGGGACGGTCGAGCGCATCGGCGATCTCGGCCGCGGAGCGCTGCGAACGCGGCCCCGGGGCCAACTCGCCGAGCAGTGGATGGCCCGGGTGCGCCGACGTGGTGGTCGGGTTGATGCCGGCCTTTCGGGCCAGCTGGCGCACGTCGCCGTGCTGGCTCTCGGTGGCCAGGGTGACGACGGTGCCGTCGGCCCCGGCGCGGGCGGTGCGACCGGATCGGTGCAGGTACGCCTTGTGCTCGACGGGCGGATCGGCGTGGATCACCAAGGTGACGTCGTCGACGTGGATGCCTCGCGCCACGATGTCGGTGGCCACGAGTGCCGTGGCCCGACCGTCGGAGAAGGCAGCCAGGTTGCGGGTGCGGGCGTTCTGGGCGAGGTTGCCGTGCATCTCGACGGCGGGCACGCCGTGGGCGTTGAGCTGCTTGGTGAGCTGCTTGGCCCGGTGCTTGGTGCGGGTGAACACCATCGTGCGCCCGGGTGCGGAGGTGAGGTCGACGAGCACGGGGAGCCGATCGGACGTGCTGACGTGCAGCACGTGGTGGGTCATCGTGGCCACCGGGGACTCGGCCGAGTCGACCGAGTGGGTGACCGGATCGGTGAGGTAGCGCTTCACGATCACGTCGATGCCGTTGTCGAGCGTGGCCGAGAACAACATGCGCTGGCCGGCCTGCGGCGTGCGATCCATGATGCGGCGAACCACCGGCAGGAAGCCGAGGTCGGCCATGTGGTCGGCCTCGTCGAGCACGGTGATCTCGATGCGGTCGAGCTTGGCGTGGCCCTGGCCGATGAGGTCCTCGAGCCGACCGGGGCAGGCCACGACGATGTCGACACCGGAGCGCAGGCTGTTGACCTGCGGGCCCTGGCCGACGCCGCCGAAGATCGTGAGCGTGCGCAGGCCCAGCGGGCGGGCGAGGGGACGGATGGCCTCGTCGATCTGGCTGACCAGCTCGCGCGTGGGCGCCAGGATGAGGGCTCGGGGCCGTCCCGACCCACGGTCGCGCCGGTCGGCGGCGAGGCGGGTGAGCATGGGCAACGCGAAGGCGAGGGTCTTGCCCGAACCGGTGCGGCCACGGCCGAGCACGTCACGGCCGGCCAGGGAGTCGGGCAGCGTGGCGGTCTGGATGGGGAACGGCAGGGTGATGCCGCTCTTGGACAGCACCGTGCACAGCTCGGCGGGCACGCCGAGGTCGGCGAAGGTGACCTCGCCGCCGTGGGGGGATCGGACCGGTTCTGTGGACGCGGTCGGGGACGAGGACGTGGGGGGGCGACGAGGCGCCATTGGCTGACTTCCTTGAGTGAGGTCCGCTTGGCGGACCAGGCCTCGCCACCGTGACGGTGGGGCCTCTCAGCTCAGCGGCGCCGCTCCCGAAACGGAACGACGGAGTGCACGCTACCCGCTCGCGACGACGAGACCACCATCCCCCGCGGACCTCGGGCCCCGCCCGGGGCCGCTCCGGGGTCGACGCCGGACCCGGACCAGCGCACCTCGACGGCGGCGCCTCAGATCTCGCGGCCCACCAGGTAGCCGCTGCGCACGGCGCCCTCGATGTAGCCGACGCGGGCGGCGTCGCCGACGACCTCGACGGTGAAGCCGGCCGCCTCGAGCGCGTCAGCCAGGTCGGTGTCGGGCTCGACGCCGCTGGCCAGGATCACCTGGTCGGCCGGCGCGACCCGCTCGCGATCCCCGTCGCGGTAGACCACGTCGCCCGCCCGGATCTCCAGGAGCTCCGCCCCGGTGACGAAGCGCACGTCGTGCCCGCGGGCCTCGTGAAGAGCCCGGGCCCGACGGGGGTGCGCCATCTCCATACCGAGCTTCTCGCCCTCCTCGAGCACCGTCACCCGTCGGCCCCGCTCGGCCAGGAACTCGGCCAGCTCGACGCCGACCAGGCCACCGCCCACCACGACCACGTCGCGGCCGAGCGGCATCCAGCGCTGCGACAGGCGCCGCACCGTGGCCATGTCGTCGGTGAGGCCGAGGCGCCGCCCGGTGCCGACGGCGATCCGCTGGTGCCAGGCCAGCCGCTTCGCCGCCGCCGGGTCGTCGCCGGTGAGCAGGCCCCGCAGGTCGTCGCCCGACAGCACGTGCGCCTGGAACACCCCCGGCACGTCCGGGCGCGTGCGGCGGGCACCCGTCGCGACCACGACCACGTCGGGTGCCAGGTCGCGGAGGACGTCCTCGTCGGCGGTGACGCCGAGGCGCACCTCGACACCGAGCTCGCTGATGGCCGCGGAGAGGTAGCGCACGAGCTCCGCGTTCATGGGTGTGGTGAGCGACGAGAAACGGGCCGTGCCGCCGAGGTGGTCGGCCTTCTCCAGGAGGGTGACGCGGTGGCCCCGCGTCGCGGCGACACGAGCCGCTTCCATCCCGCCGGGACCCCCACCCACCACGACGACGTGCTTCGTCGCGGCGGCCGGGGCCACGGGGCCCTCGTCGTAGTGGCCGAGCTCGGCGTTCACCGCGCAGATGGGGGTGCCGTCCCAGAAGTTCTGGGCCACGCAGACGAAGCAGTTGATGCAGGTGCGCACCAGGTCGGGGCGTCCCTCCGCGAGACGACGCGGGATCTCGGGGTCGGCGAGGAGCTGGCGTCCCATCGAGACGAACTCACAGGTGCCGTCGGCGATGAGCCGCTCGGCGGCATCGGGGAGGATGCGGCCCACGGCGATCACCGGGACGCTCACCGCGTGCTCGACCAGCGAGGCCAGCTCCACGTACTGGTTCGGTTGCCACGGCAACGGCCCGTCGGTGAACCCCGTGCCCATGGGGTTCGGGGAGCTGGCCGTCACGTGCACGGCGTGGGCGCCGGCGGCTTCGGCCAGCCGGGCGTGGCGGGCGGCCAGGTCGGGGGTGATGCCCCCGTCGACGTACTCGCGCCCGTCGAGGCGCACGATGACGGCGAAGTCGTCGCCGCACCGGGCGCGCACGGCCGCGACGATCTCGGTGAGCAGGCGCGCCCGGTTCTCGACCGAGCCCCCGTAGTCGTCGTCGCGGCGGTTGAACCGCGGCGACAGGAACGTCGAGATCAGGTACCCGTGGGCGGCGTGGATCTCGACGCCGTCGAGGCCCGCGTCCTGGACCCGCTGCGCGGCGTCGGCGAACGAGGCCACCACCCAGGCGATGTCGTCCGTGTCGGCGGCGCGATGGGTGGGCCGCTTGCCGCCGGTCTGGACGGCCATCTTCATCAGCTCGTCCATCGAGATGGCGCTGATGTCGACGTCGTCGTGGGGCAACGGCACCGACGGCACCAGCTGGGGCCGCTCGTCCTGCGCGTCGACCCCCGCGGTCTTCCCGTGGTGGCACATCTGCACGACCATCTTCGAGCCGTGGCGGTGCACGGCCTCGGCCAGCCGGCGCAGCCCCGGCACGAACCGGTCGTCGGACAACGCCGGCTGATGGCGCGAGGTCGCACCGACGGGCCAGGCCACGGCGGAGGTCTCGAGGATCAACAGCCCGACGCCGCCCGCAGCCCGGGCCTCGTAGTGGGCGATCGTGAGGTCGGTGACGGCCCCCTCGTCGCAGGTGTTCTGGTCCATGGCCGGCATGACGATGCGGTTGGCCGTGGTGAGCGGGCCGATGCGACCAGGAGAGAGGAGTGCCGAGTGATCCATTCCGCCAGACGTTATGCGGGGGTAGAACAACGGTCGTGATCGACCGCGCCGACGCAGACGCCTACGGCGACATTCCCGCCCACCAGCTGGTCGAGGAGCACCACCAGGAGGAGCTGCGCCAGCGCTACTACGGGTTGCTCCAGGAGCTGCGCGTCCTGCTCCCTGGCGTCCAGGTGCTGGTGGCGTTCCTGCTCACCGTCCCGTTCGCCCTGGGTTTCGACAAGCTCGACGAGACCGGCCGGAGGCTGTACGGCGTCGCGCTGTGGGCCGGCCTCATGGCCGTCATCGCCTTCGTGTCTCCCACGGTTTTCCACCGGATCGGCGGTCGCACCTTGCGCGCCGAGCGGTTGATCCTGGGCATCCGCACGACCCGGGCCGGCCTCGGGTTCCTGGCGCTGTCGCTGCTGTCCGCCGCCCTGGTCGTCACCCGTTTCGTCTTCGATCCCGTGGTGGCCGGGCTCTTCGTGGGCACCGTGGCCGTCGCCATGTTCGTGTTCTGGTTGGTGGTCCCGATCCGCTCGGCCCTGCGCCACCGCCGACGGTGAGCGACGAAGACCGGAACAGGGTCCCGTCGCGGAGCAGGTTGGCTACGTTGCATCCATGACGGGTGGGGGGCACGGCGGCAACGGCGAGGAGTCCGGCGCGTCGACGGCCTTCGGTGGCCTGCGCTGGTGGGAGATGCCCGAGCTCACGTCGATGGGCCGCCTGCCGATGCACGCCGTCCCCCATCCCGACCGGGTGTCGCTCGACGGCGCCTGGGAGTTCCAGCTGCTCCCCGCACCCGACGCGCCGCTCGGCGAGAGCTGGCGACCGATCGAGGTGCCGGGCTGTTGGACGATGCAAGGGGTCGGGGACCGTCCGCAGTACACGAACATCGCCATGCCCTACGACGGCACGCCGCCGAGCGTGCCGGCCGAGAACCCGACGGGCGTGTACCGCCGCGTCGTGGCGATGCCTGCCACGTGGGCGGGCCGGCGGGTCGTGCTCCACGTCGGCGCGGCCGAGAGCGCGCTGCTGGTGGCCGTCGACGGCACCGTGGTCGGGATCTCGAAGGACTCCCACCTGGCCGCCGAGTTCGACATCACCGACCACGTCACCCCGGGACGGGCGTGCACGGTCGAGCTCCGCGTGGCCAAGTGGTCCGACGCCAACTACGTGGAGGACCAGGACCAGTGGTGGCACGGCGGCATCACCCGATCGGTGTTCGTGTACGCCACGGACGCCGTCCACCTCGCCGAAGTCGGTCTGACGCCGTCGTTGGCCGACGACCTCACCACCGGAACCCTCGCCGTCGACGTCCTCGTGAAGGATCGACAGGGACCGCTCGGGGACGGCTGGGTGGTGGAGGTCGAGGTCGACGGGATCGACGAACCCGTCCGGAGACCGGTGCCCGGCTGGCTGCCGATGGGGCCCCTGCGCTTCACCGACGACGAGCAGGCCCTGGTGATGGCGTGGATCGGCGAGGCCATGGGCGCCGGTCGTTCCTTCGACGACGCGGTGGCCGCCGTCGACGCGCCCCCGGCCACCCGAGCCCTCCTGGCCCGCATCACTCGGGCCGCGGCCGGTCGGGTGCAGCTGCACCTCGACGTGCCCGACGTGCAGGTGTGGTCGGCGGAGCGGCCCCGGCTGAGCGACGTCGTGGTGCGCCTCCTCGACCCCTCGGGGCAGGAACACGACGACGGCGACCTGTCGGGTCGGCTACCGACGCGTCGAGGTGGTGGGCAACGAGCTCCTGGTCAACGGCCGGCCCATCCTGATCCACGGGGTGAACCGCCACGACTTCCACCCCCGCACCGGGCGGGTGGTGACGGCCGACGACATCCGCGCCGACCTGGTGACCATGAAGCGCTTCGGCTTCGACGCCGTGCGCACGGCGCACTATCCGAACGATCCGGTCCTGTTGGATCTCGCCGACGAGCTCGGCCTCTACGTGGTGGCCGAGGCGAACATCGAGGCCCACGCCGAACCTCAGCTGGCCTCCGATCCCCGGTACCTGGCGGCCTGGGTCGACCGGGTGTCCCGCATGGTGCGGCGCGACCGCCACCACCCGTCGGTGATCATCTGGTCGATGGGCAACGAGGCCGGCTACGGCCCCGACCACGACGCCGCCGCGGCGCGGGTGCGCCACGCCGATCCCACCCGCCCGGTGCAGTACGAGGGCGTGCTGGCCCACGGCTGGAAGGCAGGGGCGGCGGCGAGCGATCTCACCGTGCCCATGTACGCCTCCATCGAGCAACTCGTGAGCCACGCCACGAGCGGCGAGCAGACCCGCCCGGTGATCCTGTGCGAGTACTCCCACGCCATGGGCAACTCCAACGGGTGCCTGGCCGAGTACTGGGAGGCCTTCGAGACCACCGACGGCCTGCAGGGCGGATTCATCTGGGAGTGGTGGGACCACGGCCTCGTGCAGGAGCTCCCCGACGGCACCGAGCGCTGGGCCTACGGCGGCGACTTCGGCGACGAGCCCAACGACGGCAACTTCTGCATCGACGGGCTCGTGCTCCCCGACCGCACGCCCAAGCCCGCCCTCTGGGAGCACCAGGCCCTGGCCGCCCCGCTGACCTTCGCCTCGGACGACGACCGGATCGTCGTGTCGAACCGACGCTGGTTCCGCGACCTGGCCGACCTCACGGCCACGTGGTCACTCGACGTCGACGGCGTCGCCACGTCGAGCGGACCGTTCCCCCTCCCCGACGTCGGTCCCCGCGAGCACGCCACCGTCACCCATCCGATCGGCCCTCCCGACCGGCCCGACGGGCCCGGTGAGGCCCACCTGACCGTCACCGTGTCGCTGGCCCACGCCACCCCGTGGGCACCGGCGGGTCACGTGGTGGCCGTCGCCCAGCTCCCCCTCGACACGATCGAACCGACCCCGCCGAAGTCCCACGTCGTCACCCTCCCGAGGGAGAGAACCGGCCGCCCGACGCTCGCCGTGGGCCACGACGGCCTGCTCACCGGCGACGTGGTGGCCGCGTCGCCGGAGCTGTCGCTCTGGCGGGCGCCCACCGACAACGACGCCGAGCCGTCTCGGGCCTGGCGCCGTTGGGGCCTCGATCGGGTCGAGCGAACGACCACGACCACGACCGAGCTCCCGCCCGGTCCCGTCGACGACGGACGGACCGCCGCGGTCGAGCGGGCGGGGTCACCCCGAGGTGGGCGGCGTGCGCATCACGACCGAGTGGACGAGCGGTGACGGCACGGTGATCACCCACGAGCAGCACGTCCGGACCCTCGGGGACGGCACGGTGGTGGTGGACGAGGAGGTCACGATCCCCGAGGCCTTCCACGACCTGCCACGGGTGGGCACCTCGTTCGAGCTGGTCCCGGGACTCGACACGGTGACCTGGTTCGGGCGAGGCCCCTACGAGACGTACCCGGACCGGCGCCGGGCGGGCTGGATCGGACGCCACACCCTCCCGGTCGACGACATGGCCTTCCCGTACATCTGCCCCCAGGAGACCGGCGGTCGGGCCGACGTGCGCTGGTTCACCGTCACCGGCGCCGACGGCCACGGGGTGCGCATCGACCTCGACCGCCCCAGGCAGGTGTCGGTCACCCGGCACCGGGCCGTCGATCTGACCGAGGCCACCCACCGGGAGGAGCTGGTCACCCGCCCCGAGGCGATCGTGCACCTCGACGCCACCCACCGCGGACTGGGCACGGCCAGCTGCGGTCCCGACACGCTGCCTCGATACCTGGTGCGCCCCGGCGTGCACCGCTGGGCCTGGTCCATCCGGTCGATCTGAACCGACCTCGGCACGGACCGCGGCGACGGCTCAGCCCGTCGACGTGACCCGGACCGACTCCCCGTCGAGCACGACCACGTCGCCGACGCGGAGCTGGCGACCCCGTCGGTGCTCCACCTCGCCGTTCACCCGCACCAGCCCGTCCTCGAGCAGCGCCTTGGCGTCCGAGCCGGTGTCGACCAGCCCGGCCAGCTTCAACAGCTGCCCCAACCGGATCGACTCGTCCCGTATCCCCACGTCGCGCACCGCCCCATCATCCCCCACCGCACCATCATCACCGCCGAACTGTGAGTGGATCTGCAGGTCAGGACCTGCAGATCCACTCACAGTTCCGGGAGAGACGGGGTCACGGGGAAAGCGTCGCGGTCGTGGTGACCTCGATCGGCACGACGTGGTCGATGGCGGCGGCGGACCGGCCGACGTGGAGGTCGTACGTTCCAGCCTCGACCGACCAACCCCTCGTCCGCCCGATCGACGACGGCGCCCTGACGAAGGCCACTCGCGTCGCCAGGCGTTCGGCCAGGGCGTCGGCATCGGGATCGCCGGACTGCCAATAGGCGAAGGACCGATCGTCGAGCACGAGCCGCACGGTCTCGGTCTCGCCCGGGTCCAGCACCACCTTGGCGAAGGCCTTCAGCTCCTTCGGGGGGCGGTGCACGAGCGCCGCCGGAGCTGCGACGTAGAGCTGGACCACCTCGCTCCCCCTGCGCCCACCCACGTTGGTCACGTCGACCTCGGCCACGACCGTCTCGCCCGCCGCGAACGTCGACGACGACAGACGGGGCTCCGCCACGACGAACGACGAGTAGGAGAGTCCGTGGCCGAAGGGGAAGCGCACCGGCAGGTGACGATCCTCGTACCAGCGGTAGCCGACGAGCACCCCCTCGCCGTAGACGATGCGCCCGTTCTCGGCCGGGAAGTTCCCCCACGACGGGTTGTGCTCGACCCGGAGAGGGAAGGTGGTGGGCAGGCGACCGCCGGGGTCGACGTCGCCCACCACGACGTCGGCGAGCGCGTCGGCCATCTCCTGACCGCCGAACCACACCTGCAGCAACGCCCGGGCCCGGTCGGCCCACCCCAGCGTGACCGGTGAGCCCGTGTTGAGCACGATGACGGCGTCGGGGGCCACGTCGAGGACCCGCTCCACCAGCTCGTCCTGGTCGCCGGGGAGGTCCATGGAGGTGCGGTCGCGGCCCTCGGTCTCCCAGTCGGCATCGGTCCCGACCACCACGATCACCGCGTCGGCCGACGCCGCCGCCTCCAGCGCACGTTCGAGCCCGTCGGCGGCCACGGCCGGACGGACGCCGAGCTTGACGCCGGCCAGCAAGGCGCCCTCGGCGTTGCGAGACTCGATGACGATCCGTCGTGGCCGTGCCGGATCCAGGTCGATCTCCGCGGTGACCTCCTGGCTGCCGAGCCCGAAGAAGTCGCTCCCCGCCGGCGGGGGCGCGCCGGTGCCGTCGAAGAGCACCTCCCCGTCGAGCAGCACGCGCGACGGGCCGGTCTGGACGAACGACAGGCGCCAGCGGCCGGCCTGCGGTGCCACCAGGTCGGCGGTGGCCCTGAGCGCCCAGGCGAGGTCCACGCCGGGGGCGGGTGCGCCGAGGGCGAGGATCGTCCCCGTGCTGCGGCGCCCGGAGGCCAGCACCGTGCCACCCGGATCATCGGCGGCGAACCACTCGACCAGGAGGCCGGGCTCGCCGTCGGGTCCGACGAGCCACTCCGCCGGAACCTCGGGGGTGGTCAACGAGATGTCGACGCCGGGCTCGTGGACCACCTCGACATCGGGTCCCAACCGGCGCCGCAGCGCGTCGAGGGGCGAGGTGAGGTGGTGCGCGGGGAGCTGGGCGGACCCGCCACCCATGATCTGGGGCCGGTCGGCGTTCGGACCGAGCACCGCCACGCGCCGCAGGGCGTCGGGCCGCCACGGGAGCACGCCGTCGTTGACGAGCAGCACGGAGGCCGCGGCGGCCGCCTCTCGGGCCAGGGCACGGTGCTCGGGCCGGTCCTCGGACCCGGGCTCGGCCGGGGGGTCGTCGAGGGCGCCGATGCGATCGAGGACGGTGAGCAGCCGGGTCGCCGCCGCGTCGAGGTCGGCCTCGGCCACCTCGCCCGACTCGACCGCGGCCCGCAGGGCGGGACCGTAGGCCCGCCCCGGGCCCGGCATCTCGAGGTCGAGCCCTGCCCGGATGGCCGACACGGTGTCGGCCAGCGCGAACCAGTCGCTGATCACGAAGCCCTCGAAGCCCCACTCACCACGGAGCACGTCGCGCAGGAGCCACGCGCTGTCGGCGCAGTAGTCGCCGTTGAGGCGGTTGTAGGCCGTCATCACGCCCAACGCGCCACCCTCTCGGACGGCCAGCTCGAACGGGACCAGGTAGAGCTCGCGCAGCGTGCGCTCGTCGGCGACGGTGTCGGCACTCATCCGATCGAGCTCGGATTCATTGCCGGCGAAGTGCTTCACCGTGGTGGCGACCCCTTCGGACTGAGCGCCGCGCACGTAGGCGGCGGCCAGCCGGCCGGCCAGCAGCGGGTCCTCCGAGTAGGACTCGAAGTTGCGCCCGCCGAGCGGCGAGCGATGGAGGTTGACGGTCGGGGCCAACAGCACCCGGCTGGCCTTCGTGCGGGTCTCCTGGCCGAGGAGCCGGCCGATGCGCTCCACGAGCGAGGTGTCCCAGGTGGCGCCGAGCGCCGAACCGCACGGCACGCACACCGACGACAGCCCGCCGTCCTCACCGGGGAGGCCGGGGCCACGCACCCCGTTCGGGCCGTCGGTGACCCGCACCGAGGGGAGCTGGAGTCGTTCCACCGCCACCGTCGACCAGAGGTCGGCTCCCGCCAAGAGCGCCGCCTTCTCCTCGATCGTCAGCTGATCGACGAGGCCGGCGACGTCGCGTGACATCACCCGACCCTACGACGCCGGACAGCGACACCGCCGGGGCCACGAGGCCCCGGCGGTGGTCATCGAAACGAGGCTCCGATCAGACGGCGGAGACGATCTTCGCCTTGGCGGAGGCGAACTCCTCGTCGCTCAGCTTGCCCGCGTCGTGCAGGTCGGAGAGCTGCTTGAGCTGATCGGCGGGCGACGCGTTCGACGCCGTCTGCTGGATGTACGCGTCCATGGCCTTCTGCTGCGCCGTGGCTGCGGCCATCCGCCGCTCGGCCATCCCTCCACCGCGGACGATGAGGTAGATGAACACGCCGAGGAACGGCAGGACGAGGACGAACAGGACCCACAGGAACTTGGCGACGCCACCGGTCTCGTGGTCGGAGAACAGATCGATGAAGACCTGGAAGAGCAACATGATCCAGATGAAGATCATGAAGAAGTACACCATCGACAAGAACACCTGACCGGTGCCCCACTCAGCTGCGAACATATGCGTGCTCCCTTTGAGAACGTGTGACGGCCCGGGGTCGTCCCCAGCACCGCAGAGACTCTAGGCCCACCCGGCGGCGATGCCCGTCACCCGACCTGGGTGATTCCCTGGCTCGACGACGACCGGGATCAGTCCCGTGGCCACTCGGGTGGCCGCTTCTGCACGAACGACGCCAGCCCCTCCATCATCTCCGGGGTCATCATCGCCCGGTGGAACATCCCCTGGTCGACGATGGGCAGGCGCTGGTTGATGCTGTGCTTCACCTCGACGCGGGCCTTGGGGCCGGTGAGCTCGACCTGGGCCAGCACCCAGTCGACGTGGGCGTCGAGCTCGTCGTGGGGCACGACCTTGCCCACCAGGCCCATGGCCTCGGCCTCTGCGGCGGTGACCTCGGCCGCGGTGTAGAGCATGTACCACGACCGGGCCAGCCCGACGACCTCGCCGAGACGGGCGACCATCACGGGGTCGGGGATGCCGCGGAGCAGCTCGGGCACACGGAAGCGGGCACGGTCCGACGCCACCGAGATGTCGCAGCACAAGGTGAGGTCGAGGCCGCCGGCGTGGCAGAGCCCGTTGACCTTGGCCACCCACAGCTTGCGACAGCGTTCGATGTGGCGGAAGGGGAACTGGTCGGTGGAGTCCCACTCCACGGCGAGGCCCTCGGTGTCCTCGGCGTTCCCGGCCATGTCGCCGCCCGATCCGAACCACTGGTCGGTGCCGGTGAGGCACACGGCATCGAGTTCGGACTGCCCGTCGGCCCAGATGGCCGCCCGCTTCAGGGCCCGGTACATGTCCTGGGTGAAGGAGTTGCGGCGCTCGGTGCGGTCGATGCGCAGGTGCAGCACCCGGCCCTTCATCTCCGAGACGATGTAGCGGGTGCCGAAGTCCGGCGGCTCCAGTCCGAGGTCGTCGGTGGCGCCCACCTCAGTCGAGCCCGTAGAGCGCGGCGGCGTTGCTCCAGAGGATCTTCTCGACGACGTCGTCGGACAGCGACCCCATGACCCGGTCGGCGTACTGGCGGGGCCGCTGCGCCGGGGTCTGCGGCCCGGGGTGCTGACAGGTCGGGTGCGGATAGTCGGTCTCGAACAAGATGTTGTCGGGGAACTTGGCGATGGCGTCCACGGCCACCTGTTCTTCGAACCAGAAGCAGCCGAAGATCTGGCGGCGGTAGTACTCGCTCGGCAACAGGTCGTACTCGGGGTGCTCGAGGCGGATGCCGCCGTTGCGCCACTGCCAGTCGAAGGTCTCCATCGCACCGGGCACCCACCCGACGCCGCTCTCCACCGACACGAACTTCAGGTCGGGGAAGCGATGGCACACGCCACCGAAGATCAGATCGGCCACGCAGCGCATGTTGTCGAGGAAGATGAGCGAGCTGACCTTGGCGAAGTTGGTCATCCAGCCCATGCCGGCCTCGTCGTTGAACATCGTGCCCATCGACCCTCCGCCGACGTGGAAGTTGACGGGGATCCCCGCTTCCTGCGCCCGTGCCCAGATGGGGTCCCAGTGGGGATGGGCCAACGGCGGCATGCCGTAGTCCTGGGGCTGGTTGCAGAAGTTGATGGCCCGATGGCCCATGCCCAGGCAGCGGTCGATCTCGGCGATCGAGAGGTCGAGGTCCCAGAACGGCAGGGCGGTGATGGCGATGAGCCGGTTCGGGTCCGCCGAGCACCACTGCGTGAGGAAGTCGTTGAACGCCCTGACGCACTCGGCGACGAGCTCGCGATCGCCGAGGCGCAGGAAGTAGCCGTTCCCGAACCCGCCGACGTTCGGGTAGAGCACCTGCGCGTCGATGCCCTCGCGGTCGAGGAACTCCAGCCGGGCGTGCGCGTCGTACATCGCGGGGGCGATGTCGTCGAAGGTCTCGGGGATCGAGGCCGGCATGATGCCGTCGAACCCGGCCATCGAGTAGTAGCCCGGCGAGCCGATGCGCTCGCCGCCGGCCATCCAGGTGTCGCGGCCGTCGATGCGCTCGATGTGGGGCACCTGATCGTGGCGTGACGCCGGGAAGGCACGCGTCCAGGTGTCGGGGGGCTCGGTGAGGTGCGTGTCGACGTCGATCACGCGGTGGCGGTCGAAGAGGTCCCCGGTCGGGGCGGCGGTGTCGGCGGTGAGGGTCACGATGGTCTCCTGTGGGCGGGTTCGGGCGATCAGCGGGGCATGCCCTGGGGCCAGGTGCCGGTGACCCCGGCGGCCTCGAGGTCGTCGTAGGTGCTCGGGTCGAGACCGAGCTGCCCCACGAGGATGTCACGCGAGTGCTGCCCGAGGAGGGGCGCAGGCGCGGTGATCCACCGATCGACGCTGGCGTAGCGGAAGGGCAGCCCCATCACGGGATGGGTTCCGACGATCGGGTGGTCGACCTGCTCGAAGGTCCCGCGATGGGCGTACTGAGGGTGCTCGGAGCTGGCCCTCGGGTCGACCGATCGGCCGGCGGGCACGCCTGCCGCCACGAGTGCGTCGACGGCCTCGTCACGATCCCGCGTGACGGCCCATGCGGCCACGGCGTCGTCGATGCGATCGTGGTGCCGGCGACGTCCCTCGGCGGTGGCGAGAGCCGGATCCGCACCCAGGTCGTCGCGTCCGATCACCTGCGTGAGGGCCAGCCACTGGTCGTCGGTGACGACGGCCAGGGCCAGCCAGCGCTCGACGCCGGCGCAGGCATAGAGGTTCTGGGGCGCACCCTCGGGCCCACGGTTCCCGGCGCGCTCCACGACGTGGCCGTAGGCCGTCCACTCCAGCACCGGTTCGGCAGCCACGCTGAGGGCTGCTTCGAACATGGGCGCCTCGACCAGGCAGCCCACCCCGGTGCGATCACGTTCGACCAGCGCGGCGAGGGTGGCGAACGTGGCGTGCACGCCGCCGTTCGGGTCACACGGACCGCGCTGGATGCGCGGTTGGTCGTCGGCGTGCCCGGTGACCCAGGCCAGTCCCGTGATCTGCTCCATCGTCTGGGCGAAGCCAGGTCGGTCACGCCACGGTCCATCGAGTCCGAACGCCGGCATGCGCACGAACACCGCAGCCGGGTTGGTCGCGTGGATGGTGTCCCATCCGAGGTCGAAGGACTCGAGCACCCTCGGGGTGAAGTTGTCGACCACCACGTCGGCCCACTCGACGAGGCGCAGGACGAGGTCGCGCCCATGTTCGTCGCCGAGGTCGAGGGTCAGGTCACGCTTGTTGGCGTTGGCCTGGAGGAAGAAGGCGCTGCGCTCCCACCACTGGGGCAGCGCCGCGAACGCACCGCCGGTCATGCGCATGCCGTCGAGGCGACGGGTCGACTCGACGTGCACGACGTCGGCCCCCAGCCCGGCCAGCAGGGCCGTCGAGGACGGACCGGCCCACCACGCCGTGATGTCGAGCACCTTCAGTCCCGCCAGTGGCAGCTCACCCGCCCGAGGAACGGGCAGCCGGGGTCGAACCGGTTGATCGTCGGTCCAGCCCTCGCCGGCGTGCTGGCCCGGCGCCGGAGCCGGACGGGGAGCGGGCGCGTCGAGCCCGTCGATCCGCCACGGTCGCCTCGGCATCGTGAACGAGCCCGTCGGGTCGGGCCCGAAGATCCCCCGGGCGACGGCCTGTTCGAGGTCGACCACCGACGTCGGGTCGCTCACCGGAGCCACCGGGATCCGGAGGACCGCGGCGGCGTCGACGATCTCGGCGGTGGTCCGCTGCGTCGTCCACGCCCGGACGATCTCGTTCCACTCGACCCTGCGCTCGACCCTCGTGGCCAACGACGCCCAGGCGTCGTCGCCGAGCAGGTCGGTCCGCTCGATCAGCACCAGGAAGGCGTCGAACTGCTCGCGGGTGTTGGTGTTGAAGCCGACGTAGCCGTCGAGCGTCGGCTCGATGGACGGGGTCTCGAACTGCCGCGACGGCTGCTCGGGATCGAACGGCGGGCGTCCGGCGAGCGACTGGAACAGGTCGTTGAAGACGGTGCAGGTGAGGTTGGCGATGTCGTGCGCCGAGACGTCGACCACCTCCCCCTCACCGGTGACGAGAGATCGGCGAACGGCGGCCAGTGCTCCCACGGCGGCGTAGGCGCCGGTGACCCAGTCGACGATCCGCCCCCCGGCCTGGATGGGTGGGCGCTCGGGTCCGCCCCGTATGGACAGCCCTCCGCTCTCGGCCTGCGCGATGAACTCGGTGCCGGGGCGACCGGCCCAGGGACCGTCCAGCCCGTAGGTGCTCGCGGCGACGATCACGAGCGCGGGGTCCGCAGCCCGCCAGGCCGCCACGGTCGCCGCGCCCGGACCGTCGGCGGGCCCACCGACGACCAGCACGTGGGCGCCGTCACGCCAGCGGTCGACCTCGGACACCGGCGCCGAGCGCTGGCCGTGGCGGAGGTACCGGAACAGGGCGCCGTCCTCACCGTCGGGGACCTCGGCACCCCATCGCCAGCGACGCTGGGGATCGCCGTCGGAGGGCTCGATGCGCACCACGTCGGCGCCGGCGTCGCCGAGCAGCTTGGCGCAGTAGGCCCCGGCCAGCCCGTGGGACGTGTCGAGCACCCGGAGCCCGGTCAGCGGCGCGTTCGGGTCCGTTGGCGATGCGTCCGTCGATTCCCCCACCGGGCGGACCGTAACGACGGGCTCATCTCGTGTCCACCCGCCGTTCCCGCCTCGACCTCGGGCTTCAGCCGTCCACCTCGTGCTGCACCGCAGCACGCGCCACCAAGCGTGGAGCGATCATCTGCTCGATCACCCGCCGGTGCGCCGGGTGATCGCGATAGGTCTCCCAGCCTCGACGATCATCGGTGTCGGCCACCACCGCCACCGTGGCGTTGCCCTCGCTGAGACCGGCGTCGACACCGACCACGTAGCCACGCAACTCCGGGATCTCGTCGGGCAGCGCCCGGAGTGCGTCGACGAGCGCATCGATCTCCTCGGTGTCGGCGTCGAGGGTGAGCAGGACCACGTGTCGGAACGCCATGGCCACAGCGTGCCCCGCGTGGGGACCGGGGGCCAGCCACGGGTTGTACCCGCCTGCCTCGGCGCGGTAGGAAGGAGTCCGCGGCGCCGGGGGCTGCTCGAGCGACGACACCGCATCTGCGGGTCGTGGGATGCGAGGCCCCTGCGGTGTCGATCGATGACGAGAACGGCCCCGAGGGTCGCCGAGCACCGGAGCGTGCAGCCGAGATGATCACCGACACGTCCCTCCTGGGCGTCGTACTCACCCCCCGCCAGATCTGGGAGCTCCTCGACCTCGTCCACGACGAGCCGGGCGACGCCGACGAGGACGTCCTCGATGCGATCGCGGCCAAGCTGCGCAACCCTCGCCAGTTCACCAAGGCCAGCGCCTCGAAGTACCAGGGCCGGTTGCTGGTGCTCAGCGCCGAGGAGCACGAGGCCCTGCTGGAGTTGGTCGTCGACGACCGGACTCCGCCGGACACGGTGATCGACGCCGTCGGGGAGCGCCTCGAGGGCCTGGTCCCCGACCGGCGTCGCAAGCGCGAGGACTGAGCGCCCGGTATGGCCGCACCGGACCTCGATGATCGTCGCGCCAGGAACCTCGAGGCCGTCCACGGCGCCTTCGCCGGCATCCGTGCCGGGGATGCGACCCGCCAGCTCGAGCACTACACCGAGGACCTCGTGCTCGAGCTCCCCTACGCCTCGCCACCCAAGCGCATCGAGGGCAAGGTCGCCGCGCTGACCTTCCTCGACGCTGCGCTCGCCGCCTTCTCCCTGGACCTCACCGTCGACGAGGTCCACGCGTGCCTCGATCCCGACGAACTGGTCGTCGAGTTCTCGGGCACCGGTGAGCACCGGCCGACCGGGTCACGGTACGCCAACCGCTACATCGCCGTCTTCGGCTTCCGCGACGGGCGCATCGCCCGCCAGCGCGAGTACTACAACCCGTCGGCCAGCCCCACGGGTGGTGGCACCACGTGACGTTGCGCTGCTCGCCCGCCGCGAGGTCACTCGGTCTGGCCCCCGCAGGAACCGCGCCCACCCGGACCTCGTTCCTCGTGCTCGGGGTTCCGGGCCCATGGCCTTCCGACATCGGGGCGGCTCCCGGGCTCGAACCTCTCGTCGCGGCCATCGACGAGGCCCGCGCCGACGGGCGCCCTTGGCGCCTCCAGGCTGTGGTGCCCGAGTCGCCCGACGTGGTGCGCGTGATCGGTTACGAGCTCCCGACCTCCGCGCAGGCCTCCTACTCCCGGCGGGAGCTGACCGGGTCCGCCGGTGACGCCCTCGACGCCGCGGTGGCCCTGGTGCGCGGCGAGGACCTCCGCACGCCCGTGGACGCGTCGACGACCGACGACCTCCTGGTGTGCACCCACGGTCGACGCGATGCGTGCTGCGGGGCCCTCGGCACCACGCTGGCGTTGGAGCTGGACCACGACCTCCCGGCCTCCACGCGCACCTGGCGCACCAGCCACACCGGTGGCCATCGCTTCGCGCCCACCGCCATCCACCTCCCGACGGGCACCTCGTGGGCGTGGCTCGACCGCGAGCTCACCGAGCAGATCCTGCGACGCTCCGGACGCGTCACCGACGTCATCGGCCACTACCGGGGTCGATGCACCTTGGCCACCGCGGCCGAGCAGGTCGTCGAGGCGGCCGCGTTCGAAGCGGTCGGATGGGACTGGCTGAGCTGGCCCCACACGGGTGCACAGCAGCGCCACGACGACCGGTGGGACGTCGAGATCGCCTACGAGGCGCCATCGGGCCGGGGTCGTTGGACGGCTCAGGTCGTGGAGGTCGGCCGCGACGCCGTACCGGGGTGCGGCGACGAGCCCAGTGGCAAGACCACCCCACGGCTCGAGATCGTGGATGGCTCACTTCATCGACACGCGGGCGTCGGTTCAGCCCTCCCGTAGGACCCGAGCGAACGCCCGGACCTCGTCGACGAAGCCCTCGGGCCTCTCGAACGCGGCGAAGTGCCCGCCGCGGTCCTGCTCGCCCCAGTAGACGAGGTCGTAGGCCTTCTCCGCCCAGGCCCGCGGCGTCTGGAGCAGCTCGAGGGGGTACACGGTGTGCCCGCTGGGCACCTCCACCCGGCCACCGACCGGATCGGTGGGTGACGTCGCCCCCCGAGCCGACTCGGCGTAGAGGCGGGCCGCGGAACCGGCGGTGTTGGTGACCCAATAGGCCATGAGGTTGTCGAGCAACCGGTCCATCCCGAACGTCTCGGCCATGCTGGCCCCGTCGAGGTCGCTCCAGACGTGGAACTTCTCGAGGATCCAGGCGGCGAGCCCGACGGGTGAGTCGGTGAGGCCGTAGGCCAGGGTCTGCGGGCGGGTGCTCTGGATCGCCATGTAGCCGGTCCCGTCGGCGATGCGCTCGCCGGCGGCGGCGAAGCGGGCCAGGTCGGCTTCGGTGACCCCTTCCATGGCGTCGGGATCGTCGGAGGCGGGGAAGGCGAACATCATGTTCACGTGCAGGCCGATGAGCCGGTCGGCGTGGTCGCGGCCGAGCCATCGGGTGACGACAGCACCCCAGTCGCCGCCCTGGGCGACGAACCGGTCGTAGCCCAGTTGCGTCATCACGTCGGCGAGGGCGTCGGCGACGCGCCGGGAGTCGAACCCCGTGGTGCGGGTGGGGCCGGAGAACCCGTAGCCGGGCATCGACGGGACCACGACGTGGAAGGCGTCGGCGGCCGTGCCCCCGTGGGCCTCCGGGTCGGTGAGCGGCTCGATCACGTCGAGGAACTCGACGAAGGAGCCGGGCCAACCGTGGGTGAGCAGCAGCGGGGTGGCGTCGTCGTGTCGGGAGCGCACGTGCAGGAAGTGGACCTGCTCGCCCTCGGCTTCGGTGAGGAACTGCGGCCAGCGGTTCATGGCCGCCTCACGGGCCCGCCAGTCGTAGTGGTGGCGCCAGTGGTCGACCGCGGCCTGCACCTCGGCCACGGGGATCCCGAACGACCATGGTTCGCCCGGAGCCTGATCGGGCCAGCGGGCATGGTCGAGGCGCCGGTGGAGGTCGTCGATGACCTCGTCGGGCACGGCGATGGTGAACGGTTGCATGGCAGGTCCTGTCGGTCGGAGAGCCGGCGTCGTCGCGGGCTCGATCAGCGGATGGTCGGGGAGGGGGTCACTGGATCGGTCGGCCGGCGGTGATCCCGCCGTCGACGTAGAGCACCTGGCCGTTGACGTAGCGGGCGTCGTCGCTGCACAGGAAGGACACGACGTCGGCGATGTCGGCGGGGGCGCCGACCCGACCGAGCGGGACGCCCCGGGCCCGCTCCACCGCTCGCTCGCCCTGGAAGTTGGCCGCCGTCCCGTCGCTCACGATCAGGCCGGGACCGATGGCGTTGGCCCGGATGCCCGACGGGCCCAGCTCCAGAGCCATCGTGCGGGTGAGCGACTCCACTGCGCTCTTGGTGGCCGGGTACATGCCGAGCCCGGGGGAGTTGGTGTACGCGGCACCGGAGGAGAGGTTCACGATGCTGCCACCGCCCCCGGCCACCATGAGCGGTGCGAAGGCCTGGGTGCACCACACGACGCCGAGCACGTTCACGTCGATCACGGCCTGGGCGTCCGTGGGGCTCATCTCGAGGATCGAGTGGAACTTCCAGATCCCGGCGTTGTTGACCAGCACGTCGCACCCACCGACCCGCTCCGCCACGGCGCGCACCGCGTCGGGGTCGGTGACGTCGCAGGCGTGGCCCTGGCCCCCGACTGCGGCGGCCGTGTCGGCGGCCCGGTCGCCGTCGAGGTCGAGGGCCACCACCTCGTGGCCGTCCCGGGCCAGCCGCTCCGCGGTGGCCCGACCGAGTCCCTGCCCCGCGCCGGTGACGACGGCGATCCCCATGTGCACTGCTCCCCTCGACGACGTGGCGGCGACAGTAGAGCGTGCCAGACCGACGCCGAGCGGCGGCCGGGTCAGCTCACACCGTCGAGGCCGAAGACCCGGATGGCGTTCTCGCGCAGGAACCTGGGCCAGACGTGGTCCTTGAACGGGACGTCGCGCAGCTCGGTGAAGATGCGTTCCAGGGTCAGCCCGGCCGGGTAGTAGCCGGCGTACATGATCTTGTCGGCCCCACGGCTGTTGGCGTAGCGGACGATGGCCTCGGGGTAGTACTTCGGGGCGAAGGCGCTCGGCATGTAGTACAGCCCCGGCCACTTCAACATGAGCTTGACGGCCAGGTCCTCCCACGGCTCGGCGCCGTGGCGCATCACGATGCGCAGCTCGGGGAAGTCGTAGCAGACCTGGTCGAAGTGCATCACGTGCTGGCACTCGGCCGGGAAGCGGGGTCCGGGGATGCCGGCGTTGGCGATGATCGGGATGTCGAGGTCGATGCACGTCTGGTACACGGGGTAGTAGCGGCGGTCGCTCACCGGCACCTGGGGGTTGCAGCCGGCCGGGAACGTCGTCACCGCGCTCAGGCCGTGCTCCTCGTGGGTCGAGCGGATGCGGCGCACGCAGCCGGTGATGTCGTTCGGATCGACCTCGAGCGACAGGAAGACCCGACCGGGATGGCGCCGCCGGGCTTCGAGCGAGGTCTCGGAGACCCCGAACAGCCCGGCGGACACACCCCAGCGGTCCATCTCCCCGAAGGTGACGTCGATCGGGTCGGTCTCGGCTCCGGCCTCGGCGGGCACGTCCTTGAACATGTAGCCGGCGGGCATCTCGAGGTCCTCGGACCCGCCGTCCTTGATCCCGGCGTTGAGGTACTCGTAGACCGCCTTCTTGTCGCGGAAGGGGAAGCCGATCATCAGATCGACCGCACCGACGCCGTCCGGGTACGCCATGTCGTCCTCACTGCGGGCACCGACCAGGGACGCACGGCGCGGCCCGGGACCGGTGGGCGCCCCGACCCCCGGTTCGCGCATCCTAGGACGACGATCCTGGACTTGGTCAACTACCTGCGGCGGTCGTCCCCGGGGTGAACCCGAGCGCGACCGCCGAGTCCTCGAGGAACTGCTCGAAGAGCAGCTCCGGGTGCTCCACGCTGCCCACGAGGTGCCCGAAGAGCTCGAAGGACACCAGCCCGAAGAGCGACACCCAGGCCAGGACGCCCCTCGTGAGCATCTCGGAGGGGACCGTCGGCGCCATCGTGCCGGCACCGGCAGCGATCTCGGGACCCAGGTGCGCCACGAGCGGCGGGAGCCACGCAGCCACCATGTCCCGCGGGTCCGACGCGGTCGCCTCGGGCGGGATCGTCGTCCACGGCAGCGACGCCGTCCGGCCCGGCCTGGTCGACCAAGATCGCGATCAGGACCCGAGCGACGCGAGTGGCCGGGTCGATGGTGGTCTGGGGCGCGGCGTAGCCCGGCACGGGGCTGCCGAAGAGCAGGGCGTACTCGTGAGGGTGGTCCAGCGCCCACTCGCGCACGGCCCGGCCCGCCGCCTTCCAACGACCGAGGGGATCGCCACGCCGCACGGCCGCCTCCCGCTGCTCGACGACGGCCCCCAGGGCGTCGTAGCCCTCGACGAGGAGCGCGGTGAGCAGGGCGTCGCGACTGGGGAAGTACCGATAGATCGCCGAGGACGCCATCCCCAGGTCCCGCGCCACCGCTCGCAGGCTGAGCCCGGCCGGACCCTCCTCGGCGAGGTGGGCTCGGGCCGTCGTGAGGATCTCGCCGGTGATCTCGAGGCGGGCCCGCTCCCGGGCCGTGCGAGGGGCGCTCATTCCTGCATCCTGTCACGTTCGAGAGCATCAGCCCATTTCGCGAGCACCGCTCTTGACAGATCCAGACCGTCGCTCCACAATGAGAGCAGTGCTCACACTTCGTGGGTCGAACGGGAGGATCGACAATGGGACGACACGTGATCATCGGTGCAGGTCCGATCGGCTGCGCGACGGCCGTGCAGCTGGCCGCGAAGGGGCACGAGGTCCGCCTCGTGTCCCGGACGCGGGACGACCATCGACCAGGACGGGATCAGCGCCCTGGCGGCGGACGCCTCCGACGCGGCCGCGATGCTCGACGTCACGCGAGGGGCCGACGCCGTCTACAACTGCGCCAACCCGCCCTACGACGCATGGGCGACCGACTGGCCTCCGATCGCCGCGGCGCTCCTCGCCGCCGCCGAGGCCAACGACGCCGTCCTCGTCACCATGTCGAACCTCTACGGCTACGGCCCGACGGCCGAGCAGCCCCTCACCGAGGACCTCCCCCTCGACGCCACCGGAACCAAGGGACGGGTCAGGGCCCGGATGTGGCAGGACGCCCTGGCCGCGCACCGGGCCGGTCGGGTGCGGGTGACCGAGGCCGCGCGCGTCGGACTTCTTCGGGCCCGGCATCATGGGCTCGGCGATGGGCGACCGGGTGGTGCCGAACGTCCTCGCCGGGAAGCGCATCACCACGATCGGCGACCCGGATGCCCTGCACAGCTGGACCTACGTCGAGGACGTCGCCACGACCCTGGCGGTGCTCGGCACCGACGATCGGGCCCTCGGTCGACCGTGGCACGTCCCCACCTCCCCGGCCTGCTCCGCACGCGAGCTCGTCGCCACCCTGGCCCGCGCCGCCGACGTCCCGGCCCCGAAGGTCTCCGGGCTCCCCGGCTGGGTGCTGGGCCCACTGGGATGGTTCTCACCGCTCATGAAGGAGCTCCGCGAGACCAGCTACCAGTTCGAGAAGCCCTTCGTGATCGACGCCTCGGACGTCGAGGACACCTTCGGCCTCACCCCCACGCCGCTCGAGGACGCGGCGCGGCGCACGGTGGCGTGGTGGCGTGATCGCCTCGCCACCCGTGCGACCTCCGCCACGACCGTCGGCCACCAGCGCTGAGGCTTCGCTCGGGGACCGAGCCCCCGTCCCCCGGTCCCCGGCTCGTCGGTAGGATGGTGCTTCGTCGCCGATGCCCACGAGAGGGACGCCATGGACACGACTCTGGAAGCCACCGAGGCCACCGACTCCGCGCCGGTCGCCGAGACCGAGGCCGAGCTCGTCGAAGAAGAGCTGCTGGTCGAGGAGATCTCCATCGACGGCATGTGCGGCGTCTACTGACCCGGATCGACCCGTCCCGTCGACACCGCGGTCGGCGGAACCCGCGGCCATGAGCACCGCCACCGCCTTCGACGCCGACCGCCCCTGGCGGCTCCACGAGCGGGTCGCGCTGCGACCCGAGCCGTTCGGCGCGCTGGCCTACCACTACGGCAACCGGCGACTCACCTTCCTGCGCTCACCCGACCTCGTCGACGTGGTCGAGGGCCTGGCCGACGCACCCACCGCCCGAGCGGCCTTCCACGCCGCCCAGCTCGACGAGCGGCGCTGGCCCTCGTTCGACGCCGCCCTCACCTCACTGGCTCTCGGGGACTTCATCGTCCCCGGTCCCTCCTCCCCTCCGACCTCCGCCGAGGACCCCTCATGACTGCGCTCACCGACGAGCTCACGCTCGGCCTCAACGCCCCCATCTGCCTCACCTGGGAGTGGACCTACGCCTGCGACCTGGCCTGCGTCCACTGCCTGTCGAGCTCCGGGCGGCGCGACCCCGACGAGCTGTCGACCGAGCAGATGAAGGCCGTCGTCGACCAACTCGCCGAGATGCAGGTGTTCTACGTCAACATCGGCGGGGGCGAGCCGATGCTGCGCCCCGACTTCTTCGAGGTCGTCGAGTACTGCGTCGAACGAGGCGTCGGCGTGAAGTTCTCGACCAACGGCGGGCGCATCACCGCCGAGAACGCCCGCCGGTTGGCCGCCCTGGACTACGTCGACATCCAGATCTCCCTCGACGGCATCGACGAGGCCACCAACGACGTCATCCGCGGCGAGGGCACCCACGCCCGGGTGCGCCAGGCCATGGACCACCTCCGCGACGCCGACTTCGGGTCGTTCAAGCTCAGCGTGGTGATGACCCGGGCCAACGTCGAACAGGTCGACGCCTACGAGGCCCTGGCCGACGAGTACGGCGCCGAGCTGCGCCTCACCCGCTTTCGTCCCTCGGGCCGTGGCATCGAGACGTGGCACGACCTGCACCCCACCGCCCAGCAGCAACGCGACCTCTACCACTGGCTGCTGGCCCGGCCCCACGTGCTCACCGGCGACTCGTTCTTCCACCTCTCCGCGCTGGGTGAGCCCCTCCCCGGGCTCAACCTGTGCGGCGCCGGCCGGGTGGTGTGCCTCATCGACCCCGTGGGCGACGTCTACGCCTGCCCGTTCGTGCTGCACGACGAGTTCAAGGCCGGCAGCATCCACGAGGACGGCGGCTTCGCCCAGGTGTGGCGCTCCAGCGACCTGTTCACCTCGTTGCGCGAGCCGTCGTCGCCGGGCGCGTGCGGGTCCTGCGGGAGCTACGACGCCTGCGGCGGCGGTTGCATGGCGGCCAAGTTCTTCACCGGCCTGCCCCTCGACGCCCCCGACCCGGAGTGCGTCTTCGGCCACGGCGAGGAGGCCCTCGCCGAGCTCGCCGCCGCCGGACCGGTCGAGCGGCCCACGGTCAGCGCCGACCACTCCAAGCCCAAGGGCGTCGGTCGCCGGCGCATCCCCGTCACCGTCCTGTAGACCCCGGCGCCCCTCCCGGCTCGGGCCGGGGCGCTACTTGTCGCCGAGGGTCAGGAAGAAGTCGCGGGGCACGACGATGTCGTCGGCCGACAGCTCGTTGATGCTGGCCTTGCCGAGACCGAGCAGGCAGGCGTCGATGCCACCGCGGAGCACGTCGAGCACGTTCTCGACCCCACCCTGGCCGTTCACGGCGAGGCCCCACAGGTAGGCCCGGCCGATCATCACGGCCTTGGCCCCGAAGGCCACGGCCTTGACCACGTCGGAGCCCCGTCGCACCCCGCCGTCGAGCACGACCTCGATCTCGTCGCCCACGGCGTCGACGATGGACGGCAGCACCCGGATCGGCGCCGGGGTGCCGTCGAGGTTGTTGCCCCCGTGGTTCGACACCGACAGCGCCGTGCAGCCTGGCGTCGCGGACGCGCTTGGCGTCGTCGACGCGGCACACGCCCTTGACCATGAAGGGCCCGTCCCACTGCGATCGCAGCCAGGCGATGTCGTCCCAGCTGGGGGGCGGCATCTGCATCCACTCGTAGTAGGCGCCGAAGAACGTGGGTGGCGTCTCGCCGACGGGGGCCATGTTCGGGGTCCCGAGGTCGGGGATGTGGCCCTGGCGGAGGTAGGCCAGGAACCACGCGGGGCGCGACAGCGCCTGCGGCGCGAGCTTGATGGCGCTCCTGAGGTCGATCTTCTCGGGGATGAACGGGCTGCCCCAGTCCCGGCCGTTGGAGAAGGTCCAGTCGAGGGTGACGATGATGCCCTTGGCGCCCGCCGCCCGGGCCCGCTCGAGGCGCTGCTCCATGACCTCGCGGCCGCCGGACCAGTAGATCTGGAAGAGGGTCTGGTCGCTGGCCGCGGCCACGTCCTCCACCGACTTGCTGGCGAAGGAGCTCAGGCCCACGGGAACGCCACGGTTGGCGGCGGCACGGGCCACGGCGACCTCGCCGTCGGGGTGCACCGCCTGCACGCCGGTGGGCGACAGGATCACCGGCATCGAGATGTCGAGGCCCATCACCCGGGTCTCCATCGACCGCTCGGCGTGGAGGCCGGCGACGTGCGGGGCGAACCCCAGCTGGTCGAACGAGGTCTGGTTGGCGCCGAGCGACACGCCCTTCTCGGCCCCACCGATGATGGCGTTGTACACCGACGACGGCAGACGCCGCTTGGCGCGCTTCTGCGCCACCGCCACCGTCTCGAACCACTCACCAGCCATCGAACACCCTCCTGAGAAGAAGCCGCACACTACCGGCGCCGCCGTGCCGCCCCCAAGGCGCAGGCCCTCGTCCGGCGAGCCGCCGACGCCGTCGGCGGGGGCGGACGCGCCGGGCCGCGGCGTCCGCGAAGCTGCGGGGACGCGATCCACGGGGGACGGACATGGGCATCGACCAAGGGACCGACACGAGTGCCAGCGGCACGGCGATGGCCGAGCTGGCAGAGGTGATCGCCGCCATCGGCGTCGACGCCGACCACCCGCGGTGGAACGTTCACCGGCGACCAGGACCGGGCGTCGTACCGCGAGTTCGCCATGCACGCGCTGCACCACGCCCTGCAGTTCTGGCTCGAGGCCGACCCGGCCCGGCCCCGGTTCAACCGGTGGTTCACCCCGACCAAGAAGCTGCTCGGCGACAACCCCGACACCGTGTACTACGGCACGGTCGTCGACCCCACTCGGGCGTACCGGCTCCGGGGCAACATCGCCAACGCCTGCTACACCTCGTTCACCGTCGAGGTGGGCACCGCCGGCGGCGGCATGTCGCAGCGACTGGGCCACACCCTCAACGACGACCAGTTCGACGTGGCCGCCGACGGCGAGCTTCGAGCTGCTCGTCGGCCCGGAGGCCGACGGCCCGGGAGCGTACGGACGCAACTGGCTGCCACTGGCCCCCGACGCCGGCTCGATCACCACCCGCCACTACTTCGAGTGGGCCCGCTGCGCGGCGCTCGACCCCACGCTCGACGTCCCGCTCTCGATCGTTCCCCTCGACGACCCCGGGCCGCCGCCGGTGCCCGACGACGATGCGGTCGCCGCCAACATCCGACGCGCGTCATCACGTTCCTACGGTCGGTCACGCTCGACTGGGGCCACACGCCGATGCCGCCCGGGGCCATCCCCTGGGTGTCGGCCGAGCCGAACGCCTTCACCAACCCGCCGGCGCACGACGGGAACCTCGCCATCGGCTACGCCGCCACCGACAACGTGTACCGCAGCGCCCGCTGGGAGCTCGGGCCCGAGGAGGCGCTGGTGATCACGGGTCGGTTCCCTCGCTGCCGCTTCGCCAACATCGTGCTGTTCAACAACCACATGCAGACGCTGCCCTACGACCGCCGCCTCGTCTCGCTCAACCGCGTGCAGACCACCTACGAGCCCGACGGGTCCTTCCGCATGGTGCTCGCCCATCGCGACCCGGGCGTGGCCAACTGGCTCGACACCCGGGGCCTGCCGCACGGCACGATGTTCTGGCGCTTCCTGCTGCCCGAGGAACCGCTGGCCGACCTCGTCACCGACGTCGTCCCCTTCGCCTCGCTGGGCTGACTCACGAGGTCAGGTCGGCGAACGTCACGACCTCGGCCACCGGGGTCTCGACCTCCTCCTCGGGGAGGAAGAACCGGAAGAACACGGTGCCCAGCGACCGGCCCTCGGTGTCGATCCAGTTCGGGAGCCCCGGATCCGAGTGGGCCAGGATCATCTTGAACGACCCGTCCGGCTCGAGCACGGTCTGGACCCGGTTCAACGAGACCTGCCGGTTCACGTAGTCGTACATCTGCGACCACCGGTTCCACAGGCAGACGTTGGCGAAGCGGCAGGCCGGCCAACGCCCGGTGATGACCAACGCCTCGTCCGGACCGATGAGGTAGGGCGCCATCGCGTACGCGGCGTCGGCCGCAGCGAAGGCCATGTCGCCGGGCACGACCGGCTTCGGGAACACGTTGGGCACGGTCGACACGAACGGGATCGACCCCACGTCGTCGCGCGGCGGTTGGCCGACGGTCTTGTCGAACACGTGCCGGTTGACGCGGCGGATCGCCGCGGCGACGCGCTCGTCGTCCCACCGAGGGGGCGGGGGCGGTGGGTCGACGACCTCGATGCTGATCGGGACGTGCAGGGTCTGCGACGCCGACGCCGAGTCGACCGTCTCGAAGTAGTGACGGGTGGTGATCCGTCCGCCGTTCTCGCCGATGTCCATCCAGTTGCGGTCCGCGGGCGCGCCCCCCAGCCGGATCTCGTAGTTCCCGTCGGCGTCGACGTCGATGTCGTTGTCGTTCAACACGCCGCTGTTGTGCGTGGCGTAGGCGCCGTCGGCGGCGCCGGCCTCCATGGTGAACGACGTGTAGACGGCCCCGGCGAGGTTGCCCCGCACGATGTACTCCAGGCCGGGAGCGACCGGCGTCTCGTAGTAGACGGCGTCGCTGTTGTCGCCGGTGAAGCTGCGGGTGGGCGACACGATGCGGTGGAACACCGGGCGCTCGGGGTCGAACTCCTGGTGGCTGTACAGCGCGCTCTGGAGGATGTGGGTGAGGTTGCGGAAGCCCTCGGCCACGTCGGCGTCGTCCATGGCCGGCCCGGGGACGACCCAGGTGTCGGCGGCGGCGCGCAACGTGTCGAGCAGTTCGTCGAAGGCGGCACGCGACTGCAGTTCGGCCATTGGTCCCCCCGGGGATCGTGTCGTGGTCCCCGCATCCTCGCGTGTCGGCGGACACCGCGCCGACGGCGCCCGCTACGGTCCGAGCGCGCGCCCGGCGCCACCGAAGGGGGAGAACGTGGACCAGCTCCGATTGGCCGAAGCGCTCGACGAGTGGGCGGTGCGCAGGCTGCACCACGCCTACGCCGACATCGTCACCCGCCGGGAGTGGGCCGAGCTGCACGACATCATGCGCCCCGACTGCACGCTCGACCTCGACCTCGGCGACCGCACGATGCGCTTCGACGGCCCCGAGGCGATCGGGGCGTTCATCGGCAAGGAGCTCGAGCGCTTCTCGTTCTTCGAGTTCGTCATCCTGAACTCGGTGGTGCAGGTCGACGTGGCCGCGGGGACCGCCGGAGCCCGCATGTACATGCAGGAGCTGCGCCAGGACGTCGACGGCGGCCGCCGGACCAACGCCTACGGCGTGTACCACGACCACTTCGAACGCGACGCCGACGACCGCTGGTGGATCGCCCGGCGCCGCTACGGGAGCTTCTCGCGCACGGCCGCACCCGACGCCGACGTCGACCAGGACGTGTTCCCCCTCCCGGTGTTCCCCCTCGACCAGCTCTGACCCACGGGCGTGTCGCCGCGCCGGACGCGCCGAGCGGCGATCAGGTCTCGCCCGTTCCTCCCCACGGCCTAGCCGTCGTCGAGATGCTCGTCCTCGAGCCCGACGGGGACGGCGGTCCCGTCGGTGTCGACCCCGGTGATGCGGCGGGTCGTCTTCGGAGAGCCGGCGACGCCGACCATCGTGAGCGACTCGAAGGCGATCGTCATGGCGTCGGTGCCGGGCGGATGGCGGTGGGTCGCCCCCTCGCCGTCCTCGTCGAGCTGCCACCCTCGTCGGTCGAGGGCCTCGGCCACGTTGTTGGTGCGGGACTTCGTGAGCCCGGCGAAGCGCACACCGAGCACGACGTGCCCACCGGGCATGGCCGTGAGGGTCAGCCGGTGCCATCCGTCAGGAGCGGCCACCGTGGCCGTCGCCGCCGTCCCCGCGTCCATCACGTGCCCTCGCAGGGCGAGGACCACGTCGTTGAGCACGCCCACCCCATCGGGATCGGTGAGGTCGAGCACGACATGCAGCGGTCCGGGCATCGGTCCAGCCTGCCACCCGGCCGGGGCGGGGTCGTCAGCCCGACGACCACGAGACCAGCCCGCTGCTCGTCGGCCTGTCGCTGGCGCGACACCAGGGCGGTGCTGCGCCACTGGGTGGCCCGGGCCGAGGCCATCGTGTCGGTCGATCGACCGCCGCGGCGACGGCGCCGGAGAGCACGGTCTGGGTGTCGCGGACACTGGGTGGCACCGCCATCCTCGATGGCACCCTCGACGCCGACACGGCTGCGCTCACCGACACGGCGCTGAGGGTCGCCGAACGCCCCGACCGGCCCGGGGAGTTCCGCTGCGCCGCCGATCGACGAGGGCGAGGCGTTCGGCCGGATCATGCGGTTCTTCTGCGACCACCACGCCACCCCCGGCGACCGTCCCGGGCGCCAGCACCCCCACGTGGCGGTCACCATCGAGCTGGCCGACCTGTTCGCCGCGGCCCTCCGTGGCAGCGGCATCGCCACGTCCGCCGACCTCGAAGCCCTGCTGGCGGCGCACCCGGTCGGGATCATCGAAGAGGCCCTCCTGCGAGATGCCCTCGCCCACGCATCCGGCGAGCCCGTCACCTTCGACGGACACCACCTCAGCCCGACGAGCCTCTCTCGGCTGTTCACCCACGGCACGCTCGTCCACCACCTCCTCACTGCCGGCGGCGTGATCGTCGACCGCGGCCGCACCCGACGCCTCGCCACCCCCACCCTCCGCGACGCCGTCCTCGCTCGCGATCGGAACTGCCGCTACCCCCACTGCGACGCGCCGGCGGCCTGGGTCGACATCCACCACCTCCGACCATGGGAGGACGGCGGCCCTACCGACCTCGTCAACCTCGTCGGGCTGTGCGCCACCCACCACGGACTCGTCCACCGCACCGGCTGGTCGCTCACCGCCGACCTCGACGGCACGCTCTCGTTCACCCGACCCGACGACGTCACCGTCGTCAGCCCCCCGCCCAGACGGCACCGGCCCCCTCCACTCCCCCTCCGACACCCGCAGACCGATGGCCTGCTCGGCCTCTCGACCCGGCACGGGGCCGTTGCCGACCCGTCCGACGCCACCGACGGCCAGGGCCGTCAGACGATCGAGGTCGTCGGGGTCAGACAGGTCGATCACGTCGGCGAACACCCCCGACGCGGCGCGCAGCGCCCGCTCCCCGTCGGTGCCCGCCCTGGGCCGCGCCGGCGTGAGGAGCAGGACCGGCGCGTCGGTGGCCGCACGCACCACCACCGCCCGGCCGAGGATCTCGAACACGACCGAGGAACGGGACAGGCCACCCCGATGCGCCGACGCCGAACCACCGAGCAACACCAGGAGCTCCGCCCCCGTCGCGTCCTCGACGACGAGGTCGGCGGCCACCCCGGCGCCGCGGACGCGGCGGTCACGCCCGGTCACCACGAAACCGGCCTCCGCCAACGCGTCCTCGGCCCACGTGCGGGCGGACCGTCCCCGGCTCGACACACCCGACGCACCGCTCGGCGCGGTCCCGACCGTGGCGTCCTGCTCGCCCGCCTCGGCCACCCGCCGGCGGGCCAGGGCCACGTAGTCGGGATCGAGATCGAAACCCACGTACCGCCGACCCAGCCGGGCAGCGGCGACCAACGACGACCCGCTGCCCATGAACGGGTCCAGCACGAGGTCGTCGACGAACGTGTAGAGACGGATCAGCTGCTCGGGCAACTCGACGGGGAAGGGCGCGGGGTGCCCGACCCGGCGTGCGCTCTCCGCCGGCATCGGCCACACGTCGAGGGTGAGGGCCATGAAGTCGTCGGTGTCGATGGTGCTCTCGTGGGGAAGCCCCGCCGCGGCGCGGGCCTTCGCCGGCAGGGCCCGGTCGAAGCGGCCCTTGCTGGCCACCACCACACGCTCGGTGACGTCGCGCAGCACCGGGTTCGAGGCGCTCCGATACGACCCCCAGGCACAGGAACCGCTCGCCCCCTCGGCCTTCTGCCAGACGATCTCGCCGCGCAGCAGGAGCCCGAGGTCGTCCTGGAGGATGCCGATCACGTCGGCGGACAGCGACCGGTACGGCTTGCGCCCGAGGTTGGCCACGTTCACCGCGATCCGACCCCCCGGTTCGAGCACCCGGACGCACTCGGCGAACACCTCGCGCAGCATCTCGAGGTACTCCAGGTAGGACGACGGAACGCCCTCCCGGTCGATCTCCTCCTCGTACTGTTTGCCAGCGAAGTATGGTGGCGAGGTCACCACCAACGCCACGGAGCCGTCGGCCACCGACGTCATCCGGCGGGCGTCGCCGCACACGAACGGGTCCCGCGCCGCCGCCGGCGCAGCGATCGTGGTGTCGGAGGACAGCTCGGGGGGACGGAAGCGACCGTAGAACCCCGACGCGTCGTGGCTCTCACGGCGCGAGACCCCGAAGTTGGAGGTGACCGTCGACGAGCGTCGCCGGGGGTCATCCGTCGGTTCCGGGGCGCCCACGCCGCCACGGTATCGGTCCCCACCGAACACCCACGCGATCCTCGGCGGTGCCGCGGACCGCCCCGGCGACCACGAACCTCGACCGCCGTAGGATCGACGGACCATGGTCGAGACCACCGAGAAGCCCACGGCGACGGCGCGCGCCGAGCACCCATGACCGCCGCGACGTCCGAACCGGTCGCAGTGATCACCGGCGGCGCCCGGGGCATGGGCGCGGCCACGGGCCTGCGCCTCGTCGCCGCCGGATGGCGCGTCGTCCTGCTCGACCTGGCCGCCCCCTCCCCCGAACCGGGCGCCACCGACCTCCCGTCCCCCTACCGGCCCGCCACCCGGGAGGAGCTCGACCGGGCCGTGGCCGAGTGCGGTCCGGCCGCGGAGGGCCATGGCGTCGACGTCCGTGACGCCGCAGCGCTCACCGCGATCGTCGACGAGGTCGCGGAACGCCACGGTCGGATCGACGCCCTGGTCGGGGCCGCCGGGGCCGTCGCCGGTGGCCCGCCGACATGGGAGACCACCGACGACGTCTGGCACGCCATGATCGACGTGAACCTCACCGGCGTCTTCCACCTGGCCCGCGCCGGCGTACCCCACCTGCTCCGACGGCCCGAGCCGCGGCGTGGCCGCTTCGTCGCCGTGGCCTCGAGCGCAGCGCACCACGGGCTGCCCAGCCTGGCCGCCTACAGCGCGTCGAAGCACGGGGTGGCCGGGCTGGTCAAGGCGCTCGCCGCCGAGCTGGGACCGACGGGCGTGACCGCCAACGCCGTCGCCCCGGGGTCCACGATGACCGAGATGCTCCACGCCAGCGCCGCCATCTACGGGTTGTCCGAGCCGGGGTCGTTCGCCCGCCAGACCCGGATCCGACGGGCCATCGACCCCGACGAGATCGCCGGCACCATCGCCTGGCTGTGCACCGAGGCCCCGGGCGCCCTCACCGGCGCCGTGCTCGACGTCGACGGCGGGTTCCGGCCGTGACCGAGACCGACGGCGAACCGGCGACGACGCCGCCGATCGCGCTCACCAAGGCCGTCGTCGACGACCTCGACGACGCGATGGTCGGCCGGCGCGCCGAGATCGAGGTGGTGCTGGCGGCGCTGGCCGCCGATCGCCACGTCCTGCTCGAGGGGCCACCCGGCACCGGGAAGTCCACGCTCCTGCGTGCGCTGGCCGACACCGCCGGCATCGACCTCGTGTTCGTCGAGGGCAACGCCGAGCTCACCCCGGCTCGCCTCACCGGCACGTTCGACCCCGCCCGGGTGCTCGCCGAGGGCTACTGCGCCGAGGTGTTCCTCGACGGCCCGCTCGTGGAGGCGATGCGCACCGGCGCGCTGCTCTACGTCGAGGAGATCAACCGGGTCCCCGAGGAGACCCTCAACGTGGTCATCACCGCGATGAGCGAAGGGGAGCTGCACGTGCCTCGCCTCGGTCGGGTCACGGCCGAGCCGGGCTTTCGCATCGTGGCCGCCATGAACCCCTTCGACGCCATCGGCACGGCGCGCATCTCGTCAGCCGTCTACGACCGCGTGTGCCGGGTGGCGATGGGCTACCAGGACGAGGACGCCGAACGCGAGATCGTCCGGCGGGCCGATCCGGAGGCCGCCCCTGCGCTGGTGCGGCGCGCCGTGCGAGTCGTCCGGGCCACCCGCACGCACCCCGACGTCCGCGTCGGGTCCTCCGTGCGCGGGGCGATCGACCTCGTGATCGTGGCCGACCGTCTCGCCACGTTGCGCGACACCACCGCGACCGACGACAGCACCGGCCTCGACGCCGCCCTCGCCGCGCTCTCCGGACGGATCCGGATACGAGAAGGGGGAGGTCGCTCCGCCGAGGAGCTCGTCCGCGAGCTGTGGGCGGCCCTGGCCGAGGATCCCACCGAAGCCGACGGGTCGGCCGGCGGAGGGCGGCACGCCACCGGGCGGGGGCACGGGAAAAGCCTGACCCCCCGAGCGGGGGGGCGTCGAGCGGACCACGACCCGGACGACGGCGTCGACGAAGGTGCGGCCGCGTCCGACGCCGTCGAGGACGCCCGACGCCGCACGGCCTCACGTCGCGAGCTGGCCCGCCACGCCCACTTCGACGAGGTGTCACCCGAGGTCGGCGCACTCGACGAGGCCGCGCTCGACGACGCACTGGCCGAAGATCCCGACGAGGCGCTGGCCCTGCTCGCCGACCTCACCGGCGCCACCGATGAACGGCTCCGGGCCACGGCCCGCCGACTCGCCGGGCGGCTCGTCGTCGACCTGGGCCGCACCGGGGTCGTGCGGCGTCGCGGCGTCGGTCGGCTCCGGGAGGTCGCCGCCGATCGCGCCCTCGCCGACATCGACGTCGACCGCTCGCTCGACGCCCTCGTCGATGCCCGCGGCCGGGGCGTGAGCCCCGATCTCGCCGACCTGCGCGCCCGCGAGTGGGGACGGCCGGAGACGGCCGTGTGCCTCGTCGTCGACCGATCCGGCTCCATGGGCGGGGCTCGCCTCGCCACGGCCGCCATGGCCGCTGCGGCATGCTCGTGGCGCGCACCCCGGGACCTGTCGGTCCTGGCCTTCTCGGACCGGGTCCTCGTCCTGGCGCCGCAGGGATCGGGCCGAGCGATCGAAGACGTGGTCGACGACCTCTTCTGCCTGAGGGGCCACGGCCCGACCGACATCGATCGGGCCCTCAGGGCGGCACGGAGCCAGCTGGAACGCTCCCACGCCGCCCGTCGGGTCGTCGTGCTGCTCTCCGATGCGCGCCCCACGCGTGGCGAGAGCCCCGAGGCCGCCGCCGCCGACCTCGACGAGCTGGTGATCGTCGCCCCCGCCGACGACACCGACGACGCCCGACGACTCGCCGAGGCCACCGGCTCGCGATGGCTCGCCCTCAGCGGTCCCGGCGCGGTGCCCGAGGTCCTCACCGACGCCTTCGCCGGATGAGCTGACCCGCCACCCTGGCCGGGGAACGACGGGCCGCGACAGCGATCGCCAACACCGTCATCGACGTGATGAGCCGCAAGGACGCCGTGGCCTCCGGCTGACCGGCGGGGCGGCGGCCGACCCGATGCGAGACTGACGGCGATGGCCCGACCCTCCTCGACCCTCGGCACGCTGACGTGGCCCGAGGTCGACGCCCTCGACCCGCGGCCGGTGCTGGTGGTGCCCATGGGCAGCACCGAGCAACACGGGCCACACCTCCCGCTGGACACCGACACCCGCATCGCAGTGGCCGTCGCCCGGCGCGTGGCCGACGACCGGGCCGACGTGCTCGTCGCGCCGGCGTTGACCTACGGATCGAGCGGCGAGCACGCAGGGTTCACCGGCACCCTGTCGATCGGTCACGAGGCACTGGAGCTCGTCGTCGTCGAGCTCGTGCGCTCCGCCGACGCGTTCGCGGGCGTCGTGCTGGCCAGCGGGCACGGCGGCAACGCCGCCTCGGTGCACCGCGCCGTCGGGACCCTCACCTCGGAAGGGCGGCGGGCGGCGGCGTGGTTCCCTCGGGTGCCCGGCGGCGACGCCCACGCCGGGAGGACCGAGACGTCGATCATGTTGGCCGTCGATCCCACCGTGGTCCATCTCGAGCGGGCCACTCCCGGGGTCACCGCCGACCTGACCGAGCTCATGGCGGAGCTGCGCCGGGGAGGACTGGCCGCGATCTCGCCGACGGGCGTGCTGGGCGACCCCACCGGGGCCGACGCCGAGGAGGGCCGTCACCTGGTGGAGGCGCTGGTCGCCGACCTGCACCGGGTCGTCGACGAACTGGCTCCGTCGATGACCGATCCGCCTCCCGACGACCTCGCCGGGTTCACCGTGGCCCTCGATCCGGCCGACGCGACTGCTCCAGGACGGCACCGTCGTGATGGGAGGCTCGCCTCTCCGGGTGATGCGCCTCACCGTCGCAGGGGCCGACCTGGTCCGCCGCCTGGCCTCCGGCGAACCGGTGCCTGCCGGGGAGACGGCCACTGCCCTGACCCGACGGCTCCTCGACGCGGGGCTGGTCCATCCCGACGTGGTGACCTCACCGTTCCCCGACAGCGAGGTGACCGTCGTGGTCCCCGTGCTCGGCGAAATCGACCCGGCCCTCAGGCGGGCGCTGCTCGACACGGCGCAGCGGTCGCGTGTGGTGATCGTCGACGATGCCAGCCCGGTGCCCGTGGAGGCACCCGGGCCGGGGATCGAGGTCCTGCGCCGCGCCAGCCGAGGCGGCCCGGCTGCGGCCCGCAACTCCGGCCTCGCCGTGGTGGAGACCGCGCTCACGGCCTTCGTCGACGCCGACTGCCGTCCCGGCGCGAGGTGGTTCGAGCCCCTGCTGGCCCACTTCACCGACGCCCGGGTGGCCGCCGTCGCCCCCCGGATCCGCGTGCCCGCCGAGGCCGGTGCCGTGCTCGATCGCTACGACAGGTCGAGCTCCTCCCTCGACCTCGGTGGAGCCCCGGGCCGGGTGCGGGCCCGGACCCGGGTGTCCTACGTGCCGGCCGCGGCGCTGGTGGTGCGCACCGAGGCGCTGCGCGGCGTGGGGGGCTTCGACGAGGCCCTCTCGGTGGGTGAGGACGTCGATCTGGTGTGGCGCCTCGACGAGGCGGGGTGGACGGTGCGCTACGACCCCGGCGCCACCGTGGACCATCCGACCCGCAACGGACTCGGAGCGTGGACCCGTCGGCGATTCGACTACGGCACCTCCGCCGGGCCCCTCGCCGTTCGTCACCCGGGTGCGCTCGTGCCGGTCGAGGGATCGGCGTGGAGCCTCGGTGTCTGGGCGCTGTTGGCCTCCGGCCACCGCGTCGCAGCCGCAGCCACGGCTGCCGTCAGCGTCGACCTGCTGGCCCGGGGCCTGGCCTCGCTCGACGAGCCGTTCCCGGTCGCCGCGGAGCTGGCCGCGCAGGCGCACCTGCGCACCGGCCGCATGCTGGCCGACGCGACGATCCGACCGTTGTGGCCGGTGGCGCTGGGAGCGGCCGTGGTGTCACGTCGCGCTCGACGGGTGGTGGTGCTCTCCGCGATGGTCCCGCACCTCGTGGACTGGGTGCGCCGACGCCCCGCACTCGACCCGATCCGATGGGTGGGGTTGGCGCTGGCCGACGACGTCGCCTACGGCGCAGGCGTCTGGGTGGGCACGTGGCGCGCCCGCAGCCGGGATCCGCTGGTGCCGGAGGTGGTGCGGTTCGCCCGACCCGGTCGCTACGCCCGCTGGCGCACGAGCCTCAGCCCACGTTGACGAGATCGACGACGAAGACCAGGGTCTCGCCGCCCTTGATCACGCCACCGGCGCCCCGATCGCCGTAGCCCTTGTGCGGGGGGATGGTCAGGCGGCGGCGACCCCCCACCTTCATGCCCTGCACGCCCTCGTCCCACCCGGAGATGACCTGTCCCGCGCCGAGGCGGAACTCGAAGGTGTCGCGCCGGTCCCAGGAGGCGTCGAACTGCTGGCCGGTGCTCCAGGCCACCCCCACGTAGTGGACGGTCACGTTGGCGCCGGCGGCGGCCTCCGCGCCGTCGCCGACCGCCAGGTCCTCGATGACGAGGTCGGTGGGGGCGGGCTGGTCGGGAATCGACACATCGGGCTTCGTGGCGTCTGACATGCGTCGCACGCTAGTGGTGCCCTGACCGGGGACGCACGAGGACGAGCGCACGCCACTCGCCGTCGGCGGCCCCGCCGGCCGACACCGCCCCGACGGCCTCGTAGGCCCTGCGCACCGAGGCGACCTGCTCGTCGAGCACTCCGCTGAGCACGAGCGTCGCGCCGGGCTCGACCTTCGCCATCACCGGTGCAGCCATGGCCACCAACGCCGCCGCGCCGATGTTGGCCACGACGAGGGACGCCGTCCCGGCGACCTCCTCGGGGCGAGCGAGCGACGACCGCACGACGAGCGGCACACCGTTGCGCGCGGCGTTGGCTTCCGTGGCCCGAACCGCCTCGGGATCGATGTCGATCGCCTCGACGACGCCCGCGCCGAGCAGCGCGGCCGCCACCGACAGCACCCCACTGCCGCACCCGATGTCCAGCACCCGACCACCGGACGTCACTCGCCCTTCGAGCTCGGCCAGGCACAGGCGAGTGGTCGGATGGGCGCCGCTACCGAAGGCCCGACCCGGATCGAGCCGAACGACCACGTCGTCGGCGCCCGCCCAGGGCGGGTCGGCGATCCAGCTCGGCACGACGACCAGCCGGCTCCCGGCCCGCCATGGCTTCGCCCATCGGCGCCACTCGTCCGACCACTCGTGCGTTGCGACCAGCTCGGTGGTCACCGGCCAGCGCCCGTCGAGCACGGCGATGGCGTCCGCCACCACCCCGACCGCCAGCCCGGCGACGAGCTCGACGTCGACACCCCCGGTGCGCGGGCGCTCCTCGATCCCCGCCACCCCGACCGACCAGAGCAGCCCGGACACCCGATCGACCTCGGCGGCGGTCACGGTGACCCTGAGGCTGACCCACTCCGCGGCGTCCGGATCGAGCACCCGACGAGGGTAGGGGCCCACGGAGGCCGGTCGAACCGGGTCGAGCCCGGTCGTCCTGCGACGGGCTCAGCAGATGTCGGCCCAACCGGTCTCGGGCCAGGCCCGCAGGGCGTAGAGCTGGGCCAGACCGGCGTGATCGATCACGCCGCCGCGGTCGTAGCGACCGATCCCGCCCCGGTCGAAGGACTGGGTCTCGGGGTCGCGGGCCAGCTCCCAGACCGCAGCGAGGTAGTCGTCGACGGCGTCGAGGAGACCGGGGACGGGGCGAGCGGCGTGCAGGCAGAGCAGGTTGCGGTACCAGATGGCCACGAACACCGGGGGGTGCTCCCAGAGCCGGCGGCCCGCGAAGAGGCGCAGCGACGCCAGGGCCGTGTCCATCGCCGTGTCGAGCCACGATTCGTCGCCGGTGAGGCGCCACCACAGCACACCGGCACCGACCGGCGTCCCCTGGTTGTAGGCGAACAGGCCGTCGTCGACGCGCCCGTCCGGGGCCACGTGATCGGCGTAGAGAGCGTCGTCTCGACGGAGGTGGTGGCGGAGGAACGTCGCCGCCTTGTCGGCCACGGCGAGGTGGCGATCACGGGTGGGGCCGACCGCCTCGAGCAGCGCGAGTCGGAGGGCCAGCTGCACGCCGGGCGCGGTGGCGCAGGTGTTGCGGGGGCTGGCGGGTTCGTCGCACCAACGCACACCCCCATCGGCCTCCTGGCCGGCGAACACCACGCCGAGGGTCCGCGTCGCCGCCGCCAGAGCAGCCTCGACGTCACCCAGCCCGAGAACGGCAGCCTGCACCTGGTCGAGACCGACCCAGGCGTTGTCGTCGAAGTAGAGGGGACCCTGGCCGGGGAACGGGAGGTAGCCGTCACCTCTGCGGAGGCGATGACGTTCGACGACGTCGAAGAGCGCCGGCACGACCCCCAGGTCGCCGGTGAGCCTGGCCATGTGGAGACCCGCGGCCAGAACCTGGGTCAGGGGCCACAACGCCGCCGTGGAGGAAGACCGTGGACGCTGGTCACGCACCTTCACCTGACCACCACGACCGGTGTCGACGTAGAGGTCGAGCAATCCCCACCAGGCGGTCGCGGCCCGGGCGAGGTGCTCCGAGCTCAGTTCCCGCCGCTCCCGCGGAGCCGGGACAGGGTCTCCTTGCACGGGCCGCACACCGGGTACTGCTCGGGATCGCGGGTGGGCACGAAGCGTGTCCCGCACAGGGCGACGACCTCTTCGCCCATGACGTAGCCCCGCATCTGATCGTCCTTGCGGATGATGTGGGCGACCTTGCCCTCCTCGAGATCAGGGTCCGACAGGCGGGTGTCGGGGCGTTCGATGACCTCGGGGCTCACGACCCCACCCTACCGACCGCTCCGAACCGTGGCGGCACCACGGTCATCCGCCGCTGATCGACCAGTGCCAGGGTTCGCTGGGCAGGTTCCGGAAGCCGAAGCGACCGGCGTTCGCCGCGAGCCAGACGAAGCCCGGGTCGCTGCGGCTCGAGATGAAGCGCCCGTTGGCCGTGAAGTCGACGGCCAGGCCCTGCTCGTGCAACGAGAGTCCCGGTCGCGCCGTGGGAGGACTGCACTGGTCGGGTGGCATGTCCCAGACCGCGTAGTCCGAGGTGCCGCAGTTCTGACGCCGCAGGGCGATCTGGGCGTTGATGTCGCGGTAGCCGGATCCGCCGAGCACGATGCCATCGCCGCGGGCCGCGTCGAGGAGTGCACCGAGCTGATCGGCGATGGCGGCGTTCACGGTGATCCCGCCGACGGTTCGCAGGGACGGTGTGGGCGGTCGCGGCACCGGGCGGGAGGGCGAAGGGGGTGACGTGGTCGGAGGGGTCGTGGGCGTCGGCCCGCCGCCGCCGGACCCGGGGGCCGGCGCCGAAGGGCCCGGTGCGGGAGCCCCGGCAGAACCTGACGGCGCCGGCGGTTCGGGAGCGGGCACCCGGGCGACCGCGGCGGCGAGAGCCGACTCCTCGGCCACGATGCGCGCCGCCAGTTGGGCGTCGAGCCCGGCCAGCGCCGCGGCGTCGGCCAGTCGCGAATCGAGTCGCTCACGAACCTGGGCGGCGAAGGCCTGCTGGCCGATGCGAGCCTGGCCCAGCGTCTCGACCGCCGCCTCCGCCGAGGCGCGAGCAGCTTCGGCCTGCACCCGAGCCGCTTCGGCCCGACGGATCTCGTCCTCGAGGCGACGTTGGGTCACGCGCACCTGATCGATCACGTCGACGTCGCGTCCCGACCTCATGGCCATGAAGGCCCGACGGGTCGCATCCTCCTGGGCCGATCCGGCTTCGAAGCGCCGCAACAGGTCCTCCCCCGGCGGGTCGACGTACGCCGACACGGCGAGACGGGTGAGACGGGTCCGCAGCTCGGCCAGCTCGGCGGCACTCGCCTCGGCCGCTCGACGAGCCACGGCGGCTTCGGCGGCGGCGGTCTCGGCCGCCCGGGCCGCCTCGGCCGACTGCTGCTCCTGGCTCCGAACGTTGGCCTCGATGGCCGCCAGGGCCTCACCGACCCGAGCTTGATCGGCCTGGAGCACGTCGACCTGGGTGGCCAGCTCGGCGCGCTCGGCCTGCACCCTCGCCCGATCCTGGCGCGCGTCCTGAGCCCCGGCCGCCCCGGTCGCTCCGACCACCGACGTCACGACGAGCGCGACGACCACGAGAGACCTCACGGCGCCGGGAACAACACGGGACGGATGTCGCATCACTACCTCGTCATCGACCGCAGTCGATCGGAGGAAGACCCGAACTCCGCCCGGAGCCAGATAACCGTAGCGCGACCCGACCCGGGTGCACCAGGGTCGATTCCTGCCACTACGGTCGGGGGATGCGGCTCACGAGCTCCGGGCGGACCTGAGCCCACCGTGTCGCGAACGTCTCCGTCCGTCGCACCGTCTGCGGTCAGCCGGGCCCGCCGGCGTCGGATCTACTCCACGGCGCTGTGGTGGATCTTCGTGGCGATCTTCTTCTACAACGCCGCGGCCATCGGCCAGGTGATCTTCTGGCTGCCGGCCGTGGCGTTCGCCGTGGGAGCCTTCGCCACGACCCGCCTGGCCCTGTCCGCAGCGGCCCCGGAACGGTTCACGCCGCAGCCCGACGCCCTGCGCAACGCCCACAAGGGTGACGTCGTCACCGCCCCGGGGCACTGGATCCCACCGGGCGGGGGACGTCCCGGGACCGCGAAGGCCGGGCTGCTGCGGGCCGGGAACGGGCGGCTGTCGTTCGAGACCGCCGACGGCGAGACGGCCTTCGACGTTCGCTTCACCAAGATCTCGCTGCCCACCGTCCCGGGCTTCCTTCGTCCTCAGCTCGACCTCGATCTCGGTGCCGGGGTCCACACGATCCGCCTGTTCCCGATCTGGGACCTGGGGGCCACCTTCGTCGGACCGGTCGTCGCCGGCGAGTGGTGCCGGCAGCTGCGCGCCGCCGGGGCCTCCTGACGGATCCGTGCCCGACGAGGATCGGTCACCACGGGCGGACCCCGAGCGGCTCCGTCGCCGAGCCAGGGCCCGACGACGCAACGAGCTCCTGGCCGGGTGGGCGCTGGTCACGGTCGTCGCGATCGCGCTGTGGACCGGTGGTCCCTGGCTCCTCATCGTTCCGCTCGGAGCCCTGGGCGCGCTGGTCACCGCCAACACCGTCGCATCGGCGCGCGGGCGATGTCCCGAGGAGCAGGCCCTCACCCCCGGTCGTCTCCTGCGGGCCACCGCCGACGCCGACCCCGTCGCCGTGGAGGCCACCTGGGCACCACGACGACGTGCCCGCGACGCCCAGCGCCACACGGGCCTGCTCACATGGGGCCGAGGGCGCCTCTGCTTCACCGCCCATGCGATCGCCGACCGCACGGGCCGGGAGCAGGGGGCCCTCCCGCCGGGAACGGCCCTCCTCGACGCCGAGCCGCACGAACTGCGCCTCGGGCCCCCACCCAGCCTCTGGCGGCCCCAGCTCGTCCTCCACCACGGCGGCACCACCCACGTCATCGACCTCAGCCCGGCCTGGGACATGGCCAGCATCGGGGTGGGCGTGCTGATCGCCGGGGAGTGGTACCGCCAGCTCCTGGAGGTCGGGGTCAGGCCCAGCTGAGCGACGCCGCCTCGGCGGCGGCGTCGATGGCGTCCATCAGCGCGCGGGGCTCCCCGCCACAGGACTCCAACGCCAGAGGATCGAGGAGCACGCGGTGGCTCGTCGCACCGGCGCCGTCCACGATCTCGGCGACCACCGACGGCGTGCAGCCCTCGGTCACCGCGGCGACCTCGGGGCTGCGCTCGTCGAGGTGGACGGTGGTGAAGGGCACCGCGAGGTCGGCCCGGCACGCCGCGAACTCGGGCTTGGCCCGGAAGGTGCCGTGGGTGATGTCGCACAGCGCACAGTGCCTCCTCCCCAGGCGGGCCCCCACCCAGTAGGCCACCTCGCCGGTGAGCGTGCCGTTGGCGTGGTAGACGCCCACCAGTGCCACGATGCGGCCACCGGCGGGCCCGGTCGGATCGCTCACAGCCCCCACCCTGGCACGAGGGTCACGCCGATCGGGTTCGACCGAAGGACACGGGGAGCGATTCCAGGCCGCGGAGCACGAGTCGGCCGTTCCAGTCGACGTGCTCCGGGACGAGGCGCAGATCGTCGAAACGGCGGATCAACGCCCCCATGGCCTCCGCCCCCTCCATGCGGGCCAGCGCCGAACCGAGGCAGTAGTGCGTTCCGCTGCCGAACGACAGGTGGAGCCCAGCCGTCGGACGTCCCAGGTCGAGCTCGTCGGCGTCGTCGCCGAACACCAGCCGGTCACGGTTGGCGCTGCCGAGGCACGTCATGACGAAGCGGCCCGGAGCGACGTCCCGATCGCCGATGGCCAACGGCTCGAGCGCGATCCGTCGCGAGAACTGCACCGGGGAGTCGAAGCGCAGCAGCTCCTGGACGGCGTTGACGTCGAGGGACGGGTCGTCGCGCCAGCGCTCGAGCTGTCCGGGGTGGCGCAGGAGGGCGAGCACCCCGTTGCCGATGAGGTTCACCGTGGTCTCGTGGCCGGCGATGAACAGCAACATGATCTGGTCGACGAGCTCGTGCTCGGACAGCACGTCGCCCTCGTCCTCCGCGGCGATCAGCGCCGTCAACAGGTCATCGGACGGACAGGTGCGCTTCCAGGCGATGGCTTCGGCGACGTGGGCGCGCATCCGTTCCGCGGCGATCGCCCCCTCCCGTGCCTCGTCGGCGGTGATGGTGATGTCGAGCAGCTGCACCACCGCATGGGACCACCGCCGCAACTGGTCGCGATCGGCGTCGGGCATGCCGAGCATCTCGCTGATCACGGCGAACGGGAGAGGAAAGGCCAGGTCCGCGATCACGTCGATGCGACCCGCGCCGGCGACTGCGTCGAGGTGCTCGTGGACCAGCTCGCGGACCAGCGGCCGGAGGTCCTCGATCCGTCGTGGGGTGAAGACCTTGGACACCAGGCGCCGGAGCCGCGTGTGGTCGGGTGGATCGATGTTCAGGATCGAGGTGTCCTCACGGCGCTCGCGACCCGGGAAGATCTCGTCGAGCAGCTCGTCTCGCCGACGGCGCTGGTGGGGGTCGACCTCGATGGCCTTGCGGACGTCCACGCTGAGCGTCGGGTCCCGCAGCAGGCGGGCGGCCTCGGCGTGGCCGAACAGGATCCACGGGCCGAGAGGGCTGGCGTGCACCGGATCGAGGTCCCGCATCCGGGCATACGAGGGATAGGGGTCGTCGAAGAACCCCGGGGCGAACGGATCGAAGATCGGGGTCGACGCCTCGACGGGGGCCGCGTCGTGGGTCATCCCATCTCCTGTCCGGGCCCGGCGTGGGCCGTGCCACGATGATCGCATGCCCACGACCGCTCCCCCCGTCGATGCCGCCCTGCTCGACGAGGCCGTCAGCATCTCCCGAGCGGCGGGCGCCCTGACGCTGCGCTGGTTCGCCGCCCACGACCTGGCGGTCGAGGCCAAGGGCGACGGCACGCCGGTCACCCAGGCCGATCGCGCGGCGGAGCGGCTCGTGCGGGAGCGTCTGGCGACCTCGCACCCCGACGACACGATCCTCGGTGAGGAGGAGGACGACCGCGTCGGCAGCTCCGGGCGCACCTGGATCGTCGACCCCATCGACGGCACGAAGGCCTTCACGAGAGGCGTCCCGCTGTACTCGAGCCTGCTGGCGGTCTTCGACGAGCACGGACCGGCCATCGGCGTCATCGACCTGCCCGCGCTGGGCCACACCGTGTGGGCGGGCCGGGGGCTGGGGTGCTACCTCGACGGCCAGCGCACCGGGGTGTCCGACCGTTCGGAACCGGACCAGTCGGTGGTGTCGACGAGCGACATCACCCGCTGGCCCGACGACGACCTGTTGGCGGTGAAGCACGCCGGCTTCCAGATGCGGACGTGGGGCGACGGGTTCGGGTACGCGATGGTGGCGACGGGCGCGGTCGAGGCGATGGTCGACGGGCTCGTCTCGTTGTGGGACCTCGCCCCGATGCCGGTGATCATGGCCGAGGCCGGAGGTCGGTTCACCGACACCGCCGGGAACCCGTCCGTCATGACGCCCGGCGTGGCGGTGTCCGGCCTGGCCAGCAACGGTCTGGTGCACGATGCCGTGCTCGGCTGTCTGGCCGGCCATGCCGCCGCCATCTGAGGTGGCGTTCGATCAGGTCGAGACGCGAGCGTCGGGCCCTGGCCCCGGGCCGCCGCCGGAGTCCTCGGCCTGGTAGTCGGCCAACAGCTCCTTCTCGGCGTCGTACTTGGGGAACATGAAGAACACCAACGCCGCGCCCGACAGCACGGCGATGATGCCGGCCAGGTAGGCCCAGTCCTGACCTTCGATGAAGGACTGCTTCGCCGCTTCGATGATCTGGCTGGCGTACTGCGGGTACTGCTGAGCCGTGGCCTCGGCCCCGCTGAACGACTTCGTCAGCTGGCTCTGCACCGACGACGACACCTCGGACGCGTTCGGGGAGCTCTCGATCAACCCGGAGAACGAAGCTGCGTAACCGGCGGTCAGCAGCGCACCGAGCACCGACTGGAGGATGGCGCCGCCCAGGTCTCGTTGCAGGTCGGCGGTTCCCGAGGCCATGCCGGCGCGCGTGACCGGCACCGACCCGGTGAGCGAGTGCGAAGCCGGCGTGCCCGCGAACCCCACCCCGGCCCCCACGAAGGCGTAGGCCAACCCGATCGGCAGATAGGAGACGTCCTCCTTCCACAGCAACAACATGGTGAGGAAGCCCAGGAACACGAACACGTAGCCGGTGAGCATCGTGAAGCGAGCGCCCTTCGCCTCGACGAGCTTGGCCGATCGTGGGGCGATCAACACCATGAACACCGCCGCCGGGATGATGGCGAGACCCGCGCTGATGGTGGAGTACCCGAGCACGTTCTGGAGGAACTGCTGACCGATGAACATGGCCCCCATGAGCGAGCCGAACACCACGATGCCCGCGCAGGCCGCCACCCAGAAGATGCGCCGCCCGGCCACGTGCAGGTCGTAGAGCGGGTTGGCGGCCCGACGCTGCCGGATCACGAAGCCGACGAGGGCCGCCGCAGCCACGATCACCAGACCGAGCACCAGCGTGCCCGAATCGGGCACCGCGGCGAAGTTGATGGCCACGATGACCGCGCCGACGAGGACCGCCGAGAGCACCCCGCCCAGGTTGTCGACCGGGTCAGTGGTCTCGTTGACATGGGCCGGCACGAGGATCCAGACCATCGGGACGGCGACCACGATGAGCGGGAGCGTGACCAGGAACACCGAACCCCACCAGAAGTGCTCGAGCAGGAGCCCGGCGATCAGCGGGCCGAGGGCGGACACCGCGCCGCCGATCGCCGACCACAGCGCGATCGAACGAGTCCGACCAGGCCCGCTGCCCCAGAGCGCCGTGATGAGCGCCAGGGTGGTCGGGTAGGCCATGCCGGCGGCGAGGCCTCCCAGGATCCGGGCACCGATCAGCACCTCGATGCTCGGCGCCCACGCCGCCAACAGGCAGGCGGGCAACGACAACAGCCACCCCGAACAGCAGCATGGACTTGCGGCCGTAGCGATCCCCGACGGCGCCGAGCCACAGCACCGACGCCGCCAGGCCGAGCGAGTAGCCCGACGGCGACGAGGTTGAGCTGGGTCTGCGAGGCGTCGAAGGCCAGGCCGATCGACGGCAGGGCCACGTTGGCCACGGCCAGGGGAAGGTTGGCGATGGCCGCGACCAGGATGAGGGTGCCGAGCACCGCCGTGGGGCGAGCCGGACCGGCCGAACCTGCCCCTTCGTCCTGCGTGGTCATGCCTACCTCCTGCGCCGGACGACTCCCGGAGGATAGTGCTCCTGTCACCTCGTCACCGTCGAGCACCGGCACCCGCTACCTCGGTGTCGGCAACGTGCGCAACTATGGACACGTGCCGACGCTCGGAACGCACCTGCCACGCCGCCTCGTGCTGGCGACATCCGTGGCGCTCGTGATGGGGGGCGCCCTGCTCGTCGCCACCGCCGGTCCCGCGGCGGCCCACGCATCGGTGCTGGCCACGACGCCCGCGGACAGCCAGTCGGTGGCCGAGTCCCCGACCGAGTTCTCCGTCACCTTCAGCGAGCCCGTCGACATCGAACTGGGTGGGCTGACCGTGCTCGACGACGACGGGTCCCGGGTCGACGACGGCGACACGACGAGCGAGGACGGCGGACGGGTGCTGAGGATCCCGCTCGAGCCCGACCTGAGCGACGGCACCTACGTCGGCACGTGGCGGGTGGTCTCGACGGATGGCCACGCCATCACCGGGTCCGTGCTCTTCGCCGTCGGGGTGCCCGTCGACGCCGCCGGGGTGAGCGGCCTGACCGCACGTACCGACCCCGCATGGGAGGTCTTCGGTGCGGTGGCTCGGTTCGTCACGTTCACGGCCGCCCTCCTCGCCGCCGGCCTCGGCTTCTTCCTGGCCTTCCTGCACGACCAGCGCGCCGATCGCTGGCGGATCGCCCCGGTCGTCCGCCTCAGCGCAGCTCGCTGCGCTGTTCGGGATCATCGGATCGATCGCCGCGCAGGCGGCGCTGGCCACGGGCCGCGGGGGCGACGCCGTCACCGACGTCGACGTCGTGCGGACCGTGCTCACCGAGACCCTGGGTTGGTCGGCCGTGGTCCTGCTGGTCGGGCTGGCCCTCGTGCACCTGTCCACGGACACCAACCGACTGCTCGTCGCCCAGGGGTGCGCGTTCTACGGCGGCCTGGCCGTGGCGGTGTCGTTCGTCCTGTGGGGCCACGCCATCGAGTCGCCCTACCGCTGGCTGTCCGTCGTGTCCGACGGCACCCACGTGGCGGCGGCGGCGATCTGGTTCGGGGGGCTCGTCGGCCTGGCCATGACGCTCCGACGCCGCTCGGGAGCCCTCTCCGGTCGCGAGCCCGATCCGGCCATCGCCCCGTCCGAGCCCGCGGAGGGGGCGGTCGCGGTCGCCACCCGTCCGGAGATCGAGGTGAGCTCACCCGACCGGCTGCTCAGCTCCACCGCCACCGTCCTCGACCGCTTCTCCACCGCGGCTGCGCTGAGCGTCGCCGCGCTGTTGGTGAGCGGTGTGGCCATGACGTGGATCCAGTCGGGCGGCGACCCGACCGCTCTCTGGTCGACCACCTACGGCCGGCTCGTGATCGCCAAGGTCGGCGTGGTGGCTGTCGTGTTGGCGTTGGCCGCGCACAACCGCTACCGCCTGGTCCCCCAGCTCGTGGCCCTCGGGGGCACCGACGACGCACCGGTCGCACCGGACACCTCGGCCCACCGGGCCGCAGCCGGGTGGGCGCGCCTGCGGACCAACGTCCTGGCCGAGATCGCCCTCATCCTCGCCGCGCTGGCCGTCACGGCGGTGCTCGTCAACGTCGTTCCCACCCGAACCGCGATCGAGATCGATGCCTCCGTGATCGAGCTCACCGGCGCGGCCGGCGAGGACACGGTGACGATGACCGTGAGCCCCGCCCGAGCGGGGGTCAACTCGATCCGGGTGCAGTACCTGGACGCCACGGGTGATCCCGTCGACGTGGCCAACACCTTGCGCGCCGAGTTCACCCTCCCGAGCGCCCAACTCGGGCCCATCGCCCGCGAGGTGGTGAAAGTCGGTCCTGGTACCTTCGTCCTCGAAGGTTCGGAGTTGTCGATCCCCGGTGAATGGGAGATCGACCTCGTCGTGCGACCCTCCGACTTCCGCGAGGTCCGCACACCCTTCATCGTCGACATCCGTTGACGTCGCCACTCAGGAGAACCGCTGCGATGACCAAGGTCGGACCCGCCACCACGCCCCGCGGGCTCCGCTGGACGCGCCTCGCCGTGGCGACCGGCCTGATCGTCGTGCTGATGGCCTCGTCGACAGCAGCCTTCGCCCACGTGACCTCGTCGGAGGAACCCGTCGTCTCGGGGGGCCGCACACCGGTCACGTTCCGCTTCGACCACGGATGCGCCGGCCAACCCACGACATCGCTGCGCGTGCAGATCCCGCCCGGCGTCACCGACGTCGTCGCCGAGGACCCGCCGGGATGGACGTCGACCGTGTCGACCGAGGAGATCCGGTGGCAGGGCGGGTCGATCCCCGATGCCGAGGTGGCCGCCTTCGTCGCCGTGATGACCATCGACCAGCCAGAGGGAACCGTCGTGCGGTTCCCCACGCTCCAGGGCTGTCCGACGGCGGAGTCGGCGTGGATCCAGATCCCCGATGCCACGAATCCCGAACCCGAGTACCCCGCGCCCCAGATCGTGATCGGCACCTCCGCGGACGCGGCACTGGCCGCAGAGCCGACCGCCCCTGCCACCCCACCGCCGCGCCGGCCACGAGTCGAGTCCCGCTGCAGGACACACCGATCACGTCGGCGGGCTCGGAACAGAGCACCGCCGGGCTCGTCGTGTTCCTCGTCGTCGTCGGCATCATCGCCGGAGGAGCCGTGACCCTCTACCTGCGCCACCGAGGCGGGCGACAGGTCTGACCCTTCGTCAGGTCTGACGAAGGAGGCTGGGCGGGCGATCCAGCCGTGACTGCCAGGGCGACGCCTCCGCGATGGCGGCGGCGTACTCGGCGCGTCGTTCCGACAGCCGCACGCCGACGCGTCGGTGGGTGGGGCCGCCCTCGACGGTCGGTTCGTACTGCGCCTCGATCCCGGTCTTGAGCATCTCGAGGGCCTCGGAGCGCAGCTGGCTGATCCGCGACTCCGTCACACCCAGGAACCGCGCCAACTCGCCCGAGGTGTGGCCGTCGAGGAAGTACCCGACGATCACCAGCCGATGCCGTTCCGGGAGCAGCCGGACAGCGTCGTTGAGGTAGCCGATGAGCTCGCGCCCTTCGAGCTCCTCGTCGGGGCTCAGGGCCTCCGAGTCGTAGAGCACGTCGACGAGCGTGAGTGATTCCTCCCCGCCGTGCTGCGTCGGGTGCTCCAGCGCCAGCACGACGGACCGGTAGACACGGTCGCTGAGCCGACAGAGCTCCTCGGGAGCCACACCGAGTGCCGTCGCCATCTCACCGGTCGACGGAAGGCGACCGAGCTGGGCGGTGAGAGCCTGCTCGAGCGCGCCCAGCTCGCGCGCCAGGGCCCGGACCGATCGCGGGGCCCAGTCGGCAGCCCGGACGGCATCGAGGATGGCGCCCTTGATCCGCCGGGCGGCGAAGCGGTCGAACGGAACTCCACGGCTCTCGTCCCAGCGCCGGGCGGCCTCGACCAGGCCCAACGCGCCGGCCCGGGCGAGGTCCTCACGATCGACATGGCGAGGGAAGTGCACCGAGACCTGGAAGACGATGTGCTTCACGAGGGGGAGTTGGTCCTCGACGAGCCGCGTCATGGTGGGATCGAGCTGCAGCTTCGCCTCCCGCACGTCCACCCCTGTCCGTCGTCGACCCGGCTCCGGGCCCGGCCCGTGAGCCACCCGTCCCGTCGACGAGCGACGCCACGCTACGGCAGCTGTTCGGTCGTTTTGAGGACCATTCGGCCTATTTCTCGCGCGTCGTGGACGAGACGGCCTGAGCCCGACGCGAACGTCAGGAGCGGGCCGAGCGGGCCGACTGGCCCTCGAACACCGCCGCGCGGACGCCCCGGCGATCCAGCTCGCGGAGGAACGGCAGGGGATCCACGAGCTCCGCCAGACCCGCCGCACCAGGGCGGCGCACCCGTCCGTCGAGCACGCACTGCACGGCCACCGCGGCCACCGCACCGGCCGCGACGGCCGGTCGATCCATGGCCCCGAGCACCATGACGTCGGTGACACCCGATCGTTCGCCACGCAACTCGACCCGCACGCCACCGGGACCGCCCTCCGGGTGTGTGGGCCACAACATGGGAAGGCGAGACGTCAGGCGATCACGCCTGGTCGCCGCGACCCGCGCGGTGACCCGTTCGACCCCGGGGAAGGCAGGAACGAGCAACAGGCCGTCGGGCAGCGCGCCGCGGTAGCAGTCCTGGGCCCCGATGGGGTCCGGGAACCAGCACAGCTCTCGGCCCGAACCCCCGGGGCGTTCCTCCCAGCCGCCGCCTCGCCAGTCGACCGCGGTCCGGCCCAGCGCACGATGGTGCTGACGGGCGCACTCGGGTCCACCGGTGCCGACCTTGGCCACGTGGACCTCGTGCACCACGTCGAACTGCACGGCGCCGTGGACGGCGAGCACGCAGGTGAAGCCGGGGGCGAAGCCGGCACCGACCACCACGGACGCTCTGCGCTCACGGGCCTCGTGGTCCAACGACAGCAGGGCGCGCACGGTGTCGATGTCGTCGCTCGTCGACACCACCGGTACCCCCCGCCGCAGGAAGGCCGCGGCCTGGGAGGCCTGCGGCCCGCCGGGACCTGCGAGCACCACCGCGTCCACGTCCAAGGGGTCCGTGAACGCGCCACCGTCGGCGACCGCGGCGTCGCCCAGGCTCCGGGTGACCGCCTCGAGACGATCGGGGAGTGCATCGCGCAGCACGACCTCGTCGACTCCGGTCGACAGGAGTTGGCGAGCGAGGCGCGCACCGACGGCACCGACGCCGAGGATGGCGACGCGAGTCACGTGAGATCGGGGCCCGACAGCTCCCGCCATCCCCCCGACTGGGGTGGCGTCCCACCGTTGCCGCGCAGCCGGAGCGCCGCGGCGACGAGCGTTGCGAATCCCAGGGCCATCACGGCACGGCGGATCATCTTCATCGTGGGGCTAGCTGGAATCGAACCAGCGACCTCACCCTTATCAGGGGTGCGCTCTAACCAACTGAGCTATAGCCCCGTGGGGCAGCGGGCACGATAACGGATCGGTCGGAGGCGGACCAAAGAGCTGCGACCGCGCCGTCAGCGTCGTGGTCCGGCTCGGTCGGCTCGTCGAGCCGTCTCGAGCTCGATCACGGTGGCCCGGATACCGCCGGTGAGACCGGCGATCAGGTTGAACAGCACGGAGAACGTGACGGCCAGGACCGCACCGGTCACCACCAACACCAACCCGGCGATGACCGATCCGCGCAGGATCTGCATCCCGTCGATCACGAAGCTGTCCTCGGCGAGGAGCTGCGCCACGAAGTTCTCGAACTTGCCGATCGTCCCGGTCGCAACAGCGCACGCGCCACAGCACCACCCCTGCGACCACGAGGATGAGCCAGAGGGACAAGGCGAGCAGGAGCGACACCTTCAACACCGACCACGGGTCGATGCGAGTGAGGATCCGTTGGACCTGCCGGGCCTCGATGCGAGAGCGCGTGCGGCCCGCCGCACGGGCGGGAGGCGCCGCCGTGGCTGCGGCGGCGCGCGATTCGACCGGTGCCGGAACGCTCGCTGCGGACGGGGCACCGGACGGCGCCGGCGCCACCGGCCCGACGACCGGCGCGGAGATCTGCGCCGTGGGCGGACCTTGACGGGAGCCCACCGACGCATCGCCGGCCCCTTGAGGGGGGACGGTGTCAGTCCGGGGGTCGAGCGACATCGGGCCGAGTGTAGGCACCGTGGCCTCGCGATCACCGCCAGGGCTCACCAGGCCAGCCGGGCCCGGGCGACGGCCTCCATGTCGCTGACGCGCACCGTGACCTCGACCTCGCTCCCCCGCCGCACGAACCCGACGAGCTCGCCCCCGTTGTCGGCGGCCACCTCCTCGGCCTCCGAGCGCCCCCCCGACGCACCGGCCAGGGCGGCCGCGTCGGCGGCCGTGTGGGCCCGGGCACGGTCGGTCACGACCTCCCCGACGCGAACCACACCCAGGGCCAGCACCGCGACCAGCGCCACGACGCCAGCCATCAACGGGAGGGCCTGGCCGCGCTCCCCAGCGTGATGCCCCCCACGTCGGTCCCCCGACGACGGCGGACGGTCTTCGACACGACGGATCGGACCCATGGGCACTCCTCGGGAGACAGACGACGGACGTCGCCGGCAGGGGCGGGATGTCCCGCGAGGGGCCGCGTGGAGCGGCGAGAGCGCGAGCTCAGTCGTCGGCGCCGAGCACCGGGGCCACCGATGCCACGGTCTGGTCACCGTCGAGGCTCATGATCCGCACACCGGTCGCGTTCGCGCCCCTGCGAGGAGATGTCTCGCACCGCCATGCGGATCACGACGCCACCGCTGGCCACGACGAAGATGTCGTCGTCGATGCCGACCATGAAGGCCGCCACGACGAACCCCTTCTTGGCCGTGAGCTTGATGCCCCTGACCCCCTGGCCGCCGCGACCCTGGGAGTTGAACTTGTCGAGCTGGGTCCGCTTTCCGAAGCCGGCATCGGTGACGAGCAGGATGGCCACGTCGTCGCGGGCGACGTCGCAGGACACCACCTCGTCGTCGGCGCGCAGCTTCATGCCCCGCACCCCGGCCGCCGCTCGACCCATGGACCGCACGTCGTCCTCGGAGAACCGGATGGTCATGCCGCTGCGCGACACCATGAAGATGTCGTCGCCGCCGTTGGTGGGCAGCACCCGGACCAGCTCGTCGTCCTCGCGCAGGTTGATGGCGATCAGCCCCGCTCGCAGGGACGAGTCGTACTCGGTGAACTTGGTCTTCTTGACCTGGCCCTTCTTGGTGGCGAAGAACAGGTAGCGGTTGGTCTCGTAGTCGCGGGTGTCGATGATGGCCTGAATGGTCTCGCCGGGCTGGAGGGGGAGCAGGTTCACCACGGCCGTGCCCCGGGCCGTGCGCTCCTTCATCGGGATCTCGTGGGCCTTCAGCCGGTACACGCGACCGCGGGTGGAGAAGAACAACAGGTAGGCGTGGGCCGTGGTGTGGATGATGTGGTCGACCCAGTCCTCGTCCTTCAGCTTGGCGCCCGACACACCGCGTCCGCCACGGCCCTGCACCCGGAAGGTGTCGGCGGCGACGGTCTTGATGTAGCCCTTGTGGCTCATGGTGACGACGAGGTCCTCGTCGTCGATGAGGTCCTCGATGTCGAGGTCGCCGACGTCGTAGGTGATCTGGCTGCGCCGGGGTTGGGCGTACGACGCCTTGATCTCTGCGAGCTCCTCGCTGATGACGCTGCGGAGCTTGCCCTCGTCGGCCAGGATGGCTTCGAGCTCGGCGATGGTCGCCAGGAGGGCGGCCAGCTCCTCCTCGAGGTTGGCCCGACCGAGACGGGTGAGCCGACTGAGCTGCATGTCGAGGATGTGCTCGGCCTGGACCTCGGAGAACTCGAAGGGCTCGGCCATGAGCGCGTCGCGTGCCGCGCCCTTGTCGGCACTCGCACGGATGGCCGCGATGATCTCGTCGATGAGGTCGAGGGCCTTGATCAGCCCCTCGACGATGTGGGCGCGCTCACGGGCCCGGTCGAGCCGGTGCTGCGATCGACGTCGGATGACCACCTTCTGGTGGTCGACGTAGGCGGCGAGGGCATCGCGCAGGTTGAGCGTGCGGGGGATGCCGTCGACGAGGGCGACGGTGTTCACCGAGAAGTTGGTCTGCAGCGGGGTGCGCTTGTAGAGGTTGTTGAGGATCACCAGCGCGGGCGCATCGCGCTTGAGCCGCAGCACGAGGCGCATCTGCCCCTTGGCCGACTCGTCGTTGAGCTCGGCGATGCCCTCGAGCTCACGGTTGTCGACGAGCTCCTTGACCTTGACGATGAACTGGTTGGGGCTGACCTGGTACGGCAGCTCGGTGATCACGATGTGGTCGGCCTTCTGGCCTTCCTCGATCTCGGCCTTGCCCCGCAGCTTGATGCTGCCGCGTCCGGTCCGGTAGGCGTCCATGATCCCCTGGCGGCCCATGATGAGCGCACCGGTCGGGAAGTCGGGGCCCTTCACGAAGGCCATCAGGTCGTCGGGGGTGGCCTCGGGGTTGGCGAGCAGGTGGTCGACGGCGTCGATGACCTCGGCCAGGTTGTGCGGAGGGATGTTGGTGGCCATGCCGACGGCGATGCCCTGGGAGCCGTTGACCAACAGGTTCGGGAAACGAGACGGCAGGACCTCGGGCTCCTGGAACTCGCCCGAGTAGTTGTCGACGAAGTCGACGGTGTCCTCGTCGATGCCGGCCAACATGTCCATGGCGATCGGGGCCAGCCGGCACTCGGTGTAGCGGGCCGCAGCGGCCGGCTCGTCCAGCGACCCGAAGTTGCCCTTGGGGTGGATGAGCGGGTGACGCAGGCTGAAGGTCTGGCCCATGCGCACCAGGGCGTCGTAGATGGCCGAGTCGCCGTGGGGGTGGTACTTGCCCATGACCTCGCCGGTGACGCGGGCGCACTTCATGGTGGGGCGGTCCGGGTAGGCCCGGAGCTGGTCCATCCCCCAGAGGATGCGCCGGTGGACGGGCTTGAGCCCGTCACGGGCATCGGGGAGGGCCCTCGACACGATGACCGACATGGCGTAGTCGAGGAAGGAGCGCTCCATCTCCTCCTGGATCTCGATGGGCTCGATGCGGCCGAGATCGATGTCGCCGTTCGGCTCGTCGGACGGAGGTGTGGTGTCGCTCATCGGTGTGGTCGGTCCTCGAGGGTGATGACGGGGGGCGCAACGGTGCGCCGAGGGCGGTCAGGCGACGCCGGGCCTCAGATGTCGAGGAAGCGGACGTCCTTGGCGTTGGTCTGGATGAAGTGCTTGCGCGATTCCACGTCGTCGCCCATGAGCACCGAGAAGATGTCGTCGGCGATGGCCGCCTGCTCGACGGAGACCTTGAGCAGGGTGCGTCGCGAGGCGTCCATGGTGGTCTCGCCCAGCTCGTCGAAGTCCATCTCACCGAGGCCCTTGAGGCGCTGGAAGTCCTTCTTGTGACCCGGGTGCTCGGCCAGGAACGCCGCTTTGGCGGCGTCGTCCTTGAGGTAGGTCTTCTCCTTGCCCACCACGGTGGAGTAGAGGGGGGGCTGGGCGATGTACACGTACTCGCGCTCCATGAGCTCGCGCATCTGCCGGAAGAAGAACGTGAGCAGGAGGGTGCGGATGTGGGAGCCGTCGACGTCGGCGTCGGCCATCAGGATGATCTTGTGGTAGCGGATCTTGGTGACGTCGAACTCCTCGCCGACACCGGCGCCGATCGCCGAGATCAACGCCTGGATCTCGTTGTTCTTCAGCATCCGGTCGAGTCGGGCCCGCTCGACGTTGAGGATCTTCCCCCGGATGGGGAGGATGGCCTGGGTGCGGGGATCACGGGCGGCGACGGCGGAGCCGCCGGCGGAATCACCCTCGACGATGAACAGCTCGGACTCGGCCGGGTCACGGCTGGAGCAGTCCTTGAGCTTCTCGGGCATGCCGGCACCCTCGAGCGCGGACTTGCGCCGAGTGGCCTCACGGGCGTTGCGGGCCGCGAGGCGGGCCCTGGCCGCGTTGATGGCCTTGGTGACCACCTTGCGCGCCTCGGCCGGGTTCTCCTCGAACCAGTCGGCGAGGCGCTCGTTGGTGGCACGCTCGACCAGGGAGCGCATCGACACGTTGCCGAGCTTGCCCTTGGTCTGACCCTCGAACTGCGGCTCACGGAGGCGCACCGAGATGATGGCGGTCAGGCCCTCGCGGATGTCCTCGCCCTGCAGGTTCTCCTCTTTCTCCTTGAGGAGCCCCTTGGCCCGGGCGTACTTGTTGACCACGTTGGTGAGGGACTTGCGGAAGCCCTCGACGTGCATGCCACCCTCGATCGTGGCGATGCCGTTGGCGAAGCTGTGCAGGCCGTCGGCGTTGAAGCCCGTGTTCCACTGGAAGGCGATCTCGACCTCTTGGTCGTCCTCGATCTGCTCGAAGTAGCCGACCCGCTTGAACAGCGCCTCCTTCGAGGAGTTGAGGTGGCTCACGAAGTCGATGATGCCGCCGGCGTACTTGTACGTGACCGGAGTGGACGACACCGCCTCGGGCCGTTGGTCGGCGAAGCGGATCTCGAGGCCCTTGTTGAGGAAGGCCATCATCTGGAACCGCTCGAGCAGCGTCTGGGCCCGGAACGTGGTGTCCTCGAAGATGGTCGGGTCGGGCCAGAACCGCACGGTGGTGCCCGTGCGGTTGCGGGGGGAGGCGCCGACCACGGCCAGCTTGTCGACGAGCTTGCCGCCGTTCTCGAAGGTCATGCGGTGACGGTCGCCGTTGCGATCGATCTCGACCTCGACACGGGACGACAACGCGTTGACGACGGAGACGCCGACGCCGTGGAGGCCGCCGGACACCTTGTAGCCACCGCCACCGAACTTCCCGCCGGCGTGGAGCACGGTGAGCACCACCTCGGCGGCGCTCTTGCCCTTCATCCGGGGGTCGTTCGTGGAGTCGACCGGGATGCCGCGGCCGTCGTCGACGACCTCACAGCTCCCGTCGGCACGCAGGGTCACGTCGATCCGGGACGCATGGCCCGCCATGGCCTCGTCGACGGAGTTGTCGACCACCTCGTAGACCAGGTGGTGCAGTCCCCCGACCCCGGTGGAACCGATGTACATGCCGGGACGTTTGCGAACGGCTTCGAGGCCCTCGAGGACGGTGATGTCCTTGGCCCCGTAGGTTTCGGTGGTCTGGGCCACGCGCGACCAACCTCTTTCGATGACGGGCGAATGTCGGGGACAGGAGGCCGAGGCCGGGAGCAGTGGGCCGGTGCACACAACGTCACCCGACCGGCTCGACGGCGAGGTCGGGACCCCTGTCACGAGACCCCTCATGCTACCAGCGCCATGAGACGGTCCAGGGGATCTCCACGTACCCGCCGAGACCCCCCCGAGGCCCCTCCCCGGTCACCCGCGGAGGGGCCCGGCGCCGGTCGATCAGCCCTCGGTGCGGGGTCGGACGCGGACCTCCACCGACGTCACCGCGGCCCCGTCCAACCCGGCCCGGAGCCGCTCCACCAGCGTGGGCGCGAGGAACCGGACCTCGGTCGCCCACGCCGGGTCCTCCACCCCGACCACCAGGACGCCGTCACGCAGACCGACGGGTCGGGTGTGGGCGGCCAGGCGGACCCCGACCAGCTCGTCCCAGTCGTCGTACAAGCTGGTCAAGGAGTCGGCCGTCGGCCCCCCGAGGCGGCCCACGACACGGTCGAGCGCCGCTGCCAGAGGTGACGGATCGGGATCACCCTCGTCGGGAAGCGGCAGCCAGGGCACGGGTGTGACTGTAGGGCCTGTCGCCGTCGATCTCCCGGGGCCGTCAGCAGACGCCGACGACGGGGGTCAGCGGCTCACGCGCCCTCCGGAGACCCGCAGGACGACCTCGGGATGGGCGCCCGGCGGGAGGCCGGCGGCGCTCGACAACAGGGTCTGACCGGCCGGAAGGTGTTCGAGCAGCGCCGCCGACCGAGCCGGATCCAGCTCGGAGAAGACGTCGTCGAGCAACAGCACGGGCGCCGACCCCGTCGCGTCGGTGACGACGTGGTGGGCGGCGAGGCGGAGGGCCAGCGCCAGAGACCGTTGCTCGCCCTGCGATGCGTGCGTGCGGGCCGGCAGGCCGCCGATGGTGAGGGCCAGATCGTCTCGATGCGGCCCCACCAGGCTCACGCCACGGCGCAGCTCGTCCCGACGAGCATCCTGCAACGCCGCCCCGAGACCGACCGACCGCCAGGTCGCCACGTAGCTGGCGCCGATCTCCTCGCCCCGGTGGGCGACGTGCTCGTAGGCCGAGGCCAGCACAGGGGCGAGTCGGGCGATCAGCGCCTCACGAGCTGCGGCGAGCGCTTCACCGACGTCGATCAACTTCGTGTCCCAGACGGCGAGGGTCAGCTCGATCTCGTCGGTGAGACGCCCTCCCGACTGCCGCAGCAGCGCGTTGCGCTGCCGCAGGACCCGGTCGAGATCGCTGCGCAGGGCATCCAGGCGTGGATCGGTGGCCACCAGGGCATCGTCCAGGTACCGCCGGCGCTCGGCGGGACCACCCTTGACCAGCTCCAGGTCGTCCGGCGCGAAGACGCTGACCCGGAGAGCTCCCAGCAGGTCCCGGGCACGGGCCAGGCGCTGACGGTTGACCTGCACGCGTCCTCGCCCCGACGGTGTGATCTCCGCCTCGATCAACAACGCACGACCGTCGCGTTCGCCATCGGCGCGCACCACGGCCTGGGATGCGCCCTGGCGAACGAGCGCATCGTTCGGCGCACCTCTGAACGACGACAACGTGGCGAGGTAGCCGATGGCCTCCAGGAGGTTCGTCTTGCCCTCTCCGTTGTCCCCGAGCAACGCAGTGAGCCCGGATCCGAGCTCGAGCTCGACCGACCGGTACGACCGGAAGTCCGTCAACCAGAGGTTGCGGAGCAGCACGAGGGCGGGGAACCGTCAGGAGACCCGGACGGGCATGAGCAGGTAGAGGAACTCAGGGGTGTCCACCGCGCGGATCAACGCCGGCTTGAGGGCATCGATCGTCTCGAGGGTGATCTCGTCGCCCGGCGTCACGTCGATGCCGGCGATGAGGTACTCGGGATTGAACGCGACGGTCAGCTCGGTGCCGTCGTACCGGGCGTCGAGCTCCTCGCGGGCCTGACCCACGTCCTGGGTGATGGCCAGCAGCTCGAGGGTCTCACCGGTCATCACCAGCCGGACGGGGGTGGCCTCGCGGGCGAGGAGGCGCACCCGTCGCAGCGCCTCGAGCAGCGCCTCTCGGCCGACGCGCAGCTGGTTGGGCTGACTCGAGGGGATGAGCCCGCGGTAGTTCGGGAAATCACCTTCGATCAACCGGCTCGTCACCCTGACGTCGCCGACCTCGAAGGCCACATCCCGTTCACCGAGGCGCAGGGTGACCGAGTCGGCCGAGCCCAAGAGGCGCGACAGCTCACGCAGCGCCGTCGAGGGCACCAGCACCTGCTGGCCCTCGTCGAGCACGGAGGTCCCGGGAAGGTCACGCACGGCCAGGCGGTAGCTGTCGGTGGCCACCAGGCGCAGGCCGTCACCCTCCGCCGCCAGGAGGACACCGGTGAGGATGGGCCTCGACTCGTCGTTGCTGGCCGCCGACACGACCTCACGCAGCGCGTCGGCCAACGCTCCCGCGTCGAGGTCGACGGAACGCTCCGCCGGTTCCGGGAGCTTCGGGAACTCCTGTGCAGGGATGGTCCGGACCGCGAACTGCGACCGACCCGAGCTGATCCGGGCTTCGTCGTCGGCGACCTCGACCGTGACCGCGCCCGGAGGGAGAGCCCGGGTGATGTCGGACAGCAGCTTGGCCGGCACCACGGCGACCCCGTCGGCCTCACCGCTGACCGCGGCACGCACCGAGATGGTCAGGTCGAGGTCACTACCCGTGACGGAGAGCTGATCACCGGCCAACTCGAGGCGGAGCCCGGCCAGGACGGGCAGAGAACTCCCCCGGCTGGTGACGGCCCGCCCAGCGGCGTTCAGGGCCTCGACCAGCGGGTCACGCTCACATCGGAACTTCACACCGGCTCGCTTTCTGCTGTACCTACTGGATGAAGATCTCCCAGTAGTCGTAGTAGTAGGGCTTGTGGATCGTGGACAAGTGCGCGTCGTGGCTGCTCAGAGGGCATGTGGTGTCGCGCGCGATGTCCACAGCGATGCACAGGTGGAGAGGTGCGCGGCGGGGGGGAGTGGATGACGCCATCGTCGTCCACCGACCCGGCGCGACCCGGCGCGGCATCGTCCACGGGGTTGTCCACACTCTGGCGGGGGCGGGGCGGGGAGCTCATCCGGCCTTGATCCTCTGGATGAGCTCGGTGACCTGGTCGTAGATCTGGCGCCGCTCCTTCATGAGGCCGCTGATCTTCTCGACCGCGTGGATCACCGTGGTGTGGTCGCGACCCCCGAACTCCCGGGCGATGGCCGGATAGCTGAGGTCGGTCAGCTCGCGGAACACGTACATGCTGATCTGTCGAGCGGTGACGAGCGGTCGTCGTCGGCTCTTCCCCTGGATCTCGTCGATCGGGTAGCCGAACATCTCCGAGGTGCGTTCGAGGATGAGCGCCGGGGTGATCGGTCGTGGCTGGGTGTCGGAGAGGATGTCGTCGAGGACCTCCTGCACCAATGGCACGGAGAGCGTCTGGCGGGTCAGGCTGCCGTAGGCGCACACCCGGATGAGCGCCCCCTCGAGCTCCCGGATGTTGTTGGTGATGTGCGTGGCGATGAACTCGAGCACGTCTGCGGGTGGCTCGACCGGCTCGCGTTCGGCCTTCTTGCGCAGGATGGCGAGGCGGGTCTCGAGCTCCGGCGGGTTGATCTCGGTCGTCAGACCCATCTTGAAGCGACTGCGGAGCCGGTCCTCGAGGGTGGAGATGGCGTCGGGCGGACGATCGGAGCTCAACACGACCTGTCGATCGGCCTGGTGCAGGGATTCGAACGTGTGGAACAGCTCCTCCTGGAGCTGTTCCTTGCCCTCGATGAACTGGATGTCGTCGAGGAGCAGCACGTCGACGGCGCGGTAGTGCTCCTTGAACTCGGCCATCCGGCTGCGGCCCAGGCGCATGGCATCGACGAACTGGTTGAGGAACTGCTCGGTCGACACGTAGCGCACCCGGTAGGCGGGGTAGTTGACGGCCACGTAGTTGGCGATGGCCTGCAGGAGGTGGGTCTTGCCCAGACCGGCGTCGCCGTAGATGAACAACGGGTTGTACGACCGCGCGGGCGTCTCGGCGACGCTGAGGGCGGCGGCGTGGGCGAACCGGTTCGAGGTACCGGTGACGAAGGCTTCGAAGGTGTAACGGCTGTTCACCGGTTGACCGGGCAGGGTGGTCGATCCGCCGTGGTGCGTGTCGGTCGGTGCCAGGCGCTCGGGCCAGGTCGTGTCGTGTGGCTGGCGGAGGGGTCCGGGCGCCAACAGCTCGTCGTCGGCCGGGGTGGGGACCACGTTGTGGACATCGTCGCTCTCGAACAGGTTGTGCTCCGCGTCGGCGGTCTGGACCTGGACGTCGAGGCGCAGGCCCGGACGACCGATGTCGGCCAGCGCCCCTTCGACCACCGCGAGGTAGCGGAGCTCGATGCGGTCCTTCACCACCGAGCTGGGCACGGCCAGCAGGAGGCGCCCGTCGTGGATTCCCAACGGGGACACGGACGAGAAGGTGGTCAACCAGACGGCCTCGGACACCTGCTCTCGGAGCACGTCGGCACATGCTGTCCACAGCGGTTCCGCTTGATCCACCTGTACGAACGCCTTCGATCGACGAGCTTGGTCCACAGCCACGTCCACACGTGTGGACAAGCCTCGGATCGGCCCTGTGAGGGGTGACGGTTCGAGGTCCTCGGGACGTGTCCCCACTCCTCGGCGCGAGGCCGATCGGCGGGTGCCGGACCGTAGCACCCTGGGTGGTGTTGCCGCATTGGCCGCGCGCCCTCTAGCGTGTGACGAGCCAGTTCCCGGCCGGTTGTGTTTGTCGCGGCATCGCACGGGTGGCACCCAATTGACGGACCCGCGGCCTGATGGGGCTGTTCGGTCGAGGAGGCAGGACGTGAAGCGCACCTATCAGCCCAACAACCGGCGCCGGGCCAAGCGGCACGGGTTCCGGCACCGCATGGCGACCCGTGCCGGCCGCAACGTCCTGCGCGCCCGTCGGCTCAAGGGCCGTCAGCGCCTCTCGGCCTGATCTGGCGCATCCGTGACCGGCAGACCTTCCTCGAGCTCCGTCGACGCGGTCGACGCGCCCGACGAGGTCCCGTCACGGTGATCCACCTCGCCGACGACGTCACCGCGGCCGTTCCACCGCGTGTTGCGTTCGCAATACCACGGAACGTGGGCAACGCGGTGCGACGCAACGCCATCCGGCGTGGCGTGAGGGGCCGGCTGGTGCAACGGCTGGCCGCCGACGAACCCCGGATCCGACCCGGGGCGTATCTCGTGGCCGTGCGTGCCGGTGGTGAGGCGTCGTCCCCGGCCCAGATCGCCGACCACGTCGACGGTTGCCTCGACGATCTGTGGGCACGTCGATGACCGCCGTTGCTTCTCGACCCCTTTCGATCCCGGCCCGCGTGGCCCATTGGGTCGTTCGCGGCTACCAATGGCTCTTCGCCTGGCGGGTGTCGCCGTGTCGCTACGTCCCGTCGTGTTCCACCTATGCCCTCGAAGCCCTCGAGGCGCACGGTTTCATCCGAGGTTCCTGGCTGTCGCTGCGGCGGCTGGGGCGCTGCCACCCCTGGGGCGGCCACGGATGGGACCCCGTCCCCCCCCGGAAGGCCTAGCTCATGCAGGTGTTCTTCGAAGCCTTCGGTACGGCCCTGGCGTTCTTCTACGACCTCGTGCCGAACTACGCCTTCGCCATCGTGATGCTCACGCTGGTGGTCATGGTGGTCGTCACCCCCCTGACCCTCAAGGGCACGCGTTCGATGATGATGATGCAGCAGCTCCAACCGGAGATGCGCAAGATCCAGACCCGGTACAAGGACGACCGTCAGAAGCTCAACGAGGAGTTGTTGAAGTTCTACAAGGAGAACAACATCAACCCGTTGGGTGGTTGTCTCCCGCTCCTCGTGCAGATGCCGGTGTTCCTGGTGCTCTACCAGGTGCTGCACGGCCTCACTCGTCGCGTCAGCGACGTGGGCTACGACGTGGGCTGGGCGGTCAACCAGTTCACCGCGAACGTCCCCATCACCAAGCCACCCTCGATCGATCGCGCGTTCGATCCGGCCTTCATCGAACCGTCGACCAAGCTGTACCAGAGCCTGGCCGGAGCGACGACCATGCCCGCACTCGGTCTCGACCTGAGCGAGAGCGCCAGCAAGGCCCTCCAGATCGGCGTGGTGCACGCCCTCCCCTATCTGGCCTTGATCCTCATCGTGGGAGCCACCGGGTTCATCCAGCAGCGTCAGATCCAGGGCCGCAACACCGGGGCATCGGTCAACCCTCAGCAGCAGATGATCATGAAGATCATGCCGATCTTCCTGCCCGTGATCTCCTTCGGCCTGCCGTCGGGCCTGGTGATCTACTTCGCGGTGTCCAACCTCTACCGCATCGGCCAGCAGGCCTTCATCACCCGGAGCATCTACGGCATGAAGGGTGGGAAGCGGCCCGAAGGGGCGGAGCCGATCGAGGCCGCACCACAGCCGTCGTTCCGCGAGATGTTCGGACTGGCCAAGAAGAACGCCGCCAACGCGGCCGAGAACAAGGCCGGCGCGAAGAAGAAGGTGCCGGCCAAGAGCGGTGCTCCGGCCCGGGCGTCCGTCAAGACGTCGCCCAAGACGTCGGCCAAGGCCGGCTCGAAGACCGGCTCGAAGACCGGCTCCAAGACGGCATCCAAGACGGCATCCAAGACGGCGGCGAAGACCGCTCCCGCGAAGACCTCGTCGACCACCTCGTCGACGTCGTCGTCCGACACGTCCTCGCCGTCGACCAGTTCGCGCTCCAACCGCAGCACGCCCACGTCGTCACCCACGACCTCGGGGACCGGTGGGTCGAACCCACCCACGTTGCAGCCACGAGCGCGCAAGAACAAGAAGGGTTAGGCAACACAGTGGAGTGGGTCGAAACAACCGGGAAATCCCTCGAGGACGCCAAGGAGGCGGCCCTCGACCAGCTCGGGGTCACCGAGGACGAGACCGAGTTCGAGGTGCTCGCCGAACCCAAGCAGGGCCTCTTCGGTCGGACCCGGGGCGACGCACGGGTGAGAGCCCGCATCCGCCCCGTCCAACCGAGACCCAAGGTGGAGCGGCGTGATCGCAAGCGTCGCGGTGGGGGGCGCACCGACGGCGCGTCCTCGTCGAAGGCCTCGTCCGCCAAGGCGTCGTCGGCCGAGGACGCGGCGTCCTCCCGCCCCGCGACGGCTGGTCCGGCGCCGACAGCCGATGCCGCCCCCCGATCACCTCGCCGCCAGTCCGACAACAAGCAGGGAGCTCCCGTGAGCGATACCGACCAGAACGTGGACCTGGAGACGCACACGTCCATCGTCACCGAGTTCGTGACGGGACTCGTCGATGCGTTCGGCTACGAGGCGACGGTCGAGGCCGATGCCATCGACGACGAGAACGTGGAGGTTCGCGTCGACGGGCAGGATCTGGGCCTGCTGGTGGGGCCGAAGGGGGCCACGCTGGCCGCGGTCCAGGAGCTGTCCCGCACGGTGGTGCACCGCCAGGTTCCCGGGAACGGCCGAAGGCCGGGTCCGGGTGGACGTCGCCGGCTACCGTGCTCGACGTCGGGAGGCCCTGGAGCGCTTCGTGGCCCAGGTCGCCGAGCAGGTGCGCGAGTCGGGGGTGGCCAAGGCCCTCGAGCCGATGGCTCCGCCGGATCGCAAGGTGGTCCACGACACCGTCAACGGCATCGAGGGTGTGGGCACCATCTCCGAAGGCGAAGAACCGCGCCGCCGGGTGGTCGTCGTTCCCAGCTGACCCGCCGCCGTCCGCTCGTCGACAGAACCCGCCCAACGGGCGGGTTCTGTCGCGTCAGGCGCGATGTTTCACGTGGAACGCCTCAGAACAGCGGGCGCTTGGCCGGCACCCCGTCGCGTCGGGGCCAACGGTCCGGACAGGGCGAGGTCGAGCGCAGGACCTGGATCCCCTCGACGCGGGGCCCCACCTCGAGGCCGAGCGCCGCGACCCCGGCGGAGGGCCAGCGGTCCGAGTCGCCCGGCGGCTCGCTGACGAGGAGGCGACCACCGACCTCGAGGAAGCCGGCGGCACACTCGGCGGTGACCGCGGGTGGCCCGAAGGAACGAGCGGTGACGGCGCCGTAGCGACCGCGATGGGCGGGGTCGTGGGCCAGCAACTCGGCCCGGCCGTGGCGGGCGGTGACCTCGTCGAGCTTCAGGAGGTCGATGGCCTCATCGAGGAAGGCGATCCGCCGCGCCTGTGCGTCGAGCAGGGTGATGCGCAGGTCAGGTCGAGCGACTGCGAGGACGAGCCCGGGAATCCCTCCGCCCGACCCCAGGTCGAGGACACGCCCCGTCTGGTCGGCCAACGCGTCGACGAAGCGCTGGGCGTGGGTGATGTGGTCCTCGACCGGTCCCGGTCCGAGGGCACCGAGGGCGCGGGCTCGTTCGAGGACGGCGGTCAGCTCCGGTCGGCGGGCGTCCATGGCCGCACAGTGCCCACTCGCGGCCGTTCTGTCCAATGCCGTCGCCCGCGGTCGGGGCGTGCCGTCGGCGGCTGTGGTACCGGAACGTGGCTGTTCCACGTGAAACACGTCGAGAGTCCTTGACCTGGCCCAGTGGCGGAGCGAGGATGGCCGCGGCTTGCTTCCGCCTCGCGGAGCTGGCCGGTCCGGCGCCGGTTCCACCGGCGGACGCCTTCGCTCCCGAGTGGTGTATGGAACCCCTGGAAGAACCGACCACCCCGTCCGGCGCCGGCGACGAGACGGCCGGTGGCATCTCGTCGCCGCAGCCCCAGAGCCTGAGCATGCCCCCGGACCTCCCGACCGAGGTCATCGTGCACGGCACGCCGATCTCGCGTGAACGGCCGTTCCCGCGTGTCATCGCCGTGGCCAACCAGAAGGGTGGGGTGGGCAAGACCACGACGGCGGTGAACCTGAGTGCCTGTCTGGCCGAGCTCGGCTATCGCACGCTGGTGGTCGATCTCGATCCTCAGGGCAATGCCTCGACCGGACTCGGGATCAACCCGAGAGAGCTCGACGCCTCGATGTACGACGTGCTCCTGGCGGACACGCCGCTCGAGGACTGCATCGAGGGCAGCTCGGTTCGCAACCTCTTCGTGGCGCCGGCCAGCCTGGACCTCGCCGGCGCCGAGATCGAGTTGGTGCCGGCGTTCAGCCGAGAGCTGAAGCTGCGCAACGCCTTGGCGACGGTGCACGACGACTACGACTTCGTCCTGATCGACTGCCCGCCGTCGCTCGGACTCCTCACGGTGAACGCGCTGGCCGCAGCCTCGGAGGTGCTCGTTCCGATCCAGTGCGAGTACTACGCCCTGGAGGGCCTCGGGCAGCTCCTGCGCAACGTCGAGCTGGTCCAGAAGAACCTCAACCCGGCGCTCGAGGTGAGCGCCATCGTGTTGGTCATGTACGACGCCCGCACCAAGCTGGCCGATCAGGTGGCCATGGAGGTCCGGGCGCACTTCGGCGAGAAGGTCTGTCGTCAGATCGTGCCCCGGACGGTGCGCCTCTCGGAGGCGCCGTCGTTCGGTCAACCCATCATCACGTTCGATCCGAGCAGCCGGGGGGCGATCGCCTACCGGCAGTTGGCCAAGGAGGTCAGCGGTGGCACGCCGAAGCGGGTTGGGTAAGGGCCTGGGGGCATTGATCCCCACCGCCGAGGACGAGACCGGCGAGGAACACGACGAGGCCTACCTGCGGGAGCTGTCGGTGGCCCAGGTCGTGGCCAATCCGTCCCAGCCGCGACAGGTCTTCGACGACGAGGAGTTGGTGAGCCTGGCGGCGTCGATTCGCGCCGTCGGGTTGCTCCAGCCGATCCTGGTGCGGCCTCTGGGTGGGGAGCGCTTCGAGTTGATCGCCGGCGAGCGCCGTTGGCGGGCCGCGCAGCGTGCCGGCCTGACGATGGTGCCGGCCGTCGTGCGCCAGACCGACGATGCCCGGGCGCTGGAGCAGGCGTTGGTCGAGAACCTGCACAGGGTCGACCTGAACCCGCTCGAAGAGGCCGCGGCGTATCAGCAGCTGATCTCGGACTTCGACCACACGCAAGAAGAGGTCGCCGCGCAGGTGGGCCGGAGCCGCTCCGCCGTGGCCAACACCCTGCGACTCCTCCACCTCCCGCCCGAGATCCAGCGTCTGGTGCAGGACGGTCAGCTGTCGGCGGGGCACGCCCGGGCGTTGCTCGGCTGCTCCGACCCCATGGTCCAGCAACGCCTGGCGCGCCGCGCCGTGGCCGAGAGCCTCACCGTGCGAGAGGTCGAGGAGGCCGTTCGTCGAGCCGAGCAGGACGGGCCCACGGTGACGACCGCCGGTGAGGCCAAGGTCGCGCCCGTTCGCCCGGCCGCCGTGCTCGAGCTCGAGGAGATGCTGTCGTCGCTCCTGGACACCCGCGTCCAGGTGAACGTGGGGGCCAAGCGGGGCAAGCTCGTGGTCGAGTTCGCCACGCTCGAGGACCTCGAGCGGATCTCCCGCGTCATCGCCCAGGGCCCCGAGGTGGACCCGACGGAGTGAACGATGAAGCCTCCGCGCGGGTCGAGGCTTCTCCACAGCCTGTGTTCAAAGCTGTGGTAAACGTCGACTGGCGGTTCGTGGACGAGAGGTCCGCTCAACCCTCGATCGGCGTCTCGACCCACCGTCGGACGGCGTCCACCAGACCGGTGGCGAGGCTCGAACTGCGCTCGACGACGAGTGCCGGCGGACCCAGGATGCAGACCACGGCGGGCATGCGGGTCTCTCGCAGCACGGGGAGGCGCAGGCCCGCGGCCGACCCGGCGGGGAGCCCGTTCCTGGCGGGGAGGGCCGTGGCGATGAGGTCGGCCAAGCGTGGCTCCGCCGAACGACCGGAAGCCTTCCGTGGCGTAGAAGGCCACCCGACAGGTGGGTTCGGCGGCCAACTCGAGTCCGATGAAGAGCTCGGCGCGAAAGGCGTTGGCGTCTCGAGCCTGGACGGAGTCGTCGGGATGGTTCAGCACGGCCACGGTGGCGCCGTGCTCCTGCAGCAGGCGAGAGATCGTCGAGGCCAGGACGTCGAGACCCCCCTGGTGGCCGACGACCACCCGGCGGCCGGCCAGGCCCGGTGGTGTGCTCAGCAGCCGCTCTCGTTCACGTACCCCGGCCACGGTGCCCGACGTGGTTCGCCCGCCGAGCCGGGCCAACGCCGCGCAGACCTCGGCACCGCAGCGGGCGTCCACGGTGAGTCCGGCGTTGCGCTGGAACTGGCGAAGCGCACGTTCGGTGTCCGGGCCCAGGATGCCGTCCACCCAGCCCGCGTCGAATCCGAGCGCGCCCAGGCTCTGCTGGAGCTGGTGGACGTCGTCGCCGCGCAGCATGGGGGTGCGCAGGTAGAGGAGCCGGTCCCCGAGCCGGTACCCGGCTTCGACCAGGGCCTGCCACGTGGCGGCGTCGCACACCCCGGTGATGCGCAGTCCCCGGTGTTCCTGGAAGTCCTCGATGGCGGCCGCGGTCGAGGGCCCGAAGGTGCCGATCTCCGACCGTTCGATCGAACGGCCTGTCGCCGCGAGCCGCTGCTGCACGTCGGCGATCGCCGCGCCCGTGTCGCCTGGCCCGAGAGGGAACTGGTCGTCGTCGATGAGAGTGGCTCCGTGCCCGAGCGCGCCGTCGGGAGCGCTCTCTAGAGGAACGGTCGAAGGTCCTCGAGCAGTTGGCCCTTGCCCTTGGCGCCCACGATCCGAGCGGCTTCTTCCCCGTCCTTGAACACGATCATGGTCGGGATGCTCATGACCCCGAAGCGCATGGCGGTGTTGGGGTTGTCGTCGACGTTGAGCTTGGAGACGGTGAGCTTGCCGGCCTGCTCGGTGGCGATCTCCTCGAGGATCGGGGCGATCATCTTGCAGGGTCCGCACCATTCGGCCCAGAAGTCGACGATCACCGGCTCGCTGGCCGAGCCGATCTGCTCGTCGAAGGTGGCGTCGGAGAGGGTGGAGATGGCATCGGACATGAGAGACCTCGAGGGTGGTGGTGTGATGGTGAGCGGTGTCGGGTGGGCTCCCGGGTGGCCCACCGTAACGGGGCGGATGCGGGTTCGGGTCGGGGTCAGTGCGGGCCTTGGGCCTCGAGCCAGCGTTCGGCGTCGATGGCCGCCATGCACCCGGAGCCGGCGGCGGTGATGGCCTGGCGGTACACGTGGTCCTGGACGTCGCCGCAGGCGAAGACGCCTTCCACGTCGGTCAACGAGCCGTCGTGGGTGACGAGGTAGCCGTTGTCCTCCATCTGGAGCTGGCCCTTGAACAGGTCCGTGTTGGGCTTGTGCCCGATGGCGACGAAGACACCGGAGACGTCGAGGTCGCTCTCGTCGCCCGTGATGGTGTCGCGGAGGCGCAGCCCCTCGACGGTGCTCTCCCCGTGCAGACCGACAACGGTACTGTTCCACTGAAAGCGGATCTTGTCATTGGCCCGGGCTCGGTCCTGCATGATCTTCGAGGCTCGCAGCTCGTCGCGACGGTGCACGATGGTCACGGACCTGGCGAACTTGGTGAGGAAGAGCGCTTCCTCCAGCGCCGAATCGCCGCCTCCCACCACCGCGATGTCGTGGTCGCGGAAGAAGAAGCCGTCGCAGGTGGCACAGGTGGACAGGCCGTGGCCCAGGAGCCGGCTCTCCTCGGGGAGTCCGAGCATGAGCGACTGGGCGCCGGTGGAGACGATCACGGAGTGGGCCCGGTAGGTGGGTTCGGCCGCCTGGGGATCGCCGACCCAGACCCCGAAGGGTCGGGCGGACAGGTCGACCCGGCTGGCCTTCTCGGTGACGATCTCGGTGCCGAAGCGCACCGCTTGCTCCCGGAATCGCATCATGAGCTCGGGTCCCATGATCCCGTCGGGCCATCCGGGGAAGTTCTCGACCTCGGTCGTGAGCATCAGCTGCCCGCCCGGCTGATCGCTGGTGGAGGACGGCTCGCCTTCCAGCATCAGCGGTTCCAGGTTGGCCCGCGAGGTGTAGATGGCCGCCGTGAGACCGGCCGGACCCGAGCCGATGATGATCACGTTGCGGACGGAGGAGTCGGTCATGAGGGGCTCCGGGGAGAGGACAGGAGGGGAGGTACCCGCCGGGTGTGGGAGAACCCACCGGCGGGAGGGATTGTTCCCGGTGGGTCAGGCGGCGGCGGTCGGGCGGCGTTTTCGGAACACGAGCGCTCCGATCCCGGTGAACACGAGCCCGAGGATCAGGTACGGGAGCCACACACCGGAGGGGAGGACCTCGTCGAGCAGGCGAACGAGGGCGATCAGGGCCATGACCGTGACCACGATGGCCACGACGGCGAGGAAGGTCCCGAAGACGAGGCCCCGGGCGACCGTGGTGACGGGCCCCGTGGTCTTCTCGCGAACGGTGCCGATGAGATCGACGATGGTGTCGGTGGCCTGAGCCGGCCAGTCGCCGCCGCTGAGGCCGAGCGGCGAGGCGGCGGTCGTGTCCCTCCCGGATCCGTCGACGAGGGCTCGCGAGGGGACACGACGTCCGGCTCCGTCGACCTCCGGGCCGATGACGGCAGGGGCGTCGAGGGCCCGGGGCCCGACGCGGGCGACACCCGTTCGCCGGACTCCTCCACGTCGTCCTGACCGGGTGTGTCCATGGAGCCGGATGCTAGTCCTGACCGAGGCGGTGAGCGGCCGACGCGGGGCCCGCGTTCAGCCGACGACGGCGAGCTCGGCGACGGTCGACCGGTGGTCGGGTCCCTGACCGAGGTCGGTGAACCGCACCGACAGCTCGGTGTACGTCGGACCCGGCCAGCTCCACGACGGCGGTGTCGCGAGGTCGGCGCCGCCGCCGATGGGGATCGTCGCGTGCCCGTGGCGGGAGCGGGCGGCGCCGGATCGTCCGAGAGCAGGTCTCGACTGGTGCTGGTCGTGGCGACGAGCAGGGCCGCCACCACGACGGCGACGAGGACGAGGAGCACCACGGCGATCGACGAGGCTCGCCAGCGACGTCGGGGGGCCGAGGGCGGGTCGACGTGGGACGGGGGAGCCGGGGACGATGACGGAGGCGACGTGATCGGGAGGGTCGTGGTCACATCGGCACCGGTCGGGGTGGCGGCGTGCAGCAGGGCGGCCCGGAGCTCGGCGGCCGACTGGTGGCGCCGGGCGGGATCCCGGGCCAACGCCCGGCTCAGGACGGCGTCGAGCTCGGGATCGACGCCGGGGGTCCGGACCGATGGCGGCGGAGGGTCCTGGCTCAGGCGGGCGAGGGCCGTCGCGGCCGGGGTCTCCCCGACGAACGGGGGCACGCCGCACAGGCACTCGTAGAGCACGGCGCCGAGGGCGTAGACGTCGGACCGCGCGTCGACGGGGTTCCCTTCGACCTGCTCGGGCGCCAGGTACTTGACCGTGCCCAACATGGTGGACGTCGTGGTGATGTCGGGGTCGTCGAGGACCTTGGCGATGCCGAAGTCCGCCACCAGCACCCGTCCGTCGTCGGCGAGCAGGATGTTCGCCGGCTTGATGTCGCGGTGGACGAGGCCGGCGCGGTGGGCGCACGAGAGGGCTTGGGCCACCTCGACACCGAGGTGGGCGACCTCGACGGTGTCGAGTCGACCCCGGCTGTCCAGGAAGGCCCGCAGGGTCCGGCCCCGAACGAGCTCCATCACGATGGCGTCGGTGCCGTCGTCGACGCACGTGTCGTAGATCGCGACCACGTTGGGGTGCACCAGCTTCGCGGCGGCGATGCCCTCGGTGCGGAACCGCTGTCGGAACGACGTCTCGTCGGCGAGGTGCGGATGGAGCACCTTGACCGCCACGCGCCGCCCGAGCATCTCGTCGGATGCCTCCCACACCTCTGCCATCCCGCCGCGGGCGAGGAGCACGTCGAGGCGGTACCGGGCGCCGAGGAGCCGCCCCGACTCGAGGCGAGCGCTCACGGCGCAGGTGGGGGGCTCACCGCTCGTCCGTCACGGGCGCAGGAAGCAGATGCCGATGACGCCGGGCCCTCCGTGGGCGCCGATCACCGCTCCGATCTTGCCGAGCCGGATCGTGTCGCGTGGGTGGAGATCCGAGATCATGTCGAGGAACTCGTCGATGTCGGCGGCTTCGCCGTGCAGGACCGAGAGCGACTCCACCTCGCCGGCGTCGCGCAGCTTGTCGCGCAGCGCTTCGAGGGCGCGCTTGCGGGTCCGGGGCTTGCCGGCCTCCTCGACGGCACCGTCGACGATGCGGATCAGGGGCTTGACGGAGAGCATCGAGCCGAGCATGGCCTGGGCGCCACCGATGCGGCCGCCCTTCTTCAGGTTGTCGAGCGTGTTGAGCGCGCCGTAGACGTCAGAGCGGGGGATCATCGCTTCGACCTGCTTGACGATGGTGTCGGCGTCGGCTCCGTCGGCGGCGCTCTGGGCGGCCGCCAGCACCATGGTCCCCAGCCCGCCGGTGATCGATCGGCTGTCGATGACGCGAACGTCGACCGATCCCTCGAGCGCCCGGGCTGCCGCCTGCGCCGACTGCATCGTGGCCGACAGGGCGCTCGACAGGTTGATGCAGACCACGGTGTCGGCTCCCGTGTCGGCGGCGGCTCGGAACTCCTGCTCGAAGCGGCCCGGTGACGGCGCCGCGGTCTCGGGGAGCAGGCCGGTGCTCTCCATGAGCTCGTAGAAGCGCTCGACGCTCAGCTCCTCCCGGTCGACGTACTCGTCGTTCCCGAAGCGGATGCTGAGCGGGACCACTCCGATGCCGTACGTCGCGATGTCGTCCTCGCTCAGGTCACACGCGCTGTCGGTGACGATGCGAACTCCGCTCATGGGTCCCCCTGTTTGCCGTCGTCGTGAGGCGGAGCGTAGCCCTCCGGCCCGTTGCGTCAGGGCGCGTCGGGCGGCCGGACCCGGGCTGGATGGGCGGAATCGACGAGCGCGCGGGCGCGACGTGTCTTGCGGAAGTGCCGGGCCCACCAGATGAGGAGGAAGGCCCCTGCGCCGATCGAGAGCACCAGGCCGACCCCGGAGATCGCGGTGGATCGGACGGTGAACTGGGTGCTCGTGATGTCGAGGACGTCATCGGGCGAGCGCACCGAGACGCGGAGGGGGAACGCCCCGGACGCCCTCGTCGTCACCTCGACGTCCAGGCGGGTCGTCGCCGCCGGAGGGAGCAGGGCGTCGATCACGTTGCCGTCGGGGAACTCGAGCTTGTCGCTGTCGAGCACGACGTGGACCTTGACCGCGAGCTGCGACCTGTTCTCGAGGTTGAGGGGGATCCGCCCCGACTGGGAGGTCAGGGTCACGAACTGTTGGAGCGGCGCCACGATCTCGGCGGTCACCGACGCGATCTGCGCGTCGACGTCGTCGAGCATCGCCGTGCGTTCCCCCGGCTCGAGGTCGGCTGCCCCGGAGAGCAGCGCCGTGCGCTCGAGCCCCGACGCGGCACCCGGGACGGGCTCGGTGAGCGAGCGGAAGCCCTCGATGTCGCGGGTGGTCGTTCGGAGTTGCGCCGGGTAGGAGCCGAGCGGCGCGGGAGGAGCCGACAGGTAGGGGCGGACGAGGTTGGTGGTGCGGCCGTCGGTCGTCGTGGTGGCGGGCGTGGTGGTCCGGAACAGGTCGTCGAGCGTGACCGGGCTGACGATGGCCCGTCCGTCGCCACCGGGAGGGGCACGATCGGCGAAGCCGTCGAGGATCACGGAGAGGGTGACGGGGTCCACGTCGGTCCCGAGGGGGAGGGCGAGGCCCCGGCTGACACCCGGTTGGTCGTTGTAGAGCACGGCGAGGTCGGCGAGGGCCAGGTGCCCGTTCAGGACCGGGTCGTCGGTCGCGGTGAGTCGGCTGGTCAGCTCCTGATCGGCGGTGACGGCCTGGATCGCTTCGCCCGTGCTGTCGGTGACGTCGAACAGCTCCGTGAAGGTGACGTTGCGCTCACCGGGAGGGAGCTCCCCGAGCTGGTCGGCCGGGACGACGAGGCGATCGAGTCCCAGGTCGTTCAGTCGGGTGAGGGTGTCGGCGGTGATGGACGGATCGGCGATCGCGGTGCGTCCGTCGGGTGCCGTGCCGAGGAGGGCGCTCGCGGTCGCCGCTCCCGCGGCGAGCTGCCCGTCGAGCTCGGCGACCATGTCGGCGGCGATCCATGCTCCCATGTCGACGCCGACGTACGGGGCGGCCAGGACCTGGCGTCCCGTGAGGTCCGAGCCGAGTTCCTGCACGGCGTCACGACCCCGTGGCGTCTGGTCGAGCGCGGCGAGCACGGCGGGGGTGGGGTCGATCGTGAGCGCCACGCTCGACCGGCGGGCGAGCTGGTCCATCACGGTGATGACCGCAGCGGCGTCCGCGTCGGTCGTCGTCGGCTCGCCGCCCTCGCCCGGACGAACGGCGGCGTCGAGCTCGACGACGGTGCCCACCGCCAGCGACGGGCCATCGGTGTCGTCGGTGGGCAGGCGGATCAGATGGGTGACGAGCTCGTCCACCTGGTCACCCGTCGGCGTGGTGGCGGTGATCGCCACCGGGTACACCCCGGGACGGGTGAGGACGATCCCTCCGTCGGGTGCGGGGTTCGTGCGGCTCACGGGGATGACCAACTCGAGGGAGCCGTCGGCCGAGGGAGGGGTGACGCCGACGACGGCCGGGGCCGGGCCGGGCGAGAGCGTCGACCCCAGGTCCTCCCCCCTGATGGATCGGTCGAAGCGGATGCGTCCGTCGGTGGAGGTGTGCACCTCGGCGTCCACCACCGTCCCGACGGGGAGGCGACCGGTTCCCAGTCGAATCACGAACTGCCCGCTCGGCGCGACCCAGGCTGTCTGGCTCACCACGGTGAGGCCGTCGGGCGCATCGGACGGGCCCTGCGCCGCGGAGGGCCGACCGTGCGAGCCGAGGGCGACCGCTGCGAGAGCGATCGCCAGCAGGGCGCGGGCGGCGGGAGCCCGGCCGTGCACGCGCCGACGGGTCATTCGATCGAATCGCTTCCCGATGCGCTCAGCTGCAGCTCGAGGACGGCGAGCCCGTGCGGTTCGGGGCGGAAGCCCAGGTGCTCGTACAGCTCCAGCGCTCGGCCGTTGGCTTCCTGGGTGTTGACGAGCACCGACGTGCACCCACGGCGACGGCACCAGTTCAGCGAGTCGCCGATGAGGCTCGAACCGATGCCGGCGCCGTGTCGTGGTGGGCTCACGGCCAGGCGTTGGAGGTAGCCGAGGCTCCCGGCGCGGCCCGTGACGTGGTAGCCGACGACCTCACCGTCGACGCACGCCACACGGAAGCGATGGGTGGGCGTCGCGGCCCGGGCGTCGGCCAGCCCGGCACGATCGAAGCGCCAGAACGCGTCGAAGGCGGCGCGATCGACGGTCAGCACCGCGTCGACGTCGCGTTCTCGTCCCCGCCGGAGCCTGACGAGGTCGTGACGTGACGAGGGTCGACGATCGAGGTGGTGGCGCAGCAGGTGCAGGCGCTCGTGGACGGTGAAGCCGTGCGCCAGGAAGGGGAGTTGCTCGAGCGGCGTGAGGGCCGGGGTCAGCACCGCGCGGTAGCCCCGGGCGGTGAGGTCGTCGACGGCGCGGTTCAGCGCCGAGCTCGTGGGGGCGAGGCCGGGGCTCGGGCTGAGGAGGGCCACGGTCGGGTCGCCCCTCCAGGGGCCCAAGCGCAGCCGGTCCGAGCCCGGGGAGAGGGTGTCGAGTCGTCGCATGGTCGGATCTGTGCGTCACGATACGACCGTTCGACCCTGGGGGTCCGGGCACTGCGCTCGGTAACGTTCGGATGTGACGATCCTCGTGGCCTCGCATCCGCAGTTCTTGTTGCACGACACCGGTCGAGGTCATCCTGAGCGGCCGGCTCGCCTCACGGCGGTGCTGGAGGGCCTGACCGCCGCCGGCCTCGACGAGGAGATGGTGGCCTTCGAGCCCGAGCCGGCGCCGTGGTCGGCCATCGAGCGGGTGCATCCCGGCCGCTATCTGCTGGCTCTCGAGGAGTTCGCGGCGGTCGGCGGCGGTCACCTCGACGCCGACACCGTGTTGAGCGAGGACTCGTTCGCCGCGCTCCTGCGCGCCGCGGGTGCCGGGCTCGACGCGGTCGCTCGTCTCGACGCAGGGGAGGGCGATGCGGCGTTCTGTGCCGTGCGGCCACCCGGGCACCACGCCACGCCGCGAAAGGCGATGGGCTTCTGCCTGGCCAACAACGTGGCGGTCACGGCGGCGGCGCTGGCCGATCGCGGTGAGCGGGTGCTGATCGTCGACTACGACGCACACCACGGCAACGGCACCCAGGACGCGTTCTTCGACGACCCCCGCGTCATCTACGTGTCGTTCCACGAGTACCCGCTGTATCCCGGTACGGGTGCCATCGACGAGACCGGGTGGGGGGCCGGCGCCGGCACGACCATCAACTTCCCGCTGCCCCAGGGCTCCACCGGCGACGTCTTCCGGGCGGGGTTGCACGACGTCGTCCGACCGCTGGTCGAGAAGTGGCAGCCGACCTGGTTGATCGTCTCCGCGGGCTTCGATGCCCATCGGCTCGACCCGTTGACCGGCCTGGCGCTCTCCGCCGGGGACTACGCCGACCTCACCGCCGACCTGGTGGCCATGGTGCCCCGAGGCCGCTGCATCGTGTACCTCGAGGGTGGCTACGACCTGGACGCGTTGGCCATGTCGAGCGGCGCCGCGCTGAGTGCGCTGGCGGGCGGTTCGTACCGGCCCGAGGCGTCGACGTCGGGTGGGCCCGGCGCCTCCGTCGTGGCCGCCGTGGGTCGGATGCGGGCCGCCGCGGGCTTCGACTGACCGACTCGGGGACGACTCGGTCGCCGGAGGCACCGCCCGTGGGGGACCGACGGCACCGGTAGCCTCGACCGCCGTGATCCCCGACCGCCTCAAGCCCGTGCTCGATCGGGCCGTGCCGCTCGCCGAGCGCTTCGCCGCCGAGGGCTTCACGCTCTACCTGGTCGGCGGGGTGGTGCGCGACCTCCTCCTCGGCAGGGACCTCACCGGCGGGCGCGACATCGACCTCACGACCGATGCACGGCCGGCGGACACCAAGCGGCTCGTCCAGGGCTGGGCGGACTCGGTGTGGTCCCAGGGGGAGCGCTTCGGCACGATCGGGTGCCGCGCCGACGGCTGGGACTACGAGATCACGACCCATCGGGCCGAGGCCTACACCCCGGACTCCCGCAAGCCCGACGTGGTGTTCGCCGATGCGGTCGAGGCCGATCTGTCCCGGCGTGACTTCACGGTGAACGCCATGGCGCTGGCGCTGCCCGAGCCCGAGCTCATCGATCCCTTCGGCGGAGCGGCCGATCTCGCCCAGGGGCTGTTGCGCACCCCTCTGGCGCCGGAGGAGTCGTTCTCCGACGATCCCCTGCGGATGCTGCGGGCGGCGCGCTTCATCGCCGGCTACGGACTGACGCCCGACCCGGCCCTCGTGGCCGCCGTCGAGACGATGGCCGAGCGGCTCTCCATCGTCTCGGCCGAGCGCATACGGGACGAGTTCGACAAGCTCATCGTGGTCCCGGACCCGGCGGCCGGGCTCTGGTTCCTCGTCGAGACCGGTTTGGTCGACCAGTTCCTGCCGGAGCTGGCGAAGATGCGCCTCGAGCAGGATCCGATCCATCGGCACAAGGACGTGCTCACCCACACGATCGCCGTCGTCGGCAACACCGAGCCCGAGCGGATCGTCCGGTTGGCGGCGCTCTACCACGACGTGGGCAAGCCCCGCACCCGCTCGTTCGAGCAGGGCAAGGTGTCGTTCCACCACCACGAGGTGGTCGGCGCGCGCATGACCCGCGAGCGGATGAAGGCCCTGAAGTACTCGACCGACGACGTGGCGGCGGTCTCCCGCCTCGTCTACCTCCACCTCCGCTTCCACACCTACAAGATGGGCTGGACCGACTCGGCCGTTCGACGCTTCGTGCGCGACGCCGGACCCCTCCTCCCGCAGCTCATCGAGCTGACCCGTTGCGACTGCACCACGCGCAACGAGCGCAAGGCCCGCACCCTCGCGCAGCGCATGGACCACCTCGAGGAGCGCATCGCCGAGTTGGAGGCACGCGAGGAGCTGGCGGCGCTGCGACCCGACCTCGACGGGAACGCCGTGATGGCCCACCTCGGCCTCGCCGCCGGGACGCGACGTGGGTGAGGCGCTCGACTTCCTCCTGGAGCTGCGCCTCGAGGAAGGCCCACTCGGCACCGAGGAGGCCACGCGCCGTCTCGATCAGTGGTGGGCGGCTCGATCCGCGCCGTGACGTCGTGCCGACGACGTGTCGGCGGCGGTGCTACAGCCCGTCCTTGCGGGCGCGGATGACCAGCGTGGCCGGCACGCGTCGCATGGCCTCGCTCCAGAACGGGCTCCGGGGCTCGTCGACCGGCGCCGGCTCGTGGATGGCGTCGACCCGGAAGTTGGCCCGATGGAAGCAGCCGAAGATCTCGGCCACGGACCGGGGATGCACCACGGCCTCGCCGTCGGCGCGCGGGGCCCGGTCGAGGTACGGATGGGTCACCCGGAAGGGGTCGTCGGCGCCCGCGTCGAGCAGCAGGAAGGCGGGGTGGGGGAGCGAGCAGACCAGCGCGGAACCGGTCCGCAGCACCCGGTTGACCTGGCGCAGCACCCGGTCGAGGTCGCTCTGGCGGCCGAGCTCGTAGACGGCGAGGGCGCCGTCGATGGTGTCGGCGCGGATGAACGCCAGCTCGGCGAGGTCGCCATGATGGAGCTCGAGCCGTCGCTCCAGCCGGTCGGCGCGATCACGTGCCGCGTCGAGCTTCCGATGGTCGGCGTCGATCACGATCACGTGGGCGCCCTGGCCGGCGAGGGCGACCGCAGCCTGTCCGCCTCCGGCGCCGAGCACGAGGACGCGCTTGCCGTCGACATGGCCCAGGAGCTTCAGATCGCTCTCGTCGGGGATGTCGGGCCCGTAGGCGACGACGTCGTCGGATAGGGCGGGGTCTCCCGTCGGGAACCCCGCGGCGGCGCTCTGCACTGGCATCGGGGAAGTCTCCCAGACCGCCGCCCGTCGCCGGCGGACTGGTGGGCGCAGCCCTCTGTCGCCGCAGCCTGGATACCCTCTGGGACCGTGAGCTTCGGTCGTGGTTCGATCAAGGGTGCAGCCGCACCCGGGGAGATCGACTACCGCCTGGCGCGCCAGCACCTGGTGGCGGAGTACCGGCGCGGTCGCCTCGCTCAGCACGAGGTGTGCGATGCCCATCCCGAGCTCGTGCGGGCCGCTCGCGAGGTCGGGGATCCGTCCCGTCTGGACTGTCCGATCTGCGAAGAGCACAAGCTGGTCCTGGTGTCCTACGTGTTCGGCCCCCGGTTGCCCAGCTACGGCCGTTGCATCACCTCGGCGGCCGAGCTCAAGGGCCTCGCCCGTCGATCAGGTGAGTTCTCCTGCTACGTCGTCGAGGTGTGCCCTGAGTGCCACTGGAACCACCTGGCCCGCACCTTCGTGTTGAACCCGGCCCGTTCGGCGTGAACCTCTGATGGCCACCTCCGCCCAGGCCGACGCGCGCCCGATGGGCCGGCGCGAGCGCCGTCGGCACCGGCGCGCCCAGGAGGGCACCATCGTGTGGCGGTGGCGGCGGGCGTGGTTCCTGCTGGCGTTGCTCTTCGTGCTCGGGCTGGGCGGCGTCGGCTACGTCTTCAGCCAGGTTCCTCTTCCCGACACCGATCCCGCGCAGCTGCAGACCACGTTCATCTGCCCCGCGGAGGTGACCACCGACTGCAACCAGGACAACTCGATCGCGCAGCTCAGCGGTGGTGTCGACCGCGTCAACGTCACCTACGACCGGTTGCCACCGGTGCTGATCGACGCGGTTCTCGCCGCGGAGGATCGGGAGTTCTACGACCACGGCGGGGTGGATCCGGTGGGCATCGCCCGTGCGCTGTGGGCGAACCTGCGCAACCAGGACGTGCAGCAGGGCGGCTCCACCATCACCCAGCAGTACGTGAAGAACGTCTACCTGACCCAGGAGCGCACGTACACCCGCAAGCTGAAGGAAGCGGCGCTGGCGGTCAAACTCGAACGGGAGCTCCCCAAGCAGGAGATCCTGCTGCGCTACCTCAACACCATCTATTTCGGGCGGGGCGCCTACGGGGTCGAGGCGGCGTCGCGGACCTACTTCGACAAGCCCGTCGAGCAGCTCACGTTGCCGGAAGCGGCCTATCTCGCCGGGTTGATCCGGGCGCCGGAGACGGCCGACGCCAACCGTGGTGCCGACGAGGCGACCAACGCCTCGAACCTCCTGACCGCCACGCGGCGACGCGACTCCGTGCTCGACGCCATGTTGGTCGTCGGCTCGATCACGCAGGAGGAGTACGACGAGGCGAAGGCCACCGCGTTCGAGACCGTCGTACCGCGCACCGTCCAGCGGAACTTCGGACGGGTGGCCAACCCCGAGTGGGGCACCGAGTACTACGTGGACCACGTCCGTCAGTGGCTGGTCCGCGAGGCGGGGTTCACCGATGCCGAGGTCTTCGGGGGCGGGCTCCGCGTGTACTCGACCATCCAGATGGATCGCCAGCGCGCCGCCAGCGAGGCGGTCAACGCCACGCTCGACGAGCCCGACGACCCTGCGGGCGCGTTGGTGGCGATCGATGACAGCGGCGCCGTGCGGGCGATGTACGGCGGTGACGACTACGCGGCGTCGGAGGTGAACCTGGCCACCGGCACCCTGGGCGGTGGTGGTGGGCGCCAGCCGGGCTCGTCGTTCAAGCCCTTCGCGCTCGCCGAGGCGGTGGCGCAGGGCATCCCGCTCAACAAGACCTACAACGCCCCGGCCAAGCTGGTCATCCCGGAGGCCAACAACGGTGAGGACTGGGAGGTCGGCAACTACGGCGACGCCGGCCTCGGTCGCCTCGACCTGGTGTCGGCGACGGCCAAGTCGTCCAACACCGCCTACGCGCAGCTCATGTTGGAGGTCGGTCCGGAGAACGTGGTCGCCATGGCGAAGCGCCTCGGGATCACCAGCCCGCTCGATCCCTTCCCCGCCACGGTCCTGGGCACCGAGGAGGTGTCGGTGCTCGACATGGCCTCGGCGTACTCGACCTTCGCCGACAACGGCGTCCACATCGATCCCTATGTCGTCACCCGGGTCACCGACGCCCTCGGGGTCGTGCTCTGGGAGAACGAGATCACGCGCGACGAGGTCCTCGATCCGGAGCAGGCGAAGCAGGTCAACTGGGCGCTGAACCAGGTCGTGGAGGGCGGGACGGGGACCCGGGCCCAGTTCGGTCAGCCCGCGGCGGGCAAGACCGGGACGACCGACGAGTACAAGGACGCCTGGTTCGTGGGCTACACCTGCCGCCTCACCGCGGCGGTGTGGGTCGGCTACCCGGGTACCGAGGAACGCCTCATGAAGGACGTGAAGGGGATCGAGGTGACCGGCGGATCGCTCCCGGCCGAGATCTGGCGCAGGTTCATGGTCGACGCCACACAGGGCCTCGAGGCGTGTGACTTCGAACAGCCGGAGCTCGGTGCGGAGGTGGCGCCCGACGACACCACCCCGGCCACCTCGGCGCCACCGCCGAGCACGGCGCCACCCGAGCCGACCACGACGACGGCGCCGCCTCCGCCCCCGACGACGGCGCCGCCGCCTCCCACGGCTCCTCCGACCACCGCGCGACCCCCCACGACGACCGTTCCGCCCTCGGTCCCGACCATCGCTCCCGGCTGAGCGGCCGAGCCCACGGCCGTCGTCGGGGCTGTGGCGGGTGTCATCTGGCAGCGAGGGCTCGGGGATGGGTAGCGTCTGGGCACCGCCGGCAGCCGAGGGGCGCCGGACGGACAACTGGAGGCTCCGATGAGCTCACGTCGCACCGTGCCCTCCGTGCAGGCCCGCAAGGCCGCACGGGGCGCCGAACCGCTGGTGATGGTGACCGCCTACGACGCTCCCGGGGCGCGGATGGTCGACGAGGCGGGGGTCGACATGATCCTCGTCGGCGACTCCGTGGCCATGGTCGTGCTCGGCTACGACGACACCCTCTCGGTGACGGTGGACGACATGGCGCACCACACCGCCGCCGTCGCCCGCACCTCGCCCGACGCACTGGTGATCGCCGATCTCCCGTGGCTGAGCTATCACGTGTCGGTCACCGACACGGTGGTCAACGCCGCTCGCCTCATCCGGGCCGGAGCCCAGGCCGTCAAGCTCGAAGGTGGGCGCAAGCGGGTGCCGATGATCGAGGCGCTCGTCGACGCGGAGATCCCGGTGATGGGCCACGTCGGGCTGACCCCGCAGTCGGTCAACGCGATGGGTGGGTTCAAGGTGCAGGGCCGCTGCCACGAGGCGGCCCTGGCGCTCGTCGACGACGCCAAGGCCCTGGCCCATGCGGGCTGCTTCGCCATCGTGCTGGAGGGCATCCCCGATCAGGTCGCCCGGATGGTCACCGACGCCGTCGACGTCCCGACCATCGGGATCGGCGCCGGTGCCCATTGCGACGGCCAGGTCCTGGTCCTGCACGACGTGCTCGGGATCGAGGACCGGATCACACCGAAGTTCGTGCGGCGCTACGCCTCGCTCAAGCGCGACGGCGTCGAAGCCCTGGAGCGCTTCGCCGCCGATGTCCGCACGGGTCGCTTCCCGGCGCCCGAGGAGAGCTACCACCTGTCCGACGCCGCGGCCGAGAGCCTCGGTCTCTACGGGAGCACCGCAGACTCGGCGTGACCCGTCCGTCGGTGGAGGTGGCATCGGTCGCGTCGTGGCGCCGGCGACGGCCCCGGGTCCCGCGGGCCTGGGCGTGGGTCGCCGTGGTCGGCCTGCTCCTGGCCGCGGGTTGCTCCGGGGGTTCGAGCGACTCGGCCCCCCCGACGTCCCCGGTGGTGCCGGTCGCGCCGGTGGCGCCGGAGGGGTTCACGGCGGTGACCCTGCTGGTGACCCGACCCGACGGGTCCGTGGTCGAGTGGTGCGTGTGGTTGGCCGATGACGGCAACGAGCGGGCGCGGGGCCTCATGGAGGTCACCGACGCCGGCTTGGGTGGACGCGACGGGATGGCGTTCGTGTGGCCCGCCGATGTGCAGGCCAGCTTCTTCATGCGCAACACCCGCCTGCCCCTCTCGATCGCCTTCGTCGATGCCGACGGGGCGGTGGTGTCGACGAGCGACATGGATCCGTGCCCCGACGACGTCGTCGACTGCCCGCTCTACGGTGCCGCCGGCCCCTACCGCTGGGCTCTCGAGGTCCCGCAGGGCGCGTTGGCCGAGCTCGGGATCACCGACGAGAGCCGCCTGTCGCTCGGTGAGGCCTGCCTCGGGTGACGGCGTCGGGGCGCGCTCGGGTGGACCGTGGGGCCGACGACGGCGCTCGGCGCGTTGTCACACCCCCCGACCAGACTGAGCCAGGTACATCGGGCCATTGGGAACACGGCTCCGCGTCCAGTAGGGTCCCAGGGTCCAATTGAAGCCCTGCCCCGTGCTGACGGGGCCCCGCTGGTCCCCGAGGAGGGCCCACGGGTCCAGAGGGAGGTATCTGCTCGCATGCGAGCCTACGAACTCATGGTCATCTTCGACGGCGATCTCGATGACGCCGCCGTGACCGAACAGCTCAAGGTCATCGACGCCGGCGTGCAAGCCGGCGGCGGTTCCATCGCCAAGCGCGACATGTGGGGCCGTCGGCGTTTCGCCTACGAGATCAACCACAAGTGGGAAGGCATCTACGTCGTCCTCGAGATCGTGACCGAGGGTCGGGATCTCCAGGAGGTCGAGCGCCAACTCCACCTCGCGGACCCCGTGGTCCGCCACAAGGCACTGCGCCTCCCTGATCGTGAAGCGGCCCGACGTGGCCTGATCGGCGAGGCGACCCCGGTCGCCGAGGCCGGCTGAGTCAGGAGATCGATCCATGGCAGACGCACAGACCACCCTGGTGGGGAACTGCACCCGTGATCCCGAGCTGAGGTTCACCGCCTCGGGGATGCAGGTCACCACCGTCGGGCTGGCGGTGAACAACCGCCGCAAGAACAACCAGACGGGCGAGTGGGAGGAGGAGACGTCGTTCGTCGACGTCACCTGCTTCGGGCAGATGGCCGAGAACGTCGCCGAGACGTGCACGAAGGGCAGCCGTGTGCTCGTCACCGGGCGGCTCCGTGTGCGCACCTACGACAAGCGCGACGGCGGCACCGGGGTGTCCGTCGAGGTCGTGGCCGACGAGATCGGCCCCAGCCTGCGGTGGGCCACCGCCCAGATCACCAGGAACGAGCGTCGCGAAGGCGGCTTCGACGGCCCACAGGGCGGCGGCGCCCCCCGTGCGCAGGCGAGCGCGCCTCCGACAGCTGGCTACGACACCGATGAGGAGCCGTTCTGATGGCGAAGACCTCCGCACCCAAGCGCGGGAAGAACAAGGACAACGCGCGACGGAGCAAGAAGAAGATCAGCGTCCTGAACCAGGAGAAGATCGACTACGTCGATTACAAGGACATCAACCTGCTGCGCCGGTTCATGTCCGACCGGGCCAAGATCCGTGCTCGTCGGGTGACGGGCAACGACTCCCAGCAGCAGCGCGAGATCGCCCGGGCCATCAAGAACGCCCGTGAGATGGCCCTGCTGCCCTACGCCACGAAGGTCACCACCCAGCGCGGGGGACGTGACCGCGGGGATCGTGGCGATCGCGGCGATCGTGGTGATCGTGGCGATCGTGGCGATCGTGGCGATCGCGGGCCTCGTTCCGACGCTCCGGTCGCCGAGACCGAGGTCGTCGCCGTCGAGGGTGTCACCGTCGACGGGTCCGAGGCCATCGAGGTCGTCGAGGTCGTGGAGACCGTCGAGGCCGTGGCGACCGAGGAGGCGGCGGAGTGAAGCTGCTCATGCGTGCCGACGTCCAGGGCGTCGGCAAGAAGGGCGATCTCGTCGAGGTGGCCGATGGCTACGGCCGCAACTTCCTCCTGCCCAAGGGCTTCGCCGTGCCGGCATCGGCCGGCGTCGAGCAGCAGGCCGCCGCCATGCGCCGCAGCCGCGACCTCAAGGACGCGGCCGATCGTGCCGGCGCCGAGGAGATCGCCAAGGTGCTCGTGCCGGCCATCGTGACCGTCAGCGAGCGAGCGTCGGCCGAAGGCAAGCTGTTCGGGTCGGTGTCCTCGCACGACGTGCTCGTGGCCGTCGCCGAGCAGACGGGCATCGAGCTCGAACGGCGCCACCTGCTGCTCGAGGAGCCCCTCAAGACCGTCGGGACCCATTCGGTGCCGGTGCGGCTCCACAGCGACGTGCAGTTCCAGGTCACCGTCGAGGTCGTCGCCGGCTAGTTCGGCTCGAACCCGATCACGACGTCGAAGGGCCGGCCTGAGGCCGGCCCTTCGACCGTCGGGGGCCTCACCAGCGGGTTCGCTGGCGCCGTGACGATCGACACTTCGCCTCGCCAAGCGGTGCTCCGCAGGGGCGGGACCGCCGTCGATCGCAGCACGGCTTTTCCACAGTGGGTGACGCTGTTGGACCAGGTTCACTGTCGCGGGGGTTGGGGACACTCTGCCCATGCGCGACATGGGTCCGTCTGACGGCGATCTGCCGGCGTCACCCACAACACCGGCACGTTTTCCACAACGCGTCCACAGGGTTGTGGGACGAAAATCCCAGGGTTGTCCGTCTAGCGATGCACAGCCTCGATGAGCGAGGGTGACACCCCCATGACCTTCCCCGACGACGACCGCCCCCCGCCCTCGAGCGGACCCGGACGGGTGCCCCCCCAGAACCTCCAGGCCGAGGAGTCGCTCCTGGGCGCGATGCTGCTCTCCAAGGACGCCATCGCCATCGCCGCCGAGACCCTCGAGGCGGAGAACTTCTACAAGCCCGCCCACGGCCACATCTTCGACGCCATCACCTCGCTCAGCGCCGCAGGTGAGCCCGCCGACCCGGTCACGGTGGCCGACGAGCTGCGCCGAGCCGGTCTGCTCGACGCCGTGGGGGGGACCGCCACCCTGGTCACCCTCCAGGCCGCCACCCCGGCCATCTCCAACGCCGCTCGCTACGCCAAGATCATCGAGGAGCACGCGCTGCTGCGACGCCTCATCGGCGTGGCCGGCGAGATCGCCGAGATGGGGTTCAGCCTTCCCGACGACGTCACCAAGACCATCGACACCGCCGAGTCGATGGTCTTCGAGGTGGCCCAGCGGCGCGTCACCGACTCGATGGCCCCCATCCACGACCTGCTGACCGAGAACCTCGACCGCCTCGAGAGCCTCTACGACAAAGGCGACGCCATCACCGGGCTGCCCAGCGGCTTCGTGGACCTCGACGAGTTGCTCTCGGGCCTCCAGCCCAACGCGCTGCTCGTCCTCGGTGCGCGGCCCTCGATGGGCAAGACGGCGCTGGCCCTCGGCATGGCCACCCATGCCGCCATCGAGGCGCACCGGCCGGTCCTGGTGTTCAGCCTCGAGATGGGCCAGCTCGAGCTGACCCAGCGCATGCTGTGCGCGGAGGCCCGCGTCGACTCGAAGAAGGTCCGCAACGGCAACCTCAGCGAGGCCGACTGGGGCAAGATCGCCCACGCCACGGGCCGACTGGCCGACGCGCCGATCTGGATCGACGACAACCCGAACCTCACCATCATGGAGATCCGCTCGAAGGCGCGCCGCCTGCGCAGTCGCCTCGGCGACCTCGGCCTCGTCGTGGTCGACTACCTCCAGCTGATGACCGGCCGGTCCAACGCCGAGAACCGCCAGGTCGAGGTCTCGGAGATCTCCCGGGGGCTCAAGATCCTGGCCCGTGAGCTCGAGTGCCCGGTGCTGGCCCTGTCCCAGCTCTCGCGTGGGCTCGAGTCCCGCACCGACAAGCGGCCGATGCTGGCGGACCTCCGCGAATCCGGCAGCATCGAGCAGGACGCCGACGTCGTGATGTTCATCTACCGCGACGACGTGTACAACCTCGACTCCCCCGATCGCGGCACGGCCGAGATCCTGGTGTCCAAGCACCGCAACGGCCCCACCGGCATCGTGCGCCTCGCCTTCCTCGACCACTACACGAAGTTCGCCAACATGGCCCGGGGCGCCTGACCGACGGTCGTGGGCACCGGCTTGCTCCGCCGGCGTCGACCCGGTGGACTGGACCACGCCTCGTCGTGAGGCGATGACGAGGGGGTAGGGCGATGGCCGAGCACGACCTGGTGATTCGCGGCGGCACCGTGGTGGACGGCACCGGCGAGGCCGCCCGAACCGCCGACGTCGCCGTCGAGGACGGGCGTGTCGTCGCCGTCGGTCGGGTGACGGGTCGTGGTGCTCGTGAGCTCGACGCCGACGGCTTGTTGGTCACTCCCGGTTGGGTCGACGTGCACACCCACTACGACGGTCAGGCCACGTGGGATCCGATGCTCACCCCGTCGTCGTGGCACGGGGTGACCACGGTCGTGGCGGGGAACTGCGGGGTCGGGTTCGCTCCCGTGCGGCCCGACCGTCACGAGTGGTTGGTGGCGCTGATGGAAGGTGTCGAGGACATCCCCGGCACCGCCCTGCACGAGGGCATCACCTGGGAGTGGGAGAGCTTCCCGGAGTACCTCGATGCGCTGGAGCGCGAACCGAAGGCCATCGATCTGGGCGCACAGGTGCCCCATGCCGCCCTGCGGGGCTACGTGATGGGCGACCGGGGGGCCGAGCACGAGGCCGTACCGGGGGAGGACGAGGTGGCGGAGATGGGGCGTCTGGCGGCCGAGGCGATGATGGCCGGCGCGCTGGGCTTCTCCACGTCGCGCACCGTCGCGCACCGCTCGAGCGACGGCCGACCCACGCCGAGCCTCACGGCGGGTGCGGCCGAGTTGCTGGGGATCGCCCGAGCGGTCGGCGACACCGGCCGTGGGGTGTTCCAGGCGGTGGCGGACTTCGACGACCTCGACGGTGAGTTCGCGCTGCTTCGGGCCATGGCCGAGGTGGGCCGCCGGCCGCTCTCGATCACGACCCTCCAGCGTCCCGACCAGCCCGTCGACGCCTACCGCCGGCTGCTCGACCTCATCGACGCGGCCGCCCGCGACGGGCTCGAGATCCGGGGTCAGGTGGCGTCGCGTCCGGTGGGGCTCATCCTGGGGCTCGAGGGCCGGGTCCATCCGCTGGTCGGATCGCCGACCTACCAGGCGTTGGCCGCTCGACCGTTCGACGAGCTGGTCCGCGAGCTCGGGCGACCCGAGGTGCGCGACGTGATCCTGGCCGAGCTGTCCGATCCGGCCAGGGACATCACGAGTCGTCTCGGTCCGGTGTTCGCGCTCGGCGACCAGCCCCGCTACGACCCGTCGCCCGGCGAGGCCCTCGACCTCGCTGCGGCCTACGACGCCCTGCTCGGAGACGGGGGCACCGGGACCCTCTACGTACCGGTCATGAACTTCGTCGGCGGTGACCTCTCCGCGGTCCGCGAGATGCTCGTGCACCCCCGCACGGTGCCGGGACTGGGTGACGCCGGGGCGCACTGCACGATGATCTGCGACGCCAGCTTCCCCACGCACCTGCTGCAGTACTGGGGCCGTGACGTGGCGGAGGACCAGCGGCTCCCCGTCGAGTGGATCGTCCAGCAACAGGCGGCGGCCACCGCCGCGCTGGTGGGGCTCGGTGATCGTGGGGTCCTCGCGCCGGGGCGGCGCGCGGATGTGAACCTGATCGACCTGGGCGCGCTCGGCTTCGGTCGCCCGGAGATGCTCCACGACCTGCCCGCCGGTGGCAGGCGCCTCGTCCAGCGCCCGCAGGGCTACCGCGCCACCATCGTCGCCGGCCAGGTCGTCATGGACGACGGCGAACCGACGGGCGCGCTGCCGGGCGCCCTCGTGCGGGGTGCCCGAACGGCGTGAGGGCCGCGGGTCGCCGTCGAATCCCGACGACTGACTCGACCAGAATTGACTCATCTTCAGATGAGTGAAAGTGTCCGGGGGTGCCCACCCTCCCCGCCGACCGGCGACCTGACCGATCGGCGCGTCGTCCGCTTCGCGGCGTTGGGCGACCCCGTCCGACTGGGCATCGTCGACGAGCTGGCACGATCCGATCGGTCCCCGTCAGGAGTTGGGGCGCCGGTTCGACCTGGCCAGCAACCGGTTGGCCCACCACCTCGACGTCCTCGAGCACGCAGGGCTGATCGAGCGCTCGCCGTCGAGCGGCGATGGTCGCCGGCGCTACGTCCACCTCCGCAGGGACGCCTTCGAGGGACTGGTCCCCCTCCCGCGGACCGGCCTCGACGACGCCTTGTTCGTCTGCTCGGCGAACTCGGCGCGCTCCCAGCTCGCCGCGGTCGTCTGGGAGGCGCGGACCGGCTCGCGGGCGGCATCGGCCGGGACCCAGCCGGCCGAACAGGTGCATCCCGGGGCGGTGGCCGCCGCGGCCCGCGCCGGTCTCGACCTCGGTGACGCGTGCCCCCGCTCGCTCGACGAGATCGCGCTCCTGCCGTCGCTCGTCGTCACGGTGTGCGACCGGGCCCACGAGGAGCTCGACGCTCCGGCGGACTGGTGGCACTGGTCGATCCCCGACCCGGTGGAGATCGGGACCGCCGAGGCCTTCGACCTCACGGTGTCCGAGCTCCAGGCCCGCATCGACGTCCTCCTCGACGACCGGGCGGCGTCGTGACCGAGGAGATCCGGCCGACCGAGGCGGAGCTCGAGGTCGCCGTCGAGACCGGCACCGGGACCCTGCGCCTCGACCTCGGGCGCCGTCTGGCCGCCGAGGCGCTGGGTACGGGCCTGCTGATCGTCGCCGTCATCGGCTCGGGGATCATGGCCCAACGCCTCTCCGCCGGCGACGTGGGGTTGCAGCTCCTCGAGAACGCCATCGCCACCGCAGGGGCGCTGGTGGCCCTGATCCTCATGTTCGGCTCCGTGTCCGGGGCCCACTTCAACCCCGTCGTCAGCCTCCTCGACCGGTTCCTGGGCACGACCACCACCCGCGACACCGGGCTCTACGTCGTCGCCCAGATCATCGGAGCGTGCCTCGGGGCGATGCTCGTGAACCTCATGTTCGAGCTGCCCGCGGTGAACCTGTCCACCAAGGCCCGTTCGTCGGGGGCGTTGTGGTTGTCCGAGATCGTGGCCACGGTGACGCTGCTGCTCGTCATCCAGGGCTGCGTGCGCACCGGCCGGGCGCGGATGGTGCCCTTCGCCGTCGCCGCCTGGATCGGAGGGGCCTACTGGTTCACGTCGTCGACCAGCTTCGCCAACCCCGCCGTCACGGTCGCCCGCACGCTGTCGGACACCTTCGCCGGCATCGAGCCGTCGTCGGCGCCCATGTTCATCGTGATGCAGCTCGTCGGCCTCGTCATCGCCTTCGGCCTCGTCCGATTCTTCTATCCCGACCGACGACCGGAGGACCCCGATGAGTGAGCGCCGACCCGAGGTGCTGTTCGTGTGCGTGCACAACGCCGGGCGCTCCCAGATGGCCGCGGCGCTGCTCGCCCACCACGCCGGCGAGCGCGTCGTCGTCCGCTCGGCGGGCACCGCGCCCGCCGACGAGATCAACCCGGCCGTGGTCGAGGCCATGGCCGAGATGGGCATCGACGTCCTCGCCTCCGGCGCCCACCCCAAGCGCCTCGAGGACGCCGCCGTCGAGGCGTCCGACGTCGTCATCACCATGGGCTGCGGCGACGAGTGCCCCTTCTACCCGGGCACCCGGTACCTCGACTGGCAGCTCGACGATCCCGCCGGCCAGGGCGTCGACGCGGTTCGTCCCATCCGCGACGAGATCGACCGCCGGGTGCGCGACCTCGTGGCCGAGCTCCTCCCCGACTCCGCAACGTAGGAGGTAGGTCTCATGACCGACGCCGACATCTCAGGTCTCCCACTCGAGCACCAGGTCCTGATCCGCAAGGTGACCGCACGTCTCGAGCGCGAGTTCGCCGGCACTTTCGGACCCGAGACCATCCAGCGATTCGTCGTGGATTCCGCCGATCGGCTGGTCCCGACGTCGAAGGTCACGAACCACCTCCCTCTTCTCGCCGAGCGCTTTGCGCGCGAGCGCCTCAAGGCCCTGGCCCGCGTCGACGGGTCGGTGGGCCCGGACACACCAGGTGTGCTGTTCCTCTGCGTGCACAACGCGGGTCGATCCCAGATGGCGGCGGGATGGCTGCGGCACCTCACCGGCGGTGAGGTCACCGTCTGGTCGGGCGGGTCGGAACCCGCCTCGGAGATCAACCCGGCCGCGGTGGCGGCGATGGCCGAGGTCGGTGTGGACATCACCGACGAGTTCCCCAAGCCCTGGACCGACGAGGTCGTGCGGGCCGCCGATGTGGTGGTGACCATGGGCTGCGGCGACGCGTGCCCTCTCTACCCAGGTACTCGCTACGAGGACTGGGAGCTCGACGATCCGGCCGGCGCCGACGTGGCCGCCGTGCGGCCCATCCGCGACGAGATACGTCGTCGCGTCGAGCGGTTGATCGAGTCCCTCGACCTCCCCGCAGTCACGAGCTGAGCGGCTCCGCCTGGAGCGAAGCCCGGACCTCGGCGAGCCGGGACGGCACGACGCGGTACCACGCCCATCGACCGCGCTTCTCGCGGGCGAGCAGGCCTGCGGCGACGAGCACGCTGAGGTGGTGCGAGACGGTCGGCTGGGAGCGCCCGAGCGGGGTGACGAGGTCGCACGCGCACGCTTCCCCGTCTGGCGCGGTGGCCACCATCGACAGGAGTCGGATCCGGGCTGGGTCGGCGAGGGCCTTGAACACGTCGGCGAGGGCGGTGGCGGCGTCCTCGTCGAGGGCGCCGTCGCCCAGCGCGACGCAGCAGGACGGTGGCAGGGGTGCGGTCACGGTGGGCTTTCGTCGGTGCGACATATTGACAGACGTCGATGAACCGATATGCTCGACACATCGACGATCGTCGATGACCCTACTCTCCCGGAGGCCCTCATGGCCCGTGTCCAACTCGCCCTCGACGTCACCGACCTCGAGGCCTCGGTGGCGTTCTACACCAAGCTGTTCGGCGTCGGTCCGGCCAAGCGCAAGCCGGGCTACGCCAACTTCGCCATCGCCGATCCGCCCCTCAAGCTGGTGCTGTTCGAATCCGCGGTGGGCGGCACGCTGAACCACCTCGGCGTCGAGACCGAGGGCGCGACCGAGGTGGAGGCCGCCGACGCCCGTCTGCGCGGAGACGGCCTCGACGACGACCGGCGTCGACGACACGGTCTGTTGCTACGCGAAGAAGGTCGAGACCTGGGTCACCGATCCCGACGGTGCCCGGTGGGAGTGGTACGTGAAGACCGCCGACGCCGACGAGCTCGGGAGCGGTTCCGGTGCCGAGGGCGACGCGGTGTGCTGTGCGACGGAACCCCGGTCGGTGACCGTCACCCCCGCCGTCGGGGAGACGTCGAGCTGCTGTTGACCGTGGCTGCGGCCGCTGGCGGCCACGGCCCTTGCACCGGCGCCCTCGTCAGGCCTGACGCCGAGCCGGTCGCCCGTGGAGATCGCCGTGGGATCGCTACCGTGACCCGGTGCGCTCACCTCGGTCGACGTGATGTTCGAGACACGGCGGCACCGCATGCGCCGGGAGCGCTACGAGGCCGGGTTCCTGCCCGAGTGGCGTGACCTGTTGGCGGCGAAGGTCGGCCACTGGAACCTGCTGTCGGCCGAGGAGCGGGCCCGCCTCGAGGACCTGGCGCTCTCGCTCATCGCGGAGAAGGCCTGGGAGGCGGCCAACGGCTTCGAGCTGACCGACGAGATGATGGTCGTCATCGCCGCGCAGGCGGCCTTGCTCGCCCTCGGCCTTCCCGACGACTCGTTCCGCGACGTCGGCTCGATCATCGTGCACCCCACGACCGTCGTGCTCACCGGGCCCCGTTCCCAGGTCAGCGGTCTCGTGTCGGACCATCCCGTGCAGATCCTGGGCCAGGCGTCGTTCCAGGGCCCGGTGATCATCGCCTGGGACACCGTCCGCGCCGAGGCCCGCCACCCTGGTCGAGGGCACAACGTGGTCTTCCACGAGTTCGCCCACAAGCTCGACATGCTCGACGGCACCGTCGACGGGACACCTCCGCTGGCCGACCAGGCCCAGTTCGAGCGCTGGGTGCGGGTGTGCACGGAGGTCTACGACCGGGTCGTGGTGGGAGAGGGCGGCCGCACCCTGCGGGCCTACGCCGGCGTCAACCCCGGCGAGTTCTTCGCCGTGGCCACCGAGGTCTTCTTCGATGCACCAGGGCCGTTGCGCGACGAGCACCCCGAGCTCTACGGCGTGCTGGTCGACTTCTACCGACAGGACCCGGCCCGCCGCGTGCCGGCCGGCCGCACCGGCTGAGCGCGCCGGTCGGGTTCGCTGCCGCGCGGTCGGCTCAGAAGGCGTCGCGGGGCAGCGTGAGCGGGAGGTCGAGCGAGCTCACGAGGCCGGCCGGTGCGGCCACGACGGCCGGCACGGCGTTGACCACGCGCATGGTCGTGGCCAGCATGCCCTCGTCGTTGAAGGTCGCTTCGGTGCCCATCATCAGCTCGCAGGTCGAGCTGGGCTCGCCGTCGATCGTGATCCGGTAGGTGCCGTTGCGCGCCGAGGTGGGCCACTCGGGGGCCAGGTCGGCCGCCATGCGGTTGACGTGCTCGATCACGATGGCGTCGCGCCCGTCGACCACCCCGATCGTCTCGAAGCGGATGGCCCCCACCGTGTCGGCCTCGAGGGTCCCGCAGGCCACGTCGAGGCGTCTGGGGGTGAGAGCCCGCTCGTAGGTCTCGCGGATCTCGTCGAGCTCGACGGCGAGGGCATCGGCGATCATCTGCACCGGCGGGCCCCACGTGCCGTGCTGCGCACCGGGAGTGGCCATGAGCGGGCGGTGATCGAGGTCGTGGCCGAAGCCCATGACGTCGCGCATCATGAACTCCACCGGGTACTCGTCGTAGCGGAAGAACTCCTGGATCCGCACCGAGCGGACGCGGCTCGACATGGTCAGGAGGGCCAGGACGAACTGGTCGGCGGCGAAGCCGGGTTCGATGCCCGAGGCGTACAGCGATGCCTTCCCGTCGACGCGCCGCGGCCGTCAGGCGATCGCGGGCGGCGGCGGCGAACGCCGGCGGGTAGACGAGACCCGGGGACGAGACCGTGGTGACGTTGATGCCGGCGCGCAGGAGCCGCTCGTAGTCCGGCACGGCCGCGGCATCGAGCTCGGGGCCGCTGGCGGCGTAGACGACGCAATCGGGTCGAGCACCGATGAGCGAGTCGGCGTCGGTGGTGGCAGGGACCCCGATCGGTTCGAGCCCGGCCAGGGTGCCGGCGTCGATGCCGTCCTTGTCCGGTGAATGGACCCAGACCCCGGTGAGGTCCAGGTCGCGGCGCCGGGCGATCGCCGCCACGGCACGCGACCCCACGCCGCCCGTCCCCCACACCTGCACGCTCAGACCCACGACGACCCCCGGATCGTGCCGCCCCGCCCCTCGGGTCGACGGGGGCCAGCCTGCCCGTTGACCGGCGGCGGCGCCACCGGTCCGACCGGCGTGGTGTGGAAGGAGGCCGTGTCCGGGTGGTACAGACTGGGGGTATGGAGCCGCGTGGGCTCCGACGCCGACCTGCTCCGGCCCCGCCGGCAGCGAAGGTGCCACCTCGACCAGACGGGATCCCCTCGTGAACGACGCTCAGTTCCAGAAGGTCAAGACCGGCGACGGGTTCATCGCCGCCCTCGATCAGAGCGGCGGCAGCACGCCCAAGGCCCTCAAGCTCTACGGGATCGAGGAGTCCTCCTACTCGAGCGAGGCGGAGATGTTCGATCTCGTCCACGAGATGCGCAGCCGGATCATCACCAGCCCGTCCTTCGGCGGCGACCGGATCCTCGGGGCCATCTTGTTCGAGATGACGATGGACCGCGAGATCGGGGGCAAGGGCACGGCGGAGTTCCTGTGGGAGGACAAGAACGTCGTGCCGTTCCTGAAGGTGGACAAGGGCCTGGCCGACGAGGTCGACGGGGCCCAGGTCATGAAACCCATCCCCGACCTGGCCGACCTGTTGGCCCGGGCCAACGACCACGGCGTGTTCGGCACGAAGATGCGCTCGGTCATCAAGCTGGCCGACGCCGCCGGCGTGGAGGCCGTGGTGGGCCAGCAGTTCGAGATCGCCGGCGAGATCATCGACGCCGGCCTGGTGCCCATCATCGAGCCGGAGATCGACATCCACAGCCCGCTGAAGGCCGAAGCCGAGGAGCTGCTGAAGGCGGCGATCCTGCAAGAGCTCGTCACCCTCGGCCCTGATCGCCACATCATGTTGAAGCTCACGCTCCCCGAGACCGACGGCTTCTACACCGAGCTGGTGGAGCACCCGAACGTCCTGCGCGTCGTCGCCCTCTCGGGCGGCTACAGCCGGGACGAGGCCAACGCCCGCCTCGCCCGGAACCACGGTGTCGTCGCCAGCTTCTCGCGGGCCCTCACCGAGGGCCTGACCGCGCAGCAGAGCGAGGCCGAGTTCGACGCTGCGCTCGACGCCTCGATCGCCAGCATCTACGCGGCCTCGATCGCCTGATCACCTGATCGCCCGTCCCGGATGCCCGGGCGCCGATGGCGCCCGTCGGTAGGGTCGGCCCGTGGCGTCCACCCCCTCGCCGACGCTCTCCGGGAGCTTGCCGTTCGCGGTGACGCTCGCCGCGGTGGCGGGCTTCGCCGACGCCCACATCTTCCTGCACGTCGTCGAGGTGTTCATCGCCAACCAGAGCGGCAACCTGGTGCTGCTCGGGATGGGCGTGGGTGAGGGGCGGTGGTCGGCGGCGCTGCGCCACGCGTCGGCCATCGTGGCCTTCGTCGTCGGTGTGGCGATCGTGAACTGGATCCACGAGCGTCGCCGCCGGTCGGGGCGACGGTTGCGGCCGGACCTGGTGCTGCTGGCCGAGGCGGCGCTGCTGCTGGTCGTGACGGTCTGGGTCGGGCTCGTCGACGAGGCCGGTTCGGCGGCGCGGGTGTACCCGGTCCTCGTCGTCGGGGCGCTGGCGATGGGCTTCCAGACGGCCGCGCTGCTGCGGGTCGGTGCCGTCAACGTGGCGACGACCTACGCCACGGGCTCGGTCGCCCGGATCGGCTCCGAGGGCGCGTTGGTCGTCGAGGGTGGCGACGGACCCGGGACGCAGGCCCATCGTCGGGCGCTGGTCGTGCTGGGGTCGATCGTGGTGGGGTACGCGGGTGGTGCGGCGCTGGCCGCCTGGGCCGGTGCGGCCGACGCGTGGGCTGCTCCTTCCCGTCGCGGTGCTCGTCGTGGCCGCGGCGGTCCACCATCGGGATCTCCCGGCGCCCTAGAGCGTCGGCAGGTCCTGTTCGAGGCCGACGAGCGTCGCCAACGGGTCGCCGGCGTCATCGATGCGCGCCGGTGCCGTGTGGATCGTCCAGCGGTCCGGGGAGAGGTCCGGATCGTCGAGCTCCTCCCAGGTGATCGGCACCGACACCGGTGCACCGATCGCCGCGCGTGTGCTCCACGGGGCGACCAGCGTCTTGTTGACGGCGTTCTGCGTGTAGTCGAGGCGGGCCCGTCCGCCTCGCTCGCGGGTGCTCCACTTCCAGCTCACGAGGTCGGGCACGGTGGCTCCGATCGCCCGGGACAGCGCCTCGACCCAACCACGCGTGTCGTCGAAGGAGTACCGGGGGGCCACGGGCACCCAGATCTGCAGGCCCCGCTTCCCGGTGACCTTGGCCCCGGCGCGCACCCCGAGGTGGTCGAGGGCGGTGCGGTGGAGCCGGGCCAGGACGAGCAGATCGTCGAACGACGTGGTGGCACCTGGGTCGAGGTCGATCAGCGCCCAGCTCGGCCGATCGGGGTGCTCGGCCGTCGAGGTCCACGGGTGCAGCTCGACGGCGCCGTAGTTCGCCATCCAGGCCATCGCCGCAGGCGAGTCGATGACGAAGTACCAGCGGGTGTCGCCGGTGCGGGCGCGGTCGTGGTGCCAGCGCCTGAGCCAGTCGGGTGCGTGGTCGGGCACCGCCTTGTGCCAGAAGCCGGGTTCGGTCACGCCGGCGGGGAAGCGGTGGAGGTTGACGGGTCGGTCGTGCAGGTAGGGGAGGGCCAGTGGTGCCACGGTCGCGTACCAGCGCACGAGGTCCCGCTTGGTCACGTCGCGCTCGCCGTCGCGCCCGGGGAACAGCACCTTGTCGAGGTTGGTCAGCTTCACCTCCGTCCCCTGCAGGTCCCATCGGCCGGCGGTGCCGAGCTCGTCGAGGGCGCGCAGCTCGTCCGCAGTGGGGGCGTCCCACTGCGTCCGTGGTGCGGCGGGGTCGGTCACGGCGTGGGGTCCTCGGTCGGCTCCGCCGCCGGCTCGGGGTCCGGCTCGGGGGCCGGCGCCTCGGTGCTCGCGGCGGCAGCCGTCTCTCGCTCGGTTCGTCGGGCGTCCTCGGTCTGCGCGGCGGCCCGGCGCGGCGTTGCGGGCCATCATCCGTCCGGCGATCGGGTCGGCGAAGCGGGTGAGGATCGGTCCGGCGACGGCCAGCACGAGCACGTAGCTGGTGGCCAGGGCGGCCAGGCCGTCCTGGACGGCGGAGGCGGTGGCCAGACCGGCGATGACGATCGAGAACTCCCCGCGGGCGATGAGCACCGTGCCGGCGCGCACCTGGCCACGGACGGCGACGCCGATCCGACGCGCCGCCCAGGCGCCGGTGGCCGCCTTGGTCACGCCGGTCAGCACCGCCAGGGCGACGGCCACCGGGAGCGCGTCGACGATCTCGCCCGGCTCGATCGTGAACGTGAAGAACACGAAGAACACACCGGCGAAGAGGTCCCGCAGCGGGCTGAGCAGGGTCGTGCCGGTTCGGGCGGCGGCGCCCGAGACGGCGATCCCGACGAGGAAGGCACCGACCGCCGCCGACACGTTGAGGCGTTCGGCCGCTCCGGCCACGACCAACGCCAGTCCGAGGAGGCTCCACAGGAGCACTTCGTCGGACCGGCTGAAGAGCAGCTTGCCGAGCAGGTGCTCGAAGCGCACGGCGAAGAACAGCACGAGCCCCACCACGACCACGGCGACGATCACCGAGAGGGCCACGCCGGACAGGGCCCCGCCCACGGCCAACCCGGTGACGATGGGGAGGTAGAGGGCCATCACCAGGTCCTCGATCACCAGGATGGCCAGCACCGACGGGGTCTCGCGGTTGCCCATGCGGCCCAGGTCGTTGAGGAGCTTGGCGACGATGCCCGACGAGGAGATGTAGGTGATGCCGCCCAGGAACACCGCACCGAGCGGTGACCATCCGAGCAGCAGGCCCACGATCACCCCGGGCGTGGCGTTGAGCACCAGGTCGACGGCGCCGGCGCGTGCCGAGGTGCGCAACGACCCCACCAGCTCGTCGGGCGTGTACTCGAGCCCGAGCATCAACAACAGCAACACGATGCCGATCTGCGACCCGACCTCCAGGAACTCGTCGGTGGCCGTCAGGTCGAACAGCCCCCCGTCGCGCAGGAGCAGCCCGATCAGCAGGAACGCGGGTATGGCCGACAGCCCGAGGCGTGACGCTCCGCGGCTGAGCAGGGCCAGCACCAGGAAGACGATGCCCAGCTCGAGGAGGATCTGTGTGGCCGAGCCACCGCTGGCGGCGAGGACCGTCGTGGCCGCGGTCGCGGTCACCGGGATCAGGACCCCAGCAGCTCGCCGGCGGCCGCGATGCCGTCCTTGGTCCCGACCAGCACCACCGTGTCGCCGGGATGCAGCACGTCGTCGGGCCCCGGCGCGGGGACGGCGGTGCCGTCGCGGATGATGGCGATCACCGACGAGCCCGTGCGGGTGCGCATGGCGGTGTCGGCGATGCTCGTCGGCACGAAGGACGGACCGAGGGGGACCCAGTCGATGAAGAGCCCCTCGATCTCGGCGGACAGCGCGGCGAGGTGCGCGGTCACCTGGGTCCCGCCGAGCAGCTCGGCCACCGCGGCCCCCTCGGTGGGGGTCAACTCCATCCGGCTGCACACGGCATCGGGGTCGTCCTCGGCGTAGAGCACGAGCTCTCGGCGTCCGGAGTGGCGGGAGATGACACCGATGTGGTCACCGCTCTCGGAGGTGAAGTCGAACTCGATGCCGACGCCGGGGAGCTTGGTCTCGCGGATCTCGGGCATGCCCCATTGTGGGTCACGGCGACGGCGACCCGCGGCGGCGCCCGTCGGTGCCGGCCAGGCCCGTCGTTAGCCTCGCCTCCGTGATCGATCGTCCGGTGCCCGTGCCTGCGGCCACCGGGCGGATGGATCCGTCGCCTCGGCCCCTTCCTCGGCGCCCACCGTCGCAACGTGGTCATCGCGCTCGGCGCGTCGGTGGTCGGACAGGGCCTGATGGCGTTGGCGCCGCTGCTGCAGAAGGTGGTGATCGACGACGGACTGGTCGCTCGCACCCGTCCCGTGGCCCCCTGGCTGGTCGCGCTGGTCGTGGTGGGGTTGGTGTCCTTCGCCGCCGCCGTCGTGCGGCGCTGGGTCGGTGGACGGGTCAGCCTCGACGTGCAGTACGACCTGCGCAACGCCATCTACGAACGGCTGCAACGTCTCGACTTCGCCGGGCACGACCAGCTCCAGACCGGCCAGCTGGTGTCCCGTGCGTCGTCGGACCTGGGCCTCATCCAGGGCCTGCTGGCCTTCCTGCCGATCATGCTCGGCAACCTCGTCATGGTCGTGCTCGCCCTGGTGATCATGACGATCCTGTCGCCGGCGCTCACGTTGATCATGGTGGTCACCCTCCCCCTGCTCGGCGTGGTGGCCCTGCGACTGCGCCGAAAGGTCTTCCCCGCCACATGGGACGCCCAGCAGCGCATGGGCGAGGTGGCCGGCGTGGTGGACGAGGCGGTGAGCGGCGTCCGGGTGGTGAAGGGGTTCGGCCAGGAGGACCGGGAGCTGGCCCACCTCGCCGCGTCGGCCGAGGGGCTCTACGCCTCACGGGTGCGGCTGGTGCGCCTCCAGGCCCGCTTCACCTCGACCATGCAGGCCATCCCGGCGCTGGCCCAGGTGGCGGTGCTGGCGCTCGGCGGCTGGCTGGCCATCGAGGGGAACCTCACCCTCGGCACGTTCCTGGCCTTCTCGGCCTACCTCGTCCAGCTCGTGGCCCCGGTGCGGATGCTGGCCGGCCTGTTCACCGTCGGCCAGCAGGCTCGTGCCGGGGCGGAACGGATCCTCGACGTCCTCGACGCCAACGCGGTCGTGGTCGAGGCCGACGATGCCCACGCCCTGCCCGAGGCGCAGGGCGACGTGCGCTTCGAGGGGGTCCGCTTCGGCTACACCCGCAGCCAGCCGGTGCTCGACGGGCTCGACCTGCACGTGCGCCGCCGGCGAGGTGGTGGCGCTCGTGGGCACCAGCGGCTCGGGCAAGTCGACGATCACCGCGCTGCTGCCCCGCTTCTACGACGTGGCCGAGGGCCGCGTGGTCGTCGACGGGCACGACGTGCGTGACCTCACGCTCGAGTCGCTGCGCGGCCAGGTCGGCATCGTGTTCGAGGACGCGTTCCTGTTCTCCGACACCGTGCGGGCCAACATCGCCTACGGACGACCCGGCGCCACCGACGCCGAGGTCCACGCCGCCGCCGTGGCGGCCGGTGCGGCCGGGTTCGTCGCCGCGCTGCCCGAGGGCTACGACACCATGGTCGGCGAGCGGGGGATGTCCCTGTCGGGCGGCCAGCGCCAACGGCTGGCCCTGGCGCGGGCCATCGTCACCGACCCGCGGGTGCTGGTGCTCGACGACGCCACGTCGGCGGTCGACGTGACCACCGAGGAGGCCATCCACGCCACGTTGCGGACCCTGATGCAGGACCGGACCACGATCCTCATCGCCCACCGTCGCTCGACGTTGCGCCTGGCCGACCGCATCGTGGTGCTCGACGCCGGCAGGGCCGTGGCCGAAGGGACCCACGACGAGCTGCTGGTCGCCAGCGCGGTGTACCGCGACCTGTTCGCCGGCCCCGACGACGAGGTCGAGGGCCGTGTCCCCGATGCCCTCGACGAGATGGACGACGAGGCGCGCGTCGAGGAGCTGGTCTCGGTGGGCGTCACCGAGGCGGCATGGCCGATGGAGGTGGTGGACGGCGCACCCCGGGCCTCGGCCGCGGTCGAGGGCCCCGCCCGCAACCCCGGGCCGGGCGGCGGTCAGATGGCCGCCATGGCCCTCAGCGCCACGCCCGAGATGCTGGCGGCCCTCGACCGGCTCCCGCCGGCCGACGACACGCCCGACGTCGATGTCGCCGCCGTCACCGCCGACGAGCCGGGGCCGTTCCGCATCCGGCGCTTCGCCCGCCCGTGGGTGCTCGGGCTGGCCCTCGGTCTCGGCCTCGTCGTGGTCGACACGGTGCTCACCCTGCTGGGACCGGTGTTCGTCAGCCAGGGCATCGACGAGGGCATCACCCCGGGCGACACCGCCGCGCTGTGGGCCGCGGTCGGGCTCTTCCTGGCCGCGGTCGTCACCGACTGGGGGGTGGTGTGGGCCTACACGGCGGTCACCGGGCGCACCGCCGAGCGGATGCTCTACGGCCTGCGCCTCAAGATCTTCGGGCACCTCCAGCGGATGTCGCTGCACTACTACGACAGCGAGCTCGACGGCCGCCTGATGACCCGGATGACGACCGATGTCGAGGCGCTGTCCCAGCTCGTGCAGACCGGTCTCATCAACGCCGTCGTGGGGGTGTTCACGTGCGTCGGCGTGTTCGTGTTCCTCGTGGTCCTGTCGCCGCCGTTGGCCCTGGCCACCGCGGCGGTGCTCCCCCCGCTCGCCCTGGCCACGTGGTGGTACCGCCGACGGTCGACGGTGTCCTACGAGGAGGCTCGCGAGGCGATCGCCGACGTGAACGCCAACCTCCAGGAGAGCCTGTCGGGGGTACGGGTGGCCCAGGCCTACTCCCGCGAGGACCGCAACATCACCGGGTTCCGGGCGGTCAACCGGCGCTACCTCGAGCACCGCGTCGGCGCCCAGCGCCTCGTCGCCCTCTACTTCCCGTTCATCTTGTTGCTGTCGGACCTGGGGGCCGTCGTCGTGCTCGGTGCCGGGTCGGTCCTCGAGCAGCGCGGCGTCGTGACCACCGGTGTGGTCATCGCCTTCCTGCTCTACCTCAACCAGTTCTTCTCGCCGCTCCAGCAGCTCTCGCAGGTGCTCGACACCTGGCAGCAGGCCTCGGCGTCGGTGGGCAAGATCGAGGAGCTGCTGGCCACGCCGTCGACCACGCCGCCGCCGGCCCACCCCGTCGACCCGGGTCGCCTCCGCGGCGAGGTGCGCCTCCGCGACGTGCACTTCAGCTACGAGCTGGTCGGCTCGGGCGATCGGGATCGTCCGCACGGAGTCGGGATCGCAGGGAGCAGCCCGCCCGCCCGACGGTCGCGGAGGCGTTGGCCGGCGTCGACCTGCACATCGCCGCGGGTGAGACGGTGGCCCTCGTCGGGGAGACCGGCGCGGGCAAGTCCACGATCGTCAAGCTGTTGGCCCGCTTCTACGACCCGACCGCCGGGCAGGTCACGGTGGACGACATCGACCTGCGCGAGATCGACCTCGGTGCCTTCCGGCGCCAGCTCGGCGTCGTGCCCCAGGAGGCGTTCCTGTTCACCGGCACGGTGCGCGACAACATCGCCTACGGACGCCCCGCAGGCGACTCCCACCGACGTCGAAGCCGCCGCGCGGGCCGTGGGCGCCCACGACTTCGTGGCCTCGCTGCCCCAGGGCTACCTGACACCCGTCAGCGAGCGTGGGCGGTCGTTGTCGTCGGGCCAACGCCAGCTCATCGCCCTGGCCCGGGCCCGCCTGGTCGACCCGGCCATCTTGTTGCTCGACGAAGCGACGTCCCAGCTCGACCTGGCCAGCGAGGCTCGGGTCCAGCGGGCCATGACGGCGGCCTCCGCGGGTCGCACCACCGTGGTGGTGGCCCACCGGCTGCCGACGGCGCGTCAGGCGGATCGCATCGTCGTGATCGATGACGGGCGCATCGTCGAGCAGGGCTCGCACGACGACCTCGTGGCGGCCGACGGACGCTATGCGGCGATGTGGTCGGCGTTCGCCGAGTCGACCGGCGAGGCCCCCGGCGTCGTCGTCGTGTGAGGCAGGCCCGGGCGTCCGGGTCAGCCGGCCTCGGAGTGGGTGACGGGTTCCTCGCCCATCCACTCGCGCAGGGTGTTCTTCAGCTTGGTCTGCTGGATGAAGAGGTCGTGCTCGGCGGGCACCGGGGTGGCCGCCTGGGGGGCCTTGAAGTAGAAGCTCAGCCACTCCTGCACGCCGCTCTGCCCGGCGCGGGCGGCCAGGTCCATGAACAGGGCCAGGTCGAGCACGATCGGGGCGGCGAGGATCGAGTCGCGGCACAAGAAGTTGACCTTGATCTGCATCGGGTAGCCCATCCACCCGAAGATGTCGATGTTGTCCCAGCCCTCCTTGTTGTCGCCCCGGGGCGGGTAGTAGTTGATGCGCACCACGTGGTCGATGTCGCCGTAGAGGTCGGGGTAGACCTCGGGCTGGAGCATCGAATCGATGACACCGAGCTTCGAGACCTCCTTGGTCTTGAAGTTCTCCGGGTCGTCGAGCACCTCGCCGTCGCGGTTGCCGAGGATGTTGGTGGAGTACCAGCCGCGGAGTCCGAGCATGCGGGCCTTGAGGCCGGGAGCGAGGAGCGTCTTGAGCCAGGTCTGGCCGGTCTTGAAGTCCTTGCCGGCGATGGGCACGCCTTCACGGGCGGAGAGCTCGCGCATGCAGGGCAGGTCGACCGACAGGTTCGGTGCGCCGTTGGCGAAGGGCACCTTCGAGATCAGGGCGGCGTAGGCGTAGATCTGGCTCGGCGCGATGTTCTCGTCGTCGGCCCGCAGGCCCGCCTCGAAGGCCTCGATCGTGGCGTGGACCGCGCTGGCCTCCTGGTAGGCCTCGGTGCTGCCGCACCACACCATGACGAGGCGGTCGCACTCGTTCTCGGTGCGGAAGCGCTCGATGTCGGCGATCAGGGCCTCGGCCTGGGCCCACTTCCCGGTGACGGTCTTGACGCGGGTGCCGTCGAGGCGCTTCACCCAGCGCTGGTCGAACACGGCGTCCATGGCCACGACGCCCTCCATCTCCGCCGAGATGGGGTTGAGGTCGCGGTCCTCGAGGACCCCGGCCGTGCGGGCCGCCTCGAGCGCGTTGGGGCTGATCGGGTCCCAGCCGCCGAAGACGAGGTCGTCGAGCTGGGCGAGGGGGACGAACTCGCGGATGAGGGGGTTGCGGTTCTCCTCACGCCGACCGAGGCGGATGTGGGCGAGCTGGGTGAGTGAGCCGACCGGGATGGCGGTGCCGGCGCGGGTGGCGAGCACCCCGGCGATGAAGGTGGAGGCGACGGCGCCCATGCCGGGGGTGAGCACCCCGAGGCGGCCGGTGGCGGGGGCGATGGAGGTGGTGTCGGTCATGGACGCGAAAGCCTACGGTTCTCTGAAACGTAGAGTATGACTCTTCAGCAAGACTGAACAGTAGGGTCGTGGGATGCCCGACCCCGCCCCGGTCGATCCGCCGCTCCCCGCCGTGACCGTGCCCCAGCTCGCCTACCTGGCGGCCGTGGCCGACGCGCCCACCTTCGCCGCCGCCGCCGCCTCGTTGGGCGTCACCACCTCGGCGCTCTCGCAGGGGTTGTCCGAGCTCGAGCGGCGCATCGGGGTCGTGCTCTTCGAGCGGGTCGGTCGACGACAGGTGCTGCGCGAGGAGGCCGGCGAGGTCGTGGCCTACGCCCGACGGGTGGTGGCCGACACGGGCGACCTGGCCCGTTGGGCGGCATCGGTGCGCACGGGCCGGTCAGGGCGCCTGCGGGTGGGCATGATCGACGCGGTCGCGGTGCACCACTGCGCCCCCGCCCTGCGGGCCTTCCGGCGGGCCCACCCCCACCTCGACCTCCGGCTGATGGTGGCGCCGTCGGGTGAGCTCCTGGCGCAGCTCGGCTCCGGCCTCCTCGATCTGGCGGTCGTCGTCGAGCCGTCGGTCCGTGACCCCGCGCTCGACCTCGACCTGCTCCTCGACGAGCCGCTGGTGGTGGTGCCGGCCGAGGGCGCCGGGTCGTCGGTCCTCGACGACCCGGGGGCCTGGGGCCCGTGGGTGCTCTTCCCGGGCGGCTCGCACACGCGTGGCCTCGTCGAGCAGGCCCTGCGGGACCGGGGTGCCCCCGTCACGGTGGTGGCCGAGTCGCACCAGCCCGAGGTCCTGCGCGAGATGGCCCGCCTCGGCGTGGGTTGGACCGTGTTGCCCGAGGTCCAGGCGACGTCGCCCGGCCGGCGGGGTCGGGCCGGGCGGGACCTCCCCGTGCTCACCAGCCGGAGGCTGGTCGTGGCCCGACGCAGCGGTCGCGTCACCAACCCTGCCGCCGATGCGCTCGTGGCGGCACTGGCTCCGCGTGCCGCGCCGCTACGGTCGCCCCGGTGAGCGAGGACGACCAGACCCCCGTCGCGGTCGTGGCGGACGGCGCGGGGCGCCGTCGACGTGGCCCGTTCGTCGTCGCCGCTCTGGTCGTGGCGGCACTGGTCGTGGTGGGCGCTCTCGGTGCGGGGCTGGCGTGGCAGCGACACCGCGACGACGGACGCTCCACCGGTGTGGAGGCAGCCGACGCCTTCCTCGTGGCGGCGGTGCGCGGGATCGACGCCACCTACCGCCTCGACGGCGAGTTCACCCGCACCCGTCCCGACGGCGCCGAGCTCACCTCCGGGCTGCTGATCGTCCAGCGGCCGCCGGACCGGTTGCAGCGCCTGCTCGGGCAGCACGACCGGTGTGGTGGCCGGGCGCAGCGTCAACTGCGGGGCGCAGACCGACGGGGGCCGCTACGACTGCGCGCCCGGCGCCGAGGTGGCCCCGTGGGACCGACGTCGTGAGGAGCAGGTCGAGGCCCTGCGCCAGTACGTGCTCGGCGACGACCCCGTCTATGCCGTCGTCGACCAGGGGAACAGCTGCTTCGAGCTCCTGCAGCGCAGGTTCGACGTCGAGGCCACCTACGGCCCCCGCGCCGAGATGTGCTTCGACCCGGCCACGGGAGCGCAGCGTCGCCTCGAGGTCGCCCGCGAAGGGGGCTCGATCGACGTGCTCGAGGGCACCGTGATCACCGACCGGGTCGAGGACGGCGACTTCGACCTCTCGGCCGACGACGCCTACGATCCGGTGCGACCCGACGGGGGCTGAGCCCGGTCGGCTCGTCGTTCGCGGAGGAGATGCCCGTGTTCCTCGGAGAGGACCTGTTGGCCTGGCTGGTGCTGGCCATCGGTGGCGCGCTCGCCGTCGGCACGGCGCTGGCGCTCGTCCGTCCGCGCCAGGACCCCCAGGGCAACGATCTGGCCCGGCCGCCGCTCGCCCGCAGCGTCGTCATGATCGCGCTCGGTGCCATCGCGGCGGCGTGGGGCCTGGCCAGCCTCGTCGGCTGAGCGCTCGATGGCCGAACGTCCGCAGGGCGCCCGACCGTCGGTGCTGCTCGTGCGCGCCGCCGACCAGCCGGGCATCGTCGCCGCTGTCGCCAACCTGATCGTCGACGCCGGAGGCAACATCGCCAACGCCGACCAGCACACCGATCGGGCGTCGAACGTGTTCCTCCAGCGCATCGAGATCGACGGTGCGATCGACTGGGCGGTGTTCGACGCCGGGCTGGCCCGGGCCGTGGAGCGCTTCGGCATCGAGTACGACCTGCATCATCCGGCCACCCCCACGCGGCTGGCGCTGGCGTGCTCGTCCGACCTCTCGTGCGCCGCCGACCTGTTGACCCGCGTCGGGCTCGGTGAGCTCGACACCGAGGTGGTGGCGGTGATCTCGGACAAGGACGACGCCGCCGCCCTCGCCGAGCGCCACGGCGTGCCGTTCCGGTCCGTGGCCGGTGGGCTCGAGGGCTCCGAGCGCGAGGCGCAAGAGGAGCTCCTCGACGGCGTGCTGTCGCGACCTGGAACCCGATCTGGTGGTGTTGGCGCGCTACATGCGCATCCTGCCGGCGTCGATCACCGAACGCTGGACCGGCCGCATGATCAACATCCACCACTCCTTCCTGCCGGCCTTCGCCGGGGCCCGCCCCTACCACCGGGCCCACGAGCGGGGCGTCAAGGTGATCGGGGCCACCGCCCACTACGTGACCGCCGAGCTCGATGCGGGACCGATCATCGCCCAGCGGGTCACGTCGGTGACCCACCGCGACGAGGTCGAGGACCTCGTCCGCAAGGGCCGTGACGTGGAGCGTCAGACGCTGGCCGACGCCGTGCGGCTGCACCTCGAGCACCGCGTGCTGGTCTGGGACAACCGGACCTGCGTCTTCGCCTGACCGCTGCGGGCCTGGCGCCGTTAGGGTCGTCGTCGGGGAGCGACGGGTCGCGCCGGAGAGGGTGGGGATGGGCCAGTTCGAGGAGAAGGTGGTGCTCGTCACCGGGGCGGCGTCGGGCATCGGGCGTGCCGCGGCGAAGTTGTTCGCCGACGAAGGAGCGAAGGTCGTCGTCGCCGACATCGACCGCCCCGGGGCCGACGCCACGGTCGAGCTCATCCGGGCCGAGGGCGGCGATGCCACCGCGGTCACCGTCGACGTGGCCGACGCGACCTCCGTGGCCGCCATGGTGACGGCCACGGTCGACGCCTACGGAGGGCTCGACGTGGCCCTCAACAACGCCGGCATCGTCGGCGCCGGCGTCGACATCGCCGACATGGACGACGACGTGTGGCAGCGCGGCATCGACGTCATGCTCACCGGTGTGTTCCTGTGCCTGAAGCACGAGATCCCGCACATGCTGGCCGCAGGCGGGGGAGCCATCGTCAACACCTCGTCGGGCGCGGGCCTCATCGGCTTCCCCGGCCAGGCCAACTACGTGGCCGCCAAGCACGGCGTCATCGGGCTGACCCGATCGGCGGCGCTCGAGTACATCGGGCGCGGGATCCGCATCAACGCCATCTGCCCGGGCACGGCCCGCTCGCGCATGGTCGACGAGTGGATGGACGGCAGCGCCGAGGCCGAGGCCGAGGTGGCCGCGCTGCACCCCATCGGTCGCATCGCCGAACCCGAGGAGATCGCCCGAGCGGCCCTGTGGTTGGCCTCCGACGCCGCCTCGTTCGTCGTCGGCGTGGCCTTCCCCGTCGACGGCGGCTACACGGTTCCCTGAACGCCCCGCCCCGCACTCACCGAGGAGACCCCCGTGACATCGCCGTCCCAGCGCATCCGCCAGCAGCTCGACCACCCGGTCATCGACGCCGACGGCCACGTGCAGGAGTTCCTTCCCGCCGCCATGCCGTACCTGCGCGAGGCGCTCGGGGCGACGAAGTTCGACGAGTACCAGGCCCAACGCAGCCAGCACGACAGCATCATCGGCGGCGACGACTGGGAACGCCGCCAGCGCACCCGCACCCCGCAGAGCGCGTGGTGGGCCACCCCTGCCGCCAACACCCGTGACCTGGCCACGGCGGCCATGCCGGCGCTGCTGCACGAGCGGATGGACGAGTTCGGCATCGACTTCTCCGTGCTCTTCCCGAGCAAGGCGTTGGGCATCGCCGGCCACGACGACGACGAGATGCGCCGGGGCCTGTGCACCGGCTTCAACACGTTCCTGCACGAGACCTACGCGCCCTACGCCGACCGGCTGACCGCCGGTGCGGTGATCCCGATGCACACCCCCGACGAGGCCGTGGCCGAGCTCGATCGGTGTGCGGCGATGGGGGTGAAGGTGGTCAGCCTGCCCGAGGGGGTCCTGCGGCCGATCACCGAGCCCGGCGCCGTCTCGCCCTGGCTCATGCCCGGCCAGTCGCACTGGTTCGACACGTTCGGCCTCGACAGCGCCCACGACTACGACCCGGTGTGGCAACGCTGCGTGGACCACGGCTTCGCCGTCACCTTCCACGGGGGCCTCGGCGACCTCGCCCCGTGCACGTTCACGTCGATCAGCAGCTACGTCTACAACCACGTCGGGTTCTTCGCCGAGCGGATGAACCGGCTGTGCAAGTCGCTGTTCATGGGCGGGGTGACGCACCGCTTCCCCACCCTCAACATCGCGTTCCTCGAGTGCGGCGTCGGGTGGGCCTCGAGCCTGCTCATCGACCTCGTCGAGCACTGGGAGAAGCGCAACCTCTCCGCGTTGCGCGAGCACCTCGATCCTGCGCTGGTCGACTACGACGAGCTCGAGGCGCTGATGCACGCCTACGGCGCCGACCTGTTGGCCAAGGCCCCCGGGGTGGACGTGGCTGCGGCCGTGCGCGCCCTGCCCGCCGTCGGTGTCGAGCCGGCACACCTCGACGAGTTCCGCTTCACCGGCATCGAGACCAAGACCGACATCCGTGACCGCTTCGTGCCGCGCTTCTTCTTCGGCTGCGAGGCCGACGACCGGGCCATCGCCTTCGCCTTCTCGAAGGCCAACGCCTTCGAGGCCCGCCTCCAGCCCATCTTCAGCTCCGATCTGGCCCACTGGGACGTCGAGGAGATGAACGGGGTCGTCGACGAGGCCCACGGCCTCGTGCGCAAGGGGCTGCTCACCGACGCCGACTTCGCCGACTTCACCTTCCACAACCCGCTGCGGCTCTTCACCCAGGGCAACCCCGCGTTCTTCGACGGCACCGTGGTGGAGTCCGCCGCCCGAGCCGCGTTGGCGGCGCCGGCCGGCACCCCCGCCTGACCGCCGCCCTCCGAACTGTGAGTGGATTTGCGTGTCCCAGCGCAGATCCACTCACGTTCGTGGGCGGGGCGGGCGGGGGTCAGGTGAAGTCGCGCAGGTGCGCCGGGCGCACGCCGGGCCGGTCGACCCCGTCGCGCCGGATGGCCGTGCCCGCCACCCACACGTGCTCGATCCCGGTGCTGTGGGCCACGAGCCGGTCGGCGCCGGCGGGGAAGTCGGCGATCCGCTCGGCGGGGCCGGTCCCCACGGTGGCCGGGTCGAAGGCCACGAGGTCGGCGACCAGGCCCTCGGCGACACGGCCCCGGTCGGCCAGGCCGTAGACCCGCGCAGGGTGCCCGGTGAGGCGCCACACGGCCGACTCGAGGGTGAGGTCGCCACGGTCACGCCAGAAGTGGGCGAGCAGGTGGGTGGCGTAGTTGGCGTCGCAGAGCTGGCTGGCGTGGGCGCCGGCGTCGGACAGCCCGAGCAGGAAGCGCTCGTCGGCGAGCAGCGCGGCGATCTGGTCGTCGTCGTCGTTGATCATGACCATGCGAAAGCGCGTCTCGAGGTTCTCGGCCAGCGCCAGCTCGGCCATCACCCCCATCGGCGTGGTGCCCCGGGCCCGGGCCAGCTCGTCGAGGGTCGGTCCGTCCACCAGGTCGGCGTGGACCCTGCTCTCGGCGACGGTGGCCTCGCGCAGCTTCTGGCCCCAGCGCTCCTGGAGCCCCGTCCAGGCCCGCTCCTGCCAGGCCGGGTCGGCGTAGAGGGCGCGGCGATCGGCGCGCTCGAGGCGCAGGATCTCCTCGAAGGCGGGCACGTTGGCGAACGGTGCCGGGTCCGACAGCGCGATCTGCACGACGATCGGGCGGCACGACACCTGCGGGTGCACGGAGCCCCCGGCGGCGGCCACCCGTGCCGCGGTGTCGGCGGCGAGGGCGGGGTTCTCCTTGACGGTCATGAGCGCCGCCCACGACACCGGCCGGCCGATCTCACGGGCGATGTCGGCGAACTCCTCGACGTGCAGGTCGGGGCCCCAGGTCGATTCGAAGGTGCCGCAGCCCTTCTCGCCCAGCACGCCCGCCAGGGCGCGGATCTCCGACAGCGCCGCCGCCCGGCTCGGCACCGGCTTGCCGTGGGCGCCGATGTGGGAGTCGGTGCGTGAGCTCGACAGGCCGATCGCCCCGGCGTCGAGGCCCTCGGCCAGCAGCGCCTTCATCCGCGCCACCTCGTCGTCGGTGGCTTCGCGCTCGGTGGCGTCGTCGCCCATGACGTAGAAGCGCAGCGGTGTGTGGCCGAACAGCGCCGCCACGTTGAGGCGTGTCGGCTCGGCGTCGATGGCGTCGAGGTACTCCGGGAAGGTCTCGAACGTCCAGGGGAGCCCGGCCTCGAGGGCATCGAGGGTCATGCCCTCCACGTTCTCGAGGGTGCGCAGGATCACGTCGCGGTCGGCCGGGCGGGTCGGGGCGATGCCGAACCCGCAGTTCCCCATGATCACCGTGGTCACGCCGTGCCACGACGACGGGGTGAGATCGCGGTCCCACAGCACCTGGGCGTCGTAGTGGGTGTGGGGATCGATGAACCCGGGGGCCAGGACCAGTCCGGTGAGGTCGACCGTGTCGGTGGCGCGGACGTCGAGGTCGGCGCCGACGGCGGCGATGCGGCCGTCGCGCACAGCGACGTCGCCGGTGCGCGCCGGCGCGCCCGTGCCGTCGACGATCGTGGCGTTGCGCAACAACAGGTCGACGTCGTCGGGCACCGGGCCTCCTTCGTTTCGGACCGTGGCGATCCCCTCGGCCGCCCGGCCGCCGGCCTGCGCCGACCACCTCGATGATGGCCGACGGCAGCTCGGCGTGCCGCGACGACGACGTGCGCGTCGGCTCGTCGTCCCCTTCGGCGGTGGACGGGCGCGATGGTGGGTGGCGGTCCGGCGCTCTGCGTTCGCGAAGAGTTCGGCCGTCGGCCTTACTCCAGGCGCAGAGTCTTCATAGGTGGTTCAGTTCCTGGACACCTGCCCTGCGTACTGTCCGAAACGTGCCTCTCGCGAAGGTCTCCGGACCCAACGCCGCCGCCCGAATCGACCGATCTGCTCTCGACGACGCCCTCACGGCACGGCTCTCTTCGGACAGCTGGGCCTGTCGGATCCTGCAGGCCAGGGTTCGCCGGGCCGAGCGTGAGGTGGCCGCCCTGGAGGCGTCGGCGGCAGAGGTGCACGGGCTCGAGGCGCGCCTCGCGGGGGTCATCGCCGAGGCCCAGCGTCGACTCGAGATCGAACGCGCCGCAGGCGCCCGGCGTTGCGCCGAGATCGTCGAGTGCGCCGAGCGTGACGCCCGTGGCCTGCTCGACGTCGCCGAACGCGAGGCGGCGTCGCTGCACTCGGCGGCGGCGGTCCTGAGGGCGGTCGGCGTGCCGGTGGTGGGCGCCGACGCGGCGTGCGACGTCGACGCCTCGGAGGCCGAGGCCCTCGCATCGCTGGCGGGCTGAGCGTCGTGTCCGACGCTGCGCTGTCACTTTCGTTGCTCGAGGACGAGGCGCCGACGCCCGGTCATCGTGGGTTCGAGACGGCACGCGAGGTGCGCCGTCTCGAGGCCGAGCTGGTCTCCCTCGAGCAGCGTCGCGACCGCGCCCGGCGCCACCTCGAGGCCGAGGACCCGGACTCACCCACCGGGCAGGCCGCCCTGCAACTGGCCCGCGACCTCGCCGACGACCTCTTGCGCAACGGTCGCGACCAACTCCGCCTCGCCCATCGGGCGGCGGAGCAGGCGGCGGCGGCACGGGTGGCCGTGGCCGTGCGCGAGGCGCACGACCGCTTGGCCGAGGCCCGCGCCGACATCGCGCGCGCCGTGGAGGAGCGGGCGGCGTTCGCCGAGACCGTGGCCAACCTGTCGCCGGGGGAGATCGCCGAGCTCGTGCCGGTGACGCGGCTCCGGTCGACGCAACCGCCCGCCGAGGCTCCGGCGTCCGCGCAGGCACCGGCGGCCGAGACCCGAGGAGGCCCCCGAGGTCCCCGGCGACGACGTGCCGCGACCGGGGTGGGCCCGACGGGTCGACGTCCCGAACCTCTCGCCGGTCACGGCCGGTGCCGCCCTCGTCGGCTCGTTGCCCGCGTCGGCCGCCGCCGAGCTCGCCGGAGTGTCCGGGCCCGCAGCCCCTCCGCGCGCGGCCGGCGACGTCGACCCGCCGGAGGCCACGGCGCGGCCCCTGCCTGCACAGTGACCGCCCGTCGGTGCTCGACCCGGTCTGGGCAGCGCGTGGCCCGGGACGCCGACGAGTTCTGGGACGAACAGGAGTCCACCCGCTCACGGGCGTGGGTACGTCCGCTGGAGATCGTCCTGCCGATGGTGGCGGCCGCCGTGCTGGTGGTCCTGCTGCTCCTGGTGCTGGGGTAGGGCGACGGTGACCGAGACCGAGCTGACCCTGGGTCGCGACCTGCTCGAGCAGCCCGCCCGTGCCCGGTCGGGCCGTCGGTCCCGCCTTCGCGTCGGTGCTGCTGGTCGTCGCCGACGCCACGTGGCTGACCGCGATGCGCGGGTCGTTGGCCGGCGAGAGCATCCACGCCGTCACCGATCCGACCGGCGAGGTGGCGTTCGACGACGGCACGCGTGCGCGCCGTGGACGCCGCGGTGATCGACCTCGGCCTCGCCCACCGCTCCGGGCTCGCGGTGTGTGCCGCGTTCCGGGCGCGGTCGGCGGCCCCATCGTGGCCACCGCGGCCGATGGCGACGAGGCGACGGTCCTCGCCGCCTTCTCCGCGGGCGCCGACCAGTTCGCGCCGCTCACCACGTCGCCGCGGCAGTTCGTCGCCCGCCTGCGCTCACTGCTGCGCCGTCACCCGCCCGCGTCGCGCCGAGGCCCAGGCGCCCGCCCTCGGGCCCGGTCGTGCTCGACGTGGCGCGTCGGTGCGCGGTGGTGCACGGCGAGGTGGTGACGCTGTCCGACCAGGAGTACCAGGTGCTCTCGGCGCTCATGGGTCGAGCGGGACGGGTGGTCAGCCGCAAGGACCTCCTCGGCGACGTGTCCACGACCCGCAGCGACCGCGCCCTCGACTTCGTGATCCGGCGGCTGCGCCAGAAGCTCGAGCAGACCGACACCCGTCGGCGCATCACCGCCGTCCGAGGCGTCGGCTTCCGCTTCGAGATCGACCCCGCCCCGAGACGGGAGCAGGCGTGATGGAGAATGTCGCCTCACCTCCCGGTTCCGTTCACCTCCCGTTCAATGGCACGACAGAGGGTGTCCCTAGCGTCGCGTCGGTGAGCACCCCCCTCGTCGCGCCCGAGCCGCGCCTCACGCTCGACGGCGACGCGGTCGCGGCCATCGAGCGATGGGCCGCCCTGCAACGCACCGATCTGGCTCGTCTGGCGTTGGCCCTGCGCAGCGCCGAAGCGGCCGCGGCGCGTTGCGAGGCCGAGGTCGCCGAGCGCAGCGACGGCCCGCCCGACGAGGTGCTGCGGGTGGTCGATGCGCGGCTCACCAAGGCGCGCCAGGAGGCCGAGGACGGCGTGGAGGCCGCTCGACGTGACGCCGCGCTCGTGCTGTCGGCGTCACGTCAACACGCCACCACGATCCTCACCGAGGCCGGGATCGACCCGACCACGGTCCTCGACGCCCACGACGACGAGATCACACCGCCGCCGTCTCGCCGGCTGCCCGTCACCGCCGCCCAGCTCTGGCAGCAGGCCGAGGCCGCGGCGCCGACGGCGCGACACCACGATGCATCCCGCCGGCTCGGGCTCGGAGGGTGCGTCTGCCCGCCCCGGTCGTGGGGCGTGACCCGGCTCCGGGTTCGACCGTCGAGGTCGACGGCGAGCCGCCGGTGACGCCGGTGACGCCGCGCAGGTCTACGAGCTCTTCTGGGGCGGCACGTCCGGGGAGCGACCGGTCCGTGAGCGGTTGCGGCGGCGCAGCGAACGGGGGGAACGATGAACGACGAACAGCCCGAGGCGACGCACCGGCGACGCCGGAGACCGAGAGCACGGCGTCGAGCAACGGTTCGACGAGTGCGTCGGGGTCGCCGGATCCGGTCGACGCCCGCGGCCCATCGACCGTGACCCCGGACGACCTGCCCTGGCACACGACGTACGACCGCGCCAGCGTCGACCGGTACCTGGCCGACGTCGACGCCGAGCGGGACCGGCTGAAGGCGCAGATCGCCGCCGCCGAGGCCCGCGCCGACGAGGCCCGGGCTCGCGCCGAACGCGTGAAGGCGGCCGACGAGTCCAAGGTCGCATCCCTCGTCCTCGCCACGCGGGCCGAGCTCGATCGCATCGAGGAGGAGCACCGCACCGCCGTCGACGCCATCAGGGCCGGTGCCCTCGAGAAGGCGGCGCGGATCCTCGAGGCGGCGCGTGCCGAGGCGGCCACCGTCGACGGCGCGGCGGCGGCCATCGCCCGAGTGCGCACGTCGGCCTCGTCGGGCGGTTCCCCGGTCGAGCACCACGCCGATGCCGATGGATCGAGCGGGACCGACGAGCCCGGGCGAGAGCCGGAGGAACGGATCGATGCCGGTTGACGCCGCCGCCCGACCCGACCCCGGGTCGGGTACCCCCTCCCCCCGCACCCTGACCCCTCTCGAGGTGGCTCCGGCGTCCTCGGTCGAGCCGCAGCTGCGCGCGGCCAAGGCCGACCTGGCCTCCCTCGGCCTCCAGCTGGCCAAGGCGTCGAGGATCGCCGACGCCGCAGAGGCGGAGGTGCCGCCCGGCGAGCTCGACGACGACGCCCTCGAACGTCGTGCCCGTGACGCCGAGACTCGCCGCGCCGAGCTCGACGCGGAGCTCGCCGCACGTCGCGCGGAGTTGGACGAGGAGCTGCGGCGTGAGCAGGCCGAGGCCGACGCAGAAGGTGGCCGCCGCCGAGGCCGAGGGCGCGGCGCTCGTGGCGTCGGCCACTGCGGCGCTCGAAGCGCTGCTCGCCGGCCGGCGCGGTGACGCCCCGGCCGGCGACCCCCTCCTGAGCGACGAGTCGGCGCCGGCCGCCCTGGTCGTGGCCACCCCGCCTGAGCCCGCCGGGTCCGAGCCCACCGGGTCCGGCCGGTCGACGACATCACCACCACGGTCCCGGTGGTGGCGGCCTCGGCCGCCGCCCCGGTCAGGTGGCCCCGGACGCACCGGACGAATCGTCGACGGCTGCCGCGGGGGCCGCCGCCCCCGCCGCCCGACCGGCGCCGTACCTGGCCTACGTCGTGCCGTCGCCAGGTGCGGCCCGACCGTCGCTGCTGGCGCTGCCCGCCCATCCTCACCCGGCCCCGGTCCAGGTCGTGATGGCGCCGGGGTGGGGACCGGCGCAGCCCTCGTGGGATCCCGCCGCCGCCCCGCCGCCCCCCGCACCGCGCGAGTCGTTCGTGTCACGACTCATGCACCTCGACGTGATCCTGCCGCTGATCGCCCTCGTCATCGTGCTCGTCGTCCTCGGAGCATGGGTGCTCTGACCATGGCCGTGCATCACCCCCGACATCGAGACCTTCACGCGGCCGGGCCCGCCACCCGAGGCCGCGCGACCCTGAGCCGCGCAGCCTCAAGACCAAGAAGGACAACGGCGACCGGGTCTTCCACGGCATCGCCCTCGTCGGCCGGGCTCGTGGTGCTGGCCATCATGGGCGCCGTCGGCGTGTTCCTGGCCTACGAGGCCGCCGACGCGCTCGGCGCCGTCGGGTTGGAGCTTCGTCACCACCTCGGAGTGGGAGGTCGACCGGGGCCGCTTCGGCGTCTCGGCGATCATGCTCGGCACCGGCGCTCATCGCTGCGGTGGCGGTGCTCGGTGGCCATGCCCATCGCCATGGGCACGGCGTTGTTCATCACCGACATCGCCCCGCCCCGCCTGCGCAGCACGCTGGTCTCGCTCGTCGACCTCATGGCCGCGGTGCCGAGCGTGGTCTACGGCCTGTGGGGGCTGTTCTTCTTCCAGGGCGCGGTGCTCGGGCTGTCGCGCTGGCTGGCCACGTGGTTCGGGTGGATCCCGATCTTCCGCGTCGACGGCGTCGACCCGAACGCCCCGCTCAACAACGCCACCGTGTACACGGCGTCGGCGTTCATCGCCGGGATCGTGGTGGCGCTGATGGTGATGCCCATCCAGTGCTCGGTGATGCGCGAGGTCTTCTCGCAGGTGCCCATCGGCGAGCGCGAGGGCGCCTTCGCCCTCGGGGCGACGCGCTGGGGGATGATCCGCATCGTCTCGCTGCCCTTCGCCCGCGGCGGCATCATCGGCGGCACGATGCTCGGCCTCGGCCGGGCGCTCGGCGAGACCATCGCCGTGGTGCTCATCATCTCGCCGCAGTTCAACCTCGACTTCCGGATCCTCGAGTCGGGGGCCAACTCGGTGGCCAGCCTCATCGCGCTGCGCTACTCCGAGGCGTCCGACCGGGGCCTGTCGGCGCTGTTCGCCGCCGGGCTGGCGCTGTTCATCATCACGCTGGCCGTGAACTTCACGGCCTCGTGGTTCGTGTCGAAGTCCCGTTCGGGCGCGGCGAGCGAAGCATGAACCCGCCCGTCGACCTGCTCGAGCGTCCGGCCACCGACGACGCCGACGTCGCCGTCGGCGCCGGGGCCGACGCCGCGCCGCCGACCGACACGGTGATCCCCGACGTCGTCGCCACCCCGGTGCCGCCGAACCGGCTGCGCACGCTGAGCGGGATCTCCCAGGACGACCTGCTCACCGTGCTCGGGGCGCTGCTCAGCTCGGTGTGCCTCACCGTGTTGCTGTTCGGCATGCTCACGCCGATGTCGGGACAGCCCGGCTTCGTGGTGGTCGGGTGGGTGCTGTTCCTGGTGGTCTACGGGCTGCTCGTGTCGATGAGCGACTCCCGGCCGGTGGTCGTCGACAAGGTCATGTCGATGGTGCTCGGCTCGGCCGCGGTGCTGGCCTTCGTGGCGCTGGCCTCGGTGATCATCTTCACCCTGTGGCGGGGCCGTGAGGCGCTCACCACCTGGAACCTCTACACCCAGGACATGAGCGAGGCCGGCCCGGCCGACCCGATCACCGTGGGCGGCATCGGCCACGCCATCGTCGGCACCCTCATCATCATCGGGATCGCCATCGCCCTCACCGTGCCGCTCGGCCTCACCTGCGCGGTGTTCCTGAACGAGACCAAGAACCGGGCCGCCGGGTTCGTGCGCACCGTGGTCGACGCCATGACGGCGCTGCCGTCGATCCTCGCCGGCCTGTTCATCTTCGCCACCTGGATCCTGATCCTCGGCTTCCAGCGCTCGGGCCTGGCCGCGGCCATCGCCGTGAGCATCATGATGCTGCCGATCATCATCCGCTCGGCCGACGTCGTGCTGCGCCTGGTGCCCGGCAACCTGCGCGAGGCGTCCGTCGGCGCTCGGCGCGCCGCAGTGGCGCACGGTGTGGCACGTGGTGCTGCCCACGGCCCGCTCGGGCCTGGCCACCGCGGTCATCCTCGGCATCGCCCGCGGCATCGGCGAGACCGCCCCGGTGCTGCTCACCTCGGGCTTCGCGTCGTCGCTCAACGTCGACCCGTCGTCGAACCCGATGGTGTCGCTGCCGTTGGCCACCTTCGAGTTCGTCCGCTCGCCGCAACCGGCGCTCATCGCCCGGGGCTTCGCCACCGCCGCCGTGCTGATGGTGCTGGTGCTCACGCTGTTCGCCATCGCCCGCATCCTCGGTGGTCGCCCCGCCGGGCACGTGAGCAACCGGGGCCGCAAGCGCCTCGCCGCCAGGTCGGCCCGCGACCTGCGCCGCATGGAGGCCCGCACCGCCGGTGAGCCCACCCCGGTGCCCCCCGATCCCCCGCTCCTCGACGGTCGTGCCCAGGAGGCACCCGCATGATCACCCTTCGTCGAGGCCGCCGTCGCGGCGGCCGTGATCGGCGCCGCCCTCGTGGTGTGCGCCCCCCTCCTCGCCACCGTCGCCGCTCCCGAAGCCGATGCCCAGGCCAGCTACGCCCGCATCTCCGGGGAGGGCTCGTCGTGGTCGGCCGGGGCCATCGACGCCATGCGCGTCAACGTGAAGCAGTTCGGCATCACCGTCGACTACAACCCCAGCGGCTCCACCGCCGGGCGCAAGAACTGGCTCAACGGCACCGTCGACTTCGCCGCCTCCGACATCCCGTTCCAGTTCCAGCCCGAGGACGGCTCCCAGCCCGAGAACCCGGCGCCGGGCAGCTACGCCTACATCCCGGTCACCGCCGGCGGCACTGCGTTCCTCTACAACCTGCGCATCAACGGCGCCCGGGTCACCAACCTGCGCCTCTCCGGCGAGAACGTCACCAAGATCTTCACCCGGGCCATCACCCAGTGGAACGACCCGGCCATCCAGGCCGACAACCCGGGCCTGGCCATGCCCGACCGGCCCATCGTGCCGGTCGTGCGCTCCGAGGGCTCGGGGTCCACAGCGCAGTTCACCAACTGGATGATCAAGCAGCACGGCGGCCTGTGGAACGACTACTGCAACCGGCGGCCGGGCGCCGGCGTGCGGGGAGACGTCGTTCTACCCGACCGTCGACGGGATGATCGCCCAGTCCGGCGACGTGGGCGTCACCGGCTACGTCACCCAGGGCTTCGCCGAGGGCGCCATCGGCTACGTCAACTACTCCTACGCCCTCGGGTCGCAGTTCCCGGTGGCCAAGGTGCTCAACGCCGCAGGCTTCTACACCGAGCCGACGCCGGAGAACGTGGCCGTGTCGTTGCTGCGGGCCCAGATCAACAACGACGCCGGTTCGCCCGAGTACCTCACCCAGATCCTCGACGGCGTCTACACCGACCCCGACCCCCGCAACTACCAGCTCTCGTCGTACTCGTACTTCATCCTGCCCACCCAGGAGCGGGGCCAGTTCAACGCGGCCAAGGGCCGCACCCTCGGCGCGTTCGCCTACTACGCCATGTGCCAGGCCCAGCAGCAGTCGGCGTCGCTGGGCTACTCGCCCCTGCCGATCAACCTGGTGACGTCCAGCTTCGACCAGATCCGCAAGATCCCCGGGGTCGAGGTCCAGAACATCAACGTCCAGCAGTGCAACAACCCCACGTTCTCGCCCGACGGCACCAACCTGTTGGCGGCCAACGCGCCCTTCCCGCCGGACTGCGACCGCATCGGTCCGGTCCAGTGCACGCTCGGCACCGGCGGCCAGGCCGGCGTCGAGACCCCGGTGACCGGCGGCGGCGGGGGAGGCGGTGGCGGTGGCGGTGGGTCCGAGGCGGCGCTCGGCGCCGCCGGCGGAGCAGACGGCAGCGTCGACGGCACGACCGACGAGCTCGCCCTCGGCCGACGTGGTCATCGACCCCGAGACCGGCCTGCCGGTGAGCGGCGAGCGGTCGCCGGACCGGGTTCGAGCGCGCCGATCTGGCCGGTGCGTCGCCCACCGTGATCGCCGCGAGCACCGGGTGGTCGTCCACCCAGACGCTCATGCTGATCGTGGGCCTGTTGATCCTGGCGGCGGTGTTCGTGCCCGCCCTCATGTGGCGCAACATGTCCACGCCCGAGGACGAGGTCCCGTCGTGAGGTTCGCCGACCGCGGACGCGCTCGTTGCGCAACGGTCTGGTCGCGCTGCTCGGCCTGGTTCTCTTCTCGACGATCGCCTCTCCGGCGTCCGAGGCCTTGCCGCCCGGCGGTCCGGGGAGCGCAGGCACGAACACGGCCATCCCCGACACCGAGTCCGCGGTGACGGTCAAGGGGTCGCGGCGACTTCGCCGATCTCGAGATCAAGGTCAACCAGACCCGCAACCTGGTCAACCAGGCCGTGTCGGTGACCTGGACGGGCGGGGTGCCCACCCAACCCGGCAACGGATCGCGCTTCGACGAGCACTACCTGCAGATCATGCAGTGCTGGGGCGAGGACGACGGTACGGTCCCCGAGAACCCGGGTCCCCCGCCCGAGCAGTGCGTGTTCGGGGCCTCCGGCGGCGTGTTCGGCGGGATTGCGACGGCACTCCTTGCCGGCAGGGTTCGCCGGCACCCGGGTCATCAGCTCGCAGCACGTGGCCCAACTTCGATCCCGTCGACGGTTTCCTGGAAACCCAGACCGACCAACGTCTGGCGGTCCTTCCGGGCCGTCGACGGCACCGTCGTGAACTCCCACACCGACACCGACGTTCAACCCGTCGGTCCAGGGCGGGCAGTTCTGGCAGAACCCGTACTTCGACATCCTGACCACCAACGAGATCGCCGGCGACGGCGACCGGAGCGGACGGGGCGGGCACCGAGCTGTTCCGGAGGTCGACAACGGGATCGAGTCGAACGGGCTCGGCTGTGGCCAGCGGCTCGTGCCCGCCGGAGGGGGGCGCTCCCCGGGTGCCCAAGTGCTGGATGGTGGTCGTGCCCCGTGGTGACGCCGTCGACCGAGAACGTGGGCACCCCGAACGAAGGCGTGGTCACCGCGCCGGTGACCCCGTCGCGCTGTCGCACGTCGGCGTGGCGGAACCGCATCGCCATCCCACTCGAGTTCAACCCGGTCGACACGGCCTGCGAGCTCGGGGCGGACGAACGGCGGCTGGTGGGCACCGAGCTCGTCGCTGCCGGCCATCACCAGCTGGCAGCCGGCGCTGTGCGCCACCCCCGGCCTGCCGCCGTACAGCTTCGCCAACGTGAGCGACGCCGGTGCCCGCCAGCAGGTCGCTGACTCCGTCGGCCGGGGCACCGGGGATGGTCATCACCCCACGGCCGATCGACCCGACGTTCGTCGACCCCCGACAACCCCGTGGTCTACGCACCGGTCTCCCTCTCCGGACTCGTCATCGGCTTCAACATCGAGCGTGTGCCCGGCCTCGAGGCCCCGCCCGAGCAGCGGGCCCTGAACGCCGTGCGGGTCGAGCGGTTGAACCTGACTCCGCGCCTGATCGCCAAGCTTCTGACCCAGTCCTACGCAGGACAGGTGAGGATCAACAACTCCGACCCTGGGTACCCATGGGTGACGGCGAACCCGTCGGACATGCGTGACGATCCGGAGTTCCGTCGGTTCAACCCCGAGTTCGATCTGCTCCAGATGCCCCAGGTGCGCAGCTTCGGTGGGCTGCTCATGCCGGGAGGGACCTCCGACCTGGCTCGCCAGGTGTGGGAGTACGTGCTGGCCGACCCTGAAGCGAAGGCCTGGCTCGATGGGCGTCCCGACCCCTGGGGGATGCGGGTCAACCCGATCTACGCGACGACCGCCGAGGCGAACGCCAACGACTTCCCCTTCGGCGACCCGGCGCCCGAGTCCTTCCCCAAGGCCGATCCCTACTGCTTCGTGCCCGCCCCGCGACCCATCCCCGGAGGCGACACCCTGCAGGGACCAGCGCTGTGCGGCACCGACTGGCTCCCCTACACCCAGAGTCTGCGAGAAGGGGCCCGGCTCACCCGCCTGGCCGACGACCGCGCCCGCATCAACGAGGACCCCTTCGCGATCCGTCCCGAGTCGTTCTGGCGAAGAGATGCCCCGCAGACCATCGGGACCCGGGCCATGCTCACGCTGACCGACACGGCCTCGGCGGCGCAGTTCGGCCTCCAGGCGGCTCGGCTCAGCAGAGCGGGCGACAACGGCGACGATCGGCGGTTCATCGCTCCTGACGCCGGAGGTCTCACCGCCGGCGTCAGCGGGATGTCGGCGGTGACGGTTCCCTCCGTGCTCGAGCCCGACCCGGTGGCCGACGCCCCCGCCGGCTACCCGCTCACCTCCTTGAGCTACGCCATCATCCGACCACTGTCCCTCGACGCCGAGGCGCGGGCCGAGTACGCCGCCTTCGTCGACTACGCGTCGGGTCCGGGCCAGGTCGAGGGTTTCGAGCCGGGCCAGCTCCCGATCGGCTACGCGGCGCTTCCCCCGGCGTTGCGGGCCCAGGCCCGCGCCGCGGCCACCGAGATCCGCGAGCTCCAGCCGCCCCCTCCTCCTCAACCCGAGGCTCCGTCCGAACCGCCCCCAGCGTCGGCGGGTGGGTTCGTCGCCCCGCCGCCGGCCGCATCGGCCGCGGTGCCTCCGGCCCGGTCGTCGCCGACCACCACGGCCCCGCAGGTCGAGCCGGCGGGGGCGGCCGTCGAGACGGCGTCAGGCCCCGAGGAGTCGACCGAGAGCGGTCTGTTGACCCCGATCGTGGCCCTCGCCCGGAACCGGTTCGTCCTGCCCATCTTGGCGGGGGTCGCGGTGCTCTCCGCGTGGCTGGCCCTGGAGATCGCCCGTCGGCCCCGCAGGGCCGCCGCCCGGGCCGCGGCGGACGCGCCATGACCGGTCCCGTGCTCTCCGAACGCGCCCTCAGCCGCGTCGTGGGGCCCCGTGCTGTCGCCCGAGTGACGGCAACGGTGATGGTCGGTGTGCTCATCGTCGTGACGCTGGCGGGACCTGCCGGCGCCCAGGACGCGAGCCCGATGCGAGCCGGTGACGTCGTGCTGACGCAGATCGATGCCCCGGACGAGGCGTTCACGCAGGGGGGTAGCGCAGCCCTCTTCAGGCTCAGGCTCCCCGCCGGCGCCGAGTGCCAGGGCGACAGCGCCAACGATGACTACCGAATCCAGAGCTTCCTCGTGCCGGGCGACGACGACCCGGCCGCCCTCGGCTACGAGTCGACCAAGCCTGCGGGAGAGGGCCGGTGGGCGTTGTACGACGACACCACCGCCAACTTCAGCGATCGGTTGCTCTTCGCCAACGACGGCCCGGGCCAGCCCGGTGGCATCCCCGATCCCGGCGTCTTCTCCTTCGCCGTCTTCCTCCCCGGAATGCTCCCGGAGGGCCGGTACCGGGTCGGCATCGCCTGCACCTCCTTCGGACGGGAGACCACGCGCTACTGGGACACCGAGATCGTGATCACCGACGATCCTTCCGACGAGCCCGCCGGCTTCACCTGGGTCGTCGCCGACCCCCCGGGTGATCTTCCCTCTTCCGGCGGGGGCAACGACGCCACCCTTCCCCTCGCCGGCCTGGTTCTCGTCCTCGCCGCCGCAACCGTCGGGGCGTACGCCGTGCGCCGGCGCCACCGCCCCACCGATACCTCTCCGACCAAGGAGCCGTCATGACCATCCGCACCCCCCACCGTCGCCAGGCCGCGGCCCGGCTCTCCGCCACTGCGGCCGTCGTCTCGGCCTTCATGCTCCTCCTCAGCACCTGGAGCGTCCTCGTTGCTCCCGCCGCCAAGGTGGCGGCGGATCCCGTACCGGGGACGGCCGCAGTGGTGGACCCGGAGAACGTGCCCCTCGCCTCGGGCTCGAGCACCACCCCGTTCAAGCTCCAGCTCCCGGGCGGGTCGGCGTGCTCGGGCGACAGCGCCAACAGCGGGTACCGGGTCCAGAGCTACGTCGTCCCGGTGGGCACCGATCCGGCCGGCCTCACCTTCAACTCCTCCAGCGGGCCGCAACCGAACGGGACGGACCCGTTCATCCAGCCGGTCTTCTTCGCCACCGGATCGCCCTATCTCGACCAGCTCACGGATCTGCAGACCGAGCCCGGGGGCCCGGGCGGCGTCGCGGTGCCGCTCGACCCCTTCGACTTCAAGGTCTTCCTCGACGAGGGCATCGCCATCCCGTCCGGGACCTACAACATCGGGATCGCCTGCTCGAACCCGACGCCGCCTGCCCCTGCCACGGTCGACAGGTACTGGAACGCGGTCATCGAGATCACCGCCGACGGCGCCGTCCCCAACGGCATCTCCTGGGAGGTCACCGACGCTCCGCCGCCCGACGACGACGACGACCATCGACGGGGAGACGACCACGACGGTCGACGGGGAGACGACCACCACGGTGGATGGCGAGACCACGACGACGGTCGACGGGGAGACCACCACCACGGTGGATGGTGAGACCACGACGACGTTCGACACCGGCGGTGGCTCGGGTGGCACCAGCCCGACCACGTTCGGGGCCGGCAGCCCCTCGGGCCCGGCGGTGGCCAGCACCGTCGGACAGCTCCCCTACACCGGCAACTCGCCCTGGAACCTCGTGATCTGGGGTGCGCTGATGCTCGTGTTCGGGCGCATGGCCATGTTGCTCAGCCGCAAGCCGAAGGTGCGGGCCTAGCCGTCCATGACCGACACCCTCGACGAACGTCCGCCGCCTCCTGGGCTCTTCGACCTCGGCATCGTCGAGGAACAGGAGGCGGCGCTCTACGGCGTCGACGGCACCGACGACTTCGAGGTCGTCCCCAAGCGGTCCCGGTGGCGACGCCGGAAGGTCGATCCGTCGGTCCCCGCACCGCCGTTGAGCCCTCGGGCCAAGTTGCTCCAGGGGGTGCTCGTGCTCGTCGCCATCCTGTCGGCGGCGTTCGTGATCGAGCTCCTCGTCGTCAGCGGCCTCCAGCAGCGGGCCGCCCAGCAGCGGCTCTTCGACCGGTTCCGCGAGGAGTTGGCCGCCGGGACCGCGCCCGTCGGCCCCAACCAGCCGGTCACCCAGCAGAGCACGGCCACCCACCACGACGATCCCGAGCCTGGGCTCTGCGTCGGGGACCGATGCCGGCGCGGCACCCACCACGACGGCCCCCACCGAGCCGCCTCCCGACGTGTTGCTCGCGCCCGGCAGCCCCGTGGCGTTCCTCGAGATCCCGGCCATCGGCCTCAGCCAGGTCGTCGTCGAGGGCACGACGTCGAGCGACCTGTTCGACGGCCCCGGCCACCGTCGTGACTCCCCGCTGCCGGGCCAGGAGGGCACGACGATCATCATGGGCCGCAAGGCCTCCTTCGGCGGCCCCTTCTCCCAGATCGCCGATCTCCGCCAGGGCGACGTCATCCGCGCCGTCACCGGGCAGGGCACCTGGGACTACGCCGTCATCGGCGTACGCCGCGAAGGCGACCCGGTGCCCGAACCCGGGGCGGCCGGCGACGGACGCATGCTGCTCATGACCGCCGACGGACCGTCCTTCTTCCCCGAGGGGGTGCTGCGCGTCGACGCCGAGCTCACCAACGACGCCGTGGGCGCCCCCGACCGGCCCTTCACCGCCAACACCCTCCCGGCCGCGGAGAAGACGATGGCGTCCGACACCAGCACGCTCTACGCCCTCGTGCTGTGGCTCCAGGCCCTGGTGCTGATCATGATCGGCGCCGTGTGGACCTGGCAGCGCATGGGCAAGGCCAAGGCGTGGGTCATCTTCCTCCCCCCGACGGTGCTGGTCAGCCTGTTCGTGGCCGGCCAGGCCGCCCGTCTGCTCCCCAACCTCCTCTGACGACCCCGAAGGACCCGTCGTGGCCGATGCCCAAGCCCCTCCCCGCAACCTCCGCCTCACCGACGGCGAACGCCCCCGCGCCACCTTCGCGGGTGGTGCCGTCGTGCAGCTGATCACCGGTGCGCCCGACGACCCCGACGCGTCGGTCGTCGAGCTGATCCCCGCCACCGTCGTCGTCACCACCGAGCGCGTCGTCGCCGTGGAGGACGACCTCGAGTGGTCGTGGCAGCTCGACGACCTCGAGGCCGTCCACCACGGATCCGGCAACTGGACCCTGCTCGTCGTCCCCGGTGTCGACGACCACGGGGTCGCCGTCCCCGGTGCCGACGTCGCGTCCTTCCGTCGAGCCCTCACCGATGCCCGCTCGACCCCCGAAGCCGTGCCGGAGCCCCACGTCCCAGGGCCCTCCTGCGCCGGTCCCACCCGTGATCGACCTCACCGAGGACGACGGCGGATCGGACCCCGACGTCGGCCCTCCTGGGCCTCCACCTGAGGTCGAGGTCGAGGGATCGAACGGTCACGCGAGCGGCCGCGGGGATGGCGGCGGTCGCCGCGGCCGCCGGAACCGGTTTCGTCACCCGAGCCGACCTCGACGACGAACCGGAGCTCGATCCCGCGGACCGCGCCGTCGACGCCCAGGCGGGTCGCATCTGCTGCCCCCGCCGCCGCTCCCCGACGGTGGGTCGACGATGGTCGACGAGGTGTCCACCGACACCATCGTCGTGCCCGCCGTCGACGCCGAGAGCGTCGATGGCGACGGTGACGCAGGCCAGTGCCAACGGCGGTCGCAAGGGCCTGCGCATCCGGCTGCGCCGCAGTCGCACCAACGCCGACGGCTCGATGCGCCACGCCGTCGAGGCGCTGCCGCTCACCGGGCTCGAGGCCCACGAGATCTCGGCCTGGTTCGGCACCCACCACGTGCTCGACCGCATCAGCCTCGACATGCCCCCCGGGCTGGTCACCGCCCTCATCGGTCCGTCGGGCTGCGGCAAGTCGACGTTCCTGCGCATCCTCAACCGGATGCACGAGATGATCCCGTCGGCGTCGCTGTCGGGTGAGGTGCTGCTCGACGGCGCCGACATCTACGACGTCAACCGCAAGCTCACCGATGCCCGCCGCCAGATCGGCATGGTCTTCCAGAAGCCCAATCCCTTCCCGGCGATGTCGATCTACGACAACGTCGTGGCCAGCTTCCAGCTCACCGGGCTGAAGGTGAGCCAGGAGGAGAAGGACGAGACGGTCGAGACCTGCCTGGCCAAGGCGGGCCTGTGGACCGAGGTGCGCGATCGCCTGCGTCAGCCCGGCGGCGGGCTGTCGGGCGGTCAGCAGCAGCGCCTGTGCATCGCCCGGGCCCTGGCCATCAAGCCCCGGGTGCTGCTCATGGACGAGCCCTGCTCGGCGCTCGACCCCACGTCCACCCGACGCATCGAGCAGACGATCATGGAGCTCGCCGACGAGGTGACCATCGTGATCGTCACCCACAACATGCAACAGGCCAACCGGGTGTCGCACCAGTGCGCCTTCTTCCTGGCCGAGCAGGGCACCCCCGGGGTGATCGTCGAGCACGGGCCCACCGAGGCCATGTTCAACTCCCCGCAGGACCCCCGCACCTACGACTACGTGAACGGCCGCTTCGGCTGACACGAGTCTCGCGACGGCCTGTCGGCGTCGCTCTGGTCGGACGAGTCGGGAGGTGCCGGTGCTCGAGGTGGTGGCGCGCCCGGATCGGCCGCTCGAAGGTGGCCGCCAGACCGGTTCGCGGTGGCCGCCAGATGAACACTTCGCGCGCCCCGGAAGCGTTCACCTGAGGGCCACGGGGAGGACGAACTGCCCTGTCAGAGTCAGCGCCGTGCGACGTCCGAAGCGTCGCATCGTCGCGACGGGAGTCGTCGGGCGTCGTAGCTCACAAGGGGAGCACACCTGCACATGACCTCAACCACCTTCAAGGCGAAGCTGGGCAAGGCGGTGGCGGCGGTCGCCGTCGTCGGCGTCGCCGCCACGGCTCCGTCCTCACCTTCACCGGCCGGCCAGCGCCGATCCCCGGGCATTCGACGCCCTCGTCGGCTACGGGCTCGGACACCACCCAGGACGTCGTGAACGCCCTCGTCCGGCTTCGTGAACGGGGTGAACTTCCCGCCCATCCAGAGCAGCACGGCCAGCGGTCTGCGCCAGATCATCAGCTGGGACGCCACCCCGGTCGACACCTGCATCACCCCCAAGATCGGCGCACCGGCCATCCCCCGGCCCAACGGATCGTCCGAGGGTCGTCGCATCCTCAGCCGCCAGATCGACGGCACGGGCTACGGACTCGTCGGCGCCCCCGGCTGCTCGGGTGTGAAGAACGTGGCCGGACTCGCCGACTACGCCCGCTCCTCCTCGGGCCCGTCGAGCACCGACACCGGCACGGCCCTCACCTACATCCCGTTCGGCCGTGACGGCGTGAGCTTCGGCTACTACCGGGCCTCGGGCGGTCCTGCCGTCACCCAACTGACCCGGGCCCAGCTCACCACGCTGTTCACCACCGGCCCGCAGGTCATCAACGGGGTCAACATCATCCCCTGCGGCATCCAGACCGGTTCGGGCACCTACAGCTTCTGGAACACGGTCACCACGGCCAGCTGCCACCCAGGAGAACACCGCCACGGCGACCTGCCAGGCCCTCGCCGGCCCGGCCCGGCTCCAGGAGAACGACGGCGCCGCGCTGACGGCCAAGGGCAACGCCGCCCCGGCGGGCTCGCCAGGTCGTCATCGGGTTCTCGGCCGCGAACTTCATCTCGCAGTCGAACGGGAAGGCCGCCAACGTGCTCGGCTCCACCCAGATCGGGTCGATCACCGACAACGGCTCGGGCACCCCGCTGGGAAGCCCGGTCGTCGGGCACCGCCCCGAACCTGACCCCGAACGCCACCTTCTACAACGACACGGTGTTCGGCCGGAACGTCTTCAACGTGCTCGACTCGGCCAAGGTCGACAACATCGGCAACAACGACCTGAAGACCCTGTTCGTGGGACCGACCTCCGCCATGTGCTCGGCGGCGGCGCAGGCCATCGTCAACTCCTTCGGTTTCTCCACCCCGACCAACTGCGGCGTGACCACGATCCGTGGCTCGCTCGTCTCCGGTCAGGACTGATCCGGTACCGGGGATCGCTGATCGGGGGGTCCGACCCCCCGCCCAGCGCGCCCCTCGCAGGACGGCGGTGGCGTTCCGCCGCCTGAGCACGACACCGGGCTCCGTCGGAGCCCGAGCCCACTGAACCGAACTCCGAAAGGAATCGAATGAGATTCAACTTCAAGAAGGCCCTGGCCGGGACGGCGACCGTCGCCGTGATCGCCACGGTCGCTCCCTTCATCTCGGCGGGCGTCGCGTCCGCCGCGGTGAACAACGGGAGCTTCCCCCTCACCCCGCCGTCGGGCGACTCCGACACGGCGTTCACCGTCGGCATCGGCGGCGCCGCCCAGTGCCCCGGTGACTCCGCCAACAGCGGCTACCGGGTCAACAGCTTCATGGTCCCGGCGGCCCAGGACATCAACACGCTGACCTTCAACGGCAGTGGCGTGCCCCAGTCGACGCTCGGGTTCAGCCAGAACCTGTTCGACCTGTTCGGCACGCCCTACCAGAGCGTGCTCACCTTCCTGCAGACCAGTCCCGGCGGGCCGGGCGGCATCCCCGCTCTCCCGCAGTTCAACTACGCCGTGTACGGCCCGGGCGTCGTTCCGCCGGGTGCCTACAAGATCGGCATCGCCTGCACGCTCGGGGCGAACACGGAGTCGTTCTGGTCGAAGGTGATCACCATCACGGACAACCCGTCGGGCACCGACACCTCCCAGCTCCTCTACTCCGAGGGTGCGCAGGCGCTCTCGCCGATCCTGGACTCGGTGACCCCGGGCGACGGGCAGCTCACGGCGAACTTCACGCCAGGTGGATCTGACCCGGCAGACACCTGGTACCTGGTGATTGCCGATTCCGTCGATCCTGCTCGTCGCCGATGGGATCGAGTTCGGTACGGGCTCGCCGATCACGGTGTCCGGTCTGGTGAACGGCGAGGACTACACGGTGACGGTGATCGCCGAGAACGGGGTCCCCTCCCCGGGTGTCGGCAGTGTGCCGTCGAACGCGATCGTGGCCACCCCGTCCGTCGTCCGCACGGCTCCGGTCGTCACGGCGTCGCCCGGCGGAGTGGGTGAGGCCAGCGTGACGTGGACGCCGGCCGGTGGCGCCCCGACCAGCTACCTGGTCAGCATCAGCCCGGCCCCGACCGTCGGATCCGCCACCCAGACGATTCAGGCCAGCGACCCCCTCGTGGCGACGTTCACCGATCTCGGTGCCGGGCCCCACACGGTGACCGTGCAGGCGCAGGGGTACCCCGCCGGCGAGAGTGCCCCTGCGGGCACCGATGACGTCACCGTGCTCGGTGGCGACGGCACCCCGGCCACACTGATCCAGACCATCCAGGTCGATCGTGCCCAGGTGAACGCCATCGTCTTCGAGCAGGACTGCGGCCTCGGCTGGGTCACGACCCCGTGCGCGGTGGACATGACCGAGGGGACCCTCGACGCCACTGGCCAGTACTACCCGGCCACCGGGGTCCTCAAGCCGATCCGGGTCATCGATGCCCGTGACACCGACAAGGGCTGGATCGTGACCGCGAACGTCGACGATGACTTCACCGACGTCGGCAAGGCCTTCGACGCCCAGGCCCTCGGCTGGACGCCTCGCGAGGTCTTCCAGTCGCCTGCGCTCGGCAACGGGTACACGATGACCGTCGATCCCGGTCCCTCCATCGCTCCGTGGACCTCGGACGCCCTGAAGGACGGCACTGCAGTGCTCATGGAGTCCGTCGCAGATGGTGGGGGTATCCAGCGGGGTCTCGGTCTGGCGGTCTACGAGGCCGACCTGTCCATCCTCGTCCCCATCAGCGCACCGTCGGGTGCCTACTCGGCGGACATCGTGTTCACCCTGGTGAACAAGACCTGACCGAGTCGGTGAGCTGCTGAGCCAGCTCTCCGAATCATCCCTAACATCAAGCAGGCGTGGAGCGGCACCGGGCAACCGGTGCCGCTCCAACGCTTCCGAACCAACCACGATCGGACATCGACTGACATGAGCTCTGGAGGACGAGGCCGAGGCCTCTTCACCGCCGCCCTGCTCGCCCTTCTCGTGGCGGTGGGCGCTGACGCCGGCGCCCAGGAGGCGCCGGCAGAGTTCGCGCCGGTCGAGGAAGGGGTGCAGCACAGCTGGGCGCTCGGACCGACGGGATCCCAGGACCCCCGTCAACCCGGCAACCGTCAGACCCTCATCTACGACGCCGCCCCAGGCTCGACCATCCAGGACTCGGTCACGCTCTACAACTTCGGCAACGCCGCCCTGCCCTTCCGGGTGTACGCCACCGATGCCTTCAACACGCCTGACGGGACCATCGACCTCGTGTCCGGCACCGAGGATCCGAGCGGCGTTGGGTCCTGGGTAACGGTGCTCGAAGAGCGCCTCTCGCTCGAGCCGGGAACCCAGGCGACGATCCCCATCACCATCGTCGTTCCTGTCGACGCCCGGCCTGGCGACCACGTCGGCGCCGTTCTCGCCTCCTCACCGGTCCCGGGTACCGGCCCCAACGGCGTGACCCTCTCGGTTGATCGGCGGACCGGACCGGAGCTCGTCGTCAGGGTTCAGGGTCCGGTCAACGCCGAGGCCTCGGTCGAAGGTCTCAGCGCGACCTACACCCCGTCGATCAATCCGCTGAGCGGGTCCGCCCAGGTCACCTACGAGATCCGCAACACCGGCAACGCCCGCTTGCAGGGCAGCCACTCGGTCATCATGGGTGGCATCTTCGGGTTCGGTGAGACCCGCACCGCACCGCTCGAGTTCAACCAGCTCCTGCCAGGGGAGTCGATCGAGGTCGTGGTGCCCGTCGAAGGGGTGCCCGCCACCGTCCTGTCGACGGCGACCGTCGACCTCGAGACCAGAGAGGTGGATGGCGGCGCATCGACGGTGGCGGTGAGCGCCAGCACCACGACGTTCGCCATCCCGGTCACGGTGATCGCTCTCGTGATCGTCGCCCTCCTCGCGATCTTCGCCTTCAGGCGCTTCCGGCGGCACGGCCGGTCCGGATCTCCTTCGAGTCCATCGGGCACGGACCCGTCCGCCGGCACGGTGACTCGAGCCTCGGGACCAGGACCGAAGGTGCTGGAGCCGCACGCGTGACCCTTCGCCATCTCCGCGCAGTGCTCGGGCCTCGGGATCCTCGGCGTCTTCCTGTTCGTTCAGGCGTCGGGCGCAGTCGCGCAGCCTGTCTCCCCGACGATCGTGCTCGGCACTGGTGCCGCTCCCCCCGGGGAGCGAATCTCGGTGACCTTCGACGGCTGGCAGGCCAACTCGGCGATCCTCTCCGTGTGCGGCAACCGCGCCGCTCGCGGCTCCGGTGACTGCGACATGGTCCAGAGCCAGGGAGTGAGGCTCCGTCACACCGACGAGACCATGGTCCACCAGATGACGGTCACCGCTCCGGCCTTCCCGTGCCCATGCGTCATCCGAGCGGTGGGGGTCGAGACGGGCGAGGTCGCTGTCGCGCCGTTCGACGTCGCGGGGCACCCGGTCGGACCAGTCGTCGAACCATCGGAGCTCGGACAGGGCGTCGACCTGCGGATCGATCCCGTCGAGCAGACCGACGGCGTCGTCGGATGGCTCCGCGCCAGCCTCGGCGGCCGGGCCCGCTACCTCGTGTCGGTCACGGTGCGGAACCTGACCACCGAATCGTGGGAGAACGTCGAGGTGGCGGGTGCCGTCGGGCGCTCGAGTGAAGATCAGCTCGCGTCGTTCCGCCTCGAGGTGCCCGAGCTCGGCCCGAGCGCCACCTGGACCGGTGAGGTGGCGGTCGAGTTGTCGCCACCGGCGATTGGCAGCTACGGGTGGCGAGCGACGGCGACCGGTGCCGGCCCGTCGGCGAGCGCCGAGGCGACCACCCAGTCCACGCCTTGGTTGTTGGTGGTGCTCGTCGCGCTGCTGGTGGCCGACCTCGTGATGATGCTGGTGCGCTGGCTGCAACGCCGCCGGGCGCGCGCCGACGAGGAGCTGTTGGCCAACGCCGACCCCCACGACGGGTTCGACGACCTGGGCGACGACCGATGGGACGACCCCGACAGCGGGGGCGAGGGCCGCTACGCCCACCTTCCGGCGCCACCGGCGGCGGTCAGCTCGCCGAGCTGAGCCACCGAACGACGCCTGCGCCGACGCCCGCTCCACCCGGTTCGGACCGTGTCGCCAGCCGCCGGTGGGGGGACCGGAGCATCTCCGCCCGTGCCTCGGACAGAGCCGACCGGATTGCACTCTGGTCCGGCGAAGGGTCCATGCGGTACTCTGTCACTCTACGGAGTAGAGAGGTGACGTTCCGTGATGGATGCGCCGATCGGCGACATGAAGTCCACCGGTGAGGTGGGCGCGAGCGGCTCGGCTCGGCGCGCCGCGTCCCCCTCACCCTCGACCTGCGGGTGTCCGAGGCCCAGTGGACCCAGCGCCAGCTCCAAGCCCGGATTCGCCACGCCCGCCGGCAGCTGGCCGAGGCCGAAGCGGTCCGGCGTGAGCGACCAGATCCGGCGGCCACCGCCGAACCCGTCGTCGAGGCCGAGTCCTCGTTCGGTGAGCCGATGGTGGCGGCATCGGATCTGATCGCGGCGGAATGGGCCGAGACCTCGAAGGCGGCCCAGGCCATCGTCGACGCCGCCGACGCCGAGGTGCGCCGTCTCACCGAGACCGTCGCCGCCGAGGCCCGGGTCCTCGATGCCGAAGCCGCCCGCCTCCGCTCGCTTCCGATCACCGCCCCCGAACTCGCGACACCGGCCGGGTCGTCGACCACGCCCGCCGGCGACTGACCCGTGGAACCTGCGGCCGCCTCCCCGGTCCACCTCGGGACCGGAAAGGGTGACGAGACCCTGCAACGACTGCGCGCCGAGATCGTCCGACTCGAGGAGGAACTGGCCGAGATCGAGGCGGCCACGGCCGAGGTGACCACGTCGGGCGCGGCATCACCTCGGGCCGAGATGCATCGGCTGTCCGAGCATCTGGCCACCGAGGTCGGCGTCGAGGCCGTCGCGCGTGAGCGCGCGGAGATGCAGCGCTTCCTCGAGGCGGCCGACGATGTCGCCCGGGCCCGAGTGATCGAGGCCCGCAACGAGGCCGACACCGTGCTGATGGCTGCCCGTGACGATGTGACCCGGGCGGCGGAGGAGCGGGCCGCGGCGGTTGCCCAGGCCCTCGACAACGCAGCAGCACCGCAGGCAGAGGTCGAGCCCACGGCCCCCAGCGAGGGGGACGATGCCACCACCCCGGGCACTGCGACGGAGGAGGCGACGACCGACGCCAGCACCTCTGACCTCGCCGGGTCGAGCACGGCAGGGTCCGACCGCGCGGCAACCGACGCCGACGGGGCATCCAGCGCCACGTCGGACCGTGCGGAGCCGGCTGGCGCGATCGACGACGCCCGGGCCGCAAAGGGCCGCACGGCCCCTCGACGACGTCCAGGTGCCCGGATCCTCTCGGCGTTGCTCTGGATCGTGGGCACCGCTCTGGTCGTCGTGGCCCTCGCCGTTGCCATTGCCGTCCTGCTCGCCGTGCTCAACTGACGGCGAGCGTCTGCAGCCCCGCGAAGGTGGTCTGGACCCCGGCGACCAGGACGTCGGTGTGGGGCAGGCGTCGGGGTCGACGGTGATGCCCAGCTCGAGGTGGCTGTCGCAGCTCAGGATCACGATGCCGACGGTGGTGTTGCCCCCGAGGGCGACGTAGGGGCAGGCACTCCGTCATCCGGGCGCCCAGCAGGGGCCGCATCGTGCTCTCCATGACGGCCGGGCCGTCGGATGGCCCGCTTGACCACAGATGTTAGGTATGCCTAACATCTCTCTCGTGCCGGTGACCGCCCGCAACGTTTCGACGGTGTCCGCGAAATGACGCCGCCTGAGGCCGGTACCGTCGCGCGGTCGTCGAGCAACGAGGCCTCGGCCGCTCAGGTGGCACCGCGTCGGGTGGTGAGCTTCGTCGCCGGCCTGGCCGAGCAGGGCGCACGTCCCGCTCTCGTCGACCACCAGGGTCGATGCGTCAGCTACGCCGAGCTGGCCGAGCGTGTGCGAACCGCCGCCGCCCGCCTCGGGACCAGTCGTCGTCTCGTGATGGTGGAGGGGGGCAACACCGTCGACGCCGTCGTCGCCTACCTCGGTGCGCTGGCGGGCGGGCACCCCACGCTCCTCGTCCCGCCCGGCGGCGCCGACGCGGACCGGTGGCGCACGTCCTACGTTCCCGACGTCGTCGCCGCCGGTGGGCAGGGTTGGGTCTACGAGGTCGTGCGCGAGTCGACGGCACACGAGCTGCACCCCGATCTCGCCCTCCTGCTCACCACCTCCGGCAGCACCGGGTCACCGAAGCTCGTGCGGCTGTCGCACGAGAACCTCGACGCCAACGCCACGGCCATCGCCCACTCCCTCCACCTGGGTCCCGACGATCGGGGCGTCACGTCGCTGCCGCTGCACTACTGCTACGGCCTGTCGGTGCTGCACAGCCACCTCGCCGCCGGTGCGTCGGTCGCGCTGACCGACCTGTCCGTCACCGACCCCTGCTTCTGGGACCGGGTGCGCGACGCCGAGGTCACGGGGCTGGCCGGTGTGCCCTACACGTTCGACCTCCTCGACCGCGTCGGGTTCGCCGACATGGACCTCCCCCATCTGCGCTACGTCACCCAGGCGGGCGGTCGCATGGCCCCGGAACGGGTCGCCTACTGGGCCGAGACCGGACGTCGTCAGGGGTGGGACCTCTTCGTCATGTACGGCCAGACCGAGGCCACCGCCCGGATGGCCTGCCTGCCGCCCGACCAGGCCCTGCTCCGCCCGGCCGCGGTGGGCCGCGCCGTGGCCGGCGGGTCGTTCACCATCGACACGGCGCACGCGCCGCGGGACGGTTCGGGCGAGGTGGTCTACCGGGGGCCGAACGTGATGCTCGGCTACGCCGAGGGCCCCGCCGACCTCGCCCTCGGTGGCACGCTCACCGAGCTGCGCACCGGTGACCTGGGCCGCCTCGACGACGAGGGCTACCTGCACATCGTCGGGCGGGCGGGTCGGTTCCTCAAGCTCTTCGGGCTCCGGATCGACCTCGACGACGCCGAGCGGCTCCTGGCCGACCACGGGGTCGAGGCCGTGTGCACCGGCACCGACGAGGTCCTCGTGGTCGCCGTCGAGGGTGGCGCCGCGCACGGCGCCGGCCCGATCGACACCGACCCGATCGACACCGACCACGTCCGCCGCGTCACGGCGGCGGCGTTCGGCCTCCCCGCGGCGGCCGCGCACGTGTGGGTCACCGACCACCTTCCCCGGCTCACCTCCGGCAAGCCCGACCGGGTGCGCATCCGAGAAGCCGCCCTCGCCGACCGGCTCGCCGAGGTGGGTCCGACCGACGGCAGCCAGGGGCCGCCGACCGCCACGATCGCCGGCATCTTCGCCGCCGCCCTCGATCGCCGGCCGGCGACGGTGGCCGGCGACGCCACGTTCGTGTCCCTCGGCGGCGACTCGTTGTCCTACGTGGAGGTGTCGGTCGCGCTCGACACCGTGCTCGACCGCGTGCCCGCCGACTGGCACCTCAGGGCGGTCGAGGAGCTCCAGGCGCGCGCCGACCGGTCCGCGGCATCGTCCACCGCCGCGGCGTTCGCCCCCGGCGACGGCTCACCACCCGTCCGCCGCCTGGCCACTCCCCGCCGGTTCGGCACCATGGAGACCGGGCTGGTGCTGCGCGCCGCCGCCATCACGCTCATCGTCGGCACCCACAGCGGGGTGTTCATGCTCCAAGGCGGCGCGCACGTCCTGTTGGCGGTGGCCGGGTTCAACTTCGCCCGCTTCCGGCTCTTCGCCGTGGACACCGCGACGCACCTCCGGGGCGCGGCGACGAGCATCGCTCGCATCGCCGTGCCCACCGCGGTGTGGTTGGCGTTCCAGTTCACCTACGCCGAACCGTTCACCATGGCGAGGGTGCTGCTCGCCAACAACTACTTCGGCACGGGCCTCTGGGAGTACTGGTACCTCGAGGCGCTGCTGCAGATCCTCGTCGTGCTGGCCTTGGTGTTCGCCGTGCCGGCGGTGCGCTCCTTCGAGCGTCGCCACCCCTTCGGGGTCGCCGTCGCCGTGCTGGCCGTGGCCACCGCCGTGCGCCACGACGCCCTCGGCCTGGTGCCCGACCAGCACCACATGTACATGACCCACACCATCGTCTGGTGCTTCGCCGCGGGCTGGGCCGCCCAGCGGGCGACCTCGCACCGCCAGCGCCTGCTGGTCACCGCGTTGACGGTGGTCGCCGTCGCCGACTTCTTCGACTCGCCCACCCGGGGCCTCGTCGTGGGGATCGGGCTGTTGGTCCTGATCTGGCTGCCGCGTCTGCCGGTGCCCCGGGTGGTGCGCCCCGTCGTCGCCGGCCTGGCCGCGGCGTCGCTGTGGATCTACCTCACCCAGTGGGCGGTGCTGGTGCCGTTGGTCGGAACGATCCCACCCGTCGGCGTGGCCGTGGTGGCGTTGCTCCTCGGCGTGGCGGCCACGGCGGTGGCCGGTCGGGTCGAGGCCGCGCTCGTCGACCGCTGGCGCCACCGCGGCACCGGCGCGACCCGGTCCGACCGACCGTCCCGCGAGGCGTCGGTCAGCTGACCTCGGCTGCCGCGGCGGCGAACTGAGCCATGTAGAGCGCGGCGTACGCGCCGCCGCGGGCCAACAGATCGTCGTGGTCGCCCTGCTCCACGATGTGGCCGTCCTCCATCACCAAGATGGTGTCGGCGTCGCGGATGGTGGAGAGGCGGTGGGCGATCACGAAGCTCGTGCGGTCGGAGCGCAGCGCGGCCATGGCCCGTTGGATCAGCACCTCCGTGCGCGTGTCGACCGAGCTGGTGGCCTCGTCGAGGATGAGGATGGCGGGCTCGGCGAGGAAGGCCCGGGCGATGGTGAGCAGCTGCTTCTCGCCCACGCTCACCGCAGTGCCGTCGTCGTCGAGCACGGTGTCGTAGCCGTCGGGCAACGAGTGCACGAACCGGTCGACGTAGGTGGCCCGGGCCGCGGTCTGGATCTCCTCCTCGGTGGCGCCGGGTCGGCCGTAGGCGATGTTCTCGCGGATCGTGCCGCCGAACAGCCAGGTGTCCTGCAGGACCATGCCCATCATCGAGCGCAGGTCGCGTCGGCGCATGGTGGCGACGTCGCGGCCGTCGATGGTGATCCTCCCCGAGTCGAGCTCGTAGAAGCGCATCAACAGGTTCACCAGGGTGGTCTTGCCGGCGCCGGTGGGCCCGACGATGGCGATCGTCTGGCCCGGCTCGGCGACGAGCGAGAGGTCGGTGATGAGCGGGCGATCGGGGTTGTAGGAGAACGACACGTCCTCGAAGGCCACCCGACCCCGCACGGGCCCCTCGAGCGGGGCGTGGTCGTCGTCGGGGACCTGCTCCTCGGCGTCGAGGAGGTCGAAGACCCGCTCGGCCGACGCGATGCCCGACTGGAACACGTTGAACATCGACGCCACCTGGGTGAGCGGCATGGTGAACTGACGCGAGTACTGGATGAACGCCTGCACGTCACCGAGGCTCATCTGCCCCGAGGCCACCCGCAGACCGCCGAGCACGGCGATCACCACGAAGTTCAGGTTCCCGAGGAGGAACATCAACGGCTGGATGGTGCCGGAGACGAACTGGGCACCGAAGCTGGCCTCGTAGAGCTTCTCGTTGTCGGTGCGGAAGCGGGCCTCGACCTCGGGGGCCTGCCCGAAGGCCTTCACGACGGCGTGGCCGGTGATGGCCTCCTCGACCAGCGCGTTCAGCGAACCCGTGTGCGTCCACTGGGCGACGAAGCGCTTCTTCGACTGGCGGGCCACGAGCTTCACCATCAGCAGCGACGCCGGGATGGTGATGAGGGCCACGATCGACAGCAGCGGGGAGATGAGGAACATCATCGTGACGACGCCGATGAGGGTGAGCGTGGAGGTGAGCATCTGGCTGAGCGTCTGCTGGAGGCTCTGCGCGATGTTGTCGATGTCGTTCGTGACCCGGCTGAGGAGATCGCCCCTGGGGGTGCGGTCGACGTAGCTGAGCGGGAGGCGGTCGAGCTTCTCCTCCACGTCGGTGCGCAACTGGTGCATGGCGCCCTGCACGACGCCGGCGAGCAGCCACGCCTGCAGGTACGTGAGCCCCGAAGCCCCCACGTACAGCACCAGGGCGAGCAGCAACCAGCGGTGCAGGGCGGTGAAGTCGATGCCTTCGTCGGGGTTGGTGATGCCGGCGTACAACACGTTGGTGGCGTTGCCCAGGATCTTGGGGCCGACCACCTGCATGCCCACGGCGACGACGGCGAGGGCGATGATCAGGAAGAGGCTGCCCTTCTGGCGCCGCATCCGTCCGAGCATGCGCCGCCACGTGGCTCCGAAGTCGCGTGTCTTCTCCACCGGCATCCCGGGGCCGCCGAAGCGACCCACGCCGCCGAGGCTGGTGGTCGGGGGCTTCGGGGCGTCGCCGTCGTCGCCGATGTCGGTGACGGTGGGGTCGGCATCGTCGGGTGGTGTCGTGACCGACCCGGGCCGGGTGGGAACGCTCATGTGGCCGCTCCCGCCTTGGTCTGCGACGCCACGATCTCGGCGTAGGTGGCGCATCCCGCCAGGAGCTGGTCGTGGGTGCCGAGTCCGACGATGCGCCCGTCCTCGAGGACCAGGATCTGGTCGGCGTCGGCGATGGTCGACACCCGCTGGGCCACCACGACCACCGTGGCGCCCTCGGTCCACGGCCGCAGGGCGGCGCGCAGGCGGGCGTCGGTGGCCAGGTCGAGGGCGGAGAACGAGTCGTCGAAGAGGTAGATCTCCGGTCGGCGGACGAGGGCTCGGGCGATGGCCAGGCGCTGACGTTGGCCGCCGGACACGTTGGAGCCGCCCTGGGCGATGCGGGCGTCGAGCCCGCCCGGCATCGCCGCCACGAACTCGTCGGCCTGGGCCACCCGCAGCGCGGCCCACATCTCGTCGTCGGTGGCGTCGCTCCTGCCGTAGCGCAGGTTGGTGGCCACGGTCCCGGTGAAGAGGTAGGGCTTCTGGGGCACCAGCCCGACCCGGTTCCACAGCGCCTGGGGTTCGAGCTCGCGGACGTCGACCCCGTCGACGAGCACGGATCCTGCGGTGGCGTCGAAGAGGCGGGGGACGAGGTTCAAGAGGGTCGTCTTCCCGGAGCCGGTGCTGCCGATGATGGCGGTGGTCTGTCCGGCCAGCGAGGTGAACGAGATGTCGGCCAGGACCGGCGCCTCGGCACCCGGGTAGGCGAAGCCGACCCCTCGGAGCTCGAGGGAGCCCGCGGTGTGCAGATCGGTGACCCCGTCGTCGGCGATGACGACCGAGGTCTCGGTGTCGAGGACCTCCACGATCCGATCGGCGCTCACCGCTGCTCGGGGAGCCATCATGGCGACGAACGTGGCCATCATGATCGACATCAAGATGATGGTGAAGTAGCTGATGAAGGCCACCATGTTGCCGATCGTCAGCTCACCCTCGGACACGAGGTTCGAGCCGAACCAGATCACGGCCACGCTCGACGCGTTGACCACGAGCAGCACGACCGGGAAGAGCAACGCCATGAGGCGCCCGGCGGTCAGCGAGGTGTCGGTGAGATCGCGGTTGACCTTCTCGAAGCGCACCGCTTCCTCGGGCTGGCGCACGAACGCCCGCACGACCCGCATGCCGGTGATCTGCTCGCGCAGCACCTTGTTGACGGCGTCGATCCGCTCCTGCATGAGCCGGAACTGGGGGATCATCCGCCGGATGATGAGCGTCAGGACGACCATGAGCGTCGGGATGCTGATGACCAGCAGCGTCGAGAGCGCCAGGTCCGCGTTGACGGCCACGATGATCCCGCCGACGGCGGTGATGGGGGCGGCGATGGCCATCGTGCAGCCCATGACCACCAGCATCTGCACCTGTTGGACGTCGTTGGTGATGCGGGTGATCAGCGACGGGGTGCCCAGCAGGTTGACCTCTTGTTGGGAGAACGAGGTGACCTGGTGGAACAGTGCGCTGCGCACGTCACGCCCGAAGGCCATGGCCGCCTTCGAGCCGAAGTAGACCGCGGTGATCGAGAAGGTCATCTGCAGCAGGGTGACGCCCAGCATCAACGCCCCGGTGCGCCAGATGTAGGCGGTGTCGCCCGTGAGCACGCCGTTGTCGATGATCTTGGCGTTCAGGTTGGGCAGGTAGAGGTTGGCGGCGGCCTGCCCGGTCTGGAGGACGAGGACGGCCAGGAGCAGCGTGCGGTAGGGCCGCAGGTGCGTGCGCAGGAGGGGGAGGAGCACGGGTGATCTCGCGGTGGGTCGTGGCCCGAACTGGCCGGCGGGAATTACGAAACGATGCAGTTTCGATTATGCCGCATCCTCGCCGCGAACGCGCCACCCACGCTGGTCGAGCGCGTCACGTGGTCGGGTCCGGCGCCGGTCTCGGGGCACGGCGTGTCGCGGAGGGCGATCTCGGCCCGCTCGCGGCGGATCGGGCCGAGCGGACGGCTCAGGCGGGCAGGTAGTCGTCGAGGCGGGCGATGCGCAGCCCCGCGGCGTCGGCCTGGCGCTTGAGCTCCTGGAGGCTGACGAGGAGGTCGTTGGTGAAGTGGGTGACGATGACGTCGCCGGGCTTCAACGGAGGCTCCTGCAGGGTGACCACACCGTCGGCGAGCGTCCCGGTCCACTGCACCGTGGCCCGCAGCCCGCAGCTGGCGGCCTGTTGGCGCACGCCCAGGTCGTAACGGCCGAACGGGGCCCGGAACAGGCCGCCGCTGGTGCCGTAGGTCTCGTTCAACAGGTCGACCATCCCGCAGATCTCGGCGCGCTGCTGCTCGGGGCCGAGCGAGGGCAGGCTGAGGTGGCCGAGCGTGTGGGTGTTGACCGTGTTGCCCAGCTGGCGCAGGGCCTCGAAGAACTCGGGGTGGGCGCGCACCGGCGCCTCGTTCAGGAACATGGTGACGGGCATGCCGGTGCTCGTCAGGTAGTCGAGCACGGCGGGATCGGCGACGGTGCCGTCGTCGATCGTCACGAAGATGACCGGGTCGGTGGTGTCGATGCCGAAGACCTCGGGGGCGCCGCCGTCGGTGGCCGCCACCGGCGTGACCGGGGCAGTCGGGCCCACGGCGGTGGTGGGCGGCGGGGCGGTGGTGGTGGTCTCGGGGGGGACGGTCGTGGTCTCGAGCATCGACTCGGTCACGGGAGCGTCGGTGGTGGTGGCCGCGGCGGTCTCGGCGGTGGTCGGCTCCTGGTCGGGCGACGCCAGCGCGACGGCGCCGACGCCCACGAGCAGGACGAACGTCGCGATCAGCGGCCAGGCCCGCCAGGTGGGGCGATCGGAGGGCGCGCCGGGAGGTGTCGGCTGGGCCTCGCTCCCCGTGTCGCTCATGTGTCCCTCGAGTTCAGGTCACCGGGGCCTCGGCCCCGGCCGGGCGCGTCCCGCACAGACCGAGACAGCATACTCCCTGGTGAGAGGCCTGCCACCGCGCCCACCGGATCCCTGCCGTACGCCAGGCGGGTGGGTCTGTCGGCCGGCTCAGCCGGTGCCCGTCGGCGCCTGGGTCTCGACGTCCTCTTCCTCGACGCGGCTGGGCAGGCCACCGGTCGACGCCAGGGAGACGAACGCCAGCCCGGCGGCGGCCAACAGGCCCGCCTTGAGGGCCCGGAGCTGGGCGGCTTCGTAGTCGTCGACGATCGCCGACGTCGTGGCCTGGTCGAGCCCGGCCTCCTGGGCGAGGACACCGATCTGGTCTGCGTCGACGAAGTCGATCCCTGACCCGACGGCCACGGTCACCTCGGTGGCGACATCGGGATTGATGCGCTCGTCGGCTTCGATCGTGCGCACGAACGTCGCCGTCAGGCCGGTGAGCACGATGGCCCCGATGAGGGCCACGCCGAGGGACGACCCGAGCTGCTGGCCGGTGTACTGCAGGCCCCCGGCCTCGCCCCTTCCCGAAGCGTCGACCGACGACTGCACCACGTTGCCGAGCTGGGACACGATGAGGCCCATCCCGACGCCCAGCACGGCCATGCCGACGGCGAAGGAGAGGTCGTCGAGCGTCGGCTGGACGTTGGCCAGCAGCACGAGGATGCCGGCGATGGTGATCCACAGGCCCGTGCGGACCATGGAGCGCACGGCGAAACGGCTCGACAGCCGCGATCCCAGTGCGGAGAACACGAACATGGTGATCGAGACCGGGACCATCTTGATCCCGGTCTCGAGGGCGTCGAGGCCCAGCACCAGCTGGAGGTAGAGCGGGATCGTGAAGAACACGCCCATCAGGATCAGGTTCTCGGTGAAGAGCCCGGCCAGCCCGGAGCGCAGCGTGGCCACCTTCAGCAGGCCCAGGTGCACCAGAGGATCGCGCCCGGTGGCTTCGCGGTGGGTCTGCCAGCGCACGAAGCCCCAGAGCAGCGCGGCGCCGCCTCCGACCACGAACGGCGTCAGGGAGAAGCCGAGTGGCTCCAGTGGCGAGTTCTTGGGCTCCACCCATCCCCAGGTGCTCGACTGGAGCACTCCGAGCACGATCGCACCGAGCCCCGTCGCCGACAGCAGGGTGCCCACCCCGTCGAGCTTCGGGGCCGGGCCGGAGCGCACCGCGTCGGCCACGAACCGGGTCATGACCAGGATGAAGACCACGAGGACGACCTCGCCCACGAACACGACCCGCCAGGTCAGCTCGGTCGTGGCCCAGCCGCCGAGGATCGGTCCGAGGGCGATGCCGGCGCCGGCCACCCCACCGATCACCGCGTAGGCGCCCTTGCGGTCCTTGCCCTCGAAGTTCCCGGCGATGAGCGCGGCCATGGCCGGCAGGACCATCGCCGCGCCGAGGCCCTCGAGCACCGACCAGCCGAGGGCCAGGACGGTGACCGTCGGAGCGACCGCCGTCAGGGCCGAGCCGCACCCGTAGACGACGAGGCCGATCATGAAGGTTCGCCGTCGGCCGATGATGTCGCCGATCTTGCCGCCGGTGAGCATGAACATCGCCATCACCAGGCAGTAGAGGGTGATCACCGCCTGGATGGTGGACACGGTCGTGTCGAAGTCGTCGACCAGCTGGGTGATCGAGACGTTCATGACCGACTGGTCGAGGACCATCACGAACTGGGCGGTGGCCAGCGCCACCAGTGGCCACCACTTCTTCATCGCTGTCGTCTCCCGACTCCCCGCATCGGCGCAGAGCCTCTCACGACGGGCCGATCGGCGGGCTCACCGTTCGATCCGGCGTCGCGTCCGGCGTCGCGGGCTGCGACGTCGTGGCGTCGCGAACACCGGTCGTGCCGACTCACGCACCGGGGGGAGCGGCGCGAGTCGCGACCACGGTGACGGGCACCCCCGAGGCCCTCGGCATGCCGGTCATCTCGTCGACGCCGTGGGTGTCGCTCACCAGGTGGCTGACCAGGAGATCGGTGCGTCCGTGGGTGAGGGCGACGGTCCCCCGGGCGATCGTCGGGTCGAGCGCCACCCGACCGTCGACCTCACCGTTGGCGCCGGCGACGCGCACCGGGTCGCCGTCGCGGAGCCCGTCGGCGTCGAGAGGGTTGACGACCACTTCGGCGTCGTCGACGCGTCCGTAGGCCGTGGCGTTGACGGTGCGGACCTGGCGGCGCGGGACCAGCACCAGGCGGCTGGGATCGGGGTCCGCATCGGCGGCGGCGGTCAGCCGGGAGAGGAGCGCGTCGGGCGCGAGGTGCCACCGTCCGTCGGGCAGGACCTGCCGGTGGACCCAGCCGTCGGCCGGATCGGTCGTCGTCCCGTGGGCGCCGTTGGCCACGATCTCGTCGAACGGGACCCTGGATCCCCGGGCCAGGCCCCGCAGCACGTCGACGTCGTCGAGGGTGTCCGGGTCGCGCTCGCCGCCGAGGGCGTCGATGCCGAGCCGGCGGGCCAGCTGGGCCAGGACCCACCAGGCTGGGCGCCGCTCGGATCCGGGGGCGACGACCGCTGGTGTGAACGAGGTTCCGTTGCGGAAGGCCACGTTCTCCAGCATCGACAGGTCCGCCCGTTCGAGCTGTGCCGTCGCGGGCAGCACGTGGGTGGCCATGTCGGTGAGCGCTGTCGAGGCGACGTCGAGCACGGCCAGCGTGTCGAGCGAGGCCAGGGCGTGGCGGATGTGGTCGGGGTCCGGGAAGGCGGTCAGCGGGCTTCCCCCGGCCACGACGAGGGCCCGCAGGTTGCCGGCGTCGATCTCGTCGGCCATCGCCGCGCACGGGTACTGGCCGGCCCACCCGCTCAGCTCGGGTCGGCTCCGGGGCCCGGGAGGGGGATCGGCCGGTGCCGACGGGGCTCGCAGTCGCCCGTCGAGGGGGAAGAGCATCCCGTCGTTGAACCGCATGGCTCCACCCCGGTCGAGCGACCCGGTCACGATCAGAAGGACCCAGCGCAGCCACTCGGCCACCAGGCCGTGCTCGCTCATCATCACGCCGGTGCCCGCCATCGCCGCCACCGCGCCGGGAGCGGCGCGGACCGCGCCCAGGAGGGCGTCGAGGTCCTCGACGGGAAGGCCGGTGGCGGCGCTGGCCCGTTCGCGGGTGAACGGGTCGAGGGCCGTCCGCAGGCGGGCGACCTCCTCGGGCCGGCAGGCCGAGTCGAGCTCGTGGGTGTCGGCCCCGTCGTCGAGGATCTCGCGCACCAGCCAGGCCAGCACGAGGTGGTCGGTGCCGGCCCGCAGCGGGAGGTGGCGATCGGCGAGCGCAGCGGTCTCGGTGCGGCGGGGGTCGAGCACCCACACCTGCCCGCCGTCGGCCCGGAAGCGGCGAAACCGGGTCACCGGGTCGGCAAGGGTCGTGCCGTAGCCGTGGGAGACGACGGGGTTGGTGCCGAACAGCACCAGCACCTTCGACTGCTCCGGTTGCCAGACCGGGTTGAGCTGGCTCGACCCGCCCACCAGCTCCGCGGTGAGCAGGGCCGGGGCGTTGTCGATGGTCACCGGGGTGTAGCGCTGCGGCGTGCCGAGCACGGCGATGAGGCGTTCCGCGGTCAACCACCCGGCGATGTCGTAGGCCAGGCCCGTGCCCAGGTACACCCCGACGGCACCGGGGCCGTGGTCGGCGATCACCTGCTGCAGCGAGGCGGCCAGGTCGTCGAGCGCCGTCGACCACGGTGCCTCCACGCCTCGGACGGTCGGGTGGTCGAGGCGGTCGGGGCGGTGATGGAAGTCGGGGAGGGCCCGCCCCTTGGGGCAGGTGTAGCCCCGGGAGACGGGGTGCTCGGCGTCGCCGCGGACCCGCACGACACGCTCGCCCTCGGTGGTGACCAGGATCCCGCACGCCGCCGCGCAGATCCGACAGAAGCTGCGGTGCACCACGACGCCGAGGCTAGGTCGCGCCCCGGGGGCCGTGCCGCGTCGTGGGTCTATCGTGCTCGCCCGGGTGCGGCCATCGCGGCACCCGGTGATCTCCCGGGGGTGCACGGTGGGTGCGGTCGTCGTCAACATGGGTCGCTTCACCGAGGCCTTCGTGCCGATGCTCCAGGCGCGTCTGCCCGACGAGCGGGTGGTCGGGTGGCCGGCCGACCCGAGCGAGGTCGCGGACGCCGACGTGGTCGCCACGTTGGCCATCGCCGGGGAGACCGAGGTGGCCTCGACGCTGTTGCCGTCGGTGCGCTGGGTGCACGTGCTCGGCGCCGGCATCGACGGGTTCCCGCTGGCCGATCTCGGTGACCGCGTGCTCACGTGCTCGAAGGGGGCGACGTCGACGGCCATCGCCGAGTACGTGCTCGCCGTGATGCTGGCCTACGAGAAGCGCCTGCCCGAGCAGTGGATCACCGCCCCGCCCGAGGCCTGGAACGTGCCCGTCGGAGGTCAGCTCGGTGCACTCGAGGGCCGAACGCTGGCCCTCGTGGGCATCGGCGCCATCGGCGGGGCCGTGGCCCGTCGTGCCCTGGCCTTCGACATGCGCGTCGTGGCCCACCGACGCTCCGACGCACCGATGCCGTCTCCCGGGATCGAGCGGGCCGAGTCGTTGGAGGCCGCCTTCGCCGAGGCCGACCACCTCGTGATCACGGCCCCCTCCACACCGGCCACCCACCACCTGGTCGGCGAGACCTCGCTCGGTTGGGTGACGCCGGGCGTGCACCTCGTCAACGTGGCCCGGGGCGAGTTGGTCGACTCCGACGCGTTGCGGCGCGCCCTCGACGACGGTCGGGTGTCCAGGGCGTCGCTCGACGTCGCCGAGGGTGAGCCGTTGGCCGCCGGCGATCCGCTCTTCGCCCACCCCGGGGTGCGCCTCACCCCGCACATCTCCAACAGCTCACCGGTCACGGCGCAGCGCACGGTGGACATGTTCGTGGCCAACCTCGCCCGCTGGCGCGCCGGTGAGCCGCTGGTGGGCCTCGTCGACCCTGCCCTCGGCTACTGACCCCGGACGCGCCACGGCCCGGGACCTGGGTCCCGGGCCGTCGACGTTCGTTCAGGTGGTGCGGTGTGCGGGTGCTCAGCCGGTGAAGGCGGGAGCGGCGGTCACCGCGGCGGCGGCCGGGGCCGGAGCGGTCGTGGTGACCGGCTCGCGCGGCGATCGGCTGGTTGCCGACGACGTAGACCACCGTCAGGGTGCACGGCGGGACGTCGATGTCGGCCGGGCCGACGATCGGGGTGCCCCCGAGGGTGACCTCGACGGAGTAGGTGCCGTTGGGGAGGTCGGCGAACAGCGACTCGCCGAAGGACAGCTCGCCGGCGTCGGTGCCGTCGACGCTCACGGTCACCTGGCCGGCGCGGCGGCGTGCACGGCACCGAGGCGGGAGTCGCGTGATCGGGATCGTCACCCTGGGGAGCGTTCTCGCCGGTGTCAGGCTCGACGAGAAAGCACGTCCTCGGGCGTCGAGGCGTCGAGGGCGACGGGCAGCAGCGACGGCGCCGTCCGGGCCGGCGGTGGCCACGAGCGAGATGGAGGGCTCCTCGGGCACCGTGACGGTCTGGCTGATGACCGGGGTGGCCGAGCCGCAGGCCACGTCGGCGCCGACGTAGACGTCGATCGGGATCACTGCGCCCCAGGGGAGGTCGACGGGGCCGGCGATGTCGCCGAACTGGAAGTCGGTGAGCAGCTGGTCGCCGCCGGCGCACACGGTGACGGCGGTGCCGCCGTCGCCCTGGGCGCTCTGCCCGTCGAGGTTGAGGCCGTGCACGACGTAGGTGGCGGCGTGGCCCTTCTCGAGCACCGGCGGGAGCTCGATGTTCTGGACGAGCGCCACGACCGGGGTGGTGGTGGCCTGGGCACCGGCGGAGCCGGTGGTGACGACACCGGCGGTGACGACGAGGGTGGTGGCTGCGAGCAGCCCGAGGACGCGCTTCATGGAGGTGAGGCCTTTCCCGGAGCCCGGCGATTGATGGAACGGGCGGATCAACAGGAGAACGGTAGTTCGTGCGTTTCGCGGTTGGTGCCATCATGCCGGTGTCCCGGCCGGCGGCGGAGGCAGTGCCGCGGGCCGGCGCAGACGGTCGCCTCACCTCGCCGGGTCGCGCGAGGCTCGAGAGGCCGGGTGAGGTCCAGCCGACGCGAAGGGACGAGCTCATGAGCGATGCGATCGCAGTGGAGGGTCTGGTCAAGACCTTCGGTCCGACGCGGGCCCTCGACGGGCTCGACCTGCGGGTGGCGCCGGGCGAGGTCCACGGCTTCCTCGGCCCGAACGGCTCGGGCAAGACGGTCACCATCCGGGTGCTGCTCGGCCTGCTGCGCTCCGACGCCGGCCGCGTGCGCCTGCTGGGTGGCGATCCCTGGCACGACGCCGTCGAGCTGCACCGACGGCTCGCCTACGTGCCCGGTGACGTGAGCCTGTGGCCCAACCTCTCGGGCGGGGAGGTCATCGACCTCCTCGGCCGCCTGCGCGGTGGCGTTGACCCGGCCGCAAGCGCGACGACCTCATCGAGCGGCTTCGAGCTCGATCCCCGCAAGAAGAGCCGCACCTACTCCAAGGGCAACCGCCAGAAGGTGGCCCTCGTCGCCGGGCTCGCCGTCGGACGCCGAGCTGCTCCTGCTCGACGAGCCGACGTCGGGACTCGACCCGCTGATGGAGGCCGTGTTCCAGGACTGCATCCTCGAGGCCAAGGCCGAGGGCCGCACCGTGCTGCTGTCGAGCCACATCCTCGCCGAGGTCGAGAAGCTCTGTGACCGGGTGACGATCATCCGGGAGGGACGCACGGTCGAGCGGGCACGCTCTCGGACACTGCGCCACCTCACCCGGACCACCATCGAGGTACGCACCCACCGACCCGCTCGAGGGCCTCGAGACGGCTCGGCGGCGTGCACGGGCTCGCCGTCGACGGGCTCGACGCCTCCTTCGAGGTCGACGGCGCCCGCCCTCGACGACGTCATCCGCCATCTGGCGACGTTCGGGATCCACTCCCTGGTGAGCCAGCCGCCCACGCTCGAGGAGCTCTTCCTGCGCCACTACGGCGACGAGCTCTCGAGGGGTTCCCTGAACGGGGACCGTGAGCGGCCCCGGCGACGTCGGCGCACGGGCACCAGGGGCGTGAGCCGTGACCTCCACCGTCGTCCTCCCGGCCGATCCGGCGTCGGTGACTCGTCGGAACCGCTTCCTCGGGACCCACTCGACCGCTCGCCGGGACCGGCCGGCTGTTCCTGCTCGTCCTGCGGCGCGATCGGCTCCGACTGGTGCTCTGGGTCGTCGGGATCGTCGCGCTCGTCGTGATCTCGGCCGGCAGCGTGAGCGACCTCTACTCCACGCCCGAGCAGCTCGCCGGCTACGCCTCGATCGCGAACGACAACGCGGCGATGATCGTGCAGGCCGGTCCTGGCTACGGCCTGGAGGACCCGACGGTCGGCGCCGTGATGATGAACGAGACCGCGCTCTGGACGATCATCGGAGTGGCGCTCATGAGCATCTTCATGATCACCCGCCACACCCGGGCCGAGGAGGAGAGCGAGCGGGCCGAGCTCGTTCGTTCGGCGCCGGTCGGTCGCCAGGCGGGAGCGACGGCAGCGGTCGCCGCGGTGGCCCTCGCCAACGTCGCCGTGGCCCTCGGGGTCGTGGTCGGACTCGTCCTCTACGGCTTCGACGGCGTCGGGAGCGTGGCGTTCGCCTCGTCGCTGGTCGGCGCCGGGATGGTCTTCGCCGGGATCACGCTGGTCATGGCCCAGGTGGCCTCGTCCTCGCGGGCCGCGACCGGCCTGGCCGTCGTCGTGCTGGGGGTGTCGTTCGTCGTGAGGGCCGTCGGCGACGTGACCGGGAACGGCATGTCCTGGTTGTCGCCCATCGGGTGGGCGCAGGGCATCCGGGCTTTCGCCGGCGAGCGATGGTGGGTGCTGCTGCTCTGCGCCGTCGCCACCGTCGGGCTCCTCGTCCTGGCGGGCGTGCTGGCCGGGCACCGCGACTTCGGCAGCGGGCTGTTCACCGAACGAGAAGGCCGGGCGAGCGCCAAGCCGGGGTTGGCGTCGCCCCTGGCGCTGGCGTGGCGCCTCCAACGGGCCCCGATCCTGGGGTGGGTGGTGGGCGTGGCCGTGCTCGGGCTCTTCTACGGCGTCGTCGCCGATCAGGCGGAGCGGATGCTCGAGGAGAACCCCGAGATCGCCGACTACCTCGCCCTGGTCGGGCAGGCGTCGATCACCGACGTCTTCCTGGCCACGTCGATCCTGATGGCGGGTCTGCTGGCGTCGGGCTTCGTGGTCGCGTCGGTGCTGCGCCTGCGCACCGAGGAGACGGCCGGTCGTGCCGACCCGATCCTGGCCACGTCGAGCTCGCGGACGTCGTGGGTGAGCAGCCATCTGGTGGTGGCGCTCGGCGGGGCGGTCGTCGTGACGCTCGCCGGAGGGGTCGCCACCGGTCTCGGTGCTGCGGCATCGATCGGTGACGGTGGACTCGTCACGGAGCTCGTCGCCGCGTCCCTGGTCGCTTCCGCGGCGGTCGTCGCCGTGGGTGGCTTCGCCTTCGCCCTCTACGCGCTCGCACCGCGCTGGTCGCTGCTGGCGTGGCTGGCCGTGGTCGTCGCCGCCGTCGTCGGACTCCTCGGGCCCGTCTTGAACCTGCCGCAGTGGGCGATGGACGTCTCGCCGTTCGAGCACGTGCCGGCCATGCCCGCCGAGGCGTTCTCGGCGTTGCCCGTCGTCGTGTTGGTGCTGGTCACCGCGGCGCTCGTGGCGGCCGGACTGGCGGGCTTCCGGCGGCGCGACGTCGACACGGCCTGATCGCCGGGCGGCGAGCCCGGTCGTCGCGGTGCGGGCCTCACGTGTCCGAGATGCGGGCCAGGCCGTCGAGGACGACCTCGAGCCCGATCTCGAACTCGTCGGCGAAGTCGTAGCCCGGCTGCATCACGTGGTCGGTCGCCATCTCGGTGAGGTGGGGGTAGGCGTCGGGCGGCATCTGCGCCACGAGCGACTCGGCGAGCGTCGGCCGTCTCCTCCGGCGTGGAGAAGGGAAGCGTCGTCTCCTGGAGGGCGAAGCCGTAGACGTAGCTGTCGAGCAAGGGCGACCGCGTGGGCGGCCGCAGGGAGCGAGAAGCCGTTGCGGCGGAGGTTGCCGAGCACGTCGTCGTGGTGGCGCAAGGTGCCGGGCCCGGGCGTGGTGCGCGACTCCATCAGCCCGATGGCCCACGGATGGCGCAGGAGCGCGGCCCGGGCCGATCGGCACCGGGCCTGCATGGCGAGTCTCCAGTCGTCGCCCGGCGCGGGCAGCGTGATCTCGGCGAAGACCGAGTCGACCATGGCGTCGAGCACGTCGTCCTTGTTGGCCACGTGGTTGTAGAGCGACATGGCCTCGACGCCGAGCTCCTGGCCGAGGCGGCGCATGGTGAGGGCGGCGATCCCGTCGCTGTCGGCCAGCGTCACGGCGGCGTCCACGACGCGACGTCGACTGAGGGGCTCGCGGTCGGGGTTTCGGCGGTGTCGTGGGTGGTCGTCACAGGTGCTCCGGGAGGTGTCGACCCGAACGGGTCTTGACGGATGGTGCCTCGTCTGGTCAACTTACAACGTAAGTCCAGCAGAGGAGCTGCAGCCATGACCGACCCGATCACCGACCAGCCTCGACGGCACGTGCCGCCGGCGCCGCGAGCGACCACGACCGACGTCGCCTCACCATGACGGCGATCGTGCAGGACCGGTTCGGCAGCGACCCGGCGCAGGTCCTGCGGCTCGGCCGGGTCCCCCGACCCGAGCTCACCCCCGACCGGGTGATCGTGCGGGTGCGCGCCGCCGCCGTGGATCGCGGCACCGTCCACCTGCTGTCGGGCCACCCCTACCTCGTGCGCCTCGCCGGGCTACGGGATCCGCCGCCCGAAGAACCCCGTCCCCGGCCTCGACGTCGCCGGCACGGTCGAGGAGGTGGGCGCCGACGTCACCGGCTTCGCGCCCGGCGACGAGGTGTACGGCACCTGTGAGGGCTCCTTCGCCGAGTTCGCCCGCACGAAGGCCGATCGGCTCTCCCCGAAGCCGGCGAACCTGTCGTTCGAGCAGGCGGCGGCGGTTCCCGTGTCCGGCCTCACCGCCCTCCAGGGCCTGCGCGACAAGGCCCGGGTCGAGGAAGGCGATCGGGTGCTCGTCACCGGGGCCTCCGGGGGTGTGGGGTCCTACGCCGTGCAGATCGCCAAGGCCCTCGGCGCCGAGGTGACCGGGGTGTGCAGCACCGGGAAGGTCGATCTCGTGAAGAGCCTCGGCGCCGACCACGTCATCGACTACACGCGAGAGGACGTCACCGCCGGCGACGGTCGCTTCGACGTGATCCTCGACATCGGGGGCAACACCCGCGTCTCGCGCCTGCGTCGGATCCTGACCCCGAAGGGGCGCCTGGTCATCGTCGGGGGGGAGAACGGTGGTCGCTGGACCGGCGGCGTGCAACGACAGGTGGGCGCCGTGCTGCTCTCACCGTTCGTGTCGCAGACCCTCACCATGTTCGTGTCGTCCGAGAACGCCGCCGATCTCGCCGCCCTCACCGAGCTCGTCGACGCGGGCGCGGTCACCCCCGCGGTCGAGCACGTCTACCCGCTGGCCGAGGCCCCTGCCGCCATCGCGCACGTGGCCGACGGTCGGACGCGGGGCAAGGTCGTGCTCTCGATCTGAGGGACGACGGGCCGCATCGCTTCCCGGCGCGGCGGCGATAGCGTCCGCGTCCGGGCCCGGCACGGGGCCCGGGGAGGCGAGATCGCATGGTCCATCGAGATCACCTGGTCCACGATGCTCCGTCGGCCGAACGCCATCGCGGCCCGCTCCGCCGGTGACGGGCTGACGCCGCGAAGTGCCGCCGTCGTCGTCCAGGGGTGGCGTCGTGGCTGAGGCCCCCATCGTCGAGGCCCACGACATCCACCTCTCCTTCGGTGACGTCCACGCGCTCGACGGTGTGAGCCTGTCGATCGAACGGGGCACGATCTACGGCCTGCTCGGTGCCAACGGGGCGGGCAAGACCACGCTGATCAACGTCCTCTCCACGCTGCTCACCCCCGACAGCGGCCGGGCCACGGTCGGCGGCGACGACGTCGTGACCCGGTCGCGGGCGGTGCGACGTCGCATCGGCCTCGCCGGACAGTTCGCCGCCGTCGACGACTACCTCACCGGCCGGGAGACCGTCGCCATGATCGGCGAGCTCTACGGGCTCAGCCGGGGCGAGGCCCAACGTCGGGCCGTCGACGTCCTCGAGCGGTTCAACCTGGCCGACGCCGCCGACCGGAGGGCCTCCGGCTACTCCGGGGGCATGCGCCGTCGCCTCGACCTGGCGGCGTCACTGATCGGCCGTCCCGAGATCCTCTACCTCGACGAGCCCACCACCGGCATCGACCCGGGCAGCCGACTCGACATCTGGCGCCTCGTCCGCGAGCTGGTCGACGACGGCACCACGGTGCTGCTCACCACCCAGTACCTCGAGGAGGCCGACCAGCTCGCCGACCTCATCGGGGTGATCGACCACGGGAAGCTCGTCTCGGAGGGCACCGCCGAGGAGCTCAAGGACGCCCTCGGCGACAACCGCATCCACCTGCGGGTGCGCGACACCGACATCGACACCACCCGGCGGATCACCCAGGGCTTCGACGGTCGTGTGGAGAAGGCGGGAGGCGAGTTCACCTTCCCGGCCACCGAGGGAACCGGCTCGCTGATGACCATGGTGCGCACGCTCGACGCCGAGGGCATCGAACCGTTGGGGCTCAGCTTCGAGCGGCCCAGCCTCGACGAGGTCTTCTTGTCGCTCACCGGCTCCGACACCGACGACCAGGAGGCCTGATGGCGACCACCGACGTGACGCCCGCCCCCGGCACGGACACCACCGTCCATCCCGGGCGCCTCGGCCGCGACACCTGGGTGATGACCCGGCGCAACCTGCTGCGCTACGTGCGGCTCCCCCAGCTGCTGGCCTTCTCGGTCATCCAGCCGATCATGTTCCTGTTGCTGTTCACCTACGTGTTCGGCGGGGCGATCGGGCGTGAGATCCCGGCCGCGGCCGGCGGGGAGTACATCAACTTCCTGCTCCCGGGCCTCCTGGTCCAGATCTCGCTGTTCGGGGCCACGCAGACCGCCGTGGGGCTCACCGACGACCTCTCGCGTGGCGTGGTCGATCGCTTCCGCTCGCTGCCCATGACCCGCTCGGCGGTGCTCACCGGGCGCACCGCCGCCGACCTGCTGCGCAACGCCGTGGTGTTGACCTTGATGTTCGTCGTCGCCTTCGCCATCGGCTTCCGCTACCAGACGACGTTCGCTCGGCTTCCTCGGCGGGGTGGGGATCGTGCTGCTGTTCTCGTACTCGATGTCCTGGGTGATGGCCGGCATCGGTCTCAAGGTCGTGAACCCCGAGGCCACCCAGACCGCGGTGTTCCTCATCGTGTTCCCGTTCGTGTTCGCCAGTGCGGTGTTCGTGCCGGTCGAGACCATGCCGAGCTGGCTGCAGCCCTTCGCCGAGCACCAACCCGTCACGGTGATGGTCGAAGCGGCTCGCGGCCTGATGCTGGGCGAAGGCGCGCTACCGCCCGGGACGACCGTGCTCGGCGCCGTCGGGCTGTCGTTTCTGTGGTGCCTCGGGATCTTCGTGGTGGCGGCGCCGTGGTCGGTGCGCCTCTACCGCAAGGCGACCAAGAGCTGAACCGTCGGACGTCGCCGGCCCGGCCGATCCCGGGAGCGACCGCCCTGTCAGCGCCACCCCCGCCCCCACCAGCACCAGCACCACGGCGGCGTCGAGCCAGTAGTGGTTGGCGGTGGCGACGATGGTGAGCAACGTGAGCGCCGGATGGGCGAGCACCAGCCAACGCCACGGGCCCGTCGTCATGGCCACGATGCCCCAGGCCACCAGCACCGCCCATCCGAAGTGCAGCGACGGCATGGCGGCGAACTGGTTCGCCATCTCGGCGACACGGGGGTCGTCGTAGATGGCCGGGCCCCAGACGCTGATGGTGTCGACGAAGCCCGGCAGCATCCGAGGGGGGGCCAGCGGGAAGGCCACGTGGACCGCCAACGCCGCGGTGGTGACGATCACGAACGTCCGCCGGATCGGGCGGTAGTGGTCGGGTCGCCAGAGGTACATCACCACGAAGAAGGCCAGCGTGGCCGGGAAGTGGACGCGCACGTAGTACTGGTTGAGGGCGCCGACCAGCCATTCGTGGGAGATGACGAGCCGTTGCACCTCGTCCTCGATCGCGAGGCCGGCGAGGCTCTCCACGAGCAGCACCCGATGGGCGTTGGCGAAGGCCTGTGACGCCGCGTCAGCAGTGATCGACCGACCGGCGTCGTAGACCGCGAGCAGCACGACGACGGTCGCCGCCTCCTCGAGGAGAGCCAGTCCGAAGCGACCCGCCCACCACCGACGCAGCACATGGCGGTCGTGACCGACGGTCTGGCCGACCGGCGCGACATCCCACGGTCGGGGCTCGCTGCGGCCACCCGCGGTGGGCTCGTTCATCGGCCCGATACCAGGGTTGCGGGAGGCCGGTGCCCGAGCCGACCCGCGCCGGTGTGCCGGCGTGGGGCGCCCGAGCAGCCCGCATGGGCGTCAGCGACGGGTGACCGGTCCGAGGTGTCCGAGCACCGTCTCATAGGTGTGGGTGTTGTCGTCGGAGATGAACCGGTGGACCCGGCGTTCGAAGAGGAGCCGCAGAACGGGGTTGTGGGCGTGGTAGGTCTCGCCGAAGGTGAGCCGGGTACCGGTTCCTCCGTCGATCGGTTCGAGGGTGTGCCACCCTTCGGCTTCCGACCACAGGGGCTTGCCCACGGCGTGGTAGCGGGCGAACTCGTTGCGCTTGGCCTCGGTCACGACCTCCCACGACCGGGCCACACCGCCGGACAAGAGCCACTTCGGCACGGGGAAGGTGCAGGTGCGCACCAGCCCGGCCCCGTCGTCGTCTCCTTCGCGCAGGATCGTGATCGACCCGTTCGGGTGGTCGAACGTGCGCGGCACCGTCGCGTCGGGGTCGACCTTGGGATGGAAGAGGCGCCAGACCCGGTGCGGCGGAGCACCGACGTCGAAGCTGATCTCGTGTCGCAGCATCAGCGCGTGCCCCCCGGCTCGTCCGCGTCGGCCCTCGGGCGTCACGGTAGAGGGCGACCGGCGTCGCGTCGATCGCGGCGATCGTGCGCGCTGGCTCCGTCTCGGCCCCCGCCGCCCGGATCGGGCGGACTCAGTGCATGTTGGCGCTGGAGCCGAGGCTGGCCTCCATGACCTGACCGGTCATGCCCGCCGACTCGTCGGCGCACAGGAACACGACGAGCCGGCTGATCTCCGCGGGCGCCATCCAGGGCACCCGCAGCCGGTTCATGGCCTCGTAGCGCGGGGTCACGTCCTCTCGTGACGGTGCGTCGAGGTCGGGGCAGAACAACGAGTACATGGCCGGGTTGTGGAGCATGGGCGTGTCGACCGCGGCCGGGGCCACGGCGTTGACGGTGATGCCGTGGCGGGCGACCTCCATGGCCAGCGTCTTCACCAGGCCGATCACCCCCCACTTGGCCGCCACGTAGTGGGCCAGGTTGGGGTTGCCCTGGCGACCGGCCATCGACGAGGTGGCGATGATCCGGCCGGCACCGCGTTCGATCATGTGGGGGGTGACGGCCCGCATGGTCTTGAAGGCACCGGTGAGGTCGACCCCGATCATGTCGTCCCACATGGCGTCGTCGATCTCCCAGAACGCCCCGAAGCCGCACACGCCGGCGTTGGCGACGCAGATGTCGATCTGCCCGAACGACGCGATGGTCTCGGCCACCAGCGCGTCCAGGGCGTCGGTGTCGCGCACGTCGACGACGGCGCCGAAGCTGCGGCGTCCGAGCGCCTCGACGGCGGCGACCGTGTCGTCGAGCTCGGCCTGTGTGCCCAGCGGGTAGGGCACGGTGGCGATGTCGGCGGCCACGTCGCAGACCACGACGTCCGCGCCTTCGGCGGCCAGGGCCACGGCGTGGGCCCGCCCCTGACCCCTCGCGCCGCCGGTGACGATGGCGACCTTCCCGTCGAGCGTTCCCATGCCTGACCCCCTTCGCGTGGTCGCGACCGTAGGTGAACGACGAAGGCCCAGGGGCCGGGGACACCGGCGGACCTGGGCCTTCACGTGGAGAGCGGGTGACGAGAATCGAACTCGCGTTCTCAGCTTGGGAAGCTGATGTTCTGCCTCTGAACTACACCCGCAGGCCGCCCACCGGGGTGGGCGAACGTGCCGCCGACTGTAGACGAGCCCCGGGGCCGACGACCACCGGCGCCGCACCTAGAGTGACCCCGACCGCGACAGCCCGGGGGGCGATCCACGATGACCATGACCCTGCAGGAGATCTCCGATCGCATGGAGATCCAGGACCTCCTCGTCGCCTACACCTATGCCATCGACAGCCGCGACTGGGACGCCCTCGACGACGTCTTCACCCCCGACGCGTGGATCGACTACACGGTGATGGGCGGGCCGGCCGGCAACCTGGTCGACACCAAGGCGTTCCTGGCCGAGACCATGGGCATGTTCCGGTCGTTCCAGCACATGGTGGCCACCAGCAAGGTGGAGATCGACGGCGACGTCGCCCACGTCAAGACCATCTGCCACAACCCGATGGTGATGTCGCTCGGCGAGGAGAAGGTGCAGGTCTTCACCTGTGGCCTCTGGTACGTCGACGAGATGGTCCGCACCCCGCAGGGCTGGCGGATCACCAAGCGGGTCGAGGAGAAGTCCTACGTGCACAACATGCCGGGGATGAGCGACTCCGGCCCTGACGCCACCTGATCCGGCGCTCGGGCGGGACGTGACCTCGCCGGACGCAGCGACCTCGCTCGGCCTCGCCGGGCCGCTCGACCTCGAGGCGACCCTCGGCCCGATGCGACGTGGGCGGGGCGACCCCACGATGACGCTCGCGACCCGCGAGGCGTGGCGAGCCACCGTCACCCCCGAGGGTCCGGCCACCCTCCACCTGATGACGGCGCCGGCCGCCGGTGCTCTGCGCGCCGAGGCATGGGGGCCCGGTGCGGTGTGGGCGATCGAGCACGCCGGTGAGCTCGTGGGCGAAGCCGACGACGTCGTCGACTTCACCCGACGCATCGAGGGCATCGACGCCCCGGGGGCCGAGTTCGTGCGTGACGCCCATCGCCGCCACGAGGGCCTGCGCATCCCCCGTTCGCGGGCGCTCGTCGAAGCCCTCGTGCCCACCGTGCTCGAGCAGAAGGTCGTCGGCAAGGACGCCTGGGCCTCGTATCGGTCCCTGGTCTGCGCCCACGGCCGCCCTGCTCCGGGGCCCGACGGGGTCGGTCTGACCCTCCCGCCGGAACCCGAGGCGTTGGTGACCCTCCCGGTGTGGGCGTACCACCGCGCCGGCGTCGAGCGGAAGCGAGCCGACACCGTGCGGCGTGTCGCCGCGGCGAGGCACCGTCTCGACGAGGCCGTCGACGACCTCTCGACGGTCACGTCCCGCATGGCTGCCGTCCCCGGGATCGGGCGGTGGACGATCGCCGAGACGTCGCGGGTCGCGCTCGGCGACGCCGATGCGGTGAGCGTCGGTGATTTCCATCTCCCCCACCAGGTGAGCTGGGTGTTCCTCGGTGAGCCTCGGGGTGACGACACCACGATGCTCGAGCTGCTCGAGCCGTACCGCCCTCACCGGGGTCGGGTGCTGCGACTCGTCGGGCTGAGCGGCGAGGGCCCGCCCCGGAGAGGTCCCCGCACGGCCCGCCGCTCCATCCGCCGTCTGTAGGCGGAGTCCCCGTGGCCGGACCGCGCAACGGCCGGTGACCCGCGGAACGCGGTTGCCGTTCGACGGCGGCCCTGGTTGACTCCCTTACGCGACGCTACCGTTTCGTAAGTCGTGGGGCAGCCGAGGAGTCACGTGAGCACCTTCGCCGAACGCATCCAGGAGAAGTCCTTCGAACGTCGCTGGCTCATCCTGGTGGTGCTGTGCTTCAGCCTGCTGGTGATCGTGCTCGACAACTCGATCCTGAACGTGGCCCTACCCACCATCCAGGCGGACCTGGACGCCACCTCGGCCGACCTCCAGTGGATCGTCGACTCCTACACCCTCGTGTTCGCCGGGCTCCTGCTCACCGCCGGCAGCCTGGGTGACCGCTTCGGTCGGCGCGGGGCCCTGCAGCTCGGCCTCGTCATCTTCGGGCTCGGCTCGCTGGCCGCCGCCATGGCCTCGACCTCGGGCCAGCTCATCGCCACCCGGGCCTTCATGGGCATCGGCGGAGCGTTCATCATGCCCGCCACGCTCTCCATCATCACCAACCTCTTCCCGTCCGAGGAGCGCGGCAAGGCCATCGGTGCGTGGGCGGGCGTGGCCGGCCTCGGCGGCGCTCTCGGCCCGCTCACCGGCGGCTTCCTCGTCGAGCACTTCTACTGGGGCTCGGTGTTCCTCGTGAACGTGCCCATCGTCGTGCTCGGCCTGATCGCCGGGTTCGTCCTCATCCCCACCTCGAAGGACCTGTCGAACCCACGCCTCGACCCCTTCGGCGCGTTGCTGTCGATCGTCGGGCTCACGGGGATCCTCTACGCCATCATCGAAGGCCCGGCGAAGGGCTGGACGAGTCCCGAGATCGTGGTTCCCGGGACCGTGGGCGTGGTGTTGCTGTCGGTCGTTCGCCTGGTGGGAGTCCCGCACCGATCACCCCATGCTCGACGTGTCGTTCTTCAAGAAGCCCCGGTTCACCGCCGCATCGGCGTCGATCACGCTCGTCTTCTTCGCCATGTTCGGCTCGCTGTTCCTGCTCACCCAGTACTTCCAGTTCGTGCTCGGCTACAGCCCGCTGGAGACCGGGGTGCGGATGATCCCCTTCGCCCTCACGATGATGGTCGTGTCGCCGTTGAGCCCGAAGCTCGTCGGCCGCATCGGCACCAAGTTCACCGTGGCGCTGGGCCTCGGCTTCGTCACGATCGGCCTGCTGTCGATGATCGGGCTCCAGGCCGACACCCCCTACGCCAACATCTTCTGGCGCCTCATGCTCATGTCGCTCGGGATGGGCCTCACCATGGCGCCGGCCACGGAATCGGTGATGGGCTCGCTGCCGTTGTTCAAGGCCGGCGTCGGCTCTGCGGTGAACGACACCACCCGCCAGGTCGGTGGGGCGCTCGGCGTGGCCGTCGTCGGCTCGGTCCTCGCCTCGACCTTCGGGGCCAAGCTGTCCGACTTCTTCGTCGGCGTGCCGGTCCCGGCCGAGGCGGCGGCGGCGGCGGAGAACTCGATCGGCGCGGCCCTCGGGGTGGCCGAGCAGCTCCGTTCGTCCGGGTTCGCCGATCTCGCCGACCAGCTCGTCCAGGTGGCCCGTCTCTCGTTCGTCGATGCCGTGCACTACGGGGTGGCCGTCGCCGCGCTGGCCACCGGCCTCGGCGTCGCGGTGGCGTTGGTCTTCCTCCCCGCTCGGGCGGCCGATGCCGACATCGAGGTCCAGGCGCAGGAGTTCGAGGTCGAGCACGCCGGCGAGGGCGACGTCCCGTTCGCGGCGCTGGCGCCCCGCGTCGACGAGCCGATCGGCGACCCATGACCGTCCCGGCCGCGACCGACGACGCCGGCACGACCGCTGAGCTCCCCGATGCCGAAGGGGCCGCACTCGGGCGCCCTCGCAGCGGTGCCGCCGACGCAGCCATCGCCGCCGCCGCCGTGGAGCTCTTCGCCGAACGCGGCTTCGAAGGAGTCTCCATCGAGGCCGTGGCGGCACGGGCCGGGGTGGCCAAGTCCACGGTGTACCGCCGCTACCCCGGCAAGGCCGAGCTCCTGGCCTCGGCCATGCGACTGCTCGCCGAGGAGATCTCCGACGTCCCCGACACCGGATCGCTGGTCGACGATCTCCACGCCGTCGTCACCCGCCTCGATCGGGTCATCCTGTGCAGCGACCTGGGTCGGGCCATCCCGGCCACCCTCGTCGCCGCCGAACGCCACGACGAGTTCGCCCGCCTGCACCGGGCGTTCGTGCGCGACAAGCGCGAGCTCAGCCTGGCCGTCGTGCGTCGTGGCATCGCCCGCGGTGAGGTCGCCGCCGACACCGACCCCGAGGCGATGATCGACGTCGTCGTCGGGCCGCTGTTCTACCGTCGCCTCATCAGTCACGGGCCGGTCGACGACGCCTGGCGGAGGGGCCTGGTGGAGCGGGCGGTGCGTGCCTTCGCCCCATGAGCTCGGGACCCACGACGGTCCGGGCCGGCGTCCTCGGCGGGAGCACTAGCCTCACCGCTCGTGATCCTCTCCGACCGCACCATCCGTGAGGAGCTCGCCGCCGGGCGCATCGTGATCGATCCGCTCGACGAGTCGTGCATCCAGCCCTCGTCCGTCGATCTGCACATCGATCGGTACTTCCGGGTCTTCCGCAACCACACGATGGGCTACATCGACGTGAAGCAGAACCTCGAGGAGCTCACCGAGCTCGTCGAGATCGGCGAGGACGACGTGTTCATCCTCCATCCGGGCGAGTTCGTGCTGGGCTCGACCAGCGAACGGGTCCGGCTCCCCGCCGATCTCGTCGCCCGCCTCGAGGGCAAGTCGAGCCTGGGCCGCCTCGGTCTGCTCATCCACTCCACCGCCGGCTTCGTCGATGCCGGCTGGGACGGCCAGCTCACCCTCGAGCTGTCCAACGTGGCCACGCTGCCGATCACCCTCTACCCCGGCATGAAGATCGGCCAGATCAGCTTCCTGCGCATGTCGACCGAGGCCGACAACCCCTACGGCTCCGCCGCGGTGGGCTCGAAGTACCAGGGCCAGGTGGGCCCGCGGCCCAGCCGCTACTGGGAGAACTTCCTCGACGGCTGACGGCGGCGAGGCCCTGACCGTCGGCCGGCTCGGCCGGCGTCAGCGTGGGGGCTTGACCCCGGGAAGGCCCAGCTGGCGCTTGCGGTGGTCCTCGCGGTCGCTCTCGGGCCGCTGCACCGCGTCGGTGAGCAGCGCCTGGAGATCGGCGGCGGCGAAGGGGCGCACGAGGTAGCCGTCGACGCCGGTCATCCAGGCCTGCGCCCGGGTGTCGTCGTCCCAGCTGCAGATCACCACCGGCACGTGACCGGCCGCGCCGGGAAGGCGGCGGATGTCGGCCAGAGCACGCAGGCTGCTCGTGCCGTGGCGCAGCTCGAGGTCGAGCAGCGCGGCGGCGAAGGGGTTCTCGGCGTCCTCGAGGTCGATCAGCGCCGCCTCGGGCGATCGTGCCACCACGGCACGGAAGCCTCCGCCGGCCACCAGTCGGGCCAGCAGCTCGGCGGCGTTGTCGTCGTCGGCGACGACGAGGACCGCCCCGGGTTCGTCAGTCGTCGACCGCTCCGGCACCGACCTGGTCCCCCTCACGTTCGCCCTGTTCGATGGCCTCGAGGATGTGCATCGAGATGTCGGCGACCTGCACCTCGTCCTCCTCGAGCCCCTGCCCCTTCACGCCGTCGTCGATCATGATGTAGCAGAACGGGCAGGCCACGGCGATCTTGCTGGCGCCGGTGGCGATGAGCTCCTGGGAGCGTTCGACGTTGACCTGCTTGCCGGTGTGCTCCTCCATCCACATGCGCGCGCCGCCGGCACCGCAGCACATCCCCTTGGTGCCGTTGCGCCCGGCCTCGACGATCTCGATGCCGGCGAGCGAGCCGATCACGTTGCGCGGGGCCATGTAGACGTCGTTGTGGCGGCCGAGGTAGCACGAGTCGTGGTAGACGACGCGCTCGTCGAGACGGGCGTTGGACAGGTCGAGCTTGCCCTGGTCGATCAGCCACTCGATGAACTGGCTGTGGTGCACGACCTCGTAGTGCCCGCCCATCTGGGGGTACTCGTTGGCCAGGGTGTTGAAGCAGTGCGGGCACTGCGTGACGATCTTCTTGACGCCCATGCCGTTGAGGGTCTCGACGTTCTGCATGGCCAGCATCTGGAAGATGTACTCGTTGCCCGACCGCCGGGCGGGGTCGCCGGTGCACATCTCCGACGGGCCGAGGATGGCGAAGGACACCCGGCGCGTTGCATGAGCTGGGCCATGGCCTGGGTGACCTTCTTGTTCTTGTCGTCGAACGACCCGGCGCACCCGACCCAGTAGAGGTAGTCGGCCTCGAGGGGGCTGGTGCCGTCGAGGATCTCGATGCCCTCGATCTTGTCGGCCCAGTCGGCCCGATCGTTCTGGCTCATCCCCCACGGGTTCCCGGAGTTCTCCATCGACCGGTAGGCGTTGCCCAGCTCGGTCGGGAAGTTCGACTCCATGAGCGACAGGTACCGGCGCATGTCGAGGATCTTGTCGAGGATCTCGATGTTGACCGGGCAGTTCTCGTCGCACGCCTTGCAGGTGGTGCAGGCCCAGATCTCCTCGGGGGTGATGCGCTCGAAGACGGAGTCGGCCGAGATCACGATGTCGGGGTCGACGCCGATCGGGGGTGAGACCCGCGGTGAGCCGGTGGCTGCCATCACCTCGCCGGTCTTGAGCACGATCTCGCGTGGGTCGAGAGGCTTGCCGGTGTTCTGCGCCGGGCACACCGCGGTGCACCGACCGCACATGGTGCAGGCGTCGGTGTCGAGGAGCTGCTTCCAGGTGAAGTCCTCGATGGTGGAGGCACCGAAGCTCTCGAGCTCGGTCTCCATGAGGTTGGGCATCGGCTTCATCGCGCCCTTGGGGCGGTCTCGGTCCTTCAGGTACATGTTCAGCGGCGACGTGAACATGTGGCGCAGCATGGTGACCGGGAGGATGACGAGGAAGGCCATGAACGTGACCACGTGGGCGATCCACCAGAACTGGTGCCAGCCGGCGAGGCTGCTGCCCCCGTCGACGAGCAGCGCGATGGGGTAGCCCACGAACGACCACTTCTCGAAGGCGGGCGTGCCCTCCTCGGCGATCCGGTAGGCCTCGGCCATGAACCCGGTGATGGTCAGGGACAGGAACACCCCGAGGATCACGACGTGCTCGGGCTTGGACTTGATGCGGATGCGGTAGGGGCGCTGCACGTAGCGGCGCACGATGGCCCACATCACACCGACGAACAGCGCCAGGCCGGCGGCGTCACCGACGAACGAGTAGCCCTGGTACACCCGGCCGGTGAGGAACTTGAGGTCCTCGGGGAGTTGGTGGTTGATCTCGAGCACCGTGGTGACGGCCAGGAGCACCAGGAACGAGAAGTAGATGAGCGAGTGCATGATGCCCGCAGCGGGGTCGCGCATGAGGGTCTGCATGTAGACCCCGGCCCGGAAGTCGCCGAGGCGCCGCTTCACGTTCTTCGACGTGGTGGCGCGGTTGTCGGGCTTGCCCCGCGTCCAGTTCGTCACCCGATGGCTGAACATGACGGCGCCGTAGATCAGCAGCGCCGGGATGATCGTGTAGAACGCGACCTTCAGGTACCAGGGGATCCCGCCGAAGACCTCGCGGGTGACCGGGTTGTCCTCGGTGTGGCTGAACACCCCCGATGCGATACCGGAGACCGCGGTGACGAGGGCGATGCCCAGGCCGATGAGCAGGACCAGCTGGGGTGCCGTGAGGCGCTTCTTGGTGGCGTCCATACAGACGCCAAACGTACTCGCGGGTGGTGACCCGCTCGCACTTCGGGCCGGTCAGCCGTTGGCGCGCTCGTCGAGCTCGACGTAGCGCTGGGCCAGCTCGTGCAGGATGCGGTTGGCGAAGCTCGGGATCTCGTCGAGGAGGGCGGCGAACTCGCGCTGGCCGATGACGAGCACCTCGAGGGGTCCCTCGGCGGTCACGGTGGCGGTGCGCGCACCGCCCGTGAGAGGGGCCAGCTCGCCCACCACGTCGCCCGGACCGAGCGTGGCCACCTGCTCGCCGTTGCGCTCGACCTTCGCCTGCCCCTCGACGATGATGAAGCACTCGTGGCCGGGTACGCCCTCGCGCACGAGCACCCGCCCATCCGGTGCGGAGACCTCCATCGTGGCCTGCGCCACCTGTTGGAGATCCTTCTTCGACAGGTGGGCGAACATCGGAACCTGCGCCAGGTGGGTGAGCCATGCGTCTCGAGCCATGTGCGCCAGCTTACGGAGGCGAGCGTGCGCATGCGCTCCTGTCGCCGCGAGCGGCCGATGGGGTGATGTGGCATCGGTCTCTTCACCAACGGGAAATGCCCTCGAAACAGACAGTTCCTACGGTTCGGCGGGTGGACGTCGTGTTGCTGCGTTGGCCCCAGGAAGCAGATCGGCGCGCCGCGCTCGCCGGTCAGGGGCGTCCCCGGCTGTTGCTGCTCGATCAGGACACCGCGCCACCGGCGCTGCTCGACTGCTTCGAGGACTGGGTTCGGATGCCGGTCAGCAACGAGGACCTGGAAGCCCGATCGCGTGCCGTGCTCGTCCGTCTCGCCGGGCACCAGCCCGAGCGGCCGGTGCTCGACCCTGACGGCGTCCTGCGCAGCGGAGGGTCGTGGGTGTCGCTTCCTCCGGTCGAGGCCCGCCTGATGGCGGCGCTGCTCGACCGCTTCGGGGCGGTGGTGAGCCGCGACCAGCTCGCCGGCGCCGGATGGCCGCAGGGGGCGCCGGGCCGCAACGCCCTCGACGTCCACATGCTCCGCGTCCGCCGTCGGATCGCGCCGCTGTCCCTCGTCATCAAGACGGTCCGGTCCAGGGGTTACCTGTTGGAGCAGGTCCGTGAGGAGCCGAGCTCGGCGCTGACCGGGAGCCCTGCGGAGGTCTCGGACACCGACGCCGCGGTGCGTTCCGCCTGACCGGAATCCGGCCACCGCCGGTCCGGAAACAGACTGGAAACACAAAGGACCGTCGGCCGTAACAGAGGGGAGATTGTCCGGAAATCCGCCTCCCCTACGGTCAGGAACTGTTCAGACGGAGGTCACGGTGCCTGTGTGCCATTGCATGCCGACGCCGTCCCCGTCACTCCGAGGAACAACCCGAAAGGAACGACGTATGCGTTTGAAGATGCTCCTGGGAGGTGGTCTCGTGGCAGCGGTGCTGTTGCTGGGCGCCCTCCCTGCCATCGCACAGGACGGAGGCGCCGCAGTGGACGTCACCGTCGTCGAGGTCGAACTGACCGATCGATTCACCGGCACCGCCGCGGACGTCGCTCAGACCGTGATCCTCGACAACATCTTCATCTTCATCGCCGGTGTGCTGGTGTTCTTCATGCAGGCGGGCTTCGCCTTGCTGGCCGCGGGTCTCACCCGGGCCAAGAACTCGGGCAACATGATGATGAAGAGCCTCATGGACGCGGCACTCGGCGTGTTGGTCTTCGCACTGGTCGGGTGGGGTCTCGCCTATCCCGGCGGCGACGGAGGCGGCTGGTTCGGCTTCGCCGGCTGGGGCGTGTCAGGGCTCATGGATCCGCTCCCGGATCTCAGCGCCCTCGGGACCGGACTTCTACCCGCTCAGCGTGTCCACCGACTTCTTCTTCCAGGCCGCCTTCGCCGCCACCGCCGCCACCATCGTGGCCGGGGCCGTGGCCGAGCGGACGAAGTTCGTCGCCTACCTGGTCTACACCGTCCTCATCACCGGGCTCATCTACCCGGTCGTGGTGAGCTGGCAGTGGGGCGGCGGCTGGCTCGCCGACGCGCGGGTTCATCGACTTCGCCGGCTCCGGTCTGGTGCACCTCACCGGTGGGATCGCGGCGCTCATGGGCGCCATCATCCTCGGTCCCCGCATCGGCAAGTTCGGTGCCGACGGCAAGCCCCGGGCCATTCCGGCGCACTCGATCCCACTGGCACTGACCGGTGTGATGATCCTGTTCATCGGGTTCTTCGGGTTCAACCCGGGCTCGGCGTTGCAGGCTGACATGTCGGTGCCGATCATCGCCGTGCTCACCCTGTTCGCCGCATGTGCCGGTGCGACCGGTGCGCTCATCTCCGGTTGGGTGCTGCTGAAGAAGCCGGACGTCTCCATGGCCGGCAACGGGCTGCTCGCGGGCCTGGTCGCCATCTGTGCCGGCGTCGGCAACATGGACGTCGTGCCGGTCCTGGTCACCGGCTTCATCGCCGGGCTGATCGTGGTCCCGGCCGTGCTGGTCATCGAGCGGGTGTTCAAGGTCGACGATCCGGTGGGTGCGGTCTCCGTGCACGCCGTGTCCGGTTTCTGGGGCCTCATCGCCACCGGCCTGTTCGCCATCGACGAGGGAGTCTTCGACGGCGGTGGGGCCAGCCTGCTGGGCACGCAGGCCCTCGGTGCCCTCGCCATCATCGTGTGGGTCGCCATCACGACTGGCATCCTCTTCGGTGCGCTCAAGGCGATCGGCATCCTCCGGGTCAGCCCCGCCGAGGAGATCGAGGGCCTCGACATCACCGAGCACGGCGCGCCGGGTTACTCCGACGACGTCCTCGCCGGCATGGGCGAGGAACTCCTCGCCACCACCAAGGGTTAGGAGATCGACCACATGGCAACCATCATCACTGCAGTCATCCGTCCCCACTCCCTCGACACCGTCAAGGACGCCCTCAAGGCGGCCGGTGTGTCCGGGATGACCATCACCGAGGTGAAGGGCTTCGGCCGCCAAGGTGGGCACACCGAGACGTACCGGGGTGCGGAGTACACCGTGGACTTCCTGCCGAAGATCAAGCTGGAGGCCATCGTCGCCGACGGTGACGTCGCCAGCGTGACCCAGGCCATCGCCGACGCTGCCCAGACGGGCAACATCGGAGACGGCAAGGTCTGGACCCTCCCGGTCGGTTCGCTCATGCGGATCCGCACCGGCGAGCTCGGGGACGACGCCGTCTGACCCGGCGTCGACGCAGGACCTGAACCAGGAGGGGCCCGGCCGTCAGGCCGGGCCCCTCCGTCGCGTCCGGCCGCTCAGCCGGCTTGCCTGGCGACCGCCTCGGCCGCCTCCCGGGCCGCCTCGGCATCGCCGAGGTAGCGCTCTTCCAGCGGCCGGGCGGCGACCGGCATCATGTCGGGGCCCAACTCGTAGAGGATCGGGACGCCGGTGGGCAGGTTGACCGCGGCGATGTCGGTGTCGGAGATCCCGTCGAGGTGCTTGATGAGCGCACGCAGGCTGTTGCCGTGGGCGACGACGAGCACGGTGCGGGCCGCGAGCAGGTCGGGCACGATGCCGTCGTACCAGTAGGGGAGCATGCGGGCGACGACGTCGGCCAGGCACTCCGACGCAGGCAGCACATCAGGAGGAAGGTCGGCGTAGCGGGGGTCGAAGCGGGGGTGGCGGGGGTCGTCCGGATCGAGCGGCGGCGGCGGCGTGTCGTAGCTGCGCCGCCACTCGAAGACCTGGTCCTTGCCGTGCTCCTCGGTGGCCTTCTTCTTGTCCATCCCCTGGAGCGCGCCGTAGTGGCGTTCGTTCAGTCGCCACGACCGCCGGACGGGCACCCAGAGCCGCTCGAGGCCCTCGAGGGCGAGGTTGGCCGTGCGGATGGCCCGCACCTGCAGCGAGGTGTGGACCACGTCCGGGACCACGTCGGCCGCGGCCATGGCCGGCCCCGCGGCGACGGCCTCGGCGCGCCCTTTCTCGGTGAGGTCGGCGTCGTACCAGCCGGTGAAGAGGTTCTCGAGGTTCCAGGTGCTCTGGCCGTGGCGCAGCAGCACGAGTCGCGTGGTCATGGGGCAAGTCTGCCCCACCGATCGCCGTCGTCGGTGCGTGCCCGGCGACGATGGTGGCGCGCCCGCCGCCGGAACGTGGCGACCGACGGCGGTGCCTCGGGCGGGAATGTGGAGCTTCTCCACGAAGTTGGTATGATCGCACTCAACTTTCCTGGTGGTGCCATGTGGGCCTCGGCCCCGACGGTTCGCCGGGATCGGTCGAGTCCCCCTGCCGTCCACATCCAGGAGTCCATGTCATGCCCAAGGCTGTCGGTATCGACCTCGGTACCACCAACTCGGTCGTCGCCGTCCTCGAGGGTGGCGACCCCGTCGTCATCCCCAACGCGGAAGGGAGCCGGACCACCCCCTCGGTGGTGGCGTTCGCCAAGAACGGCGAGGTCCTCGTCGGCGAGGTGGCCAAGCGCCAGGCCATCACCAACCCCGATCGCACCATCCGCTCCGTCAAGCGCCACATGGGCACCAGCTGGAAGCTCGACATCGACGGCAAGGACTACACGTCCCAGGAGATCTCGGCGCGCACGTTGATGAAGCTCAAGCGCGACGCCGAGGCCTACCTGGGCGACACGGTCACGCAGGCCGTGATCACCGTGCCCGCCTACTTCGACGACGCCCAGCGCACCGCCACCAAGGAGGCCGGGCAGATCGCGGGGCTCGAGGTCCTGCGCATCATCAACGAGCCCACCGCGGCCGCTCTCGCCTACGGCCTCGACAAGGACGCCACCGACCAGACGATCCTGGTGTTCGACCTCGGCGGCGGCACGTTCGACGTGTCGGTGCTCGAGATCGGTGACGGCGTGTTCGAGGTGAAGTCCACCCACGGCGACACCCACCTCGGTGGTGACGACTGGGACCAGCGCGTCATCGACTGGCTCGTGGAGAGCTTCAAGTCCGCCCACGGCGTCGACCTGTCCAAGGACAACATGGCCGTGCAGCGCCTCAAGGAGGCGGCCGAGAAGGCCAAGGTCGAGCTGTCCCAGGTGCAGCAGACCCAGATCAACCTCCCCTTCATCACCGCCACCCAGGACGGCCCGCTCCACCTCGACGAGCAGCTCACCCGGGCCAAGTTCCAGGAGCTCACCGCCGACCTGCTCGACCGCTGCCGCAAGCCGTTCGAGCAGGCCATCAAGGACGCCGGCCTGACCCAGGGCGACATCGAGCACGTCGTGCTGGTGGGCGGCTCGACCCGCATGCCGGCCGTCGTCGATCTCGTCACCGAGATGACCGGCAACGAGCCCCACAAGGGCGTCAACCCCGACGAGGTCGTCGCCGTCGGCGCCGCCGTCCAGGCCGGTGTCCTCAAGGGCGAGGTCAAGGACGTGCTGCTCCTCGACGTCACCCCGCTGTCGCTCGGCATCGAGACGAAGGGCAGCGTCATGACGCGGCTCATCGAGCGCAACACCACCATCCCGACTCGCCGCACCGAGGTCTTCACCACGGCCGAGGACAACCAGCCCTCGGTCGAGATCCACGTGCTCCAAGGTGAACGTGAGATGGCGAACTACAACAAGACGTTGGGCAAGTTCCAGCTCGTCGATCTCCCTCCCGCGCCTCGTGGCGTGCCGCAGATCGAGGTCACCTTCGACATCGACGCCAACGGCATCGTCCACGTCTCGGCCAAGGACCGCGCCACCAACAAGGAGCAGTCGATGACCATCACCGGTCAGTCGTCGCTCTCCAAGGACGCCATCGACCAGATGGTGAAGGACGCCGAGGCCCATGCCGAGGAGGACCGCCAGCGCCGTGAGGAGGCCGACGTGCGCAACTCCGCCGACACCCTCGTGTACCAGACCGAGAAGCTGCTGAAGGACCAGGGCGACAAGATCTCGGCCGAGGAGAAGGCCAACGTCGAGTCCAAGCTGGCCGACCTGAAGACGGCGGTCGCCGGCTCCGACCTCGAGGCGATCAAGACCTCGACGGAGTCGCTGATGACCGCCAGCCAGGAGTTCACCCAGAAGCTCTACCAGCAGGCTGCCGCCGAGGAGTCCGCCGCCGGTTCGACCGGTGGCGGCGCGTCGGCGCCCGACGACGACAACGTGGTGGACGCCGAGATCGTCGACGACGAGGCGAAGTGAGCGCCGTCGGAGAGGGAGCGGCGGGGGACGACCCCGCCGCTGACCCGACCGCGACCGACGACGAGCTCCTCGAAGCCGCAGCGGTGGCCGAGGGAGGGTTCGCCGACGAGATCGCGCCCGAGGCCGAGGATGACGTCGAGGACCCTCTGGCCGTCGCCGCCGAACGCGACGAGTACCGCGACGCGTTGCTGCGCCTCAAGGCCGAGTTCGACAACTACCGAAAGCGGGCCGCTCGCGAGGACGTCGAGATCCGTGAGCGTGCCGCCACGGCCCTGGTCGACAAGCTGCTGGTCGTCCTCGACGCCTGCGACGCCGCCATCGGACATGGCGCCGCCGACGTGGAGCCGATCGCCAAGATGCTGGTCGAGTTGCTCGAACGCGACGGGCTCGAGCGGATGGCGCCCGAGGGATCACCGTTCGATCCCACCCATCACGAGGCGGTGCTGCACGAAGCCGGCGACGGCGGCGAGTCCGTCGTGGTCGAGGTCCTGCGCACCGGCTACGTCTGGAAGGGGCGGGTCCTGCGCCCGGCGATGGTCAAGGTGCGCGGATGACCCGGGTCCTCCCGGTCGGTCGCGACGTCGCCGCGTGCGACGGGAAGGGACGACGGTGACCTGCTGTGGCCGCACAACGTGAGTGGTTCGACAAGGACTACTACAAGGTGCTCGGCGTCTCGGAGACGGCCACGGCCAAGGAGATCACGAGCGCGTATCGCAAGCTGGCCCGTGAGCTGCATCCCGACGCCAACCCGGGTGACGCCGTCGCCGAGGACCGGTTCAAGGAGGTGTCGGCGGCCTACGAGGTGATCGGCGACGAGGCCAAGCGCAAGGAGTACGACGAGGTCCGCACCCTGGGCCCCATGGGAGGCTTCACCGGTGGCGGCGGGGGTGGCGGCGGGTTCCCCGGAGGGTTCGGTGGGCCCGGCGGCGCCAACTTCGAAGCGGGCGATCTCGGCGACCTCCTCGGTGGCCTCTTCGGGCGGCGTGGCCGGGGCGGTGCCGGGGGCGCTCGGGGCGCCGGCCCCCAACGCGGGGCCGACCTCGAAGCCGAGCTGCACCTGCCCTTCCGGGAAGCCGTCGCCGGGGTCACCACGTCGCTCCACCTCACCTCTGACGCCGCCTGCTCGACGTGCCACGGCACGGGGGCCAGGCCGGGCACGGTGCCGAGCGAGTGCGGGGCCTGCCACGGTCGCGGCGTGCTCGACGACAACCAGGGCCTGTTCTCCTTCTCCACCCCGTGCGCGGCGTGCGGGGGAAGCGGCACGGTCGTCATCGACCCGTGTGACGCCTGTCGCGGGAGCGGTGTCGAGCGGCGTGCCCGCGAGGTGAAGGTCCGCATCCCGCCGGGGGTCGACGACGGACAGCGCATCCGGCTCAAGGGTCGCGGCGGCGCCGGTCGCCACGGCGGACCCGCGGGCGACCTCTTCGTGCTCGTCCATGTCGGCACCGACCCCTTGTTCGGCCGTGACGGCGACAACCTCACGCTCGTCGCACCGGTCACGTTCGCCGAGGCCGTTCTGGGAAGCCGGCTCACGGTTCCGACGCTCGACGGCTCCACCGTGACGCTCAAGCTGCCCGAGGGCACGCCGTCGGGCAAGGTCCTGCGGGTGAAGGGCCGAGGCGTGGCCGCGAAGAAGTCGGTCGGAGATCTCCTGGTCACCGTGCAGGTCGCCGTACCGACCGCCCTCACCGAGGAGCAGCGCCAGGCGGTCGAGGCGCTCGCCGAGGCCTTTCCCGAGTCGCCGCGGGCCCACCTGGGGGTCTGAGGATCATGACCGACGCCCAGCCTCGCTCTTCCGGTCGGCGGCCGTCGCGAGCGGTCTACGTCATCTCGGTGGCCGCCGAGATGACGGGCGTCCATCCCCAGACCCTTCGGATCTACGAGCGCAAGGGCCTGGTGGCCCCCGCTCGCACCGGAGGGGGGAGTCGGCGCTACAGCGACGAGGACATCGAGCTCCTACGACGGATCCAGGAGCTCACCGAGAGCGGCCTCAACCTCGCGGGCGTCAAGCGGGTGCTGGAGCTCGAGGGCGAGCTGGAGCGGGTGCGCGCCGAGCTCGATCGCACGCTCGCCGAGGCGGATCGCGCGGTGGAGCGCACCCACAAGCAGTACCGGCGCGACCTCGTGCCGGTGCGCCAGGCCCTCGCCCGCTTCGGTGAGGGTCGGCGGCTGTTCGAGCGGGACTGATCGGGTGGGAGCGCCGGTCGTGGCCGGGTTCAGGAGCCGGACTCAGCAGTAGGGGTGGGCGAGGGTCAGGGCGAAGTCCCCATCGGGGTCGAGCCACTGCTCGTCGACCACGAGGCCGGCCTGCCACAGCTCGTCGACCACCTGGTCGGCGGTGAACTTGGCGCTGATCTCCGTGCGGAGCCACTCACCGGGCTGGAAGCTCACCTCGAGGTCATCGAGGCCGCGGACCACCACGGTCTGGGCGTCGGTGGCGACGAGGCGCATCTCGATCCAGCGGTTCTGGTCGTCCCAGTGGGCCTGGTGCTCGAAGGAGAGCGGGTCGAAGTCGGCGCCGAGCTCCCGGTTCAGGACGCGTAGGGCGTTGAGGTTGAACTCGGCGGTGACACCGTCGCGGTCGTCGTAGGCGGCTTCGAGCCGATCGGGTTCCTTCACGAGGTCGGTGCCCAGGAGGAACGCGTCGCCGAAGTTCAGGGTGGCATCGACGTCGAAGTAGAACCGGGACCGTTGCGACGGCGTGAGGTTGCCGACGGTCGATCCGAGGAAGGCGATCAGGCGGCGACCCTCGGTGGGCAGCCGGCCCAGGTGGCGGTGGAAGTCGCCGACCACCGGACGTACGTCGAGGTGCGGTCGGGCCGCGGCCGTGGCCTCTGCCGAGGACCGCAGGACGCCCTCGCTGCAGTCGAAGGGGACGAACCCGCGGAGGGTGCCGTGGTCGCTGAAGGCGTCGAGGAGGAGCTGCGTCTTCTCCGATGTGCCCGAGCCCAGCTCGATCAACGTGTCGACACCGGTTCGTCGGGCGATGTCACCGGCGGTCGCCTCGATGATGGTCCGCTCCGCCCGGGTCGGGTAGTACTCGTCGAGCCGGGTGATCTCGTCGAAGAGCTGCGAACCCCGGTCGTCGTAGAACCACACCGGAGGGATGGTCGGGGGCTTCTGCTTGAGGCCGCTGCGGGTCTGTTCGGCGAGTTCGGTGGCCCAGTCGTCCGGGTCGAGGTGGACGTCGATGACCAGCTGGTCGTGGTCAGCCATCGGCGGCCAGGCGAACGCTGGTGAACGGCCATCGCGCGGCCGGGGGGTAGAAGTTGCGGTAGGTGGCACGCGCGTGCCCGTTCGGGGTGACGCAGGCGCTGCCTCGCAGGACGTGCTGGTTGACCATGAACTTCCCGTTGTACTCGCCGACCGCGCCCTCGGCGACCCGGAACCGGGGATAGGGGCTGTACGCGCTGGCGGTCCACTGCCAGCCGACGGAGTAGACACCCATCGGATCGTGGCCGACCGAGTCGGCCGACGGGTGGAGCGAGGCACCCCGGGTGGCCGGCACGGGGGTGTCGCCGAGGGCGGCCTCCCACTCGAACTCCGTGGGCAGCCGGGCGCCGGCCCATCGGGCGTAGGCATCGGCCTCGTAGTAGCTCACGTGGGTCACCGGCTGGTGCGGGTCGAGGTCGGCGCTTCCGCCGAGGGTGAACACGGTCACGCGGGGTGGGTCGAGATCCCAGTAGAGCGGTGCGGTCCACCCCTGTTCGTTCACGGTGCTCCATCCGTCGGAGAGCCACAGCTCGGGTCGCCGGTACCCGCCGTCGGCGATGAAGTCGGACCACTCGCCGCAGGTGACCAGTCGCTCGGCGATCCGGAACGGTTCGAGGTGCACGGTGTGCCGGGGCCCTTCGTTGTCGAAGGCGAAGCCGGCGCCATCGGACCCGACCTCGACGTCGCCACCGGTGTGCGTGCGCCATCCGCGGGTCGTCGGAGCCCAGCCGGTCTCGGGTGCCCGGGCGTCGTAGGCCGGTCGGGTCGGGTTCTGGAACAGCAGGTGCTTGGCGTCCATGAGCAAGAGCTCCTGGTGCTGCTGCTCGTGGTGCAGGCCGAGGTCGATGAGGTCGACGAGGTCGCGACGCAACGTGTCGGGCTCGTCGAGGAGCCGTCGCATCGCAGCGTCGACGTGCTCCCGGTAGCGGGTGACGTCGTCGACCGTGGGGCGGGTGATGAGCCCTCGGTCCGGGCGCGACGTGTCGGGGGCCGGCGGCCTCGTAGTAGCTGTTGAAGAGGTAGGCGTAGGCCGGGTCGTACGGCGTCGTAGTCGTCGAGCGTGGACAGCACGAACGTCTCGAAGAACCAGGTGGTGTGGGCTCGATGCCACTTCGTCGGGCTGCAGTCGGGCATCGACTGCACCACCTGGTCCTCGGGGCCGAGTGGCGCGGCGAGGTGCTCGGTGTGGCCGCGCACGGCGTCGTAGGTGGTCGGATCGGCGCGGACCGAGGCCAGGTGCCGGTGCTGATCGGTGCGCATGGACCCAACCCCCGCGGCTCTCGGCGTCGGCGACAAACTATCGACCTACCCCCGTTTCGCCACCCCCGAGACTTGATACACTAGCTATCAAGTTTCTTGTACCTCGGGAGTGAAGCCCGTGTCGGGCTGCGTCCCACGACCACGACGAGGAGTGGCACCACTCATGGCCCTCGACCCGAACCGCTGGACCCTCAAGACCCAGGACGCCGTGAACGTGGCCATCGCCTCCGCCCGTTCGGCCAGCAATCCCGAGGTCACCCCCGACCACCTGCTCCTCGCCCTGCTCGGACAGGAGGAAGGCGTCGTCCTCCCCGTGCTGCAGAAGGTCGGCGTGGCGCCGGGCCAGTTGAAGCACCGGCTCGAGGAGGAGCTGTCGGCGCTGCCCAAGGCCTACGGCGGGGACTCCCGGGTCGGGCGCGAGTTCACCGCCCTCATCGACCGCGCCGACGAGTTCCGCGCCGAGCTGACCGACGAGTACCTCTCGACCGAGCACCTCCTGGTCGCGCTGGCCGACCGGGTCGGGGTGGATCGCGAGACGCTGCTCACCGCGCTGGCCGAGGTGAGGGGCAGCCACCGCGTCACGAGCCAGAACCCCGAGGACCAGTACCAGGCCCTCGAGAAGTACGGCCGTCGACCTCACCGAGGCCGCACGTGAGGGCAAGATCGACCCGGTCATCGGCCGCGACGACGAGATCCGCCGGGTGATCCAGGTCCTGTCGCGGCGGACGAAGAACAACCCCGTGCTCATCGGCGAGCCGGGCGTCGGCAAGACGGCCATCGTCGAGGGCCTCGCCCGACGCATCGTCGAGGGCGACGTCCCCGAGAGCCTGAAGAACAAGCGGCTCATCTCCCTCGACCTCAGCTCGATGGTGGCCGGGGCGAAGTACCGGGGGGAGTTCGAGGAGCGCCTCAAGGCGGTGCTCAAGGAGATCACCGACTCCGAAGGCGAGGTCGTGACCTTCATCGACGAGATGCACACCGTGGTGGGTGCCGGAGCCGCCGAGGGGTCCATGGACGCCGGCAACATGCTCAAGCCGTTGTTGGCGCGCGGCGAGCTCCGCATGATCGGGGCGACGACCCTCGACGAGTTCCGCAAGCACATCGAGAAGGACCCTGCGCTCGAACGTCGCTTCCAGCAGGTCTTCGTCGACGAGCCGTCGGTCGACGACACCATCGCCATCCTGCGCGGCCTCAAGGAGCGCTACGAGGTGCACCACGGCGTGCGCATCCAGGACGCCGCTCTCGTGGCCGCCGCCGTGCTGTCGGACCGCTACCTCACCGGCCGCTTCCTCCCCGACAAGGCCATCGACCTCGTCGACGAGGCGGCGTCGAAGCTGCGCATCGAGATCGACTCGATGCCGACCGAGATCGACGTGGTCGAGCGACGAATCCGCCAGCTCGAGATCGAGCGGGTGGCACTGGCCAAGGAGACCGATGCCGCCTCGGCGGAGCGGCTCGACGGTCTCGACGCGGAGCTGGCCAACCTGGGCGAGCAGATCACCGCGATGAAGGCCCACTGGCAGTCCGAGAGGGAGGCCATCGACCGGATCCGCGCGCTCAAGGAGCAACTGGAGACCAAGCGCCTGGAGCTCGAGCGCGAGGCCGACCTCGAGAAGGCGGCGGAGATCCGCTACGGCCAGCTTCCCGAGGTCGAGCGCCAGGTGGCGCTGGCTTCGGCCGCGCTCGACGAGCTGCAGGCGGACCAGAAGATGCTCAAGGAGGAGGTCGACGAGGAGGACATCGCCGAGGTCGTCGCGAAGTGGACGGGCGTGCCGGTGAGCCGGCTCATGGAGGGCGAGATGGCCAAGCTCGTCCGCCTCGAGGAGGTGCTCCACGATCGGGTCGTCGGCCAGGACGAAGCGGTCGTCGCCGTGGCCAACGCCATCCGTCGCAGCCGTGCCGGCCTCTCCGACCCCAACCGCCCGATCGGCTCGTTCCTCTTCCTCGGCCCGACGGGCGTGGGCAAGACCGAACTGGCCCGGTCGCTGGCCGACTTCTTGTTCGACGACGAGCGGGCCATGGTCCGCATCGACATGAGCGAGTACATGGAGAAGTACTCCGTGAGCCGACTCATCGGTGCCCCGCCGGGCTACGTCGGCTACGACGAGGGCGGCCAGCTCACCGAAGCGGTGCGGCGTCGCCCGTACGCGGTGGTGCTGCTCGACGAGATCGAGAAGGCCCACCCCGACGTGTTCAACGTGTTGCTCCAGCTGCTCGACGACGGCCGCCTCACCGACGGCCAGGGCCGCACGGTGGACTTCACCAACGTCGTGCTCATCATGACGTCGAACCTGCCCGGTGATCCCCGGGAGTTCTTCAAGCCCGAGTTCGTCAACCGGATCGACGACATCGTCCGGTTCCGCGCCCTCACCGAGGACGACCTCACCCGGATCGTGCGCATCCAGCTCGAGTCGCTGAAGCAGCGGCTGGCCCAGCGCCGCATCGCGCTCGAGGTCACGCCGGCCGCCGAGCTGGCCCTCGCCGCGGAGGGCTTCGACCCCGCCTACGGCGCCCGCCCGCTCAAGCGGGTCATCCAGCGTGAGATCGGCGACGTGCTGGCCCTGGCCCTCCTCGAGGGCACCTACGCCGACGGGGCCACCGTCGTCGTCGACGCCACCGACGACGGGGCGATCGTCCTCCGCTGACGTCGGGGTCGTCCTGATCCCATGGTCGACTCCCGCGGTGCGGCCGTTTGCTTTCGCGCATGGGCCGTTCGACTCATTGTGACGAAGAGTGGCAAGTTCCCCTGTTCGATGACCACGGAGGGTGGTATCTTGCCGCCGTCGTCCTTCGGGACGGCAGGGGAAGCAACGATCCACCGGTCTGTACTGGTCGCTTTGGCCGGCGGGGAGCTAGAGCGAACCCGGCCCCACGCACCGCCAGCCGTGCGCCCGGGGTCCCCTGGTCGCACAACGCGACGAGGGAGACCGACCATGAGACGTTCCACGGATCTGACGCGCAAGACGGGAGGAGTGTTCGCCGTCTTCGCGGTGCTGGCCGGTCTGATGGTCGCGTTCGCCGCACCAGCGTTCGCGCACCATTCCGAGATCGAGGCCGGCGCCGACTGCGACGGCGTCGTGACCTGGACGGCCACGGCGTGGACCGACGCGTCTCCCACCCAGCAGGAGCGGACGAACAACGATGTCCGCGTCTGGTACCGGGTCGGCGACGTGGCGGCTCCGGGGTCTCCGTACCCCAACGCCCCGGTCGCCGGTGACGTCGAGGTCGCCAGCGGAGCGTTCAACATCGGCAACGGCTACTCCTTCGACGGCACGTTCGCCTTCCCGGCCGGGCAGACCACCATCACGGTGTTCGTCCAGGAGCAGGTGAAGTGGGGTACGTCGCAGACCGGCGCCAACCCGGCCCAGGCCCGGCGTGCGGTCGTCACGTTGCCGACCGACTGCCCGACCCCCGACATCAGGATCGAGGTGGAGTGCACGAAGGTCATCATCACCTCCACCAAGGACCTGTCCAACATCATCTGGCAGCAGGGTGCGGCGCCGTCGCAGAAGGTCGACGGCCTGACCGGCACGACCTACGAGCTGGTCAACGACCCGGCGAACCCGATCACCGCGGTCTGGGTGAAGTCCGGGAACAACAAGGTCGTCTCCCCTCCTGACCCCCTGCCCAACCCGCCCTTCAACAACAACCAGGGCATCGGGGCCTACTTCGCCGTCGCCGCACCCACCGGTTGCACCGGTGACGCCGTGGCGACCGCCGAGGTCGAGTGCTCCACCGACGGCGGCACCATCACCGTGACCCTCGAGAACAAGGGCGGCACCCTGCCCGTGACCTACAAGGTGACCAACCCGACCGACGGCACCGACGTGCGCACGGTCGAGGTGGCGGTCGGCGCCACGAAGACCGAGAGCTTCTCCGGCCTGAACGATGGCACCTACACCGTCCCGATCACGGCGCAGTACCCCGGTGGTCCGTTGACGGACAAGACCATCACCGGTCTCGTCGTCGACTGCGACGGCGTGCCGCAGGTCAGCTCGTCGTCGATCTGCACCGCTGATGGCGGTGTGGTGTCGCTGGTGCTGTCGAACACGGCGCCGGTGGGCAACAAGGCCGTCGAGTTCAAGGTGAGCGGTCCGGGGACCGGCGGGGGTCCGACCACGGTGTCGGTTGCTGCGGGTTCGTCGACGACGCTGACGTTCGGCGGTCTCGCCGATGGCACGGCGACCTACACGATCACCGCTGACGGTGTGCTGCTGGCCGATCAGGTCCTCGAGATCGACTGCGCCGGCGTCGGCGGAGCCACGCTGGAGCGGGCCTGCGTCGACAACGACGGGACGGTGACCATCACCGTCACCAACACCTCCGCACCGGGCACCGCCCTCCCGGTGGAGTTCGTGGTGAGCGGTCCGGGCACCCCGACCGGCCCGACCACCGTGTCGGTGGCCGCCGGTGACTCGACCAGGTGACCTTCACCGGGGTCGCCGACGGTGAGGTGACCTACACGGTCACCGCCGACGGGGTGGAGATCTTCGACGACACCTTCACGATCGACTGCGACGCTCCCGGCGTCCCGTCGGTCGAGGGCTTCGTCGAGCGGACGGCCTGGGCGGTGACGTCGTGCTCGTGTTGCGCAACGACGGCGTCCCCGGCAAGAACGATCCCGTCACGTTCCGGGTCACCGACCCGATCACCGAGGAGACCGGACCACACCGTGGACCCGGGCCGCCGACGGGACCTACACGGTGAGGGTCACGGTTCCTGTCCGCGGAGGTCACGTTCGACCAGGAGCTCACCGTCGACTGCCAGCCGATCGCCACCATCGAGTGCGCGACCGACGGGCTCGTCGTCGACCTCGACAACGGTGGCGACACCGAGGTCGACATGGCGGTGTTGAAGAACGGTCAGCTCGTCGAGGCCGTCACCGTCCCCGCTTCCGGAGGGGTCGTGCCGGTGAACGTGCCCGCCGAGGAAGGCGAGGAGGTCTCCATCTCGGTCGTCGTGGACGGTGAGGTGGCCATCACCGACACCATCACCCGGGACTGCGAGAACCCGCCGCCCCCGACGCCATCGGAGCCGGAGGTGCTCGGTGTCGTCCAGACGCCGACCGCCGTCACGCCGGCAGGGGCGCTTCCCTACACCGGTGGCGAGGTCCTCCGGACCGTGCTGCTGGGCCTGGGCCTGGGCCTGGCCGGCTTCGCCCTGGTGGTTGCCGCCCGGCGACGCCGTTCGTGACACCACGTCGGCCGGGCCCTAGCGCCCGGACCGGCGAACGGAGTTGATCGGAGGGGAGCCCGAGGGCTCCCCTCCGACGCGTCCGGCCCGTCGCGGGACGTGCCGGGGCCCGGGCGATCATCGGCCATACTCGTGGCCGATGATCGATGGTGCGTCGTCGTCCGCCGGGCTCCTCGACGCCGAGCAGCCGGACGTGGTCGACCGTGGCGATCGTCAGCGGCGTCGCTTCACCGTCGCGCTGGCCGCGATCACCGCCGGTGCGTTCGTGCTCCGGTTGGGCTACGTGCTCTTCGTCTGGCGCGACCGGGAGCTCGGTGGTGACCCGGTCTTCTACCACGTGGCCGCCAACCTCCTGGCTGACGGCCGGGGCTTCATCAACCCCTACTTCTCGTTCGAGGGGCTCTCGGTGCCGTCGGCCGACCATCCCCCGCTCTACACCGCCTACCTCGGGCTGTTCTCGTTCCTCGGCGTGCGCTCGGTGGTCGGCCACATGGTCGTGTCGTGCCTGCTCGGTGCCGCCGCAGTCGCGCTGGTCGGCCTGCTCGGTCGGCGGGTCGCCGGCCCCCGTGTGGGCCTCGTCGCGGCGGGTCTCGTGGCGATCTATCCCAACACGTGGCGCTACGACGCCATGATCCTGTCCGAGTCGATGGTGGGTCTCGTCGTGGCGACGACGCTGCTGTTCAGCTACCGGTTCTGGGATCGGCCGGGGACCGGACGCATCGCCCTCGTCGGCTTCGGCCTCGCGCTGTGCGCGCTGGCCCGCTCGGAGCTGCTGCTGCTCTCGGTGTTCCTCGTCGTGCCCCTCGCGCTGCTCCGGCGCGAGCGCCCGTGGCGGACCCGGGTCGGATGGGTCGCGGTCGCCGCAGCGGTGTGCGTCGCCACGCTGGCGCCGTGGGTCGGCCACAACCTCCAGCGCTTCGATCGCCCGGTGCTGTTGTCGGGCCAGCTCGAGAGCACCCTGACCGTGGCCAACTGCCCGGAGACCTACTACGGGCCGCTGCTCGGCTACTGGGACTACGGCTGTGGTGGTCGCATCCTCGACCGGCGGGGGGTGACGACGGCACAACAGGACGGCACGGTCGAGGAGGTGCTGATGGAGGAGACCCTCGAGTTCATGTCCGACGAGCGAGGTCGGATCCCGGTGGTGGTCGCGGCGCGCTTCGCTCGGATCGTGAACTTGTGGAGCCCGACGAACGCCGTCGATCTGGACGCCGGCGTCGACGGCCATCCGGTCTGGGTGGCCTGGGCGGCGCACGTGGCCTTCTGGCCGATCGGCGTCGCCGCTGTCGTCGGCGCAGTGGTGCTGCGGCGGCGCAGGACCCTGCTGTTCCCGCTCCTCGCGCCCCTGATGGTGGTGTTCACCACCGCCGTGTTCATCTACGCCACGCCGCGCTTCCGGGTGGCGGCAGAGGGCGCGCTCTGCGTGCTCGCCGCCGTGGCCGTGGACGTGCTCTGGCATCGGATCCGGGGGCCGGCACCCGGGCCCGATCCGGACGGTTCCCGAGGCACCGACCCGTCCGCCGTCCCTGGCCGGACGACCCAGGATCCGGAGAGCCCCGTCGTCGCCGCCCCTGCGGACGGAGGCCCCTGAGGCCGAGGCCCCGACGCCCGGATCCGGTGGGGGCCGCCGGAGGATCCCCTGGTCGCGGCAGTACGCTCTCGCCCGTGCCGCCAGGTGTCACACTCGCCGACCTCGGCGTCGAAGCCCCCGGGTCCCCCGCCGCATCGCCGGCACAGGGATCCACCCACGGGTTCGCGTTCCAGCCCGGCCTCGAGGGCATGCGCGGGCTCGCCGTCCTCGCGGTCCTGGTGTTCCACGGCGGGTTCTCGTGGGCGTCGGGCGGCTTCCTGGGCGTCTCCACCTTCTTCACCCTGTCGGGCTTCCTCATCACGACGCTGTTGCTCTCCGAGCGGGCCCGTCGGGGCAGCATCGGCCTCAAGCGGTTCTGGGCGCGGCGCTTCCGCCGCTTGATGCCCGCATCGTTGGTCTGCCTCGTCGGGGTGTTGGTGTTCGCGGCGACCGTGGCCACCCCGGCGCAGCTCGTGAACCTGCGCGGCGACATGCTGGCGGCGCTGTTCTACGTGGCCAACTGGCGATTCATCGCCGACGGGGCGTCCTACGCCGAGTTGTTCGTGGCCCCTTCGCCCGTGCTGCACTTCTGGTCGCTGGCCATCGAGGAGCAGTTCTACCTGCTGTTCCCCCTCGTCGTGGCGGGCCTCATGGCCGTGGCCCGCGGTTCGAGGCGGGTCCTCGCCGTGGTGCTCGGGCTCGCCACGGTCGCCTCGGTCGTCTACACCGCGGTGCTGGCCGGGTCGAACCTCGACGCCGCCTACTACAACACCTTCTCGCGCGCCGCCGAGCTTCTCGTCGGGGCCCTGCTGGCCATGGCCGTGGCGCTTCCGGCCGTGCGATCGGGGCTCGACCATCCCCGGGCCCGCTCCGTCGTCACGGCGGTCGGGGCGGCCGCGCTCCTGGCCTGCGGTTGGTTGTGGCACTCGGCTCGCCAGACCGACCCCTGGCTCTACCGGGGTGGGCTGGCCGCCTATGCGGTCCTCACGGCGGTGCTCATCGTCTCGGTGATCGAGACCGGGCCGATGCGCCGCGTCTTCTCCCACGGATCTCTCCGGTGGGTCGGACGGATCTCCTACGGCGTGTACCTCTACCACTGGCCCATCTTCTTGTGGCTGACGCCGTTGCGCACCGGTCTGTCGGAGTGGCCGCTGTTCGCCCTGCGCCTCGCCGTCACGTTCGCCGTCGCCGTCGCCTCGTACCACTTCATCGAGGAACCGATCCGGTCGGGTCGCCGCGTCACCGGTCGGGCGCCCTTCGTGGTGGCCCCTCTGGCCGTCGTGCTGGTCGTCGTGGGCATCGTTCGCGTGGTCACGCCGCCGGCCGTGGAGGATCGGATCTCCTTCGCCTCGTCGAGGCCGGAACCCGAGGTCCCGGACTTCGTCGCCGCCGAAGCGGTGGTGGCCACCGTCCCCACGACGCAGCCGCCGGACCTCTCGACCTGGGAGGTGCCTCCGGCGCCGGTGCTCCCCGATCCGCCCGCGCTCCGACCCGGGGAGAGCCCACGAGTGCTCCTCCTCGGTGACTCGGCCATGTTCACCCTCGGGGAGGGCGTGTCGTACTGGTCCGAGAGCTCGGGGGCGGCGAAGGTCTGGAACGCCGGCAAGCTGGGTTGCGGCACGGGCCGTGGCGGCAGCTATCGACACCTCGAGAAGGAGTCGCCCACCTCCACGATCTGCGACGCCATGCCCTTCGCATGGAACGAGGACCTGGCCAAGCTCCGGCCCCACGTCGTCGCGCTCATGTCGGGCACCTGGGACGTGGTGGATCGCAAGATCCCGGGCGACGACCAGTGGCGCAGCCTGGGTGATCCCCTCTACGACCAGTTCATGCGCCACGAGATCACCAGTGCCATCGACGTGCTCCAGAGCCAGGGGTCGACCGTCGTCCTGGTGACCCACCCGATCATCAAGGTCGGGGTGACCGAGCAGCTCCTCGGGCCCTTCCCCGAAGAGGACCCGGCCCGGATGCAACGGCTGAACGACCTCCTGGTCGAGGTGGCGGCCACCCGCCCGCGGACCCGGGTCGTCGACCTCGCCGGTCACATGGCGGCACGACCCCAGGGCGCACTCGATCTCGCGGAGCGCCCCGACGGGATCCATTGGACGACGGCATCGAGCCGTCCCCTCGGTGAGTGGCTCGGGCCCCAGCTCGTCGCCATCGCACGCGACGAGCCGACCGATCCCGGCGTGGTGATCATGTCGTCGTGATCGGTCGGGTCCGACCGGTGCCGCATCGCGGCGTGCCACGATGGGCGCCCTGAGAACGGATCGGACAGTCGGGAGACGGCGTGGGGGTGCGGGCGCAGTGAGCCGGAGCGGCCGACCCGACGCCCCGGACAACGATCGCGGCAGCGTCGCCCGCTGGGTCGTGGTGGGCGCCGTCGTCGCCGGCTTCGCGCTCCGGGTGGGCTGGGCGTGGTGGGCGACGCGAACCCCGCTGGGGGAGAACGACCCTGTTCTCTACCTGGGCCTCGCCGAACGCTTCGCCGACGGACAGGGCTACGTGGGCCCGACGGGCTCGCCGACCGCGTACTACCCGCCGGGCTACCCGGTGACGTTGGGAGGCCTCTTCTGGCTGGCGTCGGCGCTCGGCGTCGACGGTTCTCGCACGGCGCTGGCGTCAGGGCTCAACGTCGTGCTCGGCACGGCGACCGTGGCGTTGCTCGCGCTGCTGGCCAGTCGCCTCATGGGTTGGCGGGTGGCGGCCGTCGTGGCCGTCGTGGCCGCCTGCTCCCCGACGCTCATCGGGTACTCGTCGCTCGCCCTCAGCGAGCCGCTGTTCATCTTCTTGGTCGTGGTGGCCCTGGTCGTCGCCCTCTGGGAGCCGCTCGGGACGTCGCGTGCCACGTGGGCCCGTCTGGCCGGCGCGTCCGTCGCCCTCGGCCTGGCGCTGCTCGTGCGCCCCGTCGGTGCGCTCCTCGTCGTGGCCCTGCTGGTGGGCCTGGCTCTTGCGGTCGAGTGGCGGCGGGCGGTGGCGATGGGAGCGATGGTCGTCGGGATCGTCGCGCTGCTCCTCGTCCCCTGGGCTGTTCGCAACGCCGTCGTGGTCGATGCCGGGTTGACGCTCTCGACGAACACCGGCGACAACTTGTGCATCGGCAACAACCCTGACGCCGGAGGCACCTTCACCATTCCCGGGTACTGCTTCGACGATCTCCCCGACCAGGAGGGACCGGCCGACGTGGCCGAGGTGGCCAGGGCCCGGGTCACCCAGGAGCGGGCCCTCGACTGGATCACCTCCGACCCGCTCGCCCAGCCGAGGCTGCTCCTGCTGCGCACGGCGGCGACGTTCCAGCACGGCCACGACTTCCGCTGGGGCTCGCAGTCCTACGGCGCGGACCTCTGGCTCGACGACTCGACCATCGTGCTCGTCGACTTCGTGGCCGACGTGCCCTGGTTCGCCGTGATCGTCCTCGGCCTGTGCGGGCTCCCGGTCCTGTGGGACCGCCGTGACCCTCGCCGGATCGTCCTGCTCCTCGGGATCATCGGCCTCTCCGTGGCCACGTGGCCCTTCTTCGGCAACCCTCGATTCGGCGTGCCCGCCGTGGCGTTGATGATCCTGCCGGCGGCGTTGGTGCTGTCGGGGATGCCCGCCCTCTGGCGGAGGTCCCGAGCGGCGCTCGAGGGGCGTCCCGGTCAGGGGGCCGGCGGCTCCGGGGGGGGTGCGGCCGTCGGTTCGCGTCCGGCCGCCGCGAAGAGCTGATCGGCCAGGAACTCCTGGAGCACCACCCGACCGGTCTCCTCGGTCACGTGGACCCCGTCGGGGCGCAGCGACTCGGGTTGTGCGGCGAACCAGCCGGCGATGTCGATCACCTTCAGGACGTCCGGCCGCTGTTCGGCGGCCTCGGAGAGCAGCTGGTTGAAGATGTTGACCCGGCGACGGTTCAACTCGCTGTCGGTGTTGGTGTTGGGGGCCAGGGTGAGCCATGCGACGTGCGCGGCCCCGGCGTCGTGGAGGGCGTCGGTGAGGGCCACCATCTCCGCTCGGACGTGCGCCGCGACGAGTGGGTCCTCGACGGTCCGCCATCCCGACCACACGTAGCCGTTCTCGCGGGGCACGGTGTCCCAGAACCCGCCGTAGACGACGGCCAGCTCGGACCCGACGGCCGTCGTGGTGGCCGGCCACCGTTCGGTCCAGTCGCAGCGTTGCGTGTCCGTCGGGTACCCCTCGTCGCTGGTGTAGGTCCCCTTGACGGGCCCTCCGCGGGTGATCGTGCAACCGATGTCGGACCAGCCGGGCCGGACCTCGATGCGCGGATCGGCGTCGGTCAGGGCCAGGCGGAGCTGCCAGGCGGTGGAGTCACCGAAGATCGAGATCGGAAGCGGCCCGGTGGGGGCCGGTGCGGTCGGCGCAGCACCGGGCGCAGCCGGCGGCGTGACCGGCTCGGGCAGGGCGAAGTCCCCGAGGTCCTCGATGCCGCGCTCACCGCTGAAGTCGAACGTGGGCTCGTCGGCTCGGGCCCCTCCCCAGATCGCCATCCCGGCGATGACCACGGTCAGCGGGAGAGCGACGGCCATCGGGCGCACCCGGGTCCAGTTGCGATGCCGGACCGGGTTCTCGAGGACCCGGAGGGAGAGCACGGCCAGCGCCACGCTGCCGGCGATGGTCACCAGCGCGATGGTCCAGTCCGAGAGCTCGGTGGTGCGCAGCGCCACCAGGATCGGCCAGTGGAAGAGGTAGATCCCGTAGCTCAGCTCGCCGATGCGCACCAGGGGTCGCAGTGACATCGCATGCCCGAAAGGACCGGGTTGGGTGGCCCCGAGCACCGCGGCACCGGAGACCAGCGCGATCGCGGTGAGTCCGCCGTGGGCCCACACGGGGTCGGTGAGGCGGGTGGTGGCGCTCACGACGACGAAGGCGAGGAGGGCGACCGCGCCGACCGCGCCGAGGATCCAGGCTCGTCTCGGCCGGACGAGCCTGAAGGTGACGACGGCGAGGAGGGCACCGACGAGGACCTCCCCTGCCCGGGAGAACGTCGAGAAGTAGACCGTCAGCGGCTCGTCGCCGGCCAGCAGGGTGTAGGTGAGGCTGGCCGCGAGGAGCGCGAGGAGCAGCGCGCCGAGCACCCGAACGGGGTGGGTGGCCCGGCGCAGCGCCACCCAGGCGATCAAGGGGTAGGCGAGGTAGAACTGCTCCTCGATGGCCAGCGACCAGAAGTGCAGCACCGGCGAGGCCTCGGTGGTGGCGCCGTAGGCGGTTCCGGTGAACAGGAACCGCCAGTTGGCCACCTGGGCGAGGGAGGCCACGATGTCGCCGCCGATGGCGCGGGTCATCCATCCCGACGCCACCCAGACGATGGTGACGACGCCCAGGGTGGCCAGTGCGGCGGGAGTGAGGCGGCGGTAGCGGCGCGCCCAGAACGTGCGCAGGGCCACCCGGCCGGTCTCGAGCCGCTCGCCGAGCAGGAGCCGGGTGATGAGGAAGCCCGAGAGCGTGAAGAACAGGCTGACGCCGAGGAACCCGGCCGGCATGAGGTCCGGGGCGACGTGGTAGACGACGACGACCGCGACGGCCACGGCCCGGAGCCCGTCGAGGGCCGGGATGCGGGTCCGCGTCGACGGGAGCAGGGAGGGCCCGTCGGCGGGCGGCGACGTGAGGTCGGCCGGGGAGGGCGACGTGGCACCAGCCGAGCCGGTCGACTCGTCGGCGATGGGGGTCGAGGCCGTCACGACGACCGCGTCCGTCGTGATCGGGCGGGACGGCCCCTGGACCCGCTCTCGTCGTCGCAGGGGAGAATGGCGGCGATCAGTGGTTCAGCCACCGGGGGATCCTGTCGTGACGAGCTCGTCGGGCGGCGCCGTGATCGCTTCGGCGGTCGTCGGGCCGGCGGTCCGCGCACCGACCACGAGCCAGACGGCGAAGGCGAGTGCCGTCACGACCCCGAGGACCCAGAGCAGGACCGGTGGCAACGGTGGTTCCCACCCGGTGCCGCCGACGAACGCGAACAGGTCGTTCTCGATGCCCACGACGTGGCGACGCAGGAGGGCGGCCTGGCCGAGCGACTGACCGAGCGCCCAGGCCACCGCGACGGCCATCGCCGTTCGGCGCCACCCCAGCTGCGCGCTGCGGGCACGGACGGCCACGATCCACGCCGCCAGGATCGGCACGCCCACGGCAACCGGCAGGGCGTAGCGCCCCTGGCCGATGAACCCCTGCCGGGACGCCGACAACGCCTCCGGGACCACGTGGATGGCGACCGCGAGGGCGACGAGGGCGACGAGCACGCCTCGGTGGCGCCACGTGCCCACGACGAGCGCGCCGACCACCAGGACGAGGATCAGGGTGGTCCACAGCACCAGCACCGCACGGGGCGCCGGGACCTCCAGCCAGCCGAAGTACCCGAACATCTCGTGGAGCCGCTGCGGCAATCGGCTCCACGACTCCCTCAGGGCCGCACCGAGGGTGATCCCGACGGCCGGCGCCCCGGCCACGTTGTCGTAGACCTTCGACCACAGCACCCAACCGCTGGCGGCGACCGCACCGACGAACATGACCGCAGCGGTGATGCGGGCATCGGTCCGCCGGGCGAGGGTCCCGAGGGTGCCGCGGTCGAGACCGGCGAGGGCCACGGTGGCCAGGATGCCGACGGCGATGGCCGGTGACAGAGCCCGGGTGCCTGCGAGCAGGACGAAGGCGACGGCCAGCCGCGCCAGGTCGGCGGTGGTCGGTCCTGAGGGGGACCGTGGATCCGCATCGGAGACGCCGGGTCCGGTCACCACCACGAACGCCGTCGCCCACACGGCGATGGCGGCGGTGATCTCGAACCCGTTCGGGTTGATGACCGACGCGAGGTGCACGGTCACCGGGGTCAGGGCCACCAGCACGCCGGCACCGAGCAGGCCGGAGCGCCCCATCCGCCGGCACGCGGCGGCGGCGAGGCCGACCATGGCGGCCGAGGCGGCCACGCTGGCCAGACGCATCGCCCAGGTGCCCTGCGGTGCGGGGAGGAACCGGGACGGCCAGCCCACGAGCACGTAGTAGGTGGGCGGGTAGGTGCCGACGTAGGTGGTGGCGTCGACGAGGGTCTGGTCGTCGACCGGCTGAGGGGCGCACCCTGAGGGCGTGTCGGGCTGGAAGACGTAGCAGTCGTTGAGGTCGGTCAGGTCGGCATAGCCCTTGGGCACCGTCACGACGGTGTCGATCCAGGACGTGCGCAGCTCGTAGTCGGAGGTGCGTTGGATGTCCTCGCCACGCCACTCGCCCCGGGCCACGGCGACGGCCTTCACCGTCTGGTCGGGCTCGTCGGGTGCGCCCATGAGCGGGGACGACATCGCCCACACCACACCGAGCAACCCGAACAGGGCGGCGGCCACCAGCCCCACCGTGCCGGCGGACCGCGGATGGCGTCGGGGAGGTGGCGTGGGCATGTGTGGGTTGACCTGCCGATCGGCAGCAAGGACCGTACCAGCCTCCCGAGGTGGCCCGAGGGTCGCCGACGGCTGCGGCGTCGACCCGACCGGTGACCGCGCCCGGCGTCACCCCCGGGGGAGCGTCCCGGCGCTCGCACCCGGACGATCCTGGCTCGACGGAACCAACCACGGACGCTCCCGGATGAGCACTAGCGTCCGGACCGTGGACGACGCTGTGGGCCTGGCCGAACCGGGCCTGGCCGAACCCGCGGGCCGTGCCTCGGGCACCGCCCTGCGGTCCTCCCGTGAGCGGCGGGCGGCGTGGCTCGGGACGGCTGTCGCCGTCGGGTTGTTCTGGTTGCTGGCGACGTCCGGACAGCCCTGGCGGCTGTTCGACGCGGGGCCCTTCACCGCCGACTTCTACGATGCGCAGGCCCACGCCCTGCTCTCGGGGCGCCTCGACGTGCCGGCCGACGTGGCGCTCATCGAGGGCTTCGACATCGACGGGCGGACGTACCTCTACTTCGGGCTCGGACCGGCGCTGCTCCGCCTCCCCGTCGCCGCGGTGACCAGTGCCGCCGATGGTCGGCTCACGGTCCTCAGCATGCTCGCCGCGGTCGCCGTGCTCGGCACGGCCGCGGGCCGTCTGGCGCGGCGTGCTCGGCAGGCGGCCGGTCCCGACCGTGAACGACCGGTCCTCGTCGGGGTGTTCGCGGCCGGGGCGGCACTCGCCACCCCGGTGCTCTTCCTGGCGTCGCGGGGAGCCGTCTACCACGAGGCCGAGCTGTGGGGCGCGGCCGCGGCGCTCGTCGGGCTCGATCTGCTGCTCGGGTGGTGGGATGCGCCGACGACGCGGCGCCTGGTCGCTGTGGCCGTGGCGGCGGCCTTCGCCCTGTCGTGTCGACCGACCTCGGGACTGGCGCCACTCATCGCGCTGGGTCTGTTCGTCGTGGTGCTCCTGGTCCGCCGGCGGTGGCGTGTCGCCCTTCCCGCCATCGCGGCGGGGGCCGTGGTGGCCGCGTCCTACGTGCTCGTCAACTTCCTTCGCTTCGGCCAGCTCGCCACGGTCCCGTTCGCCTCGCAGCGCTACAGCGCGGTGGACGCCGCCCGTCAGGCAGCTCTGGCCGCCAACGGCGGGAACCTGTTCGGCGTCTCCTTCGCCCCGACGACCCTGTGGCACTACCTCTCCCCCTTCTCGCTCAGCATGGAGGTGCAGCGTCTCTTCCCGTTCGTCGGGTGGAACGGCCGGGCCACCGTGTTCGGGGGAGCCACGTTCGACACCGTCGACCGGTCCAGTTCGATCTGGCTGGCTGCGCCCGCGGCCTGCCTGCTGGCGTTGATCGGGGTCTGGTGGATCGTGCGCCACGATCGCACGCAGGGCTGGCGGGTCCTCCTGGCGGCGGTGGTGTTGGCCACCGCCGGCACCTTCACCATCGGCTTCGTGGCCCATCGCTATCTCGTCGATCTCGTCCCTGTCCTGGTCGTGGCCGGCGCCCCGGGGCTCTGGGCGCTCGTGCGCTGGGCCGACTCGACTCGGCTGGTGTGGCGCCGCGTGGTCGTCTCGTTCCTCGCCGTCCTGGCCGTGGCGGGTGCCTTCGGCCAGGTGGCGCTGGCGGTGCAGGCCCGCTACCTCTACGTGCTCGCGTCCGAGGGTGACCGCCTCTCCTTCCTGGAGGTGCGGTACCGGATCGATGCGCTGGCTCACCGACGGTGCGCCGGGGTCGGTGGTCGCGGTCACCGGCGACCTCCCCGCCCCGGACGATGGGACCGTGGCGATCGTCGGCGACTGCGCCGGGCTGTACCTGGCCGACGGGTCGCGGTGGTACGCCGTCGAGTGGGAAGCCGACGGGGGCCGTCGGTTGATCCTGACCCCCGACGAACCCACCAGGGCCGACATCGGCGAGCGGCCGGTGGTCGTGGCCGAGGGCGACGGTTGGCGGTTGGTCACCGAGCCGGTGGGCGAGGGAGAGGTCGTCTTCGTGTACGAGGGTCTCACGGGCGACGAGGCGGTCGTCGTGCGGTCCGACCCCGTCGGCGTGGGTGACATCGACGCCGTCGACGTGATCGCCGATCCGGCGACGACCCAGTTCATCGTGCGCACGGGGTCAGGCGAACCGCTGTCGCTCTTCTACGTGGCCACCGAGGGCCTCAGTCCGGGCCCGGGTTGGACCGCAGGTCCGGGACCTGCGCCGCTGTGTGACGCCTTAGCGGCTCGCCTGCCTCCCAGCGGGTGAGCACCGCGACGAACTGGAAGGCGAACATGTTCGGCCACTGGCGGCACAGCCATCGGTCGAGCACGCCCACGGAGCGGCGGAGGCGATCGGCGATGCCGGGCCGCCCGCCCCGCTCGACGACGTCGAAGGGCAGGCCGACCGGCACGATCCGTTCGCACGCCCATCCGGCGCGCGCCGCCATCTTCGTGAAGCTGCGACGAGTGAAGAAGCGCACGTGCCGGCTGTCGAGGATGCCGCGGCGGTCGTAGTCGAAGTGCCCGCTGGCCACCCGCACCCGCGGGTACCAGTGGGCGAAGTTCGGGATGCAGACGATCAGCTCGACGTCCGGGGTCGTGATCTCGGACAGCTCGGTGAGGACGAGGTCGGGGCGACGGACGTGCTCGAGCACGTTGGCCACCACCACCGTGTCGAACGGCTCGACGTCACGGAGCTCCTTCGGCAGGCCACCGTCGAGGTCGGCGGCGATGAAGTGGATGCCGTCGACGTCGCCGACCTCCGGAGGCTGCGGGTCCACGGCGGTGACCTCGTGGCCGTACGAGCTGGCGACCCGGGCGAAGTGACCGTCGCCGCACCCGAGGTCGAGCACGCGGGTGGGGGCGCGTTCGGCGATCAGCTCGGTGAGGTGGAAGTGGCTGGAGTCGGGGCCGGGCTTCCACTCGTAGTGGTCCTCGAGGGTGCCGGGGTCGGGCGTGCCGAAGCCGATCCGAGCCAGCCGGGCGCGGGTGACGTCGAGGGCCACGTCGCGGGCATAGCCCATGCCGTTCACGTAGCAGATCTCGTCGCCGTAGTAGGTGGGGATCGGGATCTCGGTGATCCGGGCCCCGCTGGCGGCGAGCTGCAGCAGGACCTCGGTGTCGAAGTCGTAGGCGTCGCTGTTGCGCTCGAACGGGATGTCGGGCCAGGGCGCTCACCGAGAACGCCCGATAGCCCGAGTGCCACTCCGACAGGTCCATCCCGCTGGCCGCGTTCTGGTAGCGGGTGAGGATCCGGTTGCCGATGAACTTGTACATCGGCATGCCGCCGGCGCGTGCGTGGCCGGGCGTCATCATCCGCGAGCCCATCACGACGTCGGCGTCGTCGGCGATCAGCGGGGCGACCATGGCCGGGAGCAGCTCGGGGGCGTACTGGCCGTCGCCGTGCACCATGACGACGATGTCGAGGCCCTGCTCGATGGCCCAGCGGTAGCCGACCTTCTGGTTGCCGCCGTAGCCCAGGTTGCGGGACTGGCGCACCACGGTGATGGGGAGCTCGGGGTACCGGTTCGAGTAGGCCACTCCGACGTCGAAGGTGTCGTCCTCGGAGTGGTTGTCGCTCACCAGCACGGCCGAGAGCCCGGCGACGTCGGAGGGGATGCGATCCAGGACCGACGCCAGCGTGGACGCGGTGTTGTACGCCACGATCAGGATGCCGATGCGGGGGTGGGCTTGGTCCTCGAGATCCACGGTGGTCCTTTCGGCGGGTCCGACGGGTGCCCGTCGGGGCGTTCCGACCCGACCCGGGAGCCGCAGATCTGGGCGTGACGTCCCGCACCGCTAAGGTTATCCGTTCGCCGCGCCAGGTGACCGGACGCAGAACGCGTCCGAGCGATCCGAGGGCGCATGCAGAGGAGTCAGCCGTGCCAGCCACCGTCGTCGTGGGCACCCAGTGGGGTGACGAGGGGAAGGGCAAGTTCACCGACCTCGTGGCCAAGGAGATGCACCTCGTCGTGCGCTACCAGGGCGGCCACAACGCCGGGCACACCATCGTCGTCGACGGCGAGAGCTTCGCCCTCCAGCTCGTGCCCAGCGGCATCCTCTACGACCACATCGTGCCGGTCATCGGCAACGGCGTCGTGGTCGATCCCCGCGTGCTGCTCGCCGAGCTCGACGTCCTGGCGGCCAAGGGCGTCGACACCAGCCGACTGCGGGTCAGCGGCAACGCCCACCTGATCTTCCCGTACCACCAGGAGCTCGACAAGCTCACCGAACGTCACCTCGGTCGCAACAAGGTCGGTACCACGAAGCGGGGCATCGGTCCGGCCTACGCCGACAAGGCCACCCGGGTCGGCCTCCGGGTCCAGGACCTGTTGGACCCGAAGATCTTCCGCCAGAAGCTCGATGGCGTGCTGAAGGAGAAGAACGCCATCCTGGCCAAGGTGTTCAACCAGCTCCCGCTCTCGGCCGACGAGATCGCCGACGAGTACCTGGGGGAGTGCGCGCCGCGCCTCGCTCCCGATGATCGCCGACACCGTCAACCTGGTCCACGAGTCGCTCGACGCGGGCAGCAGGTCCTGTTGGAGGGCGCGCAGGCCACGTTCCTCGACCTCGATCACGGCACGTACCCGTTCGTCACGTCGTCGAACCCGGTGGCGGGAGGCGCGTGCACCGGCGCAGGGGTCGGACCCCGCTACATCGACCGCGTGATCGGCATCGCCAAGGCCTACGTCACCCGGGTCGGCGCCGGTCCGTTCCCCACGGAGCTCGACGACGAGGTGGGCGAGCTGCTCGTCGACCGGGGTCACGAGTACGGCACCAACACGGGGCGCCGCCGGCGCACCGGGTGGTTCGACGCGGTCATGTTGCGCCACGCGGTGCGACTCAACTCGCTGTCGGAGCTGGCCGTCACCAAGCTCGACGTCCTCGACACCCTCGACACCGTCAAGGTCTGCGTGGCCTACGAGGTCGACGGTGAGCGTCACGAGCACCTTCCGTACCACCAGTCGGTGCTCCACAAGGCTCGTCCGGTCTACGCCGAGTTCCCCGGTTGGAAGACCGACCTCACCGCGGTCACCCGACGCGAGCAGCTGCCCTCGGAGGCCCTGGCCTACATGAGCTTCCTCCAGGAGCAGGTGGGGGTGCCGATCTCGCTGGTCGGGGTCGGGCCCGGTCGCGAGCAGTTCCTGCACTTCGACGGTTGACCATGTCGGTGCTCTGCGTCCGGGACCCGGGGAGGCGTCGGTGAAGGTCTGTGTCGTCGGCGGGGGCGGCCGCGAGCACGCGCTGGCCGAGGTGTTGGCCCGCCACCACGACGTCGTCGTCACCCCGGGGAACCCCGGGATCCCCGGATCGGTCGCCACCCCGCCCGAGGAGGTCGTGGCCGATCTCTACGTGATCGGGCCGGAGGCACCGCTGGTCGACGGTCTGGCCGACCGTCTCCGCGCCGAGGGTCGACTGGTCTTCGGGCCGGGCGCCGACGGTGCCCGGTTGGAGGGGTCGAAGGCGTGGATGAAGGAGGTGCTGGTCGAGGCCGGTGTGGCCACCGCGGCCTACGGGGCCTTCGTCGACGCAGGGCCTGCCCTGGCCTTCCTCGACACCATGCGCCCGCCCTACGTGGTCAAGACCGACGGCTTGGCGGCGGGCAAGGGCGTGCTCGTGACATCGTCGCTCGACGAGGCCCGTTCAGCCGTCGGCGAGTACCTCTCGGGTGAGGCGTTCGGCGACGCCGGGCGCACGGTGGTCATCGAGGAGGGGCTCACCGGCCCGGAGATCTCCGTCCTGGCGGTGTGCGACGGGACCCGTGCCGTGGCCCTCGCTCCCGCCCAGGACTTCAAGCGCCTCGGCGAGGGCGACACCGGGCCGAACACCGGCGGGATGGGTGCCTACTCGCCGGTCCCGGTCGCCGGGCCGGACCTCGTGGACGAGGTGATGCGCGATGCCGTCGAGCCCACGCTCGCCGCTCTGCGCCGCAGGGGCATCGACTACCGGGGCGTCCTCTACGCCGGGCTCATGCTCACGCCCGACGGCCCCAAGGTGCTCGAGTACAACGTGCGCTTCGGTGATCCCGAGACCCAGGTGGTGGTCCCCCGGATGACCAGCGACCTCGGTGAGCTCCTCGCGTCGGCGGCTCGAGGTCGCATCGACTCGGTGCCGGTCTTCGACGACGGAGCGGCGGTGACCGTGGTGTGCGCCGCCGAGGGGTATCCCCGCAGCGTGCGCACCGGTGATCCGATCAGGGGAATCGACGATGCGGCGTCGCTCGAGGGCGTGAGCGTGTTCTGCGCCGGGGTCGCCCGAGGCGCTGACGGCGGTCTCGTGACGGCCGGGGGACGAGTGCTCGCCGTCACCGGGCGCGCCGCCTCGATCGCGGAGGCTCGAGCGCTCGCCTACCGAGGAGCAGGGCTCATCTCGTGGACGGGGCGCCAGCTCCGCGGCGACATCGCCGCCGGGTGAGTCGCCACACCCATGGATCGATCCGCCGGTGGGGTCCCACTACCGTGACGTGGTGGTCGGCGTGAGTGAACCAGGGGACATCCGGGTCGACGGGTCCGGCGATCGGGTCGGTTCGGCGTCGGTGCGAGCCGGGTCCGCCGCGACCGATGGTGCGGCGGGTCCGTCGAAGCACTTCGTCGTCGCCGTCGGGGTGGTCGCGGTGGTGGCGGCGATCGTCCGGCTGGCCTACATCTGGTTCGATCGTCGTGACGTCGTCTTCGGCGGCGACGCGTTCTACTACCACCAGGGCGCCAACCTGCTCGCCGACGGAGAGGGCTTCATCCACCCCTTCGGGTGGCTCGATGGCCGGTCCGTCGAGTCGGCGGACCACCCGCCGCTGTACATCGTCTACCTGGCCGGCTGGTCGCTCATGGGCGTGCGCACCACGACGGGCCACATGGTGGCCGAGCGCGCTGTTGGGCGTGGCCTCGGTCGTGGTCGCGGCGCTGATCGGCCGCCGGGTGGCCGGTGAGCGGGTGGGTGTGGTCGCTGCGGCGCTCGTGGCCCTGGCGCCGAACGTGTGGCGCTACGACGGCATGTTGATGTCGGAGACCATGGTGATCCTGGTCGTGTTGATCACGGTCTACCTGGGCTACCGGTTCTGGGATCACCGCACTCCGGGCCGACTCGTCGCCCTCGGTGTGGCCGTCGGCTTCGCCACGCTCGCCCGCTCGGAGCTGTTGCTCCTGGGCCCGTTGTTGATCGTTCCTCTGGCGTTGTTGGCGAAGGAGCGGTCGTGGCTGTGGCGCATCGGGTGGCTCTCCGCGTCCGCAGCCGCGGTCATCGCGGTGCTGATGCCCTGGTTGGTGCTCAACCAGACGCGGTTCGACGAGCCCGTCTACCTGTCGCAGAACCTGGGCGGCACGATCACCGTGTCGTACTGCGACACCGTCTTCGACGGACCCCTCCTGGGCTATTGGGACTTCAACTGCGGCCCGAGGGTGCTCGAGCCCCTCGGGCTCATCGAGCTCGGCTCCCCCGGCGTCGACGCGGCGATGCGCGAGGCGGGGCTGACCTTCGCGCGTGGAGAACCTCGATCGGGTGCCGGTGGTGGTCGCGGCGCGCCTCGGGCGCATCACGGGGTTGTTCCGGCCGACGCAGCAGCGGAACCTGGACGTGTTCCTGGAGGGGACGACCCGGTGGGTGGCCACCGCCGGGATGATCACCCTCCCCTTCTCGATCATCGGTGCGGTGGCGGGGGCCGTCATCCTCCGGCGCCGCCGGGTCCTGGTGATCCCGCTGCTCGCACCGGTCGTGTGCGTGCTGTTGACCGTTGCGCTCTTCTACGCGGCCACACGCTTCCGGGCCACCGCCGAGGGGCCGATGTACGTGCTGTCGGCGGTTGCCGTCGTCGCGCTGTGGGACGCTGCTCGGCGCGTCCTCACCCGCACCGCGGGTGCCTCATCGGATGATGGTGTATCGAGCGATCCTCGATTCGGTGGGGTCGGGTCCGGCCCGATCGACGTGTCGTCCCGGGCCGGGTCGGACGACGGCACCTGAGGGTGGTGCGCCCGGCCCGGCGGCGCTCCGGGCGGGACCGCTGCGCCGGTGGGTCGGTGTGCGGCCGGTACAGTCGCCGGGTCACGAGAGACGAGGTGAGGTGCGGGTTGGCCGTGGGTGAACAGGGTGCGGGCGACGTCCGGTGCCTCGGCGTCGTGATGCCGTGCTTCAACGAACGCGAGACTGTCGCCGCCTGCGTCGCCGCGGTGCTGGCCAGCCCGTTCACGCAGGAGTTGGTCGTCGTCGACGACGGGTCGACCGATGGCACGCGCCAGATCCTGACCGACCTGGCTGCGACCGACGACCGGCTGCGCGTGCTGCTCCAGCGGAGAACCGTGGCAAGGGAGCGGCGCTGCGCGGGGCTTCGCGCGAGGCGTCGACACCCTTCGTGGTCGTGCAGGATGCCGACCTCGAGTACGACCCCGCCGACTACGGCGCGCTCATGGCCCCGCTGCTCGACGGTCGGGCCGACGTCGTGTTCGGGTCGCGGTTCGTCGGCGGGGCGACGCCCACCGCGTGCTCTACTTCTGGCACACCGTCGGCAACCGGTTCCTCACCTGCTGTCGAACGCCTTCACCGACCTCAACCTCACCGACATGGAGACCTGCTACAAGGTCGTTCCGTCGCGAGGTCCTGCCGAGTCCTTCGACCTGGAGGAGGACCGCTTCGGCATCGAGCCCGAGATCACCGCGAAGGTGGCGGCGGGTGGGTGGCGCATCTACGAGGTGGGCATCTCCTACTCGGGGCGCACCTACGACGAGGGCAAGAAGATCGGTTGGCGCGACGGCGTGCGTGCGGTGGTCTGCATCGTGAAGTACTCCCCGGTGGGTCGACGATTCCATGTGTCGTCGTCGGGTGATGCTCAGCCGTCCTGAGCTCCCGTGATCGACCTCGTCAGGTCGGCGAGCCCCTTCGACAGCGGGATCGACGGCGACCAACCCGGGAGGTCGGGTGGCATCGCCCAGGGGGAGAACATCTCGCGTGGTCGGTAGGGGCGCGCTCCGAACCGGACCACCGGGTCGTGCCCGACCGCGTCAGCGATCCGTTCGGCGAGCTGGCGCAGCGTGACGGGCGCGTGAGAGCGGACCGTGAGGTCCCGCCACGGCGTGGTGGCGTCGACGGTCCGGTCGCACTCGAGGAGCGCCTCGACCACGTCGTCGACGTGGAGCAGATCGATGAGCTGCTCACCGGGAGAGAGCTCGAGGACCGTCTGTTCGAGGGCGCTGCGGATCAGCAGCGAGGTGATCCGGTTCTCCGCCTCGCCGGGTCCGTAGGTGTTGAACAGGGTGAGTGAGGTGACGGGGACCTGCGCGCACTCGGCGTAGTAGCGCAGCACGTCGGCGCCGGCCTGCTTCATGGCCGCGTAGAGGCTGGTCGGGGCGTAGGCCGCCCCTTCGAAGTGCTGCCAGTACGAGGCCGTGTACACGATCGAGCAACCGGGGACCGCGGCCGCGCCCTCGCCGACGAGCGCGGCGAGCGTCACGTTGCCGTCGACCAGGGCGACGACGTCGGCGGCCGTGTGGGTGGGCTGGAAACGTGTCGCGAGGTGGAAGCAGACATCGGGGCCGAGCTCGGTGAACATCCGCACCGCGTGCTCCCCCGTCTCAGGCCAGGCCACCTTCTGACACGGCAGCGGGGAATCGGTGTCGCGGACCAGAGCGGTCACCTCCCATCCGTCGGCCACGAGCCGTCGCACCAGGTGGCCGGACACGAACCCGGTGGCCCCGGTGACCAGAGCCCTGCGGGCGGCCGTCACCCGCCCCATCGCCCGTGCTCGGCGGCGCGAAAGGTCGCCAGGTCGGGCAGGGCGCGGTCCCGCTCGGAGATCTCCGAAGGAGGGAGGGGCCACGCGCAGCCGAAGGAGTCCCACCGGATGCCACCGTCGTGATCGGGAGCGTGGACCGACGACACCAGGTAGAGCATCACGGTGGCGTCGTCGAGGGCCTGGAACCCGTGGGCGCAACCCGGCGGGACCACCACGAGGGTCGGTTCGGCGCCATCGAGCTCGATGACGGCGTGGCAGCCGTGGGTCGGTGACTGCGATCGGAGGTCGACCACGACGTCGAGGGCTCGGCCGGCCACGCAGTGCACCGCTTTGGTGTGGTCGTGCGGGGGGAGCTGCAGGTGCATCCCCCGGATCACGCCGCGTCGCGACGTCGAGTAGTAGATCTCGTCCCAGACGACGGCGTCCGGTGCGCCGGAGCCGTCGGAGTGGAGCTTCACGAACCGGCCCCGGGCGTCGTCGGCGTGGAAGGACGGTTCGTGGCGCAGGCCGGGTATCTCGGTCGCGTCGATGCAACCGGAGGTCATCGCGAGGGCCGTGGGAGCCCGACCTCGGTGCCCGTCGCCATGAGGGCGTCCTCCAGGGTGAGGGCCACGAAGTCGAGCATGTCCTCGGTCAGGCCGGGCCAGACGCCCAGCCAGAAGCTGCGTTCGCTGATCGTGTCGGCGGTGTCGAGCGGGCCGACGACCCGGTGGGGGATGTCGGCGTAGGCCGGCTGGCGCAACAGGTTGCTGCCGAACAGCAGGCGGGTGCCGATGCGGGCGGCCTCGAGGTGGGCGAGCACCCGAGTGCGCTCGACCGGCACCTCCGGTCGGATCGTCACCGCGAAGCCGAACCAGCTGGGTTCGGAGTTCGGCGTGGCCTCGGGCAGGACGAGGAGCTCCTCGAGGTGGGCGAGGCGAGCACGCAGGTGAGCCCAGTTGCGCGCTCGGGCCTCGACGAACCCGTCCAGCTTGTCGAGCTGGGACAGACCGACGGCGGCCTGCATGTCGGTGAGCTTCAGGTTGTACCCGATGTGGGAGTACACGTACTTGTGGTCGTAGCCGTACGGGAGCTCGCCGAGCTCCCAGTCGAAGCGACGCCCGCAGGTGTTGTCCAGGCCCGGCTCGCACCAGCAGTCCCGGCCCCAGTCCCGGAACGACTCGACCAGCTTCTTCAGCGGGCCGCGGTCGGTGAGCACGCAGCCGCCCTCGCCCATCGTGATGTGGTGGGCGGGGTAGAAGCTGACCGTGGCCAGGTCGCCGAACGTGCCGGTGAGGCGCCCGTCGTAGCGCGAGCCGAGCGCGTCGCAGTTGTCCTCGATCACCCACAGGTCGTGCTCCTGCGCCAGCGCGGTGACCCCGGCGAGGTCGAACGGGTTGCCCAGGGTGTGCGCCATCATGATGGCCCGGGTGCGGGGACCCACGGCCTCTCGGAGGCGCTCGACGTCGGCGTCGTAGGTGCCGAGGTCGACGTCGACGAAGACCGGGACGAGCCCGTTCTGCAGGATCGGGTTCACCGTGGTCGGGAAGCCGACGGCGGTGGTGAGCACCTCGTCGCCAGGGCGCAGCCGCCGCTCGCCCAGCGTCGGGGAGGTGAGCGCGCTCAGAGCCAGCAGGTTCGCGCTCGATCCCGAGTTGCAGAGCATGGCGTGGCGCAGGCCCAACCAGTCGGCGAAGCGCTCCTCGAACGCGGAGGCGAAGCGCCCTGTCGTGAGCCAGAAGTCGAGGGCGGAGTCGGTGAGCGACACCATGTCGGCCGCGTCGAACACCTTTCCGGACACGGGGACGGGCGTGGTGCCGGGCACGAAGGCCGTCGGGGCGAACTGCTCGGCGTGGTAGTCGCGGACGAGATCGGCGATCTGGGCCCGCAGGTCGTCGGCTCGTGCCATCAGCTGGTGCCCGTCGCGAAGAAGTCCCGGTACCAGCTCGTCGTGCGGGCCAGGCCGTCGGTCAGCCCGGTGCGCGGGGTCCAGCCCAGCACGTCGCGAGCCTTGGTGGCATCGAGGTACTGATCGTGGATCTCGCCGACCGCCTCGCCGCGGACGTCGGGCTCGACCGATGCTCCGAACGCCGCGCACGTGGCCTCGTAGATCTGGGTCACGGTCAGCGGGGTCTCGTCGCTGAAGTTGAACGCCTGGCCGTGCAGGGCCGGGTCGGCGACGGCCTCGGCGAGGGTGAGGTAGGCGTGCACGACGTCGTCGACGTGCAGGTAGTCGCGGACGAAGGACCCGTCGCTGCGCAGGACCGGTTGCTCTCCGCGGATGAGCGAGCGGAGCGTGCCGGGCACGATGCGACTCCAGTTGAGGTCACCCCCGCCGAAGATGTTGCCGCAGCGGGCGACGGCGATGGGCAGCGCGTAGGTCAGTGCGTAGGAGCGGCTCACGAGGTCGGCGCAGCTCTTCGACACCTCGTACGGCGCCACGCCGTCGAGCGCCATGTCCTCGCGGTAGGGCAGGTCGGGGCTCGTCCCGTAGGCCTTGTCGCTCGACGCCACCACGACGCGCTCGACGAGGTCGGCGTGCAGCCGGCAGGCCTCGAGGACGTTCCAGGTGCCGGCCACGTTGGTGACGAAGGTCGCGGCCGGGGACCGTCGGGCGGCACCGACGATGGTCTGCGCTCCCAGGTGGATCACGGTGTCGGCGTCGAAGCCGACGATGGCGCGGTCGACGCAGGCGGCGTCGGCGAGGTCGCCGTCGACCACGCGGATGTGCCGGGCGGTGCCGCTGCGGAACAACTCCGACTGCGGGTCCGCGTCGAGCACGAGCCCGCACACGTCGGCGCCGTCGTCGACCAGCCGGCGGCAGAGCCATGCGCCGACCATGCCCGTGGCGCCGGTGACGAAGACGCGTCGACCGCTCCAGGACGAGGTCACGGCCAGACCTTCCACGGCGCCCGGCCCTGCGACCAGAGCTCGTTGAGCATCTGGAACTCGCGGTAGGTGTCCATGGGCTGCCAGAAGCCGTCGTGGCGGTAGGCGTGGAGCTGCCCGTCGGCGGCCAGCGCCGCCAGGGGTTCCTGCTCGAGGACCGAGTCCTCGTCGAGGTAGGCGAAGGCGTCGGGTTCGAAGATGAAGAACCCGCCGTTCACGTACCCGTCGCTCTGCGGCTTCTCCCGGAAGCGCTGCACGCGACCGTCGTCGTCGATGTCCATCACGCCGAAGCGGCTGAGGGGGCGGATGGTCGTCACCGTGGCCAGCCCGCCGTGGGACTCGTGGAAGGCGAGCAGGGCGGTGATGTCGACGTCGGCCAGCCCGTCGCCGTAGGTCACGAGGCAGCGGTCGTCGCGGACGTGGCGTTCGACCCGCTTGACCCGCCCGCCCGTCTGGGTGGCCTGGCCGGTGTCGACGACGGTGACGGCCCAGTCGCTCTCGTCGTGCTCGCCGTGGTAGGTGATGTCGGCCTTCGACCCGAGGTGGACGGTGAAGTCCTGGTTCTGGGCCTCGTAGTTGAGGAAGTAGTCCTTGATCACCTCGCCCCGGTAGCCCGTGCACACGACGAACTCGCTGAGCCCCCCGTGGCCGAGGATCTTCATGAGGTGCCACAGGATCGGCTTGCCGCCGATCTCGACCATCGGCTTGGGCCGGAACTCGGTCTCCTCGCGCAGCCGGGTGCCGAGGCCGCCCGCCAGGATCACGGCCTTCATGGGGCGAGGCCGCAGAGGTCGATACCCGGGCCGTGGGTGACGCGGGTCGCGCACCGTCGAGGGCGCGTCGGCGTCACGGACTGCGCTCGTCCGTCGATCCGCTCCTCATCCGAGCTCCGGGTGGTGGCCACAACGGCTGGGAGTCTAGGGCCGGGGCTTCCGTGGCCGAGCCGACGCGGACGGCAGCGAGCCCGGCGGTCGTGGTCGGCTCAGAAGGTGACGATGTCGCTCGACCGGCGGTCAGAGCCGCCCTCGTGCATCCAGGTGCTGGGAGAGTCGTCGTCGAGCGGCGACTCGATCGGCGTCGGTTCGGACCAACCGCCCGGAGGGCTGGTGGGAGGCGGGGGGAGCGACCGGAGGTGCGAGGCCGCTCGGGCTTCCTTCTCCCGCCGGCGGATCTCGCGTCGCGACACCTTGGGGGCCTTGGCGCCGCGGACCCGGACGCCCGATGCGGCCAGGGCACAGGTCATGCAGAACGGCGGTTGGTTGTCGCCGAAGGCGTACAGGAGGCACTCGGCGCAGAACGGCTCGTCGCAGGTCCGGCACCGGTCGACGGCCGGGTCGAACTGGTGGCGACTGCAGGACGAGGCGAAGCCGGACGGGCGGTTCGGGATGGTGGATGAGGTCATCGGCGCAGCGCGTCCCCGCAGGTCGTGAAACGGACCCTCTCTCTACGGCTGATCGGGTCGTGTGCTTTACCCTTTGGTCGAGACGAGGGCGCAGGATGAGTCGTGCGACCTAGCAGAGACCCGTTCGGTGACCTCGTCGAACTGCCGATCAGGAGCCCGATGCCTACTCACGTCCCGAACGTCCTCGCGGCCCGCTACGCCAGCGTGGACATGGCCGACCTGTGGTCGCCCGAGCGCAAGGTGGTGCTGGAGCGCGAGCTGTGGCTGGCGGTGCTCGAGGCGCAGGCCGATCTCGGCGTCGAGCTCCCGGACGGGGTCGTCGAGGCCTACCGGTCCGTCGTCGACGTCGTCGACCTCGCCTCGATCGAGGACCGGGAGCGGGTCACCCGTCACGACGTGAAGGCGCGGATCGACGAGTTCTGCGCGCTGGCCGGCCACGAGCAGATCCACAAGGCCATGACCTCGCGCGACCTCACGGAGAACGTCGAGCAGCTCCAGGTGCGGCGTGCCCTGGAGCTCGTGCGCTCGCGGCATGGTGGCGGCGCTGGCCCGGTTGGCCGAGCGTGCCGGCGCCGAGGCCCTGGTGGTGGTCACCGGGCGCACGCACAACGTGCCCGCCCAGGCGACCACGATGGGGAAGCGCTTCGCCAACGCCGCCGAGGAGCTGCTCCAGGCCTTCGGGCGCGTCGACGACCTGCTCGAGCGGTATCCCCTGCGGGGCATCAAGGGCCCGGTGGGCACCCAACAGGACATGCTCGACCTCCTCGACGCCGACCACGACCGGCTCGACGCCCTCGAGGAACGGGTCGCCGCCCACCTCGGGTTCTCGACCGTGCTGACCAGCGTGGGCCAGGTCTACCCCCGGTCGCTCGACCTCGACGTCGTCTCCGCGCTCGTCCAGGCGGCCGTCGGGCCCGGCCAGCTTCGCCTTGACCGTTCGGCTGATGGCCGGTCAGGAGCTGGCGACCGAGGGCTTCCGGCCGGGCCAGGTCGGCTCCTCGGCCATGCCCCACAAGATGAACAGCCGCAGTTGCGAGCGCATCGGTGGCCTCCTCACGATCCTGCGTGGCCACCTGACCATGGTCGCCGCCCTGGCCGGCGACCAGTGGAACGAGGGTGACGTGAGCTGCTCGGTCGTTCGTCGTGTCGCGCTGCCCGATGCCTTCCTCGCCGTCGACGGGCTGTTCGAGACGTTCCTCACCGTGCTCGAGGACTTCGGCGACTACCCGGCCGTCATCGACCGTGAGCTCGAGCGCTACCTCCCCTTCCTCGCCACGTCCAAGGTGCTGGTGGCCGCGGTGCGCCACGGCGTCGGGCGTGAGCAGGCGCACGAGGCCATCAAGGAGCACGCGGTCGCCGCCGCGCTGCGGCTGCGAGAGGGAGCCGACGAGAACGACCTCCTCGAACGGCTGAGCGCCGACCCCCGCCTCGGCCTCGACCCCAGCGAGCTCGCCGGCGTGCTCGCCGAGCCTCTCGACTTCGTGGGCGCCGCACCGGAGCAGGTCCGCACGGTGGTGTCCAGGATCGAGGCCGTGGTGGCCACCGACCCCCTCTCGGCGGCCTACCGTCCGGGCGACATCCTCTGAGACCTGGAGCCCCGTGAGCTCGATCCACCCCGATCTCCCGCACCTCTACTCGGGCAAGGTGCGTGACATCTACGCGCTGGGCGACGACCGCCTGCTGCTCGTCACCTCCGATCGCCTGTCGGCGTTCGACGTGGTCATGACCGAGCCCATCCACGACAAGGGTCGTGTCCTCACGGCCATGTCGGCGTTCTGGTTCGAGCACCTCGCCGACGTCGTCGACAACCACCTCCTGTCGACCAGCCTCGACGCCCTGCCGGTCGAGGCCCGTCGCGCGGAGTGGGAGGGCCGGATCATGGTGTGCCGGCGCGCCGAGATGCTGCCGGTGGAGTGCATCGTCCGCGGCTACCTGACCGGGTCGGCGTGGAAGGAGTACGTCGCGTCGGGCACGATGCACGGCGATCCGCTGCCGCCGGGGCTGCTCGAGGCGGCCCGGCTCCCGGAGCCCACGTTCACCCCCTCGACCAAGGCCGACGAGGGTCACGACATGAACATCTCCTTCGCCACGGCGTGCGATCTCGTCGGCACGCAGGTCATGGAGGAGGCCCGGCGGGTCTCGATCGAGCTCTACACCCGGGGGGCGGCGTGGGCTGCGGCACGCGGCATCCTCATCGCCGACACCAAGTTCGAGCTCGGCACGATCGACGGTCGGCTGGTCGTGGCCGACGAGGTCCTCACCCCCGACTCCTCGCGCTTCTGGCCTGCCGACGCCTGGCACCCCGGCTCGACCCCGCCGTCGTTCGACAAGCAACCGGTGCGGGACTTCCTCGACGGGCTCGACTGGGACAAGCAGCCGCCGCCCCCTCCTCTTCCCCCGGAGGTCGTGCGCGCCACCTCCGAGCGCTACGTCCGGGGTTACGAGATGATCACCGGGCGACGTCTGTCCGACTGGCCGGGCGGAGCCGGGTAGGTTCGTGTCGATGATCTTCTCGGTGCACGTCGAGGTCCGGCTCCGTCCCGGTATCGCCGATCCGCAGGGCTCCACCGTGGAACGGGCTCTCCCCACGTTGGGCTTCGACGGCGTGCGCGGCGTGCGGGTCGGCAAGAGCATCCGCTTCACCATCGAGGCGGACGACGAGGCCGCGGCGCGTGCCGAGGTCGACGACATCTGCCACCGGTTCCTCACCAATCCGGTGATCGAGGACGCGGTGGTCGAGCTGCGTCCCGAGGCCGCCGCCGGAGCGTCGACGTGAGCCGTCGGTCGGGGTGGTGCTGTTCCCCGGCTCGAACTGCGAGCAGGACATGGTCGAGGCCATCAGCTCGGTCGGGGGGACGCCCGAGGTGCTCTGGCACGGGGATCCGACCGTGAAGGGCGTCGACGCGGTGGTGGTGCCCGGCGGTTTCGCCCACGGCGACTACCTGCGACCCGGGGCCATCGCCCGGTTCTCGCCGGTCATGGGTGCCGTGGCCGAGATGGCCCGTTCCGGCGGACCCGTGGTCGGCGTCTGCAACGGCTTCCAGGTGCTCACCGAAGCCGGGCTCCTCCCCGGCGCGTTGCAGAAGAACCGCGGTCTGCAAGTTCCTGTGCACGACGGTGGAGCTCAGGGTGGAGCGCACCACGACGCCGTTGACCAGCGAGCTCGAGGTGGGCGACATGGTGCGAATCCCGATCAACCACTTCGAGGGCAACTACACGTGCGACCGCGAGACGCTCGCCGCGTTGAACGCCGAAGGTCGCGTCGTGCTGCGCTACGTCGACAACCCCAACGGCTCGGTCGACGACATCGCCGGCATCTGTTCGTCGGAGGGGCAACGTCGTCGGGCTCATGCCGCACCCGGAGCGGGCGTCGAGCACGCTGTTGGGCAGCGACGACGGCGTGCCGATGTTGCGGTCGCTGGTGGGCTGATCGCCGAGCCCCCGTCGCTGGCCTGGCTCGCCCGGGCTCAGCTCGACCGGCTGATGCCCGCCGCCTTGAGCGTGGCCGCCGGCACCCGAGCTCGCGCCAGGCGCTGTAGCCGATGCCCTTGCGCTCGCCGTAGGCCCGGGCCGCACCGATGAAGGCGGCCTCGAGCGCGGTCATGTCCACGGTCTCGCCGGCCGCGGCGAGGTCGGCCTCGAGGTCGATGCGCTCTTGGATGAGCTGGAGCCGCGTGAGCGGATCGGCCGTGGGCGATCTCGCTTTCGATCTTCTGCAGCTTCTTCTGCATCGATTCGGGAGTGCGCTTGCGACCTCGCTTCGGCTTGTGGGCCTCGAGGGCCTCGAGATAGTTCCGCACGGCGCGACCTTGGTTCCGACCCTCGGCGAGGGCCGCCTTGTGCTCGTCGGACATGGGTCGAGTCGATCGTTTCGCGGCTGCCATACCGAGTACTGAACCACAGGATCCGGTCGGGGGCAATTGAACCAATTCCGGCGAAGATCCGCTCCTGCCATTTCCGTCAATTCGCCGTCGATGATTGACGCGACTCGCGGATGGCCGTCCCGCTGCGCCGCGGGTGACGGGTAGCGTCGCCGTCATGGACGAAGGCGCCGACCAGGGCATCCATCGCGCACTCGGCCTCACCGACGAGGAGCACGGCGAGATCGTGCGCATCATCGGTCGGCCCCCAACCACCTCGAGCTGGCGATGTACGCCGTGATGTGGTCCGAGCACTGCTCCTACAAGTCCTCGCGCATCCACCTGAAGCGGCTGCCCACCGAGGCGCCCTGGGTGCTCGTGGGACCGGGTGAGAACGCCGGCGTGGTCGACGTCGGCGACGGGATCGCCGCCGCCATCCGGATCGAGAGCCACAACCACCCTTCGGCCATCGAGCCGTACCAGGGGGCGGCCACCGGGGTGGGCGGCATCCTCCGCGACATCTTCACGATGGGGGCGCGCCCGATCGCGCTGATGGATCCGCTCCGCTTCGGCCCGCTCGACGACCCCCGCAGCCGTTGGATCGCCGAGGGCGTGGTCAGCGGCGTCTCGGGCTACGGCAACTCCGTCGGTGTCCCCACCGTCGGCGGCGAGATGGTCTTCGACGAGACGTACGGCGGCAACCCGCTCGTCAACGTGCTCTGCCTCGGGCTCCTGCCCACCGAGCGCCTGGTGCTCGGTCAGGCCACGGGCGTCGGCAATCTCGCCGTGCTGCTCGGATCGACCACGGGTCGCGACGGCATCGGTGGGGTGAGCGTGCTCGCCTCGGCCGGGTTCTCCGACGAGGCCGCCGACGCCGCCAAGCGCCCGAGCGTCCAGGTGGGCGACCCCTACGAGGAGAAGCGCCTCATCGAGGCCTGCCTCGAGCTGCTCGACGCAGGCCTCGTGGTGGGGATCCAGGATCTCGGTGGTGCCGGTCTGTGCTGCGCGACCAGCGAGACGGCCAGCCGGGGTGGCATGGGCATGGACGTCGACGTCAACGCCGTGCCCCGCCGTGAGGACGGCATGGAGCCGTTCGAGGTGATGACGTCGGAGAGCCAGGAGCGCATGCTGGCCATCGTCGAGCCCGTCGACCTCGACCGAGGTGCTCGAGATCTGTCGTCGGTGGGAGGTGCGCTCGACGGTGATCGGCCGGGTCACCCCGGGACCGGCCACGGGCGACGAGGACGGTGGGCGTCTGCGGATCCTCGACGGCTTCGACGGCGAGGTGCTGGCCGACATCCCCGCGGCCTCCCTCCACGAGGATGCGCCGCTCTACGACCGGCCCTGCGTCAGCCCGACGGCGTTCGACGAGTCCACACGGTGTCCAGCGCCGATCCCGGTCCCATGCCCGAGAGCACCGACGCCGGCGCCGAGCTGCTCGACATGCTGGCCGACACCCGGTGGGTGTCGTCGCAGTACGACCACCAGCTCTTCCTGAACACCGTCGAGGGGCCAGGTGGCGACGCTGCGGTCCTGCGGCTGAAGCACCCGGTCACCGGGGAGGACACCGGTCGAGGCCTGGCCCTCACCACCGACGGCAACCACCGTTGGTGCGCCGTCGATCCCCGGCAGGGCACGGCCCTCGTCGTGGCCGAATCGGTCATGAACCTGGCCTGCGTGGGCGCCCGCCCGCTGGCCGTCGTCAACTGCCTCAACTTCGGGAACCCCGAGCACCCCGAGGTGATGTGGCAGCTCTCCGAGGCGATCGACGGCATGGCCGAGGCCTGCCGGGCCTTCGACGTCCCCGTCATCGGCGGCAACGTGAGCCTCTACAACGAGTCGTCGGGCTCCGACATCGACCCCACGCCCGTCGTCGGCCTCCTCGGCGTGATCGACCGACTCGACCGCCGCCCGCCGGGGGTCCGACTGGTCGACGGCGGTCGGCTGATCCTCGTCGGCGTCACCCAGTCGGAGCTGTCCGGGTCGGCGTGGGCCCGGGCTCACGGCCAGCACGGGGGCCGGCTGCCCGCACTCGACACCGACCACCACCTGGCCGTGGCCGGCGTCGTGCGCACCCTCGTCGCCGGCGGTCTGCTGGCCGGCGCACACGACGTCTCCGCCGGTGGCATCGGCGTGGCCCTGGCCGAGATGGCGGTGCGATCGGACCTCGGTGTCAACGTCGCGCGCATCCCGATGCGGCCTCGCTCTTCAGCGAGAGCCCCTCGCGGGTGGTCGTCTGCGTCGAGCCCGACAACGTCACGGCGGTGCTCAACACCTGCGAGCAGGCCGGTGTCCCCACCTCGCGCATCGGGATGGCGGGTGGCGATCGGATCACCGTCAAGGGCCTCTTGGACCTGGCTCTGGCCGAGGTCGCCGAGCAGTGGGAACGACGCCTTCCCGATGCCCTGGGTGCGGGGACGGTGCAGGCGTGACACCGCGCACACGGGACGCGGGCCACCGCCGACCGACCGCTACGCTGGGCCCGTGAGTCCCGAGGGTTCGAGCGGTGGTGCGTCGCCTGACGTGATCGAGGACCGGATCGGTGACGACACCCCGAAAGAGGCGTGCGGGGTCTTCGGGGTCTACGCCCCGGGTCAACCGGTCTCGCACCTGACCTACCTGGGCCTCTACGCCCTCCAGCACCGTGGCCAGGAGGCCGCCGGCATGGCGGTGAGCGACGGCGACACGATCACCGTCGTCAAGGACATGGGCCTGGTGTCGAACACGTTCGACGACCGCACGCTCGCCGCGTTGACCGGCCACCTGGCGATCGGCCACACCCGCTACTCCACCACCGGTTCGAGCACCTGGCGCAACGCGCAGCCGGTGTACCGCGACATCGGCGACCACACCGTCGCGCTCGGCCACAACGGGAACCTCGTGAACACCGAGGAGCTGGCGGCCGAGGCCGGCATGTTGCCCGGCACCGTGGCCAGCGACAGCGACCTCATGGCCGAGTTGTTGGCCGACGAACTGGGAAAGAACCCGGAGTCCAGCGCCGACGGGCGCGCCCTCGAACGGGCGCTGCTCTCGCTGGCCCCGCGCCTCAAGGGCGCCTTCTCGGTGGTGGCGATGGACGAGGGCCACGTCATCGGCCTGCGCGACCCCAGCGGGTTCCGACCGATGTGCCTCGGCAAGCTCGATCAGGGTTGGGTGCTGGCCTCCGAGAGCCCGGCTCTCGACGTGGTGGGTGCCCATCTGGTCCGTGAGATCGAACCGGGCGAGATGATCGTGATCGACGCCACGGGCTACCGCTCGGTGCGGGCCTTCCCGCCCGAGGCCATCGACCCCCACCTCTGCCTGTTCGAGTTCGTCTACTTCGCCCGGCCCGACTCACGCCTCTACGGCCGCAGCGTCCACCAGGCCCGGGTGCACATGGGCGAGCAGCTCGCCGAGCAGGCGCCGGTCGACGCCGACCTGGTCATGGGCGTCCCCGAGTCCGGGATCCCGGCCGCCGAGGGCTTCGCCCGTCGCACCGGGATCCCCTATGGGCAGGGCCTGGTCAAGAACCGCTACATCGGTCGGACGTTCATCGCCCCCAACCAGGCCATGCGGGCCCTGGGCGTGCGCATGAAGCTCAATCCGCTGCGCGACAACATCGCCGGCAAACGACTTGTCGTCGTCGACGACTCGATCGTCCGTGGCACCACCACCAGGGCGATGGTCTCGATGCTGCGTGAAGCCGGCGCTCTCGAGGTGCACATGCGCATCTCCTCGCCGCCCTACAAGTGGCCCTGCTTCTACGGCATGGACACGGGAGCCCGTTCGGAGCTCCTCGCGGCCCACATGAGCGTCGACGAGATCCGCGAGTACCTCAACGTCGACTCCATCTCCTATCTCACCCTCGACCGTCTGGTGTCGGCCACGGGAGCGGTCGGTGCCGGCTTCTGCGACGCCTGCCTCACCGGTCACTACCCGGTGGAGGTCCCGGTCAACCTGACCAAGGGCGTGCTCGAGACGGGTCCGGAATCGCCGAGCACCGTCCTCGAGTCGGCCTTCGACGGCCTGCTCGCCGGTGAGGCGACCCTGCCGGCCACGGACGCACGCACCGAACCGGGCGGTGGCACCGATCAGGTCCCGGCAGCCGGCGAACACGGTGGCTGATCCGCAGGGCGCGGCAGGGGAGACCTACGCCGGGGCCGGAGTCAGCATCGACGCCGGGGAGGAGGCCGTCCAGCGCATCAAGGACAAGGTGCGCTCGACGTTCCGGCCCGAGGTGATCGGCGACATCGGCGGTTTCGGCGGTCTCTTCGCCCTCGACGTGGAGCGCTACCGTCGTCCCGTCCTCGTGTCGTCGACCGACGGCGTCGGCACCAAGGCGTTGGTGGCCCAGGCCACCGGGCGGTTCACGACCATCGGCATCGATCTCGTCGCCATGTGCGTCGACGACCTCGTCTGCCAGGGCGCCGAGCCGCTGTTCTTCCTGGACTACATCGCCGTCGGGAGCCTCGATCCCGATCACATCGAGCAGCTCGTCGAAGGGGTCGCCGAGGGGTGCCGCCAGGCTGGGTGTGCCCTCGTCGGAGGCGAGATGGCCGAGCACCCGGGGGCCATGGAGGCCGGCGAGTTCGACCTCGTCGGCTTCGCGGTCGGCATCGCCGACCGCGATCGCCTGGTGACCGGCGCCCACGTCGCCCCCGGTGACGTCGTGATCGGGCTGCCGTCGCCGAACCTGCGCTCCAACGGCTACTCCCTCGCACGTCGGGTGCTGCTCGAACGGGCCGGCCTCCCCCTCGACGGGCCGGCCTTCGACGGCGCCGCGCACACCCTCGCCGACGAGCTCCTCTCGCCCTCGGTCATCTACGCCCCGGCGATCACCGCGTTGCTGTCGGCGGTCGACGTCCGTGCCGTCGCCCACATCACCGGTGGTGGTCTGCCCGGCAACGTGTCCCGGGTCCTGCCCAAGGGGGTCGACGCCGAGATCGATCGTTCGGCCTGGGAGGTGCCCCGCATCTTCGGTGAGATCCAACGCCTCGGGCGCGGTGAGCGACGACGAGATGGCCAAGGTGTTCAACCTGGGCATCGGCATGGTCGTGGTCGTCGCGGAGGCGGACGGCCCGCGCGCCCTCGACGTCGTGCGCTCCGCGGGCCACCGCGCCGCGGTGGTGGGCCGGGTCGTCGCCGGTCACGGTGAGACCAGGTTGGTCTGATCGTGACCGGTTCGATCGGTGCGACCGGGACGGGCGACGCCAAGGACGCGCTGGTGGCCCACCTCCTGCGCCACTCGGTGCGGACGGGCGACTTCACGCTCAAGTCGGGCCGGCGGAGCAACTGGTTCATCGACTCCAAGCAGACGGCGTGTCGTCCCGACGGCCTGTTGCTGATGGCCGACGTCGCCCTCCCGCTCATCCCGCCCGAGGTCGACGCCCTCGGGGGCCTGACCGTGGGTGCCGATCCCGTCGCCTACGGGATCAGCGCCGTCGCCGCCACGCGGGGCCGGGCGTTGAAGTCCTTCACCATCCGCAAGGAGGCCAAGGACCACGGTGTCGCGGGTCGGCTCGCCGGGCCGCTCGAGGTCGGCGACAAGGTGGTCATCACGGAGGACACGGTCACTCGGGGGACCTCGTCGATCGAGGCGCTACGGGTGGTCCGCGAGCTCGGTGCGGAGCCGGTGATGATCCTGGTGCTGGTCGACCGCGGTGGCACCTGCGCCGCCATGGCCGAGGCCGAGGGGGTCGAGTTCCGGGCTCTCGTGACGGCACCCGAGCTGGGCTTCGGGTACGAAGGGGCCTGACCCGGGCCGCAACGGTTCGACCGGACGGGTGGCTTCGACCGGTCGGGGCGGGACCGGTAGCGTCGAGGCCCTTATGGCTGACACTCCCACCGCTGCGTTCTCCGTCCTGCTTCGCGTCCGCTTCGTGAACGAGCCGGGTGTCCTCGGCCGTCTGGCCGCCGCCGTCGGCGCGGTCGGCGGCAACATCGTGGCCATCGGCGGCTTCGAGGCCCGTCGTTCCTTCCTCGAGGAGGACGTGGTCATCGACTGCCGCAGCGAGGAGCATCAGCGAGAGGTCGTCGACGCCGCCTCCCAGCTCGACGGGGTGGAGGTCCTGTCCTGGGAGGACCGCACCTTCGCGATGCACGCCGGCGGCAAGATCGGGGTGACGAGCAGCGTCGTGGTGCGCGACACCGACGACCTGTCGATGGCCTACACCCCGGGCGTGGCACGCGTCTGCAAGGCGATCGAAGCCGACCCGTCCAAGGCCCACGAGCTGACGATCCGCAAGAACACCGTCGCCATCGTGAGCGACGGCACCGCTGTGCTCGGCCTCGGTGACATCGGCCCGCTCGGGGCCATGCCGGTCATGGAGGGCAAGGCGCTGCTGTTCAAGGAGTTCGCCGGGATCGACGGGTTCCCGTTGTGCATCGACACGTCGAGCGCCGACGAGATCGTCGAGACCGTGCAACGTGTCGCCCCGACGTTCGGTGGGATCAACCTCGAGGACATCGCTGCCCCGGTGTGCTTCGAGGTCGAGGAGCGGTTGAAGGACCTGCTCGACATCCCGGTGTTCCACGACGATCAGCACGGCACCGCGGTGGTGGCCCTGGCCGCCCTCGAGAACGCACTCAAGATCGTCGACAAGAAGATGAGCGACCTCCGCGTGGTCATCGCCGGGGTGGGCGCGGCGGGCGTGGCCATCTCGAAGATCCTCATCGAGGCCGGCGTCCCGTGGATCGTGGGATGCGACCGCCAGGGCGCCGTCTACGAGGGTCGTGGCGGGCTGAACGTCGCCAAGGAGTGGTTCGCCGAGCACACGAACCCCGACCGGGTCACCGGTGGCCTGACCGAGTGCATGCCGGGTGCGGACCTCTTCATCGGGGTCAGCGGGCCGGGCCTGATCACCGTCGCCGACGTCGAGGGCATGGCCAGCGATCCCATCGTGTTCGCCATGGCCAACCCCGATCCCGAGATCCGCCCCGAGGAGATCCGCCACGTGGGTGGCGTCATCGCCACCGGCCGCAGCGACTTCCCGAACCAGATCAACAACGTGCTGTGCTTCCCGGGCATCTTCCGTGGCGCCCTCGACGCAGGGGCGACGACCATCACCGAGGGGATGAAGCTGGCCGCCGCCGGGGCGATCGCCGCCTGCGTGTCGCCCGCGGACCTGGCCCCCGACTTCGTGATCCCGTCGGTGTTCGACCGCAACGTCGCCCCGCGGGTCGCCGCAGCGGCCGCCGAGGCCGCCGTGCGCGACGGCGTCGTGCGCGCCTGACCCGACCCCGGGCCCCTCGCCGGGAGGGGACCGGGTCGGTGTGGCAGAGTGACCGCTTCCGGGTGACGACACGGTCGCCCACGGTCTTCCAGGGGGAACCGTGCCACTCGATCCTCAGGCTCAGGTCGTCATCGACCTCATGCGCGACATCGGCTTCACCTTCAGCGGCAAGACCGCCGAGGAGCTCCGAGCGTTGGCCGACACACCGGTGCCGAGCCCGATCGAGCTGCCCGACGTCACCGATCGCGCGATCCCCGGTCCCGCCGGCGAGATCCCCATCCGGATCTACCGGCCGAACGACGATCCGTCGCTGCCCGTCACGGTGTTCTTCCACGGCGGCGGCTGGGTGCTGGGCACGCTCGACACCCACGACCACACCTGTCGGGTCCTGGCCACCAAGGCGGGGTGCGTGGTCGTCGCCGTCGACTACCGCCTGGCCCCCGAGGCCCGGTTCCCTGCGGCGGCCGACGACGCTGTCGCGGCGCTCGAGTGGGTGGTCGACAACGCCGACGAGCTCGGCGTCGACGCTGACCGGGTGGCCGTTGCGGGTGACAGCGCCGGTGGGAACCTGGCTGCCGTCGTCGCGGTGCACGCCCGCGACAGCGACCGCATCGAGCTGGTGCACCAGGTGCTGATCTACCCCGTCACCGACGGCACGTGCGATCGACCCTCGTGGGCGGAGAACGGCGAGGGCTACTTCCTCACCACGGAGGGGATGGAGTTCTTCCACGACCAGTACGCCAACGACGACGCCGACCGCTCCGATCCCCGCTACTCGCCGATCTACGCCGAGCTGACCGGAGTGGCCCCGGCCACCGTGGTGACCGCAGAGTTCGATCCGCTGCGCGACCAGGGTCGTGCGTTCGCCGAGACCCTCACCGACTCGGGGGTGGCGGTCGAGTACCACGAGTTCGACGGGATGTTCCACGGCTTCTTCGGCATGGACGCCGGCATCGACGCCGCCGGAGAGGCGCAGGACCGCGTGGCCGAGGCGCTCCGGCAGGCGTTCGCCGTCGACTGACACGACCCTCCGCTCGGTCCCGGCATCGCATCCGGGATCACCGGGGCGTGGTGGGCCCCATCGAGGCACGACCGAGCATCGCCTCGACGGTGTCTCGGCTCACCACCCATCGATCCCCGACCTTCAACGCCGTTCCCTCGAGGGTGATGTCGACCGATCCGTCGACCAGCGAGGTCTGCACCCGGAACATGACCGCGGCCTCGGTGTCGGACGTGAAGCCGATCTCGACGACCTCGAAGCTCGCGGTCCCGAGCCCGTCCGCGATCCTGCCGGCCTCGTCGAACATGGCCGCGTAGGTCACGTCGTCCGCCCCGCCCTCGAGGTTCGGGTAGCTCCCGTCGGCGGCGCGCACATCCAGCTCGGCGAAGGCTCCCGCGATCGCGTCCCGGGCATCGGCTTCGCCCTCGATGGCGACGGTCGGTCCCGGGGGTGACCAGGCCGTACCCCGCGGTGCCGTGGGCAGGTCCACCTGCGGGGGGCCCCCACCGGCGTCGAGGTATCGAGCCATGAAGTCCCGCCACTCCTGCTCACCCACGACCCGTAGTCCCTCGGCGGCCGCCAGCACGGGGTCGACGACGTCGGCGTCGAACCGGCAGTCGCCGGGCTCGGGGTCGAGCATCTGGAGCGTGAAGACCGACCCGTCGTCGACGAACCCCGCCATCGCCACGGGCCCCGCCGGGACCTGGGGGCCCGGCGGGGCCACCCGGTCCGAGCTCTTCTCCGCCGTTGCGACGATCCGGGCACCGAGGCAGGTGAGCACCGCCGGCCCGGTCACGCTGAACACCGGTTCGCGGGGCCACGTGTCGGGCAACATCAGCTCGCTCACCGCGTCTCCTCGGGGGCGGACATGTCCGTCGCCGTCCAGGTGCTCGGCTCGTCGAGCAGAGCCGGGCGCGCCTGCACGGTCAGCTGGGCCTGTACGTCACCTGGTCGGTCCCAGGCGATCAGGTAGGAGGTGGGCTCGCCGTCGACCTCCCCGAAGACGGTCCCGGACTCGTCGTAGCCGACCTGCACCCAGGCTCCCTCTGCGTCGTCGGGCGGGAGGAGGTAGCGGGCGCCGGCGACGGCCGTCGGCGCCGCGACGACGTCGACGTCCTCCGACCCGGTCCACGCGATCGCCACGCCCGCTCCCACGACCAGGGCCAGCACGGCGGCCGCGGTCAACCCGGCGAGGGCCTGTCGTCGTCGTCCTCGGCGGGTGGCCCCGGCCTCGATCGACGCCCACCCCGAGGTGCCGGTCGCGCGAGACGTCGGCCAGCGCCTCGAGCCCGAGCCCGCGCAGGCGATCGAGGTCGACGTCGTGGCCCCCGGGGTCGTGGTCGGAGTCGGTGGGGGGGTCAGCCATGGCGGTGGTCCTCCAGTTCGACGGCGAGTGCCGCGATGGCCCGGTGCAGGTGCGTCTTGACCGTGCCCGGCGAGATCCCCAGCTCTCGGGCGGTCTCCTGGGTCGACATCTCGCCGAAGTAGCGCAGGGCCACGACCTCTCGTTGGCGTCGGGGCAGGGTGCGCAGGGCGGCCACGACTGCGTCGCGGCGGGCGAGGTCGGCGGCCTGCGACTCCGCCGACGGTTCGTCGCGGACCCGGCGCAGCGGGGTGCGCTTGCGGCGAAAGCGGCTCCGGCACAGGTTCAGCACCGCCGATCGCACGTAGGGCAACGGATCGTCGTTGCGCACATCGCCCCAGTGTGCGTAGCTGCGCACGAAGGCCTCCTGCACCACCTCCTCGGCGGCGTCGGCGTCGGCGAGCACCGTGCGGGCCAGGCCGATGAGCCGCCCGCGAGAGGTCAGATACACCGCCTCGAACGACGCCGGCTGGTCGAGCGGGCGTTCCGCGGCGCGTTCGGGCTCACCCCTCGAGAACGGTCGGACCGGGACCTGCCCCGGTGCATCGTCGTCGAGCCCCATGCCCCCTGCCCCCACCCGTGGGGCGATGCCCACCTGGTTGGTGTCCACAGCCTGTCAGACGTGTGAGCCGCAGATCGGTGCACCTGCTCCGGCCGGTGTGAGCGGTGCTCGGCGACGCTCGGGCCCGGTCGCGGCCTGCGACACACGGTCTGCTCCTCGTCGGGCTCCCGGGACCGGTCGCGGAATCGGGCGGTGAAAACGAACGGAACCCCTGCAGAGCAGGGGTTCCGCAGGTGGTCGGGACCGGCGTCGATCCGGTGACCTATCGCTTTTCAGGCGATCGCTCTGCCGACTGAGCTACCCGACCCAGCGCTGCCGGACCCCTGTCGGGGGCGGCAACTGGCGGTCCCGACGGGATTTGAACCCGCGACCTCCGGCTTGACAGGCCGGCGTGCACTCCAAACTGCACCACGGGACCACTGTTGCGTCCTGCCGAGGCAGGAGGATGTTGCGCCCTGGCGTACAGGGGGTGTGACGTACCCCCAACGGGATTCGAACCCGTGTTACCGCCTTGAAAGGGCGGCGTCCTAGGCCACTGGACGATGGGGGCTCTCAGCCGTGAGGGCTCGGTCACCATAGCAGCACCCTCGCGGGGCATCGCCAGACGACGGCCGCCGACCAGGGTCGGTCGCGGGGAGCGCCGGACCCACCGAGCGATGCGGGTTCGTCGCTACCGTGGCGGCCATGATGCCGACGAGCCCGCCCACGGGCCCCGTGTTCGGCACCCCCCTGCCGGCGTCGCCCCCCGAGCCCCCGCCGGGCCGGTCACCGGTCCTGGTCGGTGTCGCCGCCCTCGTCGTCGTCGTGCTCCTGGTGGGCGCCGCGGGCTGGGCGCTCGTCGCCACCGCGTCGACGACACAGGTCGCGTCGGCTCCGCGGACCGCCGCCGAGCCCTCCGGCCCCGCCGCGCCGTCGGGCTCGACCGACGTCTGGGACCCTCGCCTCGAGCCGCTGGCCGACTTCGTCGCACAGACGCGAGGGCGCCCGTTCCGTCAACCGGTCCCGGTGCGCTTCCTCAGCGACGCCGACTTCAGGGAGGCCATCGCCGGTGAGGGCGGTGAGCTGACCGAGGACCAGGCCGAGTCGCTCGACATCTCCACCGCGCAGTTGCGGGCCCTCGACCTCATCGGCCCCGAGGTGGATCTGGCCGCAGAGGCCGATCGACTGGTCGGTGAGGGGACCCTCGCGTACTACGACAGCGAGGCCGACGCCATCACGATCAGGGGCGAGGAGCTCGACGCCATGACCGAGGTCAGCGTGGTGCACGAGCTGACCCACGCCTGGCAGGACCAGTACTTCGACCTCGACCGCATCGACGGCGACGACGACGTCCTCGCCGCCACGTTGCGCACCGTCGTCGAGGGTGACGCCACCGTGGTCGAGGACCGCTACATCGAGACGTTCTCCGACGCCGAGCGCCAGGAGTACGAGCGTCGGCTCGACGACGTGACGTCATCGGTCACCGACGGCCTGGCCGAGGTGCCCGACGTCCTCCAGTCGATCTTCGTCAGCCCCTACGTGATCGGACCCGGTCTCGTGCGGGTGCTCGGTGCCGAGGGCGGCAACCCGGCCGTCGACGAGGCTCTGGCCGACCCGCCGTCGAGCGAGATGGAGACGCTCCAGCCGGAGCGCTACCTCGCCGGTGACGGTCCGGTGGTCATCGGGGCCCCGGGCCTGGGTCGCCGGCCAGGAGGAGCTCGACACCGCCCCCTTCGGTGCGCTCTCCTTGCTCGTCACGCTGGCCCAACGGCTCGAGCCGCAGCGGTCGTTGGCCGTCGTCGACGGTTGGGCCGGCGACTCGGCGATCACCTACCTCGACGGCGATCGACGGTGCGTGGCGGTCGCGGTCACCGGAGTCGATGCCGGTGCCACCGAGACGTTCGCCGGCGCCTTCGGCGAGTGGGCGGCGGCGGGTCCGACCGGCGCGGCGACGGTCGAGCGCGGCGAGAGCACGGCCACGTTGCGGTCCTGCGAGGTCGACCAGACCCCCGCCGTCGTGGGTGAGCCGGCCCGGCTGGCGCTCCAGTACGTGGCGCTGCGCCTCGACGTCTTCCGCCAGGTGCTCGAGCAGCCCCGAACCACGACGGAGCAAGCGGCCTGCTTCGCCGAGTTCATCGTCGCCGCGGTGCCGCCCGCCGAGTTGGTCGACCCTTCGGTGGTCACACCCGACGACGCGCGGCGACGAGGCACCGACGCCGCGATCGAGTGCCTCAACTGATCGTTCCGCCCGTCGGCGTCGGACGTCGTCGCGGACCGGTTCTCAGAGCGTGGACGAGAGGGCGACCACGATCTCCTCGAGGAGCCCGCCCAGGAAGTGGTAGACGATCGCCGTCGGCGTGCTGGGGTCGTCCGGGTCGAGAGGGCCCGGATCTCCCTCGTCCACGTCGAGGATCGTGCCCAGGACCAAGCGGATCGCGTTGATGGCGGTCATCCAACGTTCGAGCCCGGCGCGGTCGAGCTCGCGGGCACCGGCGCCGTCGATCACGGCGTGCAGGTCCTCGAGCCGCTTCGTGCGCAGGTCCGAGCCGACCATGTCGCGGTAGTCGGCTTCGCGTTCGGGGTCGTCGGCGTGTGCGACCGGGAAGAGGCGACGGAGGTTCTCGTTGGTCCCCTCGGCCTCGATCGCCTCGGCCAGCTGGCCGCACACGTCGGCGAGGACCTTGCGCTCCACGTCGTCGAGACGGACCACGAAGCGGTCAGGCCCGTCCGCTTTGATCTTGCGTCGCGAGAACGGACCCATCAGTCCTGCTGCATGGTCGCCCACAGGCCGTGCTCGTGGAGGCGGAACACGTCCAGCTCGGCCTTCTCCTGGCTACCCGACGACACCACGGCACGACCCTTCTCGTGCACGTCGAGCATCAACGACTCCGCCTTCTGGCGGCTGTAGCCGAACAGCTTCTGGAGCACGAAGGTCACGTAGCTCATCAGGTTGATCGGGTCGTTCCACACGATCACCACCCATGGCGGGTCGAGCTCCGGTGCGTCGTCGACGGAGGGGTCCTCGACCTCGGTCGGCGTCGCCATCGGGCCCGGGGCCATCAGCCTCGGTGGGAGAAGGGGTTCCATCGGGTCGATCTTCCCCCATCGGGTGGGGTCGACGACACCCGGCTCAGGCGGTGGCGACCGCTTCGCCGTCCGGCGCCGTGCGCCCGGGCTCCCGTCGGGGGCCGACGGCGACGTCGAGCGGGTGGGCCGTCAGCCCCAGGTGGAACCGCAGGACCGCGACCCACACGGCGATGCTCCCGGCGATGTGGAACATGACCAGCCACGGTGGGACCCCGGTGAAGTACTGGGCGTAGCCGACCACGCCCTGGAACACGATGGTGGCCACCAGCACCTTGGCGCGGCGATCCACCCCCAGGGGGGCTCCCGATCGGCGCAGCTCCCAGAGCGTCCACACCGCCAGGCCCAGGAAGAGCCACATGAGCACGCTGTGGGTGCGGGCCACCTCCATCAGCTCGAAGGGCAGCCGCTCGACCGTCTCGTCGCCGCCGTGGGGCCCGGTCCCCGTGACGATCGTCCCCGAGAAGATGGTGACCGCGCCGGTGACCACCAGCGCCCGTCCCAGCATCCGCACCCGCGGGCGCACCAGCGGCAGCCCCGGCGAGCCGTCGTGCCCGGCCCGTTCGTACAGCACCACCGCGTTCCACATCAGCACCATCGAGACCAGGAAGTGCCCGATGACGAACGGCGGGGCGAGGTGGAACAGCACGGTGAGGCCGCCGAGCACGATCTGGGCGAGCACCCCGGCCACCAGCCCGAGCGACCACAGCGTGAGGTCGCGGCGTCTGGGCACCCGGACCAGCGAGCCCAGCACGGCGAGGATGACGGCCACCGACACGAGACCGGTGATGAGCCGATTGACGAACTCGATCATGGCGTTGACCTCGAGCGGGGCCACGAACTGGTCCTGCTCGCAGGTGGGCCAGTCGGAGCAGCCGAGCCCGGACCCGGTCAGCCTGACGCCCGCGCCGGTCACGATGATGAACGCCAGGGCCAGCGCCGCGAACAAGGTGATGCGCCGGTAGGCCTGGGGGGAGAGACGCGGCAACCGCACGGACCTGATCGTACGAGAGGGCTCCTGGACCGCCCAATCAGCGAACAGTCGGTCGTCGTCGGGGGCGCGGCCGGCGCCGCTCACGATTGTCGACGCTCCGGGGTCGAGGCCTACCATCGGCTCGCAATGAAGACCGTGGCGCGACCGCCGATCTCGACGCGTCTCCGTGGTTACGTGGCGCTGACCAAGCCGCGGATCATCGAGCTCCTCCTGATCACGACCGTCCCGACGATGGTCGTGGCCGAGCAGGGGCTCCCGTCGCTGTGGCTGATGGTCGCCACGGTCGTCGGCGGCACCTTCGCGGCCGGTGGGGCCAATGCCATCAACATGTACGTCGACCGTGACATCGACGCCGTCATGAAGCGCACGCAGAACCGTCCGCTCGTCACGGGCGTGCTCTCGCCGCGTTCGGCGCTCGTCTTCGCCGTCGGGCTCGAGGTGGTGGCGTTCGCGTGGCTGTGGGGGTTCGTCAACCTCCTGAGCGCTGTCCTCGCCGTGGCGGCGTGCCTCTTCTACGTCTTCGTCTACACGCTGTGGTTGAAGCGGTCCTCGACGAGCAACATCGTCATCGGCGGGGCTGCGGGAGCCGCGCCGGTGCTCATCGGGTGGTCGGCGGTGACCGATTCGCTGGCCTGGCCGCCGGTGCTGCTCTTCGCCATCATCTTCTTCTGGACGCCGCCGCACTTCTGGGCGCTGGCCATCCGGTACAAGGACGACTACGCCGCCGCCGACGTTCCGATGCTCCCGTCGGTCACCACGTTGCACGCCACGTCCGTGCGGATCCTCGCCTACACGGTCTGGCTGTGGTTCCTCACGTTGGCCTTCGTGCCCGTGGGAGAGATGGGCTGGATCTACGCCGTCGCCGCCCTCGTCCTCGGAGCCGGGTTCACCGCGCTCGCCGTGCAGTTGCTGCGCACCGGCTCCACGGCGGTGGCCATGCGGCTGTTCACCTATTCGATCACCTACGTCACGCTCCTGTTCGGCTCGATGGCGCTCGACGAGCTCGTGCGCTCCGGGCTCTGAAGGTCGGGGTACGACGGTTTTCGATGGGTCCGAGCCGCGTGTGTAGAGTCCTTCGCCGTAGGGCGTCCCCGGACGTCGCATCGTTGGTCGCCGGTTCTCGGACCGGCCCGAGTTCGGTTGCTCGAGCGAGGTCCCAGGAGCTATGGCGATAACGGAGACGAGGCCGGAGGCAGCGACCGACGTCGGTCCTGCGGTCGACGACGAGGTCCTCACCACGTCGCCGAACACCGTCTTCGGCAGTGGCGACCACCTGACGCTCGGGCGGCTCTGGATCGGCGCCGCGCTGCTGTTCGGCGTGGCCGGTTGGGTGGTCACCGCCCTCGTCGGTGTCCACGAGGTCGGCGACGACCTGTTCACGGCGCAGGCCGCGTCCACGATGTTCACGCTCGGTCGTCTCGGACTGGCGCTGCTCGTGGTGGTGCCGCTGCTGCTCGGCATCCTCACCTTCATCGTGCCCCTCCAGGTCGGCGCCAACACCGTCGCCTTCCCGCGTGCGGCGTCGCTGGCCTTCTGGACCTGGCTGCTGTCGGGCGGTGTGCTGATCGTCGCCAACGCCATCGACGGCGGGTTCGGGGGCGGTCGTCGCGAGGCCGTCGACCTCATGTTGGTGTCGTTGCTCGGTGTCGTCGCGGCCCTCCTGCTCGGCACCATCTGCGTGCTCACCACGGCCATCACGTTGCGCACGCCGGGCATGTCGCTCGACCGCGTGCCCTTCACCACGTGGGCCGGTCTCGTCGGCGGTTCCGTCTGGGTGCTCAGCCTCCCCGTGCTGGCCGCCAACCTCGTGCTGGTCTACGTCGACCATCGGTACGGTCGCCCCAGCGACTTCGGCGTCGGGGCCAACCAGTTCGCCCAGATCTCCTGGGTCGTCGGCCAACCGCAGATCTACGCCTTCATCGTCCCGGCCCTGGGCATCGTCACCGACCTGTTCACCACCCTCGGAGGCACCCGCCAGGCCCACAGGGGGTTCGTGCTCGTCGGCATCGGGGCCTTCGCCGCGCTGGGCTTCGGCGCCTTCGCCCAGCCCTACTTCTACCCGGACGTCGCCGACCACGCCGTGTGGGCCGGGTTCTCCCTCCTCATCGTCCTCCCGACGCTGCTCCTCGTCGGCGCCTGGGCGAGCACGCTGCGCGCCGGTCGCCCGCCGGCGAAGGCCGCGGTGGCTCTCGCCGGGCTGTTCGTCCTGGTGCTGCTGCTCGCGGTCGTGGCCGGAGCGCTCTACGCCATCACCCCCCTGGAGTTGCGTGAGTCGGGGGCCTACTCCGCCGGGCACTTCGCCCTCGTGATGGCGGCGGGCATCATCGCCGCCGTCGCCGGGCTCTACTACTGGTCGCCCAAGATCCGGGGGCGCTTCGCCAACGAGGGCATGGCCAAGCTGTCCGTGCTGGTCTTCCTGGGCGGCGCCTTCCTCGCCGGGCTCCCGTTGCTCGTCCTCGGCTTCGCCAACCGGTTCGACGGACTGGCCGACGCCGCCGACGCCCTCAACGGGATCGGCGCCGCAGGGGCCGCCCTCATGGCGCTCGCCCTCGTGGTCGCGGCCGCCGCCCTGCTCATCGCCCAGAGGGGCGACGCCCCCGCCGACGACGCCTGGGGGACCGGTCAGAGCCTCGAGTGGGCCACCGCCTCGCCCCCGGTTCCCGGCAACTTCGGCGAGCTCGACACGGTCGAGTCGGCCGAACCGCTCCTCGATGCGGCCAGCACGGCCGAGGAGGCCTGAGCATGGCCACCGTGACCCGTTCGCTCCCGCCGGCTCCTCCCGTCCAGCGCCCGCGCGTGCTCATGGTGGGCACGGCGTTCACCGTCGCCGCGGCGGCGATGGCGCTGATGGCGCTCATGGCCATCTACCTCACGGAACGAGCCGACGTCCTCGCCACCGGCGACACGTGGTTGCCCGAGGGGGTCTCGATCCCGCTCGACCAGCCGAACATCATGCTGGCCACGCTGCTGATGGGCGTGATCTCGGTGCAGTGGGCGGTCTACGCCATCGCCCGCGACGACCGGGTCAACGCCTACCTGGCTCTCGGGCTGACCTTCATCTTCGGGATCATGGTCGTCGTGATGACGACGTACCTCTACACCCTCATGGGCCTCGACGTCGCCGCGAACCCCCAGTCGGTGCTGATCTACAGCATCACCGCCGGGCACCTGATCTTCCTCATCGGCACCATGGTGTTCCTCGCCCTCATGTCCATCCGAGCGCTCGGAGGGCAGTTCACCAGCCGTCAGCACGACGGCATCTCGGCCGCTGCGTTGGCCTGGGATGTGCAGACCGCCGTGTTCTTCGTCATCTGGCTCGCCATCTACATCACCAAGTAGGCCGACCGTGCTCCGATCCCGCGCCTTCACCCCTGCCTTCCGGTTCTTCTCGGGCCTCGCCGTCCTGGCGTTGGTCGCCGCGTTCGTGGCCGGGTTCTCGAGCGAGGCCCAGGACCCCATCGACCGGGTGCTCGGTCCGCTCTCGCTCGGCTGGAAGGGCGGCGTCGGCAACCATGTCGCCTACAGCATCTTCCTGAGCCTCTTCGTCGCCTCGGCGGGGCTCGCCGGGTTGCTGGTCGCCTTCCGCGACGCCGACCCCGAGGCCGAGGCCGAGGTCGTGCGCACCGACAGCGTCCCCCTCACGCGGGCCCCGGCCGGTATGAACTACCTCCCGGCCTTCGCCGCCGTCGGCCTCGTCGTCATCCTCATCGGCATGGCGACGGCCAGCACGGGCCTGGCGCTGGGCGGTGCGGCCTTCCTGGTCATCATCGGCTTCACCTGGACGTTGCGCACGTGGGCCGAGCGGGCCACGGGCGACGACGCCACCAACGCCGAGCTCTACCACCGGATCATCGACCCGCTACGGGTCCCGGTCGTGGCCATCATCACCATCGGTGTGGTGGTCATCGGTGTCTCGCGGGTGCTGCTCGCCGTGTCGAAGACCGGCTCGGTGATCGTCTTCGGCGGCCTCGCCATCGTCATCTTCGGCGTCACGATCCTGCTGGCCTTCGTGCCGAGGTCGGGCCGCTACGTCCTCACGGGCCTGGTGGTCCTCGGCGCCGTCCTGGTGATCGCCGGCGGCATCATCGGTGCACTCGCCGGCGAGCGCGAGTTCGAGAAGCACGGCTCCGAGTCGACCGAGGAGCCTGCCGCGGGTGGGTCCACCGAGTCGGGCATGGCGCCTGTGGTGGTCCACCTCTCGTGACGACCCCGTCCTGCGCTCCTGTCGTCGGTGACACGAGAGTCACCGCCCAAGTGGCGCGTCGTTCGGATCATGGGGGACACTTCATTCGGTTCAGCAACGCACGTCACCACGTGAGGGCCAGCCGACCGAACCCGTTCACCTCGCCGATGGCCGGGGCCGGCCCCGCCCTCCAGGGAGAGTAGATGTCTCGTCGTTCTGTCGTCGTGAGGGTCCTGCAGATCGTCACACTCGTCGTCGTCACCGTGCTGTTCGTGGCTCTCATCGCCGACGCCTTCCGCAACGACGGCAAGCCGCTCACGACACTGAAGCCCGAGGGCCCGTCCGCCCAGCTGATCCAGAACCTCATGGGCCCGGTGTTCTTCGTCGCCTTGCTCGTCGGGCTGGCCGTGTTCGCCGTGATCTTCGCCGCCATCTGGAAGTTCCGCCAGCGCGACTCCGATGATCCCGAGCAGTTCCCCGACCAGGTCCACGGGCGCACCGGCCTCGAGATCGGGTGGACCATCCTGCCGGCGCTCATCCTCGCCGGCGTCGCGGTGGCCACCGTCATCACCATCATCGAGCTCGAGGCCCGTGAACCCGACGCCATCAAGGTCGAGGTCTACGGCCAGCAGTGGTGGTGGGGCTACAGGTACGACCTGAACGACGACGGCGTCTTCGACATCGACACCGCCACCGAGATGGTCATCCCGGTGAACCGCCAGGTCGACCTGAAGGTCACGTCCAACGACGTCATCCACTCGTTCTGGATCCCCGGTCTGAACGGCAAGAAGGACGCCGTGCCCGGTCAGCTCAACGACCTGAAGGTCGAGGCCGACGTCGAGGGCGTCTTCCTGGGTCAGTGCACGGAGTTCTGCGGGCTCTCCCACGCCAACATGCGCATGCTCGTGCGAGCGGTGTCGGCCGACACCTTCGACGAGTGGGCCGACAACCAGGCCCGTGACGCTGCCGAGCCCACCGACCCGACCGCAGTCGAGGGCAAAGCCGTCTTCACCGCCCTGTGCGCCCAGTGCCACGTGATCAACGGCGTGAACGACGAACCGGGTGCGGCGCCGGTGCCGCTCGTCGCAGGGGTGGCCCCGAACCTGACCCACTTCATGACCCGGGGCACGTTCGCCGGCTCGATCTTCAACCTCTACTCCCCGCAGGGCGACCCGGTCGCCGGGAACCCCGAGCTCACGGCCAATCCGGGCGATCCGGGTGACGCCCTGATCGGCGGTCCGGTCGACACCGAACGGGTCAACCGCGCCGTGCTCGAGGCGTGGCTGCGCAATCCTCCCGCCATGAAGCCCGCGTACGCCCAGGGAGGCCGGGGCATGCCCAACCTCGCGCTCGACCGAGGCTCAGATCGATCAACTCGTGGCCTACCTCGAGACCCTCAACTGACGTGACTGCCTTCGCACCAACGTCGATGCCCGACTCCTTCGCCGCAACCGGAGCACTTCATGGCCATCACTGATGCCAACCCGCTGGCTCTCCCGTCCGGGGAGCGCGAGCCCGACTTCAAGCCCGCCGGCGTCTTCTCCCGCCCGACGGCCACGACGGGGTGGAGGTCGTGGGTCACGACCGTCGACCACAAGAAGATCGGCATCATGTACGGCGCCACGGCGCTGTTCTTCTTCATCATCGGCGGTGTCGAGGCGCTGTTGATCCGGGCTCAGCTCTGGGCACCGCGGGGCACGCTGCTCAGCGCAGACCTCTACAACCAGGTCTTCACGATGCACGGCACCACCATGATCTTCCTGGTGGTGATGCCGATCGGTGCCGCGTTCGCCAACTACCTCATGCCGTTGCAGATCGGCGCGCGCGACGTGGCCTTCCCCCGCATCAACGCGCTCAGCTACTGGGTGTACCTGTTCGCCGGGATCTTCATCAACAGCAGCTGGTTCCTCGGTGGAGGCGCCGACGGCGGGTGGTTCAACTACGCCCCCAACAACGGCGTGATCTTCTCGCCCTCCCACGGCATCGACTACTGGAACCTCGGCCTCATCATCGCGGGTGTCGCGTCGCTGGCCGGCGCGGTCAACCTCATCACCACGGTGCTCAACATGCGGGCCCCGGGCATGTCGCTCATGCGCATGCCGGTGTTCACGTGGATGACGCTGGTCACCCAGTTCCTGTTGCTGTTCGCCATCCCCGTCCTGACGTCGGCCCAGGTCCTGTTGATGATGGATCGCCTCTTCGACGCCAACTTCTTCAACGTGGCCAAGGGCGCCAGCCCGCTGCTCTGGGAGCACCTGTTCTGGATCTTCGGTCACCCCGAGGTGTACCTGATGATCCTCCCGGCGTTCGGTTTGGTGTCGGAGATGTTGCCCACGTTCTCCCGCAAGCCCATCTTCGGCTACCCGTTCATCGTGTTCTCCGGGGTGGCCATCGGCTTCATGGGCTGGGGCGTGTGGGCCCACCACATGTTCGTCTCCGGCATCGGCCCGATCTCGGTCACGGCCTTCGCCCTCACCACGATGTTCATCGCGGTGCCGACCGGCGTGAAGATCCTGAACTGGACCGCCACGATGTGGGGCGGCAAGTTGCAGTTCACCGCGCCGATGCTCTTCTCGATCGGCCTGGTCACCATGTTCACCCTCGGCGGCCTCTCCGGCGTGACGCACTCCATCGCCCCCGGTGACACCCAGCAGACCGACACCTACTACATCGTCGCCCACTTCCACTACGTGCTGTTCGGCGGTGCCTTCTTCGGCTTCATGGGGGGCTTGTACTTCTACTGGTCGAAGGTCTTCGGCTACATGCTCAACGAGACGTTGGGCAAGGCCAACTTCTGGTGGATGCTCCTCGGCTTCAACCTGACCTTCGCCCCCATGCACGTCCTCGGGCTGCAGGGCATGAGCCGCCGCATCTACACCTACGACTCCGGCTACGGGTTCGAGTTCTGGAACAAGGTGGCGACGATCGGGGCGTTCATCCTCGCCGGCAGCATCGCCCTGTTCCTCTTCAACATCTTCTACAGCAAGGCGAAGTCGAAGAAGCTCCCTCCGGTCAGCCCGGACCCGTGGGACGCGCGCACCATCGAGTGGATGACCCCCTCGCCGGTGCCGGCCTACAACTTCGACCCCATCCCCACGGTGACCAGGGTCGACGACTTCTGGTACCGCAAGTACGGCGAGACGAAGGACGGCGCCCTCGTGCGCATCGCCGACACCGACGACGTCGTGCAGAAGCGCTCCGACGGCAAGCACATCCACCTGCCATCCCCGTCGTACTGGCCGATCGTCGTCGCCTTCGGCATGCCGATCGTCGCCTACGGCCTGCTCTACACGCTCTGGCTGTCGCTGATCGGGGGCATCATCGTGGTCGGCGGGATCTTCGGGTGGGCCCTCGAGCCGCCGGACGACCCCGACGCCGCGCACGGCGACGAGCACGCGCCGGATGACCAGTCGGCGTCGGGCGGGGAGCTCGAGCCCGCGGCACGACGGACGAGGTCACCGACGAGGCGCCTGCCGTGGAAAAGGAGGTCGAGCCCGTTGGCTGAGACCGTGACGAGCCATCCCACCGTCGCCGCGGCCGATGCCCACGCGCCGGTCGCCCACATCGAGCACGACACCAACACCGGCATCTCCAACACCAAGCTGGCGATGTGGCTGTTCCTGGCCTCGGAGTGCCTGCTCTTCGGCGGGCTGATCACCACCTACCTGCTCTACCGCAACCCTCTCGAGGGACCGAGCGGCGAGGACCTGTTCGACATCCCCTTCACCTCGGCGTCGTCGTTCGTGCTGCTCATGAGCTCGCTCTCCATGGTGCTCGCCGTGTCGGCGATCGAGCGCGGTGACCACCACCGCATGCGGGTCTGGCTCGGTGCCACCGCTCTGCTCGGTGCCACCTTCATCGCCGGGCAGGTCTACGAGTTCACCGCGTTCGTGCGCGAAGGGCTGGGCTTCACCACCAGCCGGTTCAGCTCGGCCTTCTACACCCTCACCGGCTTCCACGGTGTGCACGTCACGGTCGGCATCATCATGTTGATGGCGTTGCTGCTGTTGTCCATCCGGGGGAACCTCCCCGAGCACAAGTCGGAGACGGTCGAGGTGGTCGGCCTCTACTGGCACTTCGTCGACATCGTCTGGATCCTGATCTTCGCGATCGTCTACCTCATCCCGTAGGAGCATCGATGAGCACCAGCGTCTCTCCCCACGATCCGGTCCCCACCGAGGTCCTCGACGGTGCGGTCGCGCCCTACTCGCGGGACAAGACCTACGTGTTCACCGCCATCTTCCTGGCCGTCGTCACGGTGGTCGAGGTGCTCGCCGTCGAGGTGCCCGACTTCCCGCTGTGGTCGGGCAACCTGCTCGTGCCCGTGCTGCTCATCTTGATGGCGGTCAAGTTCTTCACCGTTGCGTGGGTGTTCATGCACCTCAAGTTCGACAAGCCCATCCTCACGTGGGCGTTCTACTCGGGGTTCTTCGTGGCGTTGGCGGTCTACATCGCAGTCCTGGCGATGTTCCGGATCTGGGGCGGCGACTCGGCGGTCTGAGCGCGGGGTCGTCACGGATCCCAGCGGAACACCCGCGTCGCCACGAGCGGTGCGGCGACGGCCCACAGGACCAGCACCACCCACGCCGATCCCGCGGGGTCGGCGCCGTCGCGCAGCGCAGCCTGCAGCGTCGTGCTGAGCGCAGCCGCCGGGAGGAGCTCGCCGATCGACGCCATCGGCCCGGGGAGCTCGCCGAGGGGGATCACCATGCCTCCGGTGAGCAACAAGGCGAGGTAGAGCCCGTTGGTGACGGCGAGGTTGACGGTGCCGCGCAGCGTTCCCGGCCAGCACCAGGCCGACTCCGCCGAAGGCCAGCGCGCCGAGCACGACGGCGACGAGGGCCAGCGCGGCCCGCGCCTCGGGTGACCAGCCGAGGGCCACGGCCACGACGGCGATCACCGCCACCTGGATGACGAGCAGGGCGAGGACCATGAGGATCTTGGCGCCCACCCAACGCCCCCGCCCCAGTGGGGTGCTCCCGAGCCGCTTGAGGACGCCGTACTGGCGCTCGAACCCGGTGCTGATCCCCAGGCTCACCATCGCACTCGACATGACGGCGAGGGCCAGCACCCCCGGGGCCAGGAAGTCGACCGGCTCGCTGACGCCGTCGGGGAGGGGCAGCACGTCGACCGTCGAGAAGAACACCAACAGCAGCACCGGGATGGCGATGGCGACGAGGAGCTGCTCGCCGTTGCGCAGGTTGAGCCGCAGCTCCGCCCGAGCCTGGGTGACGAGGGCGCTCATCGTCGGCCCCGTCGACGGGGTCGTTCGGTCGGTTCGGACCCGCGCCCGGCCTCCGCGGTGAGGCGGAGGAAGACGTCCTCGAGCGAGTGACGACCGGCGCGGAGGTCGGCGAGAGGGAGATCGCGCTCGGCCAACCACGCGGTGAGCGCAGCCACCGCCGTCGGCGTCGCCTCGGTGGCCACCACGTAGTCGCCCGGGGCGACTTCGGTGACCTCGGCCGTCATCCGGACGGCGAGCGCTGCGACGTCGAGCCCGGCCGGGGCACCGAAGCGGATCTCCCCACCGCGTCCGCTGGTGGTGAGCGTGGTCGGTGAGCCCTCGGCCAGCAGCCGACCGCGATCGATGATGACGACGTGGTCGGCCATCCGCTCGGCCTCGTCGAGGTCGTGGGTCGTGACGAGCACGCAGACCCCCTGCGCGCGCAGTTCGCCCATGACGTCGCGCACCACCTGTCGACCGGTCGGGTCGACGCCCGAGGTGGGCTCGTCGAGGAAGACGACGTCCGGCCGGCCGATGAGCGCCAGCGCGAGCGACAGGCGCTGCTGCTCCCCTCCCGAGAGGTGTCGCCAGGCCGACCGCCGCCGCTCGACGAGCCCGACGCGGGTCAGCAGCTCCCCGGGATCAGCAGGGTCGTCGTAGTACGACGCGAAGAGCCGCAACACCTCCTCGGGGCGGATGCCGGGCGCGACGCCGCCGCTCTGCAGCATCACCCCGATGCGGCGGACGAGCGAGGCATGGTCGGCCACCGGGTCGAGTCCGAGCACGCGGACCGTTCCGGTGCTCGGCCGTCGATACCCCTCGAGGGTCTCGACGGTCGTGGTCTTGCCGGCGCCGTTGGGCCCGAGGAGCGCGGTGATCGCACCCGCCTGCGCGGTGAACGAGATCCCGTCCACCGCGGTCAGATCGCCGTAGCGCACCACGAGATCGGTCACCTCCACGGTGGGAGCACCGGACTCGGCAGGGGTGGACACGCCGTCCGACGCTATCGGCCGACCGCCGGCGGACCGGCATCCGCGGCGGTGCGGTGAACCTCGCCGGAGGTCGGACGACGCGCCACTAACGTCGGCCGTCGTGATCGACATCCGGAGGGTCCGCAACGAGTTCGACGTGGTCCAGGCCGCCCTGGCGCGGCGCGGCGAGGTGACGTCCGACCTCGGTCGTCTCCGCGACCTCGACGAACGGGCCCGGCGCATCGCCACCGAGCGCGACGGCCTGCGGGCTCAGGTGAACGCCATGTCGAAGCAGGTCGGGTCCCTGCGTCGCGACGGTGACGTGGCCGGCGCCGAGGCGTTGCAGGCCGAGAGCCGGAGCCTCGGTGACACCGAGAAGGCGTTGGCGGCCGAAGCCGACCGGCTGGCCGAGGAGGTCGAAGCCCTCCTGTTGGTGATCCCGAACCTCCCTTCCGACGATGCTCCCGACGGGCGCGACGAGGCCGAGAACCCGGTGGTCCGGGTGGTCGGGGCGGGTGACGACCCCGATGCGTGGGCCGCCCACCAGCGAGTGCCGCACTGGGAGGTCGGCGCCGAGCTGGGCATCCTCGATCTCGAGCGGGCGGTGAAGATGAGCGGCGCCATGTTCACGATGTTCCGCCGGCAGGGGGCGACCCTCGCCCGAGGGCTGTGCCAGCTGGCGCTCGATCGCAACAGCGACATCTACGAGGAGATCCGTCCGCCGAGCCTCGTGTCCTCGGCCACCCTCACCGCCAGCGGGCAGCTCCCCAAGTTCGCCGACGACGCCTACCACGTGGCCCGTGACGACCTGTGGGCCATCCCGACCGCGGAGGTGCCGCTCACCTCGATCGCCCGCGACGAGGTGCTGGCGGAGTCCGATCTCCCGATGCGTCTGATGGCCTACACGCCGTGCTTCCGCCGGGAGGCCGGCTCGGCCGGGCGCGACACCCGGGGCCTCCTGCGGGTCCACGAGTTCGACAAGGTCGAGCTCCTGGCCTACGCCACCCCGGCACAGGCGCCCGAGGTGCTCGACGAGATCCTGGCCCGGGCCGAAGGCCTGGTCGCCGACCTCGGCCTCACCTACCGGGTCCTCGACATCTGCACCGGCGACATGGGGCAGTCCCACCACCGCTCGCTCGACATCGAGGTCTACGCCCCCGGGGTGGACCAATGGCTCGAGGTCTCCTCGGTGTCGTGGTTCAGCGACTACCAGGCCCGTCGAGCCAACATCCGCTACCGGCCCTCCGCCGGCAAGGGGACCGAGGTGGTCCACACCCTCAACGGTTCGGCGCTCGCCGTGCCCAGGGTCTGGGCGGCCATCGTGGAGACCCACCGCCAGCCCGACGGCTCGGTGCGCGTCCCCGAGCCGCTGCTGGCGTACCTGCGCGGCGCCACCGAGATCCGCTGAGCCACTCGCCGTGCCCCGCACCGACGCTGTCCGCCTTGTCGCCGTGGCGGCGGGCGGCACGGTGGGGGCCACGGCGCGCTGGTCGATCTCGGTCGCCTGGCCGGTCTCGCTCGACGAGTTCCCCACGACGACGCTGGCCGTCAACCTCGTGGGTTCGTTCCTTCTCGGGCTGGTCGTCGCCGGCCTCCTCGAGCGGCGCCCTCCGGCGCCGGTGACGCACACCTTCCTGGGGACGGGGTGCTCGGTGCGTTCACGACCTTCTCGACGCTGACGGTCGAAGTCGTGGTGCTGGTGGATGCCGGCCAGGTGTGGCGGGCGGGGGTGTACCTCGCGGTGTCGCTCGTGGCAGGCGTCGCGGTGGCGGCGTCCGGGCTGGCGTTGGGGCGGACGTGGTGGGTGCAGCGGTGACCGGTGTCGTGCTCGTGGGTGTCGGTGGGGCTCTCGGCGCCGTGTGCCGCCATCTCCTGGACGTCGCCCTCGACCACCGGGGTGGGGCGAAGGGGCCGTCGTACGGCGTGTTGGCGGCCAACGTCGTCGGTTCGCTGGCCCTCGGGATGTTCGTCGGTTGGTCGACCGGGCACACCCCGGATCCCGACGTGCGCCGGTTCGTGGTCTTCGGGTTCCTCGGCGCGTTCACCACCTTCTCGACCTTGATGATGGAGCTCGTCAACCTCGTGGAGGGCTCTGCCGAGAGCCAGGGCGTCGGCCCCGCACTGGGCTGGGGTCTGGTGTCGGTCGTGGGCGGCGTCGCGGCCGCGGCCGCGGGTTGGGCGCTGGGGACCGGGTTCTGACACCGGGTGGCGCGGTGCGCTTGACTCTCGGACATGAGTGACTCCCTGGACGTGCTGCGCGCCGAGCTGCAGGCTCGCGGTGTCGACGTCGCCGACATGTCCGACGAGCCCTTCGCTCAGTTCCAGCGGTGGTTCCAGGTGTGCGTCGAGGCCGGTGTGCACGAGCCGGAGGCCATGATCGTGTCCAGCGTGGACGACGTCGGGCGACCGTCGTCCCGTCACGTCCTGATGCGCGGGCACGATCACGGGTTCGTGTTCTTCACCAACGCCACCAGCCAGAAGGGACGTGAGCTCACGGGGCGACCGGTCGCGGCCATCTGCTTCCCGTGGAACGTCCTGGCCCGCCAGGTGCGCGTCGCGGGTGTCGTCGAGCGGGTGAGTGACGCCGAAGCCGACGACTACTTCGGCTCGCGCCCACGGGGGAGCCAGATCGGCGCCTGGGCCTCACGTCAGAGCGAGGTGATCCCCGACCGAGCGACCCTCGAACGCCGCGTGGCCGAGGCCGACGCCCGCTTCGACGGGCAGGTGGTCCCCCGTCCGCCCGACTGGGGCGGGTTCCGGGTGATCCCCCGCGAGATGGAGTTCTGGCAGGGTCGGCCGTCGCGTCTGCACGACCGGTTCCGCTACACCCTCCGCGGCGACGGATCGTGGCTCAGGGAACGTCTGAGCCCCTGATCCTCGGGTGGCTCACGGCAGGAGGGCCATGACCTCCTCGGCCACGAGGCGCAGGTGGTCGTGGTCGTCGATGTCGAGCACCTGGAGGTAGATGCGCTCCGCGCCGGCCTCGGCGTAGGTGGCGATCGTGTCGAGGACCTCGGCCGGTGTCCCGGCGGCGCCGTTGGCCCGCAGCTCGTCGGACGCCCGGCCGATGGCGCCGGCGCGTCGCTCGACCTCTTCGTTGTTGCGCCCGCAGCACAGCACCAGGGCGGCGGAGAAGACCATGTCCTCGGGCGGACGGCCGATCGCCGCGCACGCATCACGGACCCGGGTCCGCTGGGTCGCGAACACCTCCACGGGGGAGAAGGGGACGTTGAACTCGGCGGCGAAGCGGGCGGCGAGGGCCGGGGTGCGGCGCGGCCCGTGGCCGCCGACGATCACCGGCGGGCCGCCCGGTTGCACCGGCTTGGGCAGCGCGGGTGAACCGACCAGCCCGTAGTGCTGGCCTTCGAAGGTGAACTGGGCGCCGTCAGGGGTGCCCCAGAGGCCGGTCACGATCTCGAGCTGCTCCTCGAGGCGGTCGAAGCGCTCGGCGAGGGTCGGGAAGGGGATCCCGTACGCGGTGTGCTCGTCGTCGAACCAGCCCGCGCCCAGGCCGAGCTCGACACGGCCGCCGCTCATGTCGTCCACCTGCGCGACGGCGACGGCGAGAGGTCCCGGGAGGCGGAACGTCGCGGAGCAGACCAGCGTGCCGAGTCGGATCGTGGACGTCTCGCGAGCGATGCCGGCCAGGGTCACCCACGTGTCCGTCGGGCCCGGTCGAGCCGTCGCCGTCGCCCATCCTCAGGTAGTGGTCCGAACGGAAGAAGGCGTCGTACCCGCACTCCTCGGCCACCCTGGGCCAGGGCCAGCTGCTGACCGTAGGTGGCACCTTGTTGTGGCTCGACGAAGATGCGCAGGTCCATGGCTCTGTCCTTCGGGTGGGGGTCGGGGTCGGTTCCTGTGCCGACGAGGACGGTCCTGGCGGAGGCGGTGGGTCAGGGGATCGGGCGAGAGCCGGGTTCGGACACCGACGATCTCGTCGTCCGGTCGGATCTGGCGTCCCGCACGGCCCGCATGACCAGCACCACCAGCAGGGCGGCCATGATGACGAAGGCGAGCAGCAGGCCGAGGCGGGTCGGTCCGACGTCGGTGATCCAGGTGCTGACGCGCCCGTTGAGGTCGAAGACCCAGCGCGCCGGCCCTCCCGGGTCGAGGTTGCCGTCGAGGACCTGCAGCTCGTACCAGCCGTAGTAGCCGACGTAGACGCCGGCGACGACGAGCAGAGCTCCCGACACCCGGTTGACGTAGGGCAGGACGTTGCGCAGTCGGCCCACCATCGACTGGCGGGCCAGCGCGATGGCCAGCGTGAGGACGGTGAGGACCAGGCCCATGCCGAGGGCGTAGGCGACGAAGGCGCCCATGCCGACGACGAAGCTCTCGGTGTCGATCGTCGTGACGACCGCGGCGGTGAACAGCGAGATGGTGCACGAGAGCGACACCACGGCGTAGGACATCCCGAAGAGGAACACCGAGGTGAGCTCTCGGGACTGGGTGCCCTTGTTCATCTTGGGGAGGTTCACCGTGAAGGTGCGGCCGCGGAGCATCAGGACGCCGACCACGACGAGGCCGACGCCCAGCACGATCGTGACCCAGGGCAGGCGGGACTGGAGGCTCGACAGCACGGGTTCGAGGGCCAGGCCCAGGAGGGCGAACACGGCCACGAACCCGGCGGTCATCACGGCCCCGACGGTCAGTGCCCGCAGCACTGCGGCGGTGCACGTCACGGCCGTCGGGGTCGACCTCGGACTCGAGGCCGAGGAAGTAGGACAGGTAGGCGGGGAGCATGGCGAACCCACAGGGGTTGAACGTGGCCACCATCCCGACACCGAAGGCGTAGACGAGTGATGCGTTCACCGTCGCTCAGACCGGGAGGTGCTCGTCGATGAGGGCCTGGAGCTCCTCCGCGGTCACCGCACCGACGTGGACGTCGGTGATGGTGCCGTCGGCGGCCACGAAGACCGTGGTGGGCAGGTTCATGCCGCCGAGCTCCCGTACGAGCTCACCCTCTCGGATCCCGGCCGAGGGGATAGGTGACCCCGGTGCGCTCCGCCAGCGGGAGGCCCTGCTCCGCGGCCTCCTGGACCTGCAGCCCGAGCACCCCGATCCGGTCCCGGTTGGCTCGGTAGACCTGTTCGATGGCCGGCATCTCGGCCACGCAGGGCGCGCAGTAGGAGGCCCAGAAGTTGATGACCAACGGTGCGCCGCCGGTCGTGAGCTCGGTGGTGGAGCCGTCGAAGTTCGTCACGAGGAACGGTGGCAGCGATGAACCGACGACGTCGGTGCCGTCGTCGAATCCGTTCGGGGCGAAGGCGTCGGGCGGGAGCGTGGCCCCCGGAGTGAGCTTCTCGGTGGTCGTCCCGCCGTCGGAGCGGAAGGCGGTGAACGTGGCGATCCCCAACACGACCACGGCGAGAGCGACGGCGGCGATCAGCCCACGCGACACCCGCCGCGGCGAGGGCGTCGGGGCTCGGTCCTCGGGGGGTAGTTCGGTCGTCGCCATGGTCGCTCCGCCCCCGACGGTAGCGGCCGACCCGACGGCGCCAAACTCGGGCCGGATCGGTCGCGACCACGGACTCCCGCTCCTCGTCGGCCTCCCGGCAGGTGGCACCGGCGCGACGCAGCAGCGCCACCCGGGGAAGCGGGAGCGGGAGGTCCGTGGACCCCGGGACCCGGTGCCGTCCGGGGGGCGACGGCACCGGGTCGGATCATGCGCTGCGGAGGTACCCCCGCAGGTGGACGGGCACCGGGATGTCCGGGAGCTGGTCCTCGGGGCGGGGCACCTTGGGCGGGCGACCGGCGCGGCGCTTGGTGGCCAGGATCCGGCCGTTCAGGAACAGCTGGCCGCCCCACACGCCCCATGGCTCGTGGCGGTCGATGGCCCCTTCGAGGCACAGCAGCTGCACCGGGCAGCCGGCGCAGATGCGCTTGGCCCGGATCACGTCGTGGAGGTCCTCGGAGAAGAACACGCTGGTCAGCGAGTCCTCGAGGTCGCGGCACGCGGCGTCGGCCTGCACGGCGGCGGAGATGTCGTCGATCGGCTCGGCGAGCATCGTCGTGTCCCTTCGTGTGGTGGATGGAGGTGGACGGGCGGGTGGAGGGGGCGACGCAGAAAGGCCGCCGGGAGAACCCGGCGGCCTGTCGCTGTCTCGTCGCGGTGAGCGTTACGAGACCGGGATCACGGGCCGCCGGGTGAGGCGCTTGTGGTTCACCGGGAAACCGAAACCGTCGATGTGCCGGTACCAGGAGGCGGCGATGACGGAGGTGGTGGTGACCATGGCGGAGCCGGCGGCGGACACGACGACAGTCGCCACGGCACCGGTGGTGCGAGCGGAGGTGTCGGTCGTGAACATGGCTGGTACGAAACCACGTCTCACCTCCTGGCGTCAACGGGGTTTCTCCACGGGTCCGTGCGAGCGCGCCCGTCGCCGGCGATCGAGGGGCCGCGCACCGGTAGCGTCACGGTCCCATGAGCGAGTTCGACGCCACGCTCCCGCCGCACCCCGCGGGCCCCGGGAGCGGTCGAGATCCTCCCGTTCCCCCGGATCGGACGGGTGTTTCGGGCCTCGCGCCCCGTCCGGCTCGGTGACGTCGGCCGCGACGGCAGCGTCCGCCTCGACGGGTTGGCCCGTTTCGTGCAGGACGTGGCGGGTGACGACACCGCCGACGCGGATCTTCGCGGCTCGCGGCACTGGGTGGTGCGCCGCTCCGTGATCGAAGAGGACTCGCCGTTGCGCTTCCGCGAGCAGGTCTCGCTGGCGACGTTCTGCTCGGGTCTGGGGAGTCGCTGGGCCGAGCGCCGGGTGTCGATGCGAGGGGCGGCCGGCGGGAGCGCCGAGGCCGTGTCGGTCTGGGTGCACGTCGATCCCGTCACCGGTCGACCGTCGCCGCTGGGCGATGCCTTCGAGGCGCTGTACCGCCCTTCGGCCGACGGACGTCAGGTCGACGGTCGCCTGCGCCACAGCGCGGTCGACGTGGACGACGCCGGGGTGGTGGTGGTCCCGTGGCTGCCCCGCGTGACCGATCTCGACGTGCTCGACCACGTCACCAACGCCGTGGCGTGGATGGTCGTCGAGCAGGCCCTCGCCCACATGCGTGTGCGGACCGGCGATGCGTCGTGGCTGCTGGCCCCGCGGCGCACCGAGGTGGAGTACCGCGACCCGATCGATCGCCGCCTCGTGACCGACGGGCCGGCCCCGGTGGTGTTGGCCCGGGCGACGACCGCAGGCCTCGAGGTCACGGTTCGTGGCGGAGAGGGCGCTCGCTCGCCGGTCTTCGTGACCGCCACCGTGAGCGCCGTTCAGTCGCGGGGTGAGACCACCCGGCCGTAGAGCAGCGGCGCCCCCGTGGCCCGGTCGCTCACGATGACCAGGAACGGTCGGTCGATCACGATCCGGTGGGCGGGAGCAGCGGCTGGTCGATGCGGCGGTCGTGGGGACCGGCGGGCCATCGGCGGTGGTGGGGATGGTGGTGGTCGGTTGCCTCGTGGTGGTGGTGGGTCGGGTGCCTGATCCTTCGGTGCCTTCCTCGTCGACGGCGAAGTACGTCTGGTGGGCGACCCCGGCCAGGGAGAGCGCTTCGTCGGCGCTGATCCCGGTGAAGTCGGCGAGGAGCGGGTCGAAGGCGTCGGCGGCGCCGAGGGCGCGCAGGGGGTCGACGAGATCGAGATCGGTGGTGAAGCCGAACCGGGGGAGCGACACGTCGACCGGTGCACGGCGGGTCGAGGCGAGCAGGTCGGCCAAGGCGTCACCATCGAGCGCGCGCTCGACCGCACCGAAGCGCCCCTCGTCCGGGAGGACGACCGTCAGGTCGAGCTCGTCGCCGAGGTAGGCGAGGGTCACCGACCGCCAGCCGGGGCCCTCCGCCCGACCGGCCGTCTCGTCCACCCGTTGCATCAGCGGCACGGCCTCGCGGGACCCGTCGAGGCGCCGGAACTCGGCGACCCCGGTGGCGCTCGGAGCGAACGGTGTCGACCACGGGGCCCTCAGGTAGGCGGCGCTGGTCGCCATGAAGGTCGTCAGCTCGTCGAGTGCACCACGGGGCAGCAGCTGGGTGATCTGGTCGTTCGTGGCGTCGGCCGCCCATCGGTTCACCGTGCGCCGGGCCTGCTCGGGGTCCGAGCGGAAGTCGGTCTCGCGGATCCCGGCGTCCCACGTCCTGGCCAGGGTCTCGAGCCACGGGTCCTCGAAGGAGGTGTTGCGCTGTGCCCAGAGCGAGGAGGCGAGGTCGACGGACAGGCGACCGGTGCGACCGGTGGCGTCGTTCGTCTGCGCGCCCGATCGGCTGCGCAGCTCGTTCCAGAGCGCGGCGAGACCCTGGTCGAATCCTTCGACGTCGTGGAGGACCTCGTCGAGTTGGTCTCGTGTGGCGCCCTCGGCGCCCGCCGCGGCCTGGGCCAGGCCGAGGCTGATCGGTACGGGGGCCAACACCGCGTTGCTGTCCGGTCGGGCATCGGCGACGGCCCGCAGGAGGTCGGCGGTGACGTCCCACAGCGCAGCCGTGGTTGCTCTCGTCGGGGGTCCGGGCGTGGTCGTCTCGACGTCGGCCCGGGTCTCCTCGCCGGTGGTCGGGGCGCAGGCCCCGGCGAGGAGTGCGGCGAGGCTCATGCCGACGATCGCCACGGCGCGACGCGAACGCGCTGGTGCCATGGGGCTCACGGTAGGGGCCTGTGGATCAGGGTGTGGTCGCGCTGTCGGCGTCGAGGGCCGCCACCGCCGCCGCGAGCAGGCGGGCGGAGCACCCGCCCATGTCGACGGGCGGCGCCAGGTCGTCGACGAGGCGGTCGAGGATCGCACCGAACGCCGAGGAGGCGGCCCCGTCGCGCAGCACCACAGGGTGCCCGTCGTCGCCGCCGGCGGAGACCTGCGGCTCCAGCGGGATGGCTCCGAGGAGCGGGACGTCCGCCTCGGCGGCGAGGGCCGCACCTCCGCCTGATCCGAACAGCGGGTAGGACGAGCCGTGGTCGCACTCGAAGGCGCTCATGTTCTCGATGACCCCGAGCACCCGGAGATAGCTCTTGCGGGCCATCGTGACCGCTCGGCTGGCCACCTTCTGGGCGGCCAGCGCGGGTGTGGTCACCACCACCATCTCGGCCTGGGGGAGCATCCGGGCCAGTCCCATCTGCACGTCGCCGGTCCCCGGTGGCATGTCGATGATGAGGTACTGGAGGTCCTCGGGCCAGGCGACGTCTTCGAGGAAGTGCTGGACGGCGCGGTTGAGGATCAGGCCGCGCCACATCAGGGCGTCGGTCTCGTCGTCGACGAGGAGCCCCATCGACACCACCTCGAGGCGTCCCGCCCCGAGGTCGAGGCGCTCGGGGATGATGCGGGTGGTGCCGCTCTCGCCGGCTTCGGCGGTGAGGCGGCCTTCCAGTCCGAGCATGCGGGGCATCGAGAAGCCCCAGATGTCGGCATCGAGCACGCCGACGACGAACCCGCGTGCGGCGAGGCCGGCGGCGAGGTTGGCCGAGACCGAGGACTTGCCCACCCCACCCTTGCCCGACGCGATGGCCAGGACCCGTGTGGTCGCGGGCACGGCGTTGGCAGGAGCGTTCTCGCGGACGTTCCAGCGCGCCTTGGCCATGGCCGCCGACTTCTGTTCGGCGGTCATCTCGCCCCAGTCGATCTTCACCGAGGTGACGCCGGGCAGGTCGTTGACCCGTCCCTTGATCTCGGTCTGGAGCTGGGCGCGCAGCGGGCAGCCGGAGGTCGTCAGGGCGACCTGCACGACGACCCGTCCGTCGGGTTCGACCTGGGCGCCACGGGCCATGCCGAGCTCGACGATGTCGGCACCGAGCTCGGGGTCGATCACCCCCCGGAGGGTGGCGAGGACGTCGTCGGGGCTGGGGAGGGTGGCCACGGGACGATTCTAACGGCTTGAACCGTGTAAACTCGTGGGGTGATCGCGGACGACCCCGAAACCGCTCCGGCGGGACCGGATCCCGAGCCCGCGGCGCCGACCGACGAGCGGCGCGCCGACGGCGCCGCGCGAACCGGTGACGGCCCTCCCCGACTCGACGTCCTGAAGGCCCTCGGCGACAACACCCGCTACGCCATCTACCTCGAGGTGGCCCGTTCACCCCTGCCTCTGGCGACGGCCGAGATCGCCGACATCCTCGGACTCCACGTCAACACCGTGCGGCCCCACCTCGAGCGCATGCGAGACGTCGGTCTGCTGCGCGTCGACACCGAGGCGAGGGGCTCGGTCGGTCGCCCCCAGCACCGGTACTCGCTGGCCCATGACGCCCCCGCCCTCGGCCTGGAGCCGTCGCCGTGGCCCACGTTGGCCCGCACCCTCCTCGACGCCGCCGCCGCCGGCGGGCTGGACGGCCAGGACCTCGCGGACGCCGGTCGCCGCCAGGGTGAGGCCGACGCCGCCCAGTGGCCCGAGGGCACCGGCTGCCTCGACGCCCTCGTCGTGGAGCAGGCCCGGCTGGGGTTCGACCCGGAGACGGTCGAGGACGCGACAGGCGCCACCATGGGCTTCGCCCACTGCCCGTTCCGGGATCTCGCCGAGACCCATCCGGAGCTCGTCTGCTCGCTGCACAACGGGATCGTCGAAGGCTTCGTCGCCTCGTGGGACGGCGGCGGCGTCGCCCGCTTCCATCCCCTCGTCGACCGGACCCCGTGCCAGGTCGAGGTCGTCACCCGCTGACGCGGTGATGGCCGTTGTTGCCCGCTGCACCGCTACCATCCACATCCACTGAAGCTCCGGGAGGACACCACGTGATCACGCTCACCGACACCGCATCGTCGAAGGTCAAGGAACTCATCGACCAGGAGGGCCAGGACGGCCTGATGCTCCGGGTCGCCGTGAAGCCCGGTGGCTGCAGCGGGTTCAGCTACGAGATGTTCTTCGACACCGAGAAGGACGCCGAGGACATGATCCTCGACGGCAGTGGCGTGCCCGTCGTGGTCGATCCCGTCCAGCGCCCAGCTCCTCACGGGGGCCACCCTGGACTACAAGGACGGTCTGCAGGGCGCCGGCTTCGCCATCGACAACCCCAACGCCCAGAAGACCTGCGGGTGCGGCCAGTCCTTCAGCTGATCCCGCCGACGAACCCGACCCGTCCACGGCCGCCTCCGGGCGGTCGTGGCGCGTCCGGCCCCGGTGCGGTGGCTCAGGCGGTCGCGGTGTCGAGCGCCCGGGCCAGCTCGACGGTGTCGAACACGTTGTCGAGCCGGGCGGTGATCGTGCCGTCGGCGCGGGCCACGTAGAGGCTCGGTTCGAAGGTGAGCCCGTAGCGCGTCGATGGTGGGTGTCGTGCCCCCCGCTCCCGGGTCGCTCCCGGCGGCCGGATCCAGGTACACCTCGGCGTGCACCACGGCCAGGTCGGGGCGGGCGGCCGCTTCTGCGGTCACCATGTCGAGCACGGGGCCGCACACCGCGGTCTGGCAGTACAGCGGCGTGCTGATCATCAGGGCCGACGGGCTGCCCGGCAGCCAGGATGTCGGCCAGGCTCCGGGTGTGCAGGGGACAGTTCGGGTCCCGGGTGCAGATCGGCGTGACCCCCCGGGCGTCGTCCACGGTCGGGGTGTCGACGGGAACCATCGGTTGTCCGGGTTGCACCAGCGCCACCTGACCGGGTTCCTGCACCTGGAAGTTCTGGGTGGACTCCTCGCCGTCGATCGTGGTGGTGAGACCCCAGATGCCCGGCTCGTCGAACGTCGTGAACAGGGGGTAGTAGCCGATCGGGGTGCCCTGCGCGTAGCGCTCGAGGCGGAACTCGCCCCTGTCCACGCCCTCACGGCTCAGTCGTGCGGTGAGCGTCGTCGGGCCGTCGAGCGCAGGTGGTCCCTCGGCGCTGGCGATGGTGAACACGGCCCGCTGGGGTGCCTCGGTCACCAGGTAGTTGCCCTGGTAGTTGAACAGCCCGACGAGCTGCCCTCCCCGGGCGGTGAGCCCGAGCGACGCTGCGCCGTCGTCGGAGCCCGACGATCCACCGCAGGCTGCGAGCAGGGTCGGCGCGCCCAGCGCCAGGACGCCCGCACCTCCGAGCAGCACGCTGCGCGACAGGAACGAGCGACGTCCCACGGATCGCGCCGACGGGGCGGGCATCGCCGGCGGGCGGGGAGGAGCGGGGTCGAGCGCCATGCAGGAGCGAACCTATCCTGCCGCCGATGACCGTCCACCGCGCCGACGACGCCACTCACGAGGGGATCCACCTGGTGGTCGACGGCACGGCCGTGACCGTCCCCGACGACGGGTCCTCGCTGCTGGCCGTGCTGCGCGAACGGCTGGGGGTCACCGCGGTCAAGGACGGGTGCAGCCCGCAGGGCCAGTGCGGGTGCTGCACGGTGCTGGTCGACGGTGCGCCTCGGGTGGCGTGCGTGACCCCGGCGCGACGGGTGGCCGGCCGGGTGATCACCACGGTCGACGGTCTCGACGCGCGACGACCGTGAGCGCTGGTCCGAGGCGTTCCTGGCCACCGGGGCCAGCCAGTGCGGCTTCTGCACCCCCGGCATCGTCTGTCGACTCGAGGGCCTGCGGGCCAAGGCGGCGCACGGCCCGGTCGACCGAGGCTCCGTCGACCGGGCGCTGGCGGCGCACCTCTGTCGCTGCACCGGGTGGCAGACGATCGTCGAGGCGTGGGGGGTGGCGGTGAGCGGCGCGGCGGCGGCCGAAGCCGAGATGGGCCACGGACGCGATCTCCTCGCCGCGGCCCGGCGGGCCGAGCTCGAAGGACGAGAGCCCCAACGTGTCGGCGCCGACGTCGCGCTCGGCCTCGGCGGCTTCGCCGACGACGAGGCCCCGCCCGATGCCCTCGTGGCCGTGCCGGACGGGCTCGGCGGATGGGCGGTCGGCGAGACCGTCGCCGAGGCCCGTGCCGCCGCGGGGAAGGTCCAGGGCCGTCGAGGGACCCGTGAGGCCGCAGCCCCTCTCGAGGTGCCGGAGGGTGACTGGGCTCTCACGTTGCGCACGAGTTGGGTCGAACCCGGCTACCTGGAGACCGACGCGTCCTGGTGCCGACCCGGCGGAGAACCGGCCAGCCCGTTGGCCAACGGTGGGGCCTTCGGCGCCAAGCGGCACTCGCCGACGGCCGCGGCGTCCCGTCGTCTGGCTGACCGGCACGGCCGAGCGGTCCGGGTGCTGTTGTCACGCGAGGACTGCGTGCGCATGGGGCCGAAGCGACCGCCCGTGGCCGCCGGCGTCCGGGCCGACGGGACGGGGGTCGTGCGGGTGGCTCGCACGGAGGGGATCGTCGAGGCGATCCACTCGGTGGCGCCGTCGCTCGTCGTGGAGCAGGTCGACGTCGTCGGACCGCCGACGTCGGTCGACATCCGTGCCGCCGGCTGGGCGGAGGCTGCGGTCCTGCTCGCCGCGCTCGACGCCCGAGGGGTGGACGGTCGCGTGTCCAGCGAGGTGAGGGTCGTCTCACCCGGAGGTGCGGTCGCCGAGGTGGCGATCGGTGGCGACGGCGTCATCCGCGTCCGTCTCGAGTGCGGCGAGATCCTCGATCCCGTGGTGTTGCGGTCCTACGTGATCGGTGCGGCCCACATGGGCCTCGGTTGGGTCACCAGCGAGGGCCTCGCCGTCGACGGCGACGGCGAGGTGGGAGACCTGACCATCCGCTCGTTCGGGATCCTGCGGGCCGCGGACATGCCGCCCGTCGAGGTGGACCTGGTCGCCAGCGACCATGAGTCGGTGAACGGATCGGACGCCGTCTTCGCAGCCGTCGCAGCGGCGGCGTGGGTCGCCCGGGACTGCCCGCCTCGGTGGCCCGTGAGAGGCTGAAGGCCATGAGCACTCCCGTCGGTCCCTACTCGCCGATCGTCCGCGCCGGTGACCTCCTCGTGGTCTCGGGCCAGCTCGGGCTGCTCGACGGCCAGATGGTGTCCGGCGGCGTCGGAGCCGAGACGGCGCAGGCCATCGCCAACATCGGAGCTCTCCTCGCATCGGAAGGGAGCGATCTCGCGGCGGTGGTGAAGACGACGGTGTTCCTCCGCCACATGCGTGACTACGGGCTCATGAACGAGGCCTATGCGGCGGCCTTCGACGGTCATCGCCCGGCGCGCTCGGCCTTCGCGGTGGCGGAGCTCCCGATGGTCGCGCTGGTGGAGATCGAGGCGTGGGCCCACGTGGCCTGAAGAGCCTCGGGCCATCCCCGCGGGGCAGGTGCCGGCGTCGACCGCGACCGTCGGCCATGGGTAGCATCGGTGGCGTGAGCGTCGCGCTGATCGTCCTCGTGCTCCTGGTCGTCATCCCGGTCGGGTTCCTCATCACCATGTCGGGCCTGGCGGCCCTCCTCGGGTGGGTGACCAAGTCCGAGGTCGACGCCGCCTTCGAGGGCACCGAGGACCTGGCCATCAGCCGCGAGGCCGTGAATCGGTCCGGTGGACGGGGCTCTCGAGGGCTCGTTCACCTGCCGGCCATCAGCGTCGTCGACGACCGTTCGCGAAGAGACCATCGACGGGGCGTGCGCTCAGCCGCTAGCGTTTCGCCTCATCATGAGGTGCAGGGAAGGTGTTCCGACCCCGCAGGACAGAAAGGGGTGTCGGAGTGGCCTCCGGTACCGTCAAGTGGTTCAACGCCGAGAAGGGTTACGGCTTCATCTCCCGTGAGGGTGGTCCCGACGTGTTCGTGCACTACAGCGCGATCCAGGGTTCGGGCTATCGCTCTCTCGAGGAGGGTCAAGCCGTCGAGTTCGAGGTGACCAGCGGCCCCAAGGGCGATCAGGCGCAGGACGTCCGTCCCATCTGATCCGGGCACGACAACAGACAGAGTCCACGCGACGGGCCGCCCTCGGGCGGTCCGTCACGCGCCCGGGTCGGGTGGGCGGTGCGAAGCGCCACGTCGTGCACACGTCAGCGGCGCCTGGCGCCGCCGGAGCTCAGAGGCTCCAGCGCGACTGGCCGAAGCGGTAGCCCGACGCTGCGGACGGTCTGGATGAGCCCGGCGTGGTCCTCGCCCAGCTTGGCCCGCAGCCGGCGGACGTGGACGTCGACGGTGCGGGCCCCGCCGTAGTACTCGTAGCCCCAGACCCGGCTGAGCAACGTCTCGCGGGTGAAGACCTTGCCCGGGTGCGAGGAGAGGAACTTGAGCAGCTCGTACTCCATGTAGGTGAGGTCGAGCGGCTTGCCGGCGATGGCCGCCTGGTAGGTCTCGAGGTTGAGGACGAGCTCGCCGTACTCGACGAGCTCGGGACGGGTGCCCGTCCGGTGCGCCAGAAGAGGTGCTTCAGGCGGGCCTCGAGCTCGCTCGGGTGGAACGGGGCGAGGCAGAAGTCGTCGAAGAGGTCGTCGCGCAGCTCGAGGTCGCCGAGCTGGGCGCCGCTGACCAGCAGGAGGATCGGCTCGAGGGGCACGTCGCGCTTGCGCAGCGACCCGGCACAGGGCGAAGGCTCCTTCGGGGTCATCGTCGGCGGAGACGATGGCGCCGGCCCAACCGTCCTCGGGCTCGTGGCGCGCGGCCGCAGCCTCGTCGCCGACGGCCTTCCACGGGTAGCCGGCCAGGTCGAGCGCCTGCGCGAGCTCGGGCGGCGCCGGATCGGGGAAGACCAGGATCGGTTCCATCGACTCACCAGTTCGGGAGGTAGCGGTCGAGCTCGAACGGGGTGACCTGGGACTTGTAGTCGACCCACTCGGCGCGCTTGTTGCGCAGGAACCACTCGAAGATGTGCTCGCCGAGCGCCTCGGCGACGAGCTCCGACTCCTCCATGTCGTCGAGCGCCTCGGAGAGCGACTGCGGGAGGGGACGGATCCCCTCGGCGGCGCGCTCGGCGGCGGTCATCTCGAAGACGTTGGCCAGCGACTCGGGCGGGAGGTCGTAGCCCTCCTCGATGCCCTTGAGGCCGGCGGCGAGGATGACCGAGTAGGCGAGGTAGGGGTTGCACGCCGGGTCGGGCGCCCGGTACTCGATGCGCGTCGACGACTGCTTGCCCCGCTTCGTGACCGGGACCCGCACGAGGGCCGAGCGGTTGTTGCGGGCCCAGGAGACGTAGACCGGCGCCTCGTAGCCCGGCGATGAGGCGCTTGTAGGAGTTGACCAGCTGGTTGGTGATGGCGGTGATCTCGGGGGCGTGGTGGAGCAGCCCGGCGATGAAGCCCCGGCCGACCTTCGACAGCCCGTACGGGTCGCCGGGCTCGTGGAAGGCGTTCTCGTCGCCCTCGAACAGCGAGAGGTGGGTGTGCATGCCCGAGCCCTGCACGCCGGCGAGCGGCTTGGGCATGAACGTGGCGTAGGCGCCCTGCTCGAGGGCGATCTCGCGCACGACGAGCCGGAAGGTCATGACGTTGTCGGCCATCGTGAGGGCGTCGGTGTAGCGCAGGTCGATCTCGTGTTGGCTGGGGGCGTCCTCGTGGAACGAGTACTCGACGGGGATCCCCATGGTCTCGAGCATGAGGATCGTCCGCTTGCGCAGGTCGCTGGCCATGTCGGCGGTGGTGAGGTCGAAGTAGCGAGCCGGTGTCGAGCGGCTCGAGCGGGGTGTTCGGGTCGCCGTCGGCGAAGTAGAAGAACTCCATCTCGGGCGCGGTCATGAACGTGAAGCCCCGCTCGTGGGCCCGGTCGAGGTTGCGCTTCAGGACCTGGCGGGGGTCGCCCTCGAACGGGGTGCCGTCGTGGCTCAGGATGTCGCAGAACATGCGGCCCGGACACGTCGTCGGCGTCACCCCAGGGGAGCAGCTCGAAGGTGTTCGGATCGGGACGGGCGAGCACGTCGCTCTCCTGGACCCGGCTGAACCCGTCGATGGCCGAGCCGTCGAAGTGCATGCCCTCCTCGAAGGCGTTCTCGAGCTCGGCGGGGGAGATGGCGACCGACTTGAGCTGGCCGAGCACGTCGGTGAACCACAGGCGGATGAGGCGGACCCCGCGCTCCTCGACGGTGCGCAGCACGTAGTCCTGCTGGCGTTCCATCAGCGGATCCTCGCACAGCATCCGGGAGCGGGCATCGGGCCGCTTCGCCGCGGCGGGCCGGTTCATCTAGCGTTCACAAACGGGCAACAGGTCGGAAAAGGCCTGGTGGCAGTCTGCTGCGGTCAGGGGTCGTGCGCGTGCGTCGCACACGGTCCGTGACGCTGATCTGACGGCTTCCCCGTCGATTGAATGTTCGCTACCAAACGTGTGGCACCCGGGCCGCACTCCCAGGAGGAACCGTGCAGGAACGCACACCCGAGGAAGTGCTCACGCTGGTCAAGGACGAGGGCTGCGAGTTCGTCGACCTCCGCTTCTCCGACCTGCCCGGCGTCATGCAGCACGTCACCATCCCGGCCCACGTGCTGAGCGAGGACCACTTCACCGACGGCCACGGCTTCGACGGCTCGTCGGTCCGCGGGTTCCAGGAGATCCAGGAATCCGACATGGTGCTCGATCACCGACCCGAACACCGCCTACATCGACCCGTTCATGAAGCGCAAGACGATGGTCATCCACTGCTACGTGGCCGACCCGGTCACCGGTGAGAGCTACACGCGTGACCCGCGCTACGTGGCGCAGAAGGCCGAGGCCTACCTCCAGTCGACCGGCATCGCCGACACCGCGTTCTTCGGCCCCGAGGCGGAGTTCTTCGTGTTCGACGACGTGCGCTTCGACACCCAGCCCAACGGCTCGTTCTACGAGGTCGAACTCGATCGAGGGCGTGTGGAACACCGGCGCCGACGAGCCCGGCGGGAACCTCTCCTACAAGCCGCGCACCAAGCAGGGCTACTTCCCGGTGCCGCCGATGGACCACTACCAGGACCTGCGCTCCGACATGTCCGTCGCCCTGCACGACGTCGGCATCGAGACCGAGCTGCACCACCACGAGGTCGCCTCCGGTGGCCAGGGCGAGATCGGCATCAAGTTCAACACCCTGCTGGCCATGGCCGACCAGCTCATGACCTTCAAGTACATCCTCAAGGACGTGGCCTGGCAGGCCGGCAAGTCGCTCACCTTCATGCCCAAGCCGATCTTCGAGGACAACGGGTCGGGCATGCACACCCACCAGTCGCTCTGGAAGGGCGGCGAGCCGCTGTTCTTCGACGAGGCCGGCTACGCGGGCCTGTCCGACACGGCCCGCTGGTACATCGGGGGCCTGCTGCACCACGCCCACTCGGTGATCGCCTTCACCAACCCGACCACCAACTCCTTCAAGCGTCTCGTGCCGGGCTACGAGGCGCCGGTCAACCTGGTGTACAGCCAGCGCAACCGCTCGGCGTCGTGCCGCATCCCGCTGGCGTCGCAGAGCCCGAAGGCCAAGCGCATCGAGTTCCGCTGCCCCGACTCCACGTCCAACCCGTACCTGGCCTTCTCGGCCATGATGCTGGCCGGCCTCGACGGCATCCAGAACCGCATCGAGCCGCCGACCCCGGTCGACAAGGACCTCTACGACCTCCCGCCCGAGGAGCTGGCCCTCGTGCCGCAGGTGCCGGCCACGCTCGAGGAGGCGCTCGACGCGCTCGAGGCCGACAACGACTTCCTGAAGGCCGGTGGCGTGTTCACCGACGACCTCATCGACACCTGGGTCGACGTACAAGCGCAAGAACGAGATCGACGCCATCCGTCTGCGCCCGCACCCGTACGAGTTCTCCCTCTACTACGACATCTGAGTCCGTAGGCCCGCTGACCTGCGAAACGTGGGTCAGCGGCCGGCTTGGTCCTTCACTGCTTCACCAGTGCGGCTGGCGCCGGATACCAGCCGGCGCCAGCCGTCGGTCTGGATGCGGAGAGGATTGATCGGTTCGGGTTCACCCGAACCGAAGAGCGCGCCAGGAGCGACCGGACCCGACCGCAAGGTACCGAACGCCCGGTCCCACACGCTGAGCACTGCCCCGAGGTTGGCGACGTCGCCGTCGATGCTGTGGTGGTGACGGTGGGCCCTCCCGGACACGAGCACCACCTCCAGGGCCCCCAGCCGCCACTCCCGGCTGGTGTGCTGAACTGCCTGGTAGGCGAGCGAGATCGCCGAACAGGCTGCAACCATCTCCAAGGAGAAGCCGCCGATCGCTGGTAGCGGAACGACGAAGAGGCCGTGGACGGGCAACCATGGCTGCCGCAAGGCCAGACTCATGTCGAAGTCAGGGCCCAAGTGGTGGACCCGGTGCGAAGCCCAGCCCACCTGCGTTCGATGACCGCTGAGGTGATAGAGGTACGCGACGAGGTCGACAGCCACGAAACAGGCGACGAAGGCCGGCACCGGATGGGCTGACCACCAGTCGGCGAGCCCAGGGGGGCTGAGGTGACGCAACGCCACCCATTCGATGGCCGACCAGAGCTGCGAACGGCACGGCGACGACGAGCGACCCCAGCGCGGTCGCCGTCAGCGAAGCCAGCCGTCTGCCGTCGATTCCGTTCGAGTCGCGACGGGGCCGGCCGAGGTCGACGACGTAGTGCGACGCCGATCACCAGGTACGCGACGACAACCACTCGATCGGTCGGCCCCAGCCGACCAACCGCATCCCCGAGGGCCGGGAGGTCCGGGCCGGCCAGCCCTCTCATGGATCGGCTATCGGAGGTGGTGGAAGCGGCGAGCTCGGACGGGCGGTGTCACCCCCGAAGCGATACCGACGTCCGTTCCACCAACCCCACGCGATCGGAAGGGGGAACGGGGCGAGCGCGAGCACCAGGCTTCCACCGGTGGTGCCCGGTCTGCACGTGACGGGCACGGGCCGGGTCGGGAACCGCCCCGGCTCCTTCCGGTGGTCGCGGTCCGGCCCTGACCGGGAACCTCGTCGGGATCCCTCTGCTCGTCGGACGTGATTTCTAACGTCCCTGTCATACTGTCGGTCGAGAGCTCGGTCGAAGGTTCAGGACCGGGGCGGACGAGCGAACTGCGAGGCCAACGATGGGGCGAGAGGACGAGGCCGCGGGCTACGACCCTTCGGTGGTGAAGGCGAAGTACCTGGCCGAGCGGGACAAGCGCCTCGTGCCGGGCCGGGCCGACATCCGCGACCTGCGCCCACGACGAGCACTTCTCCGGGTACCGACGTGACCCCTTCACGCCGTACGCCGATCGGCAGCCGGTCGTCGACGACGTCGACGTGGTGATCGTGGGTGGCGGCATCGCCGGGCTCCTCGCCGGGGCCGAGCTGCGCAAGGCGGGCATCGAGAGGATCCGCCTCGTCGACCAGGCCGGCGGCGTCGGCGGCACCTGGTACTGGAACCGCTACCCCGGCGTGATGTGCGACATCGAGTCCTACATCTACCTGCCGATGCTCGAGGAGCTCGACTACGTCCCGACCCGGCGCTACGCCTCGGGCGAGGAGATCCTGGCGCACCTCGAGGCCATCGCCGAGAGGTTCGACCTGGTCGCCGACGGCCTCTTCCACACCGGCGTCGACCGACGCGGACTGGGACGAGGGAGCTCGCCCGCTGGCGGGTCCGCACCGACCGCGGCGACGAGCTGCGCTGTCGCTACTACGTGCATCGCCGTGGGCATCCTGAACCTGCTGAAGCTGCCGACCATCGCCGGGATGGAGACGTTCGCGGGGCCCTCGTTCCACACCGCTCGGTGGGACTACGAGGTCACCGGCGGGGCTCCGGGGCAGCCGCTCACGAAGCTGGGCGACAAGGTCGTCGGCCCTCGTCGGCACCGGCGCCACCGGCATCCAGTGCGTCGCGCCGCTGGCGATGCCGCGCAGCACGTGTACGTGTTCCAGCGCACGCCATCGGCCATCGGCGAGCGAGGGAACCGACCGACCCCGCCCGACTTCGCGGAGGAGCTGGCGCCGGGGTGGCAGCAGGCCCGGATGGACAACTTCCAGGCGATCATGTTGGGCCGCGACGTCGACGAGGACCAGGTCGACGACGGCTGGACCCACCACTACGCCGCCGTCAACAACGTCCCCCTGCGAGACGGCATGACGACCCAGGAGTACGTCCGCTCGGTCGAGGAGCTCGACTACTCGATCATGGAGGAGCACCGTCACCGAGTCGAGGAGATCGTGCGCGATCCCGCCACGGCGGAGGTGCTGAAGCCGTACTACCGCTACATCTGCAAGCGCCCGTGCTTCCACGACGAGTACCTGCCCGCCCTGAACCGTCCGAACGTCACCGTGGTGGACTGCCCTTCGGGGATCGAGCGGATCACCGAGGACGGCCTGGTGGTCGACGGTGAGCTGTACGAGGTCGACTGCATCATCTACGGGACCGGTTTCGAGGCCGAGGTCACCCCGCTGTCCCGCCGCGCCGGCCACGAGATCATCGGCCGAGGAGGCGTCAGCCTGGCCGAGAAGTGGGCCGACGGCGCGGCCAGCCTCTTCGGCATGATGAGCCGCGGGTTCCCGAACTTCTTCGCCATGCCCGCGCCCGGCCAGCAGGCCGTGGTCACGGTGAACTACACCCAGCTCGCCGTGCTCGGCGCGAGGTTCGTCGGTGGTGCCGTCGGGATCCTCGACCGCGAGGGCGTGAAGGTGTTCGACGTGAGCGCGCAGGCCGAGGAGGAGTGGGTGCAGAAGGTCGTGAGCTCGTTCACCGACGCCAGCAGCGTGCTCTCCCAGTGCACGCCGTCTCGGATCAACTTCGAGGGCCACCCCGAGTCGATGAACCCGCGCAACGGCAACTTCGGACGGCGCCTCGGCGACTACTTCGGCTACAAGGAGCTGCTCGAGCAGTGGCTCGAGAAGGGTGCCTGCGAGGGACTCGAGCTGGACCTGCCGGACCCGCCCTCGTCCTGACGCCCGACGCAGGCCGCTGGGGCCGGGGTGCCCCAGCCCCGTCGGACGAGGCCCGCAGGGCGGTGAGGGGCACGACGTCCGGTGCCGACAAGGGGTCCTTCCTGGCCGGGCCGTCGGGCGACCTCACGGGACGGACGCGGCCGACGTTGGCAAGGTGTGGGCGTGGAACCGTTCGAGAGGGTCGTGGCCGAGCACGGTGCGGTCGTGTTGCGGGTGTGCCGCGCCGTGCTGAGCACCGACCCCGGCGCCGCGGAGGATGCATGGTCCGAGACGTTCCTGTCGGCGTTGCGGGCCTATCCCGACCTCCGGCCGGGCAGCGACGTGCGGGCGTGGTTGGTCACGATCGCCCACCGCAAGGCCATCGACCAGACCCGCCGGCGCTCGCGCACCCCGACGCCCGTGGCCACGATGGACGACGAGGCCGCGGCCGACGCGTCCGTGACCCGCGACGACGCGCTCATGGGGGCGCTGGCGGCTCTTCCCCCCAAGCAGCGCGGCGCCGTGGCGTACAGGTACCTCGCGGACCTCTCCTACGTCGACGTGGCCGTGCTCCTCGACTGCAGCCAGGCCGCCGCTCGTCGCAGCGCCGCCGATGGCATCGCGGCGCTCCGCGCCACCTACCGGAGGGACATCGACGGATGAACGACGACCCGACCACCCGTGCCGTCATCGCCGACCTCGCCGCCGCGGCAGACGACGGCCCCGACGGCCTGGACCGACTCCGGCGTGGACTCGCCGCGGCCGCCGACGAGGAGGGACTGCTCGACCTCGCCTACCGCGTCGTCGAGAGCCCGGTCGGCGACCTCCTGGTCGTGACCACGCCCACCGGCCTCGTGCGGCTGGCCTTCGACCTCGAGGACCACGAGCAGGTCCTGGCCGATCTGGCCGTGGAGGTCAGCCCGCGGATCCTCGAGTCACGGGCGCGCACCGACGTGGCCGCTCGCCAGCTCGACGAGTACTTCGACGGCGACCGTCGTGAGCTTCGACCTGTCCGTCGACCTCCGGTTGGCTCGCGGCTTCCGTCGCGAGGTGCTCGTCCATCTGCGCGACGTCGACTACGGGCGGACCATCTCCTACGGACAGCTCGCCGAGGTGGTCGGCCGCCCACGGGCGGCTCGGGCGGTGGGCACGGCCTGCGCGCACAACCCTGTCCCGATCGTCGTTCCGTGCCATCGCGTGGTGCGCGCCGGTGGCGCCCACGGCAACTACCTGGGCCACTACCTCGGCGGGCCCGAGGTGAAGGTGGCGCTGCTCGAGCTCGAGGGCGCGGTCTGAGCCCGGTCGACGGTGGCGGCTCAGGTGCCTCCCACCAGCTCCTTCACCTCGGCCTCGACCGTGGTGCCGGCGAAGAAGTCCGGGTTCGTCCCGGTGAAGAGGCGGGCGACGTTGCCGAACATGAAGTCGCGGAACTGGGCCCGGTCGACGAGGTCGTGCTCCACGAGCTCCCACGCCTCCGGGAGGACACCTCGGAAGTCGGGCACGTCCCAGTGGCCGATGTCCGAGGCGAACATCGCCTGCAGGCGGCTGCCACCCGGGTTGACCCGGTCGTCGAAGGCGAGGGCGTTCATCGGGTCGTCGGCCTCGCACCCGAAGAAGGACCGTTCGGTGAAGATCTCCACGATGTCGGCGGTCGATCCCACGCCGCTCGCCGCCCACTCGTCGAGACCGGCCGGGTCCTCGTCGGGGTCGGACAGGAAGGCCAGGGTGTCGCCGAGACGACCGATGCGATCGGTGAACGAGGCATCCCCGAAGCGCTGTACGAGGTCGCGGAACGCATCGCGGTCCAGCTCGGCGGGGTCGTAGTGCGCGAGCGCCTCCCGGTTTCGCTTCTCGAAGTGCCCGACCGTGTCGGCCAGCAGGTTGCAGGCCCAGGCCACACCGCCCTCCAGGAAGGCCCATCGCAGCTCGGGGAACCGGCTCATGGCCCCGCCGAAGAACAGCGAGCGGCACACGGCCTCGCCGCCGGCGGCGAAGTTGCCGATGTGGTTGGCCACGTAGCTGGTCGGCGAGGTTCGGCTCCCGAACCCGATGCCCGTGGAGTGGAAGGTGGGGGAGACGCCCAGCTCGACGCAGCGGCGCCACAGCGGGTCGTAGTCGTGCGCGCTGTCGAGGCCGAGCCCGTCCACCCAGCGCGCGGCGCGGTCGTCGGTGGCGTGCCCCGGAGCCGGTCGCAGCACCAGACCGCCGAACAGGAACCCCTTCAGCCCCAGCGTGCCGGTGGCGTACTCGAGCTCGGCGATCGCCTCGTCGGGGTCGTACGTCGGGATCACCCCTACGGGTCGGAGGCGGTCGGCGTAGGGGCCGTAGGCGTCGGCGTAGTACCGGTTGCAGGCCCGGGCCACGGCGCACCGGAGCTCCTGGTCGTCGACCGCCATGACGGTGAGCCCGACCGTGGGGTAGAGGACCGCGACGTCGATCCCCAGCTCGTCGAGTCGCTCGTACAGCAGCCCAGGGAGCATCGCGGTGGCGCGGTCGAGCGTGTTGCGGCTCGGCAGGGCCCACCAACCCGTGCGGGCGAGGGCATGGGCGCGCTTGGTCTCGTCGTCGAGGGATCGTCGCACGGCGGCGGACCCGACCAGCGCGTCGAACCGGTCGGCCACCGCCCCGCCGGCCTCGTCGGCGACCAGGTCCCGCAGGAGGGGGAGGAACTCGATGATGTGGCCGTCGGCGTCGATGACCGGATGGTCCAGCTCGGCGCGGATCTGCGTGGCGTCCATGGGATCTCCTCCGCCGAGCGCAGCCCGCGCCCCGGCCCGACGACGAACCTACCGCCCGATGGCGCGACCCTCCTGATCGACGCCCGTCCCGCCGATCAGAGGCCGAGGCGCTCCCGGTCACGCAGCAGGTAGACGGCGACGAGAGCCAGGAGCGAGGCGACGACCAGCGCGATCGACGGGAAGAAGCCGTAGAAGTCGAGGAAGGTGCCGATCGGCGGGTTGCCCGGCGCGGTGTTGCGGAACGCCGACATGGCGAACAACATCGAGGCCAACCAGGCCAGGTGACGGGTCTCCCAGACGCGTTGGCTCATGAGAACGGAGGCGACGACCGCCACCGCCGCTGCGGCCAGCATCCAGTCGATCACCATCATGGCCACGGCCCAGGTCCGGGTGCTCGGGTCGCGCTCGGCCTCGAAGGCGACGAAGCCGGCGCTGTCGGTCGCCGCACCGGCCTGACCCTCCACGACGAACCCGGCGGTGTTGGCGGTGCCGCCCACGCTGAACGCCAGCGGTGGTTCGCCCGCGGCCTCGTCCAGGGTTCGCTGTGCGCCGGCGACCGCGGTCGCCGTGAAGCCGACGAGGTAGCGGTCGAAGGGGTAGTCGCTCACGTCGCCGATCACGACATCGAGATCGACCGAGCTCACGACGCTCAAGCCGTCGGGCAGCACCCTGATGACGGCCAGGCCGGGGATGTCGGTGAGCAGGAGCACGCCGTCGGCCGGGAAGGCCGGGCCCGGCCCGGCCTCGATGCGCGTTCGTACCACCCCTTTCGCCGCGTCGATGCTGTCGACCTTCACCGTCAGTCGCACGGCGGCATCTCCGGCCGGCTCGGCGTCCCCGAATCTCTGCCGCCCGTCTCCTGTCGGAACGGCGAGGGCGATGACGGCGAAAGCCAGTCCGAGGCCCACGACGAGCGCCGCCGCGACCCAGCGGGTGGGAGACATGCGCACGGCCACCGGCGAAGGATAGTGGCGTGCCCTTCGACCGACGCGGGCCGAACCGTCCGACGACGACCCTCCTCGCGGACCGGGCGAGCGGAGGAGCCGCACGCGCCACGATCGGCGAGGCGCGTGCAGGCGGGCGGGAGCGCGCCGGTAACGTCGTGGTCGTGGAAGGACCGGGTCTCGTCGAATCGCTCAAGCCCAGAGGGGGCGCCCAGTGGGCGCTGGCCATCGCCGCGCTGGTCTTCCTGGCCGGTGCGCTGGGCTACGCGATCAGGGCGTTCGCCGAGCCGAGCCCGAACGAGCTCTCCGAGACCGACATCGGCTTCCTCGTCGACATGATCGACCACCACGACCAGGCCGTCGAGATGTCGATCATCACCGTCGACAGTGCGTCGGACCCGCAGGTCCGACGGCTGGCCCAGGAGGTGATCATCTCGCAGCGTTGGGAGCTCGGGATCATGGAATCGGTGCTCGGTCGGGCCGGCCTCACCCGCGGCACCGACCCGGAGCGGTTGGCCATGGGCTGGATGGGCATGGCCCCCATGCCGGTGGCGGAGATGCCCGGGCTGGCCACGGAGGCCCAGCTCGAGGAGCTGCGCGCCGCGTCGCCGGACGAGGTGAACGACCTCTTCCTGGAGCTGATGATCGCCCACCACGAAGCGGGCGTGGCGATGGCCGAGTACGAGGCGGCCAACGGGAGCAACGCCTACGTGCGTCAGTTCGCCTCCGACATCGCCGCCAACCAGCGCGACGAGGTGGACGAGTACCGACGGGTGCAGGCCCGTCTCGCCGCCACCTCGCCGGCCGCCTGAGCCAGCGCTCAGGCGCGACTGTCGGGCAGGTCGTAGAAGACCCGGTCGACGACCTTGCGGGCCCGTCGGGTGACGCGTCGGTAGCGATCGCGCAGCAGGCCGGGCGACGTGTCGAGCGAACGGGCCAGCCACAACAGCTCCTCGTTGCCCGACGGCAACGAGTCGCCCGGGCCGGAGTTGACCAGGAACCAGCGGTTGCGGACCTGCTCGCAGAACTCGTAGGCCTCGGCCAGGGTGTCGGCGTCGTCGCTCCCCAGGGACCCGTCGGCGGTGAGCTCTCGGAGCGCGTCGAGCGTCCCCGGGGAGCGCACCCCGGACCGCAGTTGCAGCATCTGGGCCGTGAACTCGATGTCGGACAGCGATCCGCGACCCAGCTTGAGGTGGAACGCCGGGTCCTCTCCCGGGGGGATGCGCTCGGTCTCGATGCGCGCCTTCATCCGCCTGATCTCACGGGTCTCGTCGTCGGTGAGTCCTTTGCCCCAGACCGACGGTTCGATGAGTGAGAGGAGCTCCTCGGCGAGGTCGACGTCGCCGGCCACCGGCCGGGCCCGGGTCATGGCCTGGCGCTCCCACGTGAGGGCGTTGGTCCGCCAGTAGCTGTCGAAGGCGGCGAGGCTGCGGGCGAGGGGCCCGCTGCGGCCCTCGGGGCGCAGGTCGGCGTCGATGGCGTAGATCCGCTCGGCCGGGGTCGATGCCGCCGATGAAGCGCATCAGCCCCGACGCGAGGCGCTTGGCTTCCTCGGCTGCCGGCGGCGCCCACCCCGTCGTGGACGAACACCACGTCGAGGTCGCTGGCGTAGGCCAGCTCGGCGCCGCCGAAGCGCCCCATCCCGAGCACGGCGAAGCGGATCGTCGGCTCGAGGGCGGTGAGCGCGCTCTCCAGCGTGGCCTCCGCCAGAAGGGTGAGGTCGGCGCCGATCCGACGGACATCGGCGTGGCCGAGGAGGTCGCGTGCGGCGACCCCGAAGAGGTGGCGGCGGTTCCAGCGCCGGAGGCTCTCCTGACGGTCGCCGCGGTCCGAGCGCCACTGCACCGCCTTGTCGGCCGACTGCAGCAGCGCCTCGCGTGGTCGGGTGAGGAGGCTGGTCGGGCCGGTCGAGGCGGGCCACGAGGTCGGGGTTGCGCTGCAGCGTCTCACCGAGGAGGCGGCTCGTCCCGGCGATCGTGCACAGGTTGCGCGCCGTGGCCGGTGAGTCGCGGAACGATTCGGCCAGGGTACGGCTGCGGCTGTCGTTGTCGAGGAGGTTGCGCACGACGAGGAGGCCCGAGGTCGGGGTCGGGTGACTGGGAGAGCCAGTCGAGCAGCAGCGGCAGCAGCTGCTGCATGAGCCGGCTCGACCGGTTCAGGCCGCGGGTGAGCTCGCGCACCGCCGCCTGGGTGCGCTTCGCGTCGATGAAGCCGAAAGCGCTCAACCGGGCCGCGGCGGCCTCGGGCGACAAGGCCGCGTCGGCCGGCGCCGTCTCGGCGAAGGCCTCCAGCAGCGGGCGGAAGTACACCCGTTCATGGATGACCCGTACCCCGAGCTGCGTGCGACGCAGCGCTCGGGTGAGCTGCTCGCTCGCTGACGCATCGGCCAGGTCTCGGCGGCCCATCACCCGGGCCAGGTGGTCGAGCGCGGCAGCGTCCTACGGGATGGCGTGGAGCTGCTGTTCGGCGACGAGCTGGACCCGGTGCTCGACGGTGCGCAGGAACCGGTAGGCCTCGGCCAGCTCCGCCGCGTCGGCGGCGTCGACGTAGCCCGCCGACTGCAGCTCCGTCAGCGTCGGGAGGGTGGACGGCCCTCGCAGAGCGGGATCGAGGTGGCCGTGGACGAGCTGGAGCAGCTGCACCGTGAACTCGATGTCGCGGATGCCCCCGGGACCTCGTTTGAGCTCGCGACCCACCATCCCCTGCTTGGCCACCTCGGCCTCGGTGCGCTGCTTCATGGCCCGGATCGACCGCAGCGTCTCCGCGTCGACCGGTCGGGCCCAGAGCCAACGTTGGGCGGCGTCGAGCCAGCGATTCCCCAGGGCGGCGTCGCCGGCGACCGGCCGGGCCTTCAGCAGCGCCTGGAACTCCCACGGCTCGGCCCACCGGTCCCAGTAGGCCTCGTAGGAGTCGATCGTGCGCACCAACGGGCCGTCGCGGCCCTCGGGTCGCAGGTTGGCGTCGATCCGGAAGCAGGTGCTCGCGATCTCCATCACCGCTCGGGCCCGCCGCTCGAGTCGGTTGCGGCTCCCCTCGCCGGTGAAGACGATGTCGATGTCGCTGGAGTAGTTGAGCTCGCCACCCCCGAGCTTGCCCATCCCGATCACGGCGAGGCGGATCCCGTCCGGGCCGTCCCTGTCGCCGGCCTCGGCCAACGCGCACGCCGAGGCGAGGCACTGTCGGCCCAGCTCGGCCAGGTGCAGGCCCACGACGTCGAGCGTCGTCGGTGCCGACCAGATCCCGCGCCGCGATCCGGAGGAACTCCAGGTTGCGCCATCGCACCAGTGCGGCGGTGTCGCGATCGTCGACCGGTGGTCGGGCGTCGAGGTCGGCGAGCACGGCCAGGCTCGATCGCGGGCTCCGCTTCGATCACCCGGGTCAGCGATCGGCTGGCGGCGAGGACGGCGACGAGGGCCGAGCCCGTCTCGTCGTCGATCTCGTCCAGCGGACCATGACGGTCGACGAGGTTGGCCAGCGCGGTGCGCACGGCGACCGGGGCGGCGCTGCGGTCGGCCAGGTCGTCGAGCATCGGTGGGAGGCCGTTCACGTCCGGAGAGGGTAGGTGGCCCGAGCGCCGGGTGGGCAGGGAGCCGGCCCGCCCGTAATGTCGGCGGATGCCGTCAGTGCGTCTCGGGCTCGCTCAGATCAACCCGGTGGTGGGCGATCTGTCGGGGAACCTGGAGTTGATCACCGCAGCGATGGCGCGTGCCGAGCAGGACCGGTGCGACTTCTCGCCTTCCCCGAGCTGGCGGTGACCGGCTACCCGCCCGAGGACCTCTTGCTCCGGCGACGGCTTCGTCGAGGACAACCTCGCGGTCCTCGAGGAGGTCGTCGCCCGGATCGGATCGTGCGTCGCCGTCGTGGGCTTCGTCGATGTCGACCGCAGCGGTCGCGTGGGTCCCGTCCCCGAGGGCGGCTCGAATCTCGCCGCCCGCTACAACGCGGTGGCGGTCTGCGCCGCAGGTCGGCTGCTCGGCGTGTACCGCAAGCGACGGCTGCCGAACTACTCGGTGTTCGACGAGCAGCGGTACTTCGTGGCCGGTGACGAGCCCCACACGCTGTACGAGGTCGGGGGCGTCGCGTTCGGTGTGTCGGTCTGCGAGGACGCCTGGGTGGCCGACGGCCCGGTGGCCGAGCTCGGTCGGGGTGGTGCCGACCTGGTGGTCAACGTGAACGCGTCGCCGTTCCACCTCGGGAAGCGCACGGCCCGAGCCCGGACCCTGGTGGAGCGCTCGATCGAAGGAGACGTGGCGATCGCCTACGTCAACCAGGTGGGGGGTCAGGACGAGCTGGTCTTCGACGGCGACTCGATGGTGGTGGGCCGCGACGGCTCGATCCTGGCCCGCACCGCCCAGTTCCGTGAGTCGCTGTCGATCATCGACCTCGATCTCGAGCCCGGTCGAGTTCCTCGGCGCCTCCCCGTCGTGGACGCAGGGAGTGGGTCGTCCGCCACGGTGCCGCGCGCCTGCGGTGGCCCCGGTCGTCGCCGAGGCGCTCTCCCCTGACGCGGAGATGTGGCAGGCCCTCGTGCTCGGTACGCGTGACTTCGTTCGCAAGAACGGGTTCACCGACGTCGTGATCGGCTTGTCCGGAGGTATCGACTCGGCGCTGGTCGCCACCATCGCGGTCGACGCGGTCGGAGCCGATCACGTCCACGGCGTCTTGATGCCGAGTCGCTACTCGAGCGAACACTCGGTGGACGACGCCGAGGCGTTGGCCCGCAACCTCGGGATCGAGCACCGGTCCGTGCCGATCGAGCCCGCGCATGCCGCGTTCATGGACATGCTCGCTCCGAGCTTCGCGGACCACCCGCTCGGCCTCACCGAGGAGAACCTCCAGAGCCGGGTGCGCGCCGTCGTCCTGATGGCGCTGTCGAACGCGTTCGGGTGGTTGTTGTTGAACACCGGGAACAAGAGCGAGGCGTCGGTGGGCTACTCCACGCTCTACGGCGACACGGCCGGCGGCTACGCCGTCATCAAGGACGTCGGCAAGCTGGGTGTCTACCGGCTGTGCCTCTACCGCAACGCGCTGGCCGGCCGGGAGCTGATCCCGCGAGAACACCATCGGCAAGCCCCCCTCGGCCGAGCTGCGCCCGGATCAGCGCGACGACCAGAGCCTGCCCGCCTACGACGTGCTCGACCCGATCCTCGACCGCCTACGTCGAACGGGATCGCAGCCCCGACCAGATCGTGGCGGAGGGGGCCGACCCGGCCCTCGTCGAACGCATCGTGCGCCTCGTCGATCGTGCCGAGTTCAAGCGTCGGCAATCGCCACCGGGGCCCCGCGTCACGACGAAGGGCTTCGGCAAGGATCGGCGCCTCCCCATCACGAACCGCTACGAGGGCTGAGCGTCACCCGGCGCGCCGGTAGCCTCCGCCCATGGACGCAGCCCACCCCGTGAGCGGCCCGTCATGGTCGGCTGCCGCACCCGACGGAGCCCTCACGGCCGACGCGGTCGCGGCAGCGGCTGGGTCGGTACTGCTGGATCGAGCAGGTGCTCTTCGGCCTGCTCGGTGGGTGGGTGGCGGAGATCCCGGAGCTCGACGTCAAGGCGCTGGTCGCCGAGCAGGCCGAGCATGCCGGCTGGCGGGCCCAGCGGTGGTTCGAGCTGCTCCCGACCGCGCCGCCCGGACCCGATGCCCTGGTCGGTCCCCCGGCCGGGCTGGGCGCGCTCGCCGAGCAGTCGCACGCCGTCGCCGACGGGCCCGAGCGCACCGAGGAGAAGCTCGTCGTCGTGCACCGGGTCCTCCTGCCCCGGCTGGCTGGCGGCGTACACCGCCCATCTCGACTGGGCGCCGGTCGCCAGCGAGTCCTCGGTCCGTCGGATGCTCGTCATCGCCCTCGCCGAGCTGACCGACGACCTGCGCCACGGTGAACGGCTCCTCCAGGCGCTCCAGCCCGGTGCCGTGCTGGGATCGACGTCGTCGGCGGCGGTGAGCTCCGTCGACGCCCTCGTCGCCGCGGCCGGGGGCCTGGCTGGTCCGGGAAGCGTCGGTCGCCGACCGCTCTGAGTGGCGGCTCCCCCCGGGGCGGCCCCCGGCGGGGGAGAAGGCCCAGGGTGGGGGCCCTTGACCGGACCGGTATTGTGGAGAGGCCCACGCAGTTGTCGGACCGCCGGAGCGTTGCGCTCGGTGGTCGTCGACACCGCTCCGTCGTCGTAGCGAATCCCGAGGTGTGCAGTGCCCAAGGAGCGAGTCGAACGCGACGAGGAAGACCTCGTCCGTCTCTACCTCACCGACATCGGCCAGTACCCGCTGCTCACCAAGGACGACGAGGTGCGCCTGGCCCAGGCCATCGAGGCCGGCGCCGCCGGTCGCCTCGAGTTCGACGCCGGTGACCTCACGGCCGCGCGCAAGCGAGAGCTGCGGCGCACCATCCGTCAGGGCGAGGAGGCCGAGCGCACCTTCGTGCAGTCGAACCTCCGTCTCGTGGTCTCGATCGCCAAGAAGTACCAGGCGTCGGGCCTGCCGTTGCTCGACCTCATCCAGGAGGGGAACCTGGGCCTCATGCACGCCGTCGAGAAGTTCGACTGGCGCAAGGGCTTCAAGTTCTCCACCTACGCCACGTGGTGGATCCGACAGGCCATCACCCGCGGCATCGCCAACACGGGCCGCACCATCCGTCTGCCCGTGCACGCCGGCGACACCCTCGCCCGGCTCCAGAAGGCGCGGGCCCGACTCGAGCTGAAGCTCGGCCGACCGGCCACGCTCGCGGAGCTCTCCGCCGAGGTGGAGATGCCCGAGGACAAGGTGACGGAGGCCTTGCGCTTCGCCGCGGAGCCGCTGTCGCTGTCCGAGCCGTTGCGTGAGGACGGCGACGCCGAGCTCGGCGACGTCGTCGAGGACCGATCGGCGGAGTCGCCGTTCGAGGTCGCGGCCACGGCGCTGCTCCCCGAGGAGATCTCGCGCCTGCTCTCCCCGCTCGACGAGCGTGAGCGCGAGATCCTGAAGCTCCGCTTCGGTCTCGATCGCGGCGAGCCCCGCACGCTCGAGGAGGTCGGCGAGCACTTCAACCTGACGCGGGAGCGGATCCGCCAGATCGAGGCCCGGGCCATGTCGAAGCTGCGTCACCCCTCGTCCGACACCGGCGCACGCGACCTGCTGGCCGTCTGAGGCGTCCCACCTCCCCGACGTCCTCGCCGATGACCGACCCGGCCGCCGAGGTCGACCCCGAGCCCCCGCCTCGTCACGTCAGCGGGTGCCTGGTGGCCGCTCTCGTGGTCGGTGGCCTCATGGCCTTCACCGTGCTGGTCGTGGTGAGCCTCGCCGTCGCCGGTGTCATCGGGGGTGAGGGGTCGGCCTCGGAGCAGGCCGACCGGTCTGGCCGAGATCGAAGCGGAGTACGGCATCGCCACGTCCAGCACCGACCTCGACCACCCGCCGCAGAAGGATCTGCGCCTCGGTCGCTGCGAGGCCGATGCCGCGGGCCAGATCGTCTCGGCCGGCAACGTCACGAACTACACCGACGAGCCCGCCACCTACGAGATCTCGGCCACCTTCCTGGCCGGATCGGGGACGAACGTCGGTGACGAGTTGGCGGCCACCGTCGTGACGGTGCGCGACGTGGCGCCCGAGCGCACGGTCGACTGGACCGCGGCGTCCGGGGTCTCGTCACCCGCGCGACTTCACCTGCCGTGTGGTGCGCATCGAACGCACCCCCTGATCGCCGGGCGGATCGCCGGTCGGCTCGCTCAGGTTCGGCCGAGGGCGGCCTGTTCGGCGCCGATCGTCGTCGAGTCGCCGTGGCCCGTGTGCACCACCGTGTCATCCGGCAGGGCGAACAGCCGTGTCGGTGATGGACGCCACGATGGTGTCGCGGTCGCTGTAGGAGCGCCCGGTGGCCCCCGGCCCGCCGTTGAAGAGGGTGTCACCGCTGAACAGCACGCCGCCGGCCCGGTCGTGGAGGCAGCAGCCCCCGGGGGAGTGGCCCGGCGTGTGGAGCACCTCGAGCTCGATCCCCACCGGCGTGGAGGCGCGTCGCCGTCGTGCGAGGAGGGCATCGGGGGGCCGGTCGGGTTCACCACCTCCCACAACATGAGGTCGTCGGGATGGATCCAGATCGGGGCGTGGAGGGCATCGGCCAGCGTCGGCGGCCACGTTGATGTGGTCGTTGTGGCCGTGCGTGGCCAGGATGGCCTCGACGCGCCGGTCGCCGACGGCCGCGACGATCGGCGCGGCATCGTGGGCGGCGTCGATGACGAACACCTCGCGGTCGTCGCCGACGATCCAGATGTTGTTGTCGACGTCGAAGCTCTGGCCGTCGAGGGTGAAGGTGCCCGACGTGACGACGTGGTCGATCATGCGCCCATGACCACGACGGACCGCAGGACCTCGCCCTGCTCCATGCGGTGGAACGCCGCCTCGACGGCGTCGAGGGCGATGGTCTCGCTCACGAACCGGTCGAGATCGAGGCGTCCCTGGAGGTAGAGGTCGATCAGCATCGGGAAGTCACGCGACGGGAGGCAATCGCCGTACCAGCTGGGCTTGAGGCGGCCGCCCCGCCCGAAGAAGTCGATCATCGGGAGCTCGAGGCGCATCTCCGGGTCGGGCACGCCGACCTGCACGACGGTGCCGGCGAGGTCCCGGGCGTAGAAGGCCTGCTCGAACACCTTGGGGTTGCCCACGGCCTCGATGCACACGTCGGCGCCGTTGCCGTCGGTGAGGGCCCTGATGGCCTCGACGGCGTCGGTGGTGGACGCGTCGACGGTGTCGGTGGCGCCGAACTCGCGAGCGAGGTCGAGCTTCCGGGCGTCGAGGTCGACCGCGATCACCGTGGTCGCGCCGGCCAGGCGGGCTCCGGCGATGGCGGCATCGCCGACACCTCCGCAGCCGAAGACGGCGACGGAGTCACCCGGACCCACCTCGCCGGTGAACATGGCGGCACCGAGCCCGGCCATGACGCCACAGCCCAGGAGCCCGGCGGCCTCGGGGCGGGCGGCCGGATCCACGGGCGTGCACTGGCCGGCCGCCACCAGCGTGCGGCTCGGCGAACGCGCCGATGCCCAGGGCGGGGCTCAACTCGGTGCCGTCGAGCAGCGTCATCTTCTGGGTCGCGTTGTGGGTGGCGAAGCAGTACTGCGGCCGCCCGCGCCGGCAGGCCCGGCACTGCCCGCACACGGCGCGCCAGTTGAGCACGACGTAGTCACCGGGGGCGACGTCGTCGACGTCGGGTCCGACGGCCTCGACGATGCCGGCGGCCTCGTGGCCGAGCAGGTACGGGAACTCGTCGCCGATGGCGCCGAGCTTGTAGTGCAGGTCGGTGTGGCACACCCCACAGGCCTGGACCCGCACGAGCGCCTCACCCGGACCGGGGTCGGGCACCAGGATCGTCTCGATGGTCACCGGGGCCCCCTTCTCGAGGGCCACCACCCCTCGGGCCTCGTGCACCATCACCGCTCCTCGCTGTCGTGTCGTCGTGGCGGAGGTGGACGGGAATCGAACCCGCCGTGCAGGGATCACCTGCACCACCCGCTTTGAAGGCGGGGGCTGCCACCAGGCCAGCAGACACCTCCGCCGGCGACGCTACCGCTGCCCGCTCGCCCTCCGCCGAGGCGCGTCCTATGCTCACGGCATGAAGAAGCTCCTCGTGGTCCTGGTCGTGCTCGCTCTCGCCGCCTTCGCGGTCAAGAAGCTGCAGGACGCCTGACCCACCCGGTGGTGCCGGCGACGGCGCCCCCCACCCACTCCTGAACGGCGGCGATCCACACCTGCGCGGTGCGGGTGTCGACAGCGTTGCGGCGGCGCCCCAACGCCCATGCGGCTGAGGCACCGATGAGGCGTGCCGGCCAGGATCGACGCGCCCACGGCCACCCGGCCCGGGTGCGGGCCGGGGGATCCGTGCGCCCAGGGGCACCCCGATGCGGAACTGGCGGACCGGCCATCCTTCGTCGCGGGCCACGCGGGCCAGGGCCCGGTCGGGGTTCACGGCCACGGGGTGCCCGACGGCCCTGAGGAGCGGGAGATCGGTGGCGGAGTCGGAGTAGGCCCAGCAGTCCTCGAGGTCGAGCCCGTCGCGTGCCGCGATCGCCTCCACGGCCTCGGCCTTGTACGGCCCGTAGGCGTAGAACTCGACCTCGCCCGTGTACCGGCCGTCGTCGTCGATCCGGGCTCGGCTGGCGATGCGTCTCGTCGACGCCGAGGTAGTCGCCGAGCGGGGCGACGATCTCCTCGGGTGACGCCGAGATCAGCACCACCCGGTGCCCGGCGGCCTGGTGGCGACGGATCAGCGTCAGCGCTTCGTCGTAGACGATCGGCTCGACCACGTCGGCGAGGGTGTCGGCGACGAGGGAGCGGATCAGCGCCTGGTCCCATCCTCGGGTGATCCGCAGTGCGGACTCGCGGAACTCCCGCATCCGTTCCTCGTCGGCGCCCAGGTAGTGGAAGATCAGGCCGCTCCACAGCGCGCGGACCATGAGCCGGCGATTGATCATGCCCGCCCGCCGCAACGGTCCACCGAAGGCGACCATCGACGGCGTGGCGATGACGGTCTTGTCGAGGTCGAAGAAGGCGGCGGGCATCGCTGATCAGGGTACGGCGCGTGGGTGGTGGACGTCGGGGAGGCGTGCCGGCGGCGGCGACCGGACGGTCGCCGACAGGCCCTTGACCCCTGACGGGCACCTCTCCTACGGTGCTCCCACCTTCCCCGGGTCGCTGTGCTGGGTGGCGCCGCAGAGGCGCCCGTGCGCCTGGAGGGTGTTCATGCTCGTCTCCTGCTGGTCCGCCAAGGGCGGATCCGGTACCACCACCGTCGTCGCGGCACTGGGGAAGATCCTCGCGGCGCGCAGCGATGACGGTGCGCTCGTCGTCGATCTGGGTGGCGACCTCCCCTCGGCGTCGGGGGCGCCCGACCCCGCCGGCCCGGGTCTGGCCGAGTGGTTGGCCGCCGGGAGCGCGGTCCCGGCCGACGCGCTGGCCCGCCTCGAGGAGCGGCTCGCGCCCGGGGTGAGGTTGCTGCCGCGGGGGCGGGGTCCGATGACCCGCCCCGACCGCGCCGAGGTCCTCGCCGAGGTCCTGGCCTGCGACGCTCGCCCGGTCGTCGTCGACGTGGGCACCGTCAGCCCCGAGGGGACCGGGGGCGACGCCGCGGAGGTGTCCCGTCTGCTCGCCGGCGTCGCCTCGATCTCCTTGCTGGTCACGCGGTCGTGCTTCTTGTCGGTGCGCCGGGCGCTCTCCCTCCCGCTGCGACCTTCAGGGGTGATCGTGCTGGTCGAGGAGGGCCGAGCGCTGGGCGGCCGCGAGATCGAGGACATCCTCGGCGTGCCCGTGGTGGCCGAGATCCCGGTGGAGGCGGCCGTGGCCCGGGCCGTCGACTCGGGGATGCTGGGCGCTCGGATCCCTCGGAACCTCGAGCGGGCCCTGCGCCACGCCGCGTGAGCCCGGCTCGACGACGGTCCGACCGGGCCGTCGGCCGATCCGTCCGCGCTCGGCGCCGAGGCCGCCTCGCTGTTCGGACGTCTGCACCGCGACCTGCTCGATGCTCCGGTGCCGCGCGGTCGGTGGCCCCGAGCGAGGAGCGCGCCCGGCTCCGGTCGCTGGCGCGCCGCCACGATCCGCTGTTGGGAGGCGAGGGCATCGATGCCGTCGTCGACCAGGTCCGGGCCCGGGTCGACGGTCTGGGGCCCCTCGAGCCGCTGCTGGGCGACCCGTCCGTCGACGAGGTCATGCTCAACGGCGGCGGAGAGGTCTGGGTCGAGCGCGCCGGGCGCCTCGAGTGCACCGGCGTGGTCATCGACGAAGCCGTCGCCGGTTCCCTGATCGAGCGGATCGTCGCTCCCCTGGGCCTGCACGTCGATCGGGCCACGCCGATGGTCGACGCCCGACTGCCGGACGGCTCCCGCGTGAACGCGGTGGTGCGGCCGCTCGCCGTCGACGGGCCCTGCCTCACGATCCGGCGCTTCGGGGCCCGGCTCGTCGGCCTCGACGACGTCGCCGACCCGGGGTGGCCCAGCTCCTGCGGTGGGCCGTCCGCAGTCGGATGAACGTGGTCGTCTCGGGCGGCGCAGGCGCCGGGAAGACCACGTTGCTCAACGCCCTCTCCGCGGAGATCGACGACCGTGAGCGGGTGGTGACCATCGAGGACGCCGCCGAGCTGCGCCTGCCCGGTCGCCACGTCGTGCGCCTCGAGGCTCGACCGCCCAGCGCCGAGGGAGTCGGTGAGGTCCGGGTCCGCGACCTCCTGCGCAACGCCCTGCGCATGCGGCCCGATCGCATCGTCGTCGGTGAGGTCCGAGCGGGTGAGGCGCTCGACATGCTCCAGGCGATGAACACCGGCCACGAGGGGTCGCTGTCCACGTGCCACGCCAACTCGCCCGCCGACGCCCTCCGGCGCCTCGAGACGCTGGTCCTCATGGGCGACGTCGCCCTGCCCAGCGCCGCGGTGCGCGAGCAGCTCCGCTCGGCGATCGACCTGGTCGTGCAGATCGCCCGGCTCTCCGACGGTCGGCGTCGGGTGGTGGCGGTGGCCGAGGTCGACCCCTCGGGCACGCTCGACGAGGCGCTCGGCGTGCGGTCGCTGACCGACGGCGACGGTCGATTGTCCGCACTCCCGCAGCGGCCGCGTCGGGCGCCGTCGGCGCCGGCCTGCGACCCCGGATGGTTGGCGGGGGTCGGCCCATGAGTCCCGGGCTCACGGGCCTCGTCGCCGCGGTCGCGGTCGTCGCAGCCTCGATCGTGGTGTCGGGCGTGCCCGCCGCGGTGGCCCATCGAGCGGCGCGTCGCCGTCTGCGGTGCCTCGGGCCCACCGGCTCCGCCCGCTCACCGAGAGCCCTCCCGACCGTCCTCTCCCCGTCGTCGCACCGGGCGGTGGCAGAACGGCTCTCCGGCCTCCGACGGCGCGACCCTCGGCGGGCCCGACGCGCCGATCAGGTCGTTCCTCCGCTCCTGGAAGGCGTGGCCCGGGAGCTGCGGTCGGGGTGCTCGTTGCGTGCCGCCCTGGGCGTGGCCGCGGCCGATGTCGAGGCCCGTCATCCGGGCGTCGACCCGGGTTCGTCGGCCCTCGTCGACGCGCTCGCCAGAGGCGTCCCGTTCCCCACCGCGGTGGCGCGAGTGGCGTGACGCCCTCCCGACGCCGGCTCGTCGGCTCGCGGGGACGGCGATGACCGTCGCCGCCGAGACCGGTGGGGCCACGGCGGCGGTGGTCGACGGCGTGGCCGACACCCTTCGGGATCGGGTGGCCCTGGAGCGGGAGGTGGCGGCGTTGTCGTCGCAGGCGCGGGCGTCGGCGACGTTGCTCGTGGTGGCACCGATCGTGGTCGCGGCCCTCGCGGCGATGGCCGATGACCGGATCGCCGCGTTCCTCGTCGGCTCGCCGGCGGGGTGGGGGTGCATCGTCGGTGGCGTGCTGCTCGACGCGACCGGCGCGGTGTGGATGCGGGTCACCGTGGAGCGCGCCACATGAGCCTTCCGGCGTCGCTGGTGGGTGTGATGGTGGCCGCCGCAGTGCTGGCCCCCGGCGTCCTCCGCGCGCTCGGGGCGCGCTCCGTCGAGCGCCGGCTCCCGGCGCTCCAGCGGGGCGCCACGACGCCCGGTGGCCGCCACGCGGGGCGACCGGTCGCCCGCCGTGCCCATCGTGGGGGCGCTGCGCGGCCTCGGTCGGGGCGTGCGGCGGGCCTCGCGCCGGGAGGGCGACGCCGCCGCCGATCTGCGCACGGGTGCGGCGACGGCCGGCGGAGTGGTGACATGGGCGGTGCTCGGTCCGGTCGCCGGTGCCCTCACCGCGGCCGGCATCGTCGCGGCCTTCCACGTGCCGACCCGCCGGGCACTGCGGCGCAGCGAGGATTCGGTGCGCGCCGCGCTGCCCGACGTGGTCGACCTCTTCCGACTCGCCGTCGGTGCGGGGCTCTCGATCCACCAGAGCGTCGAGGTCGTGGCCACCTGTGCGCCCGATCCCGTCGGGCCCGTCCTCCGCGAGGTCCGTCGACAGGTCGCACTCGGGGTGCGGCTCGGGGACGCGCTGCAGGCCCTTCACGCCCTCGGCGACCCGGCCCGCCCGCTGGCGGCCGCGCTCCTGGGAGCGGCCCGCTACGGAACGCCTCTGTCCGTCGCCCTCGATCGTGTCGCCGTCGACGCCCGTCTGCTGCGCCGCCGGCGGGCCGAGGAACGGGCCCGCCGCCTGCCGGTGCAGCTCCTCTTCCCGCTGGTGATGTGCGTGCTGCCCGCCTTCGGGCTGTTGGCCGTCGTCCCGCTCCTCGCCGGGTCCCTCCCGTCGATGTTGTCGCCCCCGTGAGCCTTCCCTTCGTCTCGTCACCTCGGTGACCGCTCGGTGCTCGCGCATCCTTCGTTGTGTCGAGAAAGGCGAGATCCATGACCTCACTCATCACCCGGGCCCACGTGGCCCTTCTCATCTCCTCGTCGGACCGCCGGCGTCGTGGCGATCAGGGCCAGACCACCGCCGAGTACGCGCTGGTGCTGCTCGGTGCGGCCGGCATCGCCCTGCTGCTGGTCGCCTGGGCCACGAAGTCGGGAGCGGTGGGGAAGCTGTTCGACGCCGTCGTCAACGACATCATCGGCAAGGTGCGGTGAGCGTCGCGAGGAGGGAGGGTCGACGCCGAGACGGCGGCGTTCGGTGCGGTGGTGCGGCCGGGCAGGGCACCGTCGAGCTCGCCCTGACCCTCCCCCTCGTGGCCCTGCTGCTCGTCCTCGTCCTCCAGGTCGGGCTCGTGGCGCGCGATCAGCTGCTGGTCGTGCACGCAGCCCGCGAGGCCGCCCGAGCGGCGTCGGTGGCCGAGTCGGCGGGTGATCGACCCGGGGCGGCATCCCGGGCCGTCGCAGCGTCGGGGGCCTTCGCGCCCGGCGCTGCCAGGGTGAGCACCGAGGCGGTCGACGGTGGCCGAAGGGTCCGGGCCACGGTGCGTCACACGAACCGCACCGAGCTCCCGCTGGTGGGGGCGCTGCTGCCCGACGTCGACCTGGAGGCCTCTGCGGTCATGCGGGTGGAGCAGCCGTGAGACCGGGTGGCGCGACGCTCAGCGCCCGAGGATCCGGCGCAGCATGGCGACGGCTCCGGCCTTGTGCAACGGGTCGTTGCCGTTGCCGCACTTCGGCGACTGGACGCACGACGGGCAGCCGTCGCGACAGCTGCACCGCTCGATGACCTCGAGCGTGGCGGCCAGGTGGCGGTCGCCGGCGTCGTAGCCCAGCTCGGCGACGCCGGCACCCCCCGGGTAGCCGTCGTAGATGACGATCGTGGCGGCACCCGTCTCGGGCAGCAAGGGCGTGGACACGCCGCCCACGTCCCATCGGTCGCAGATCGTGAACAGGGGAAGGATCCCGATGGCGGCGTGCTCCGCCGCGTGCAGCGCGCCCGGGAGCGTGGCCGTGGTGAGGCCGGCATCGGCCAGCACCTCGTCGGGCACGACGTACCAGAACGCCCGGGTCTCGAGCTGGCCGGGGGGCAGATCGAGGTCGTGGACGCCGAGCTGCTCGCCGGTGAAGGCGTCCAGGCGCCGGTAGCCGATGACCTGTGAGCTCACCCGCACGGGACCGAGCGCCAGCTCGACGGGGCCCAACCGGCGCCGTCGGTCGTGCTCGAGCACCGCGATGTCGGTGGTCGTGCGTGGCTGGGTGTACTCGCCGCCGTCGGACGGCTCGACGATCGCCACACGGTCGTCGAGGTCGAGGTCGGCGACGCGCCAGGATCGCCCCTGGTGCAGGTAGACGGCCCCGGGGTGGACGAGGCGGAGGGCGCGTCCGGCGTCGACCGTGCCGACGAGGGTCCCGTCGGCCGTGGCGATCCGGAACTCGTCGCCGCCCGCGCTGCGCAGCCCGACCTCGCGCGACGGCCACCCTCGTCGGGCCCAGACGGCCGCGGGGCCGCGTCGGTGGTGCGCGGGGCGCATCCGCAACGTGTCGTCGAGGACGAGCTCCCGAACGGCGTCGTCGAGCAGGTCGGGCCACCACCGGTCGTCGGTCGGGGTGAGCGGGAGCTCGTAGGCCGCGCAGGCCAGATGGGGAAGCAGCACGTGGGGGTTGGCGGGGTTGATCACCGCAGGCTCGGGTGGCCGGGTGAAGAGCTCCGTCGGGTGGTGGACGAACCACTGGTCGAGCTGGTCATCGCCGGCGACGAGCGCGGCGATGGACGAGCGGGCCTCGCGTCCGGCCCGTCCGGCCTGTTGCCACATCGAGGCCACGGTGCCGGGGAAGCCGTTGAGCACGCAGGCGTCGAGGCCGCCCACGTCGATGCCGAGCTCGAGGGCGGTCGTGGCCACCACGCCGCGGAGCCGGCCGCTGAAGAGGCGCTTCTCGATGTCACGCCGCTCGCTGGCGAGGTAGCCGCCCCGGTACGGCCTGATGCCCTCGGCGATGTCGGCGCGGACCCGACGCTTCACGTCGGCGGCCACGAGCTCGGTGCCCTTGCGGCTGCGACAGAACGCGATGGTGCGGTGTCCGCCGGTGACCAGCGCGCTCATGAGCTCGGCGGTGTCGCGGGCCGCCGAGACCGAGCGACCCGTCTGCTCCTGGTCCGCACCGGGGTTCCAGAGCAGGAAGAGGCGCTCGCCGGCGGGGGAGCCGTCGTCGGTCACCTCCTCGACGGGGAGACCGCACAGCTCGGAGGCCAGCCCTCCGGGGTCGCCGACCGTCGCCGAGGTGAAGATGAAGGTGGGCGACGACCCGTAGTGGGCGCAGATCCGTCGGAGACGGCGCAGCAGGTGCGCGACGTGGGACCCGAAGATGCCCCGCATCGAGTGGAGCTCGTCGACGACGACGAAGCGGAGGCGATGGAAGAACGTGGCCCACCGGGCATGGTGGGGGAGCAGGCCGACGTGCAGCATCTCGGGGTTCGTGAGCACGACGTTGGCGTGCTTGCGGGCCCAGGTCCGGGCCTCGGGCGGGCAATCACCGTCGTAGGCGGCGGCCACCAGTCGGGGCACCTGCATGTCGGTGAGCGACCGGAGCTGGTCCTGGGCGAGGGCCTTGGTCGGGAACAGCATCAGGGCGGTCCCGACGCGGAGTCCCTGGCTCACGGCCTCGGCGATCGGGGCCTGGAAGCACAGCGACTTGCCCGACGCCGTCGGGGTGGCGATGGCCACCGAGATGCCGCGGCGGGCGAGGTCGATGGCCTGGGCCTGGTGGCTCCAGAGCCGCTCGACACCGAGGGCCTCGGCGCACGTCGTCGGGCAGGGGCCGCTCGAGCTCGGCGGTCCGGGCGGCCCGGGCGGGGATGCGCTCGACGTGCACGAGGCGCGGGTCGGCGGCGAGCGACGCCACGAAGGCGTCGGGACCCGGCTCGGCGAGAAGCGCCATCAGCCCATGCTAGGTGAACATCCGTACGAGTGGGGTCCCGGGCGCCGGGGCTCGACGACGGCGCGCCGCGACGGGCGGAGCTGGGGTGGCCGGCGTCGACGACGGTACGCTCGGCGGGGCCCGACCGGGCGGCTGCTCGTCGGGTCGACCCTGGAGCCGCCCGTGCTGTTCGACGTCACCGTCACGCCTTCCGCCTCCGACCCGACGGTCACCGTCGTGGCGCTCGTCGGGGAGCTGGACGTGTCCACCGCACCGCAGGCTGCGCCAGCAGCTCGTGGGGATCGCGGCGCAGGGCCCTCATCGTCTCGTGATCGATCTCGCAGGGGTGGACTTCCTCGACTCGACGGGCGTGGGTGTCCTGCTCGGCGCCGTGCGGCGCGCCCGCACGGGCGACGGCCGTCTGGCGCTGGCCAACGCCGAGCCCCAGGTGGCCAAGGTGTTCGAGGTCACCCGCCTGATCGACATCCTGCCGCTCCACGAGTCGGTCGACGCGGCCACGCTGGCCCTGGTCGGGGACTGACCGCATGGGCGAGATCCGACTCGAGATCCCGGCCCGGGTGGAGTACCTCTCGTTGGCCCGCCAGGTCGTCGCGGCGGCGGCCGCCGTCGAACCGCGCTTTCGCACCGAACGGATCGACGCCCTGCGGGTGGCGGTCTCCGAGGCCACCACCAACGCCGTCGAGTCGCACGCCGATCTCGACGCGGCCGAGCGGATCCTCATCACCTGTGACCTCGACGAGGAGCGCATACGGGTCGAGGTCATCGATCGGGGCGGCGGGTTCGACCCGGATGCGGTGACCGACGTCCCCGACCCGGAGGATCCGACCCGCCTCGGCTACGAGCACGGGTTGGGCCTCCCGATCATGCGCGAGCTGACCGACGAGTCCGAGATCGTGCCCCTCGCGGACGGCACGTCCGTCCGCCTCGTGGTGTACCGGTCGGCCGCCGTCGCGGCGGCGGAGCGCAGCGACGAGCGACGTGGTGGACGAGGCGGCGACGGGCCCACCGGTGACCGAGGACATGCGTCGGAGGGCTCGCGCAGCCTGACTAGGCTGCGTTCGTTCGACGTCATCAACTGGTCACATTCGGGAAACGGGGACGAGACCGCAGCGCGGTAGACCCAGATCCCGATCCGGTCCTGCCGTCGCACGGTGTGCCGGGAAGTCTGGTCGGCGACCCCCGTTCCCGCGCTCCGTCGAAGGAGGCACACCCTGCTCGCCCTGGTCCTGCTCTACGGCCTCCTGGCGATCGTGGTGTCCCTGGTCGGACCTTCGCTGGGTGCCCGGGTGTTCTGGTTGGCCGCCGTGGCGCCGTTGGCGACGGTGGTCTACGGCGCGGTCGCCGGGAGCCGGATCGGCGCCGACGGGTTCTGGACCGAGTCCTACAGCTGGGTCCCCGCGCTCGGCCTCGATCTCGAGTTCCGGGTCGACGGCTTCGCCGTGCTGATGTTGTTCGTCATCGGCGTCGTGGGGGTGGCGGTGTTCACCTACGCCGCCAGCTACTTCGACCACGCGCCACGTGTGACCCGGACGGCGGCCAGCCTCCTCGCCTTCGCCGGGGCGATGGTCGGGCTCGTCGTCTCCGACAACGTGCTGCTGCTCTTCCTCTTCTGGGAGCTGACCTCGGTCACCTCGTTCCTCCTCATCGGCACCAAGGACGAGGAGGCCGGCGCCCGCTCCGCCGCCCTGCACGCCCTCCTCGTGACCGGCGGCGGTGGCCTGGCGATGCTCGGTGGGCTGGTCCTCGTCGCGCAGTCCGCCGGGAGCTACGACCTGAGCGAGTGGGTGGCATCACCACCGAGCGGGACGGTGGTCAGCGTGGGCGTGGGCCTGATCCTCGTCGGCGCACTGACCAAGTCGGCGCAGGTGCCCTTCCACAGCTGGCTACCCGGCGCCATGGCGGCCCCGACGCCGATCAGCGCGTTCCTGCACTCGGCCACCATGGTCAAGGCGGGCGTGTTCCTCGTGGCCCGGCTGGCGCCGGCCTTCGCCACCCTCGGGGTGTGGCGATGGATGGTCCTCGGAGCCGGCGCGGCGTCGGTCCTGCTCGGGGGCTACAGAGCGCTGCGCCAGCACGACCTCAAGCTCGTGCTGGCCTACGGCACCATCAGCCAGCTCGGCCTGTTGATGGTGCTCTTCGGCGCAGGAACCGAGGAGACCACGCTGGCCGGCTGCGTGCTGCTCGTGGCCCACGCCGCGTTCAAGGCCTCGCTCTTCCTGACCGTGGGTGTGATCGACCACCAGACCCACACCCGTGATCTGCGGGTCCTGACCGGCCTGGGCCGGCGTTGGCCCGTGGTGTTCGCCGCCACCGCGCTCGCCGCCGCGTCGATGGCGGGCATCCCGCCGCTCCTGGGGTTCATCTCCAAGGAGCTGGCGCTGAAGGGGACGCTGGAGGACGCCATGCCCGCGGGGCCGTTGCTCCTCGTGGTCGTGGTCGTCGGGTCGATGTTCACCGTGGCCTACAGCGCCCGGTTCCTCTGGGGAGCGTTCGGCCCGGCCGACACGCACCATGGCCTCGATCGCACGCTGATCGGTGAGCACGCACCGCACCCCTCCAAGGCGTTCGCCGCCGCTCCGGTGGTCCTCGGGGCCCTCGGCCTGGTCTTCGGTCTGGTGCCGGCGCTGCTCGACGGGGTGATCGGCGATGCGGTCGACGCGCTCGGGTACCCGGAGGCGAAGGTGTCGCTGTACCTCTGGGCGGGCGTGAACGCGGCCCTCGGGCTGTCGGTGCTCATCATCGCCGGTGGAGCGGTGCTGTTCCTGGGTCGCGTCACCGTGGAGCGTTGGCAGGCCCGCGTCCCGCACGTCCCCAGCGCACTGGGGGTCTACGAAGCGAGCCTCCGCGGCGTGCTGCGAGGATCGGAGCGCCTCACCGGCGTCACCCAGAGCGGATCGCTCCCCGTGTACCTGGGCGTGATCCTCCTCACCGCCGTCGCCCTCCCTCTCATCCCGTTGGTGTCGGCAGGGGGGCCCGAGGAGTGGCCGGCGTTCGTCGACTCGCCGTTGCAGATCGTGCTCGGCATCGTCATCGTCGTCGCAGCGTTCGCCGCGACCCGCACCCATCGGCGCTTCGTGGCCGTGTTGTTCCTCGGCGCCGTCGGGTACGCCATGGTGGGCATGTTCCTCGTCCAGGGCGCCCCCGACCTCGCGCTGACCCAGGTCCTCATCGAGACGCTCGGCATCGCGGCGTTCGTGCTCGTCCTGCGTCACCTGCCCGAGGGGTTCCCCTCGTCGATGGCCCCAGGGCGCAAACTCGTCCCTGCGGCCATCGGCGCCAGCGTGGCGGTGTTCGTCTTCGTGTTCCTCATCAGCACCGGGGCGCTGCGGGACACGTCGCTCACCCCTGACGGCGCCGCCGAGGCGGTCGCTTCGGGCGACGCCTCGGTGAGCGAGGAGTACCTGGTTCGCTCCGAGCCCGACGCCCACGGCCTCAACGTGGTCAACGTGATCATCGTCGACTTCCGCGGGTTCGACACCATGGGGGAGATCACGGTGCTCGTGGTCGCGAGCCTCGGGGTCATCGGCCTGGTCAGGGCCGGTCGACGCCGGTCCGGCACCGACGACGAGCCATCGGAGGACACCGTCCCGGCGAGCGCCGGTGACCCCGCGTCGGAGGACACCCGATGAGCGTCGAGCCGACCGGCTCCCCGGGGCCGGTGGAGGACCACTCGGGCCGAGCGCCGATGCGGCCGTCCTCCCCGATCCTCGACATCGTCGTCCGCGCCGAGTTCCACGTCTTGTTGATCGTGTCCGTCTACCTGTTGTTCGCCGGGCACAACGGCCCGGGTGGGGGCTTCGTGGGCGGTCTGGTGGCGGGAGCGGCCTGCGCCACGCGGTACGTCGCCGGAGGTCCGGCCGAGCTGCGCCGGTCCATCCGCATCCGGCCCACCACCCTGCTCGGCGCGGGCCTGATCGTGGCGTTGGCGACGGCGTTCCTGTCGCTCGTGAACGACGGAGGCTTCCTCCAGCACCGGCTGTTGAAGGTCGAGGTGCCGTTCATCGGGCCGGTGAAGTCGAGCAGCGCGTTCTTCTTCGACTTCGGCGTCTACCTCGTGGTCCTCGGCACGATCCTGGTCATCCTGGCCGAGCTCGGTGCCCCCTCGGAGGACGAGCGATGACCACCCTCGTCGCCCTCCTCGTGGCCGTGCTCTACGGCACGGGTGTGTACCTCGTGCTCCAGCGGACCCTCACCCGGGTCATCATCGGCCTCTCGCTCATCAGCCACGGCTGCAACCTCGTCCTGCTGTCCGCCGGCGGCGGTTCGGCGATGGCGGCCTTCGCAGGACGCATCTCCGGCGACGACGTCGTCGTCGACCCCCTGCCGCAGGCGCTGATCCTCACCGCCATCGTGATCACCTTCGGGCTCACCGTCTTCCTGCTCGCGCTGGCCTACCGGAGCTTCCAACTGACCCGCAACGACGAGGTCGAGGACGACCTCGAGGACCGTCGCGTCGCCCACCGGCCCGAGGAGAGGGCCGAGCAATGAGGTTCCTGCTCCCCGCGGCGATCGCCATCCCCCTGCTCTTCGCCGCGCTGTCCGTGGTCTTCACCCGCTCGCGGCCGCTGCAGCGAGCGTGCAGCATCACGGGCGTCACCCTGGCTCTGCTGGTGTCGATCGTGCTCCTCGTCCTCGTGGAGCGCGACGGGATCGCATCGGTCACCCTCGGGGGCTGGCCCGCTCCGATCGGCATCAGCCTGGTGGCCGACCTGTTGTCCTGCCTCCTGCTCGTCGTCGGCCTGGCCACGATGCTCGCCGTGCTGGTCTACGCGACCGGTCAGCGCGGCGCCGACGACCAGCCGGCGTTCCACCCGACCTACCTCGTCCTCACCGCGGGGGTGGCGCTCAGCTTCCTCACCGGTGACCTCTTCAACCTCTACGTCGCCTTCGAGATCACGCTCACCGCCAGCTACGTGTTGTTGACCCTCGGTGGTCGTCGGGCCCAGGTCCGCCACGGCATGACCTACGTCGTCGTCAACCTCGTGGCGTCGCTGCTCTTCCTGACCGCCATCGGGTTCGTCTACGCCGCCACCGGCACGGTGAACCTGGCTGACCTGTCGATCAAGATCCCTGCGCTGCCCGACGGGATCCGCGTCGCCCTGGGGTTGTTGCTCCTCGTGGTGTTCGGCATCAAGGCAGCCATGTTCCCGTTGTTCAACTGGCTCCCCGACTCCTACCCGACCGCGTGGTCGCCGGTCACCGCCGTCTTCGCAGGGCTCCTCACCAAGGTCGGCGTGTACTGCCTGATCCGCACCCAGACGCTGCTGTTCCCCGAGACCGAACCCTCGGTGCTCATCCTGGTCCTGGCCGGCCTGACGATGGTCGTCGGCGTGCTGGGGGCCATCGCCCAGAACGACATGAAGCGGATCCTGTCGTTCCACATCGTGAGCCAGATCGGCTACATGCTCCTCGGCCTCGGGCTGTTCACCGTGGCCGGCCTCGCGGGCGCAGTGCTGTTCCTCGTGCACCAGATCCCGGTCAAGACGAGCCTCTTCCTGACCAGTGGCCTGGTCGAGGAAGGGGCCGGATCGACGGCGCTGAACCGGGTCGGGGGCCTGCTGCGGCGTGCGCCGTTGACGGCGGCGCTGTTCGGCCTGGCGGCCTTGAGCCTCGCCGGCATCCCGCCGTTCTCCGGCTTCGTGGGCAAGCTGTCGCTGATCGAGGCCGGCTTCGGCGCCGAGGAGTACGCCATCGCCGGCGTGGCTCTCCTGGTGAGCCTGTTCACGTTGTTCTCGATGGCCAAGATCTGGAACGGCGTCTTCTGGGGGACGGCCGAGGACCCGACCCTGAGGATGGGTGACGGCTCCACGCAACTCCACAGCCCGCGACTCATGAACGCCGCGACGATCGCTCTGGTCGGGCTCACGTTGGCCATCGCGGTGTTCGCCGGTCCGATCTACGAGCTGTGCGTGCGCGCCGCCGAGGACCTGCTCGACCCCACGGCCTACGTCAACGCGGTGCTGGGCCGATGAGCTCCGCATCGGTGCTGCGTCGGGTGCTGAACTCGCTGGTGCTGCTCGCCGTCTGGGTGGCTCTCTGGGGCGAGCCGAGCGTCGGCAACGTGCTGAGCGGTGTCGCGGCGATCCTGGTCATCAACCTCGTGTTCCCGACGGGGCCCGACGTGGTGGCCGCCGAGGACGAAGGGGTGACACGCCTCTTCGCCGCCCTGCGCTTCCTGGTCATCTTCGCGTGGGCGCTGATCGTGGCGAACGTCCAGGTCGTGGTGGCGGTGCTCCGTCCCCGGCTGCGCATCGCCGAAGGCGTCGTCGCCGTCCCCTTGGTCAGCCGATCGCCCATCATCGCCACGATGGTGGCCAACGCCATCAGCCTCACCCCCGGGACCCTGACCGTCGAGATCGGCGGTGGTGGCGCCGGACGTCCCGGTGGATCGGCGGGCCGGGCGACTCCCGGCGCGGAGGTCGGCGACGAACCCGCGGTGGTGCTGTACGTCCACGCGCTGACGCTCGACGACGCGGATGCGGTGCGCGCCGACGGGCGTCGTTTCGAGGGCCTGGCCGTCGCCGCGTTCGGCAGCGCCACCGATCGGGCCCGGTTGAAGGCGGCGGCATCGTGACCGTCGTCGTCGTGTCGGCCTATCTGCTCATCTCCGCCGGCGCGCTCCTGACGCTGGCCCGCCTCGTCCTCGGCCCGTCGCTCGCCGACCGCGTCGTGGCCACCGACTTGTTGCTCGTGCTGCTCACCTGCGGCGCCGGCGTCTACGCCTATGACACGGGTGACGGCATCTATCTGATCGTGATGGTCATCGTGGGCGTGCTCGGCTTCCTCGGCACGGTGACCGTGGCCCGGTTCATCGAGAAGCGAGGGGCGTGATGGTCCTCGACGTCGTCTCGGCCGTACTGCTGTTGTCGGGTGCGTTCCTCTGCCTCGTCGCCGGAATCGGCATCGTGCGCCTCCCCGACGTGTTCGCCCGGATGCACGCCGCCACCAAGGCGGCCACCCTCGGGTTGATGCTCGTCAGCATCGCCGCGCTGTTCCAGGTGCGCGACGCCGGTGAGATCGTGGCCCTCGTCCTCATCGTCGTCGTGCAGTTCCTCACCTCGCCCGTGGCGGCCCACATGGTCGGGCGGGCGGCCTACCGAGCCGGGGGGCTGCTGTCCGAGGAGACGGTCGTCGACGAGTTGGCGGGACGGACCGACACCAGCGCGGCGGAGTGAGGGCGGCGCTCAGGCGCGCCGGCTCAGGGCCAGCACGGCGACGTCGTCGACGCCGCCGGGCGAACGGAGCTCTCCGAGCCGTTCGTCGAGCCGATCGGGATCGATCCCGTCGAGGGCGCCGATGATGTCGATCCCACCGGCGGGGACGTCGCTGAGCCCGTCGGTGTACAGCAGCAGCGTGTCGCCCGGCCCCAGGTCGATCTCGTGGGTCTCCACGTGGGTGACCTCGAACGCGCCGAGCAACGAGCCCTGGGCCTCGACCTGCTCGAGGGCGCCGTCGGCCCGCATCACGACCGGTCTGGGGTGTCCGGCCACGACGAGACGGACGGCTCGGTCGCCGGACGTGCCTTCCACGAGGACGGCGGTGCAGAACATGTCAGGGTCGCGGAGGGCGGCCACCGCCCGGTCGATGAGGTGCGCGGTGCGGGCGACGTCCTTGCCGTCGATGGCTGCGGCGCGGAACGTGTGTCGTGCCGCAGCAGCGGCGGTGGCGGCAGGAACCCCCTTGCCGCAGGCGTCGCCCACGATGGCCATCCAACGCTGGTCCCCGGCGATCACGTCGAGGAAGTCTCCCGCCACGGTGTTGCCCGCGGCGGGGTGGTACCAGCTGCGCACCGACAGGCCGGGCACCTCGGGGAGCTCCCCCGGGATCAGCGACTGCTGGAGCTGATCGGCGACCGCGTGCTCGCGGTCGCGCAGCGTGGCCCTCGCGTAGGCGTGGGCGATCGCCGCCGCGGCCACCGAGAGCGACTCCTCGTCCTCGGCGTCGAGGTGGCGGTCCGGGCCGAGGTCGGCGACCAGCACGCCGACAGGGCCGGCCGGTGCGGCCAGACGGGTGGCGATGATCCCCGACTCGTCGAGGATCGTGCCGCCCTCGCGGAAGAGGCCGTCGACCTGACGACGCAGGCTCTCGTCGATCGGCTGACGGCCCGACCACCACTCCTCGCGGGTGCCGCGTCCGTCGTCGTCGGTGGTGATGGTGAGAAGGGTCCGCGAGGCGCCCAGCGAGTCACGGCACCAGTCGAGCGAGGTCTGGATGACGGCGTCGGGTCCCGTGGCGAGGGCGAGGGAGTTGGCCAGCTGCGAGAGGTGGTCGCTGCGGGAGTTGCGCTCCTCGGCCAGGCGGCGGGCCACGTCGCGACTGCGTACGAGCAGGACGACGATGATGGCCATCGCCACGAACGCCGCGAGGGCGGCCGCGTCGGCGCCGGAGTCGAGCGCGAGGTTGCGTCGCGGCGGGAGCACACCCCACACCAGACCCGCGCAGGCCGAGGCGAGGGCCAGGATCCCTGCTTTCCAGCCGCCGATGAGCGCGGCGATGATCACGACCAGCAGGTACCAGGCTCCGGCGAAGAACTCGCGTGGGGTGTCGAACACCGAGAGGACTGCGGTGACCGCCAGTGCGCCGAGGACGGCGATGGCGTAGCCCGCGGCCTCGCGCGTGCGCTCTGACCCGCCGTCGTCGGAGAGGACACCCATGGTGACCGGGTTAGCACCGATCCCGGGTCGGGCCGGGGCAGGCCCCGGCAGAGGCGATCATCGGGCCACACCGACATCGGCCGAGCTCGGACCGGTCGGTCCGGTGTCGAGGTAGGGGCGCAGCTCCCGTCGGGCCAGCTGCATGCGATGCACCTCGTCGGGGCCGTCGGCGAAGCGCAGCGTGCGCAGTCCGGCCCACATGGCGGCGAGGGGGAAGTCCTGGGACACGCCGCCGCCCCCGTGGGCCTGGATGGCGCGGTCGACGACGCGCAGCGCGGTGTTGGGGGCGACGACCTTGATCGCCGAGATCTCGACCCGGGCCCCCTTGTTGCCCACCGTGTCCATCAGCCACGCCGCCTTCATGGTGAGCAGGCGGGCCTGCTCGATCTCGATGCGGCTGTCGGCGATCCACTCCTGGATCACGCCCTGCTCGGCCAGGCGCTTGCCGAAGGCCACGCGATCGGCGACGCGGCGACACATCAGGTCGAGGGCTCGCTCGGCGATGCCGATGCAGCGCATGCAGTGGTGGATCCGTCCCGGCCCGAGCCGGGCCTGGGCCAACGCGAACCCGCCGCCCTCCTCCCCCAGGAGGTTGCCGACGGGCACCCTGACGTCGTCGAACGCCAGCTCGCAGTGGCCCTCACGGTCGTTGTACCCGAAGACCAGGAGGTCCCGTACGACGGTCAGCCCCGGTGTGTCCATCGGGACCAGGACCATCGACTGCTGGTTGTAGGTCGGGGCCTCCGGATCGGTCTTGCCCATCACGATGGCCACCCGACAGCGCGGGTTGGCGGCGCCGGAGATCCACCACTTGCGGCCGTTGAGGACGTACTCGTCGCCCTCCCGCCGGATGGACAGCTCGATGTTGCGGGCGTCGCTCGAGGCCACATCGGGCTCGGTCATGGCGAAGCACGAGCGGATCTCGCCGGCGAGCAGCGGAACCAGCCATCGCTCCTGTTGCTCGGGCGTGCCGAACATCGACAGGATCTCCATGTTGCCGGTGTCGGGGGCCGCGGAGTTGACCGCTTCCGGCCCCAGCGGGCTGCGACCGGTGATCTCGGCCAGCGGGGCGTAGTCGGTGTTCGACACCGGTTCGGGCGTCCATTCGGTGACCCTCGGCAGGAAGAGGTTCCACAGACCCCGCGCCCGGGCCTCCGCCTTGAGCTCCTCCATGATCTCGGGGTGGAAGTGGGGGTCGCCCGAGTCGCGCATGGCAGCCGGAGAAGGTCGGCTCGGCGGGGTAGACGCACTCGTCCATGAAGGCCAGCAGGCGCTGCTGGAGCTCGGCGGCGCGGGGGCTGAGGGCGAAGTCCACTGGGGGACCCTTCCGGGCGGGTGGGCGGGGGCCGGCGTCTCTCGACGCGTCAGTCGGTTCGACCGTAGTCGTCGTCCAGCCTGACGATGTCGTCCTCCCCGAAGTAGTCCCCGAGCTGGACCTCGATGAACACGAGGGGTTCGGCCCCGTGGTTGGCGATCCTGTGGGCCGTGGCGGTCGGGATGTCGACGCTCTGGCCGGGTCCCACCCGCAGCTCGTCGTCGCCGATGGTGACGGTGGCCTGGCCCCGGACGACCGTCCAGTGCTCGGCGCGGTGATGGTGCAGCTGGAGCGACAGGCGCTTGCCCGGGTCGACGACGATGCGCTTCACCTTGGCGTCCGGTTGGTCGTCGAGCACGACGTAGTGGCCCCAGGGTCGTCGGCTGTCGTCGATGGCCGCGGGGTCGGCCGGACCGCCGGGGTGCTCGCCTGGGGTGTGTGGAGCCATCGGAGCAGGTTACGACCCGTGCGTCCCTTCCCCGGCGAGAGACGCTTCGGGGTGCCCCGGGGCGCCGGTGGAGCGGATTCTCGGGATCCCCGAAGGGGATCCCGTGAGCGTCCGGCACCGGGGGCGCATTGACAGCGGCACGGAAGTGCTCCCAACCTTGGCGCCATGGCAGGACCCCTCGTCATCGTCGAGTCACCGGCAAAGGCCAAGAAGATCCAGACCTTCCTCGGCCAGGACGCCGACGTCGTCTCCGCGCCCACGGTGTTGGCCTCGATCGGCCATGTGCGAGATCTCGCGCGGCGCGCCAAGGAGCTCCCGGCGGCTGTCCAGAAGGAGCGTTGGGCGCGGCTGGCCATCGACACCGACAACGGCTTCAAGGCCTATTACGTGGTGCCCGAGAACAAGAAGACCGTGATCGCCGAGCTGAAGCGGGCGCTCAAGGACGCCGACTCGCTGTACCTCGCCACGGATGAGGATCGCGAGGGCGAGGCCATCGCCTGGCACCTCCTCGAGGTCCTCAAGCCGCCGCGCACCATGCCGGTGCACCGGATGGTCTTCCACGAGATCACCGCACCGGCGATCCGCGAGGCCTTCGCCCATCCGCGTGAGCTGAACAACCGGATGGTGGACGCCCAGGAGACGCGTCGGCTCCTCGACCGGCTCTACGGCTACGACGTGTCGGAGGTGGCCTGGAAGAAGGTCAACCCTGGGCTCTCGGCCGGTCGGGTGCAGAGCGTCGCCACGCGCCTCGTCGTCGAGCGCGAACGCGAGATCATGGCCTTCGTGCCCGCCGGGTACTGGGACCTCGAGGGCACCTTCGCCGCATCCGGTGCGTCGGAGCCCACGCCCTTCACGGCCAAGCTCGTCGCCGTGGACGGCACCAGGCTGGCGTCGGGCGGCGACTTCTCCTTGACGGGCGAGCTGACCCGGGACGACCGGGTCGTGCTCGTCGAGGACGATGCCCGCTCGCTCGTCGCCGAGCTCGAGCCCGCAGCGTTCACCGTGCGCACCGTCGAGTCGAAGCCCTACCGCAAGCGCCCGTTCCCGCCCTTCATCACCTCCACGCTCCAGCAGAGCGCCGGACGGGCCCTGAAGGTGTCGGCCAAGCAGGTCATGTCCATGGCCCAACGGCTGTACCAGGACGGGTACATCACCTACATGCGGACCGACTCCACGGCGCTCTCGGCCTCGGCGGTCGAGGCCGCGCGCTCCGCGGCGACGGAGCGCTTCGGGGCCGGGTCGGTTCCCGCCGGTGCCCGCAGCTACGCCAAGAAGGTGGCCAACGCGCAGGAGGCCCACGAGGCCATCCGTCCCGCCGGCGACCGGTTCCGCAGCCCCGAAGAGGTGGCGCGAGAGGTGCAGCCCGGCGAGGCGAGGCTCTACGAGCTGATCTGGCGGCGCACCGTGGCCAGTCAGATGAACGACGCCATCGGCGAGACCGTCACGGTGCGCCTCGGGGCCGTCACGGCGTCGGGGCGCGACGCCGAGTTCTCGGCCGCCGGCACCGTGATCACCGACCGTGGCTGGATGCTCGTGGAGGAGTGGCGCAGCGACGACGACGAGGAGCGGCGCCTCCCGGCCCTCACTGCCGCGGATCCCCTCGACGCCACGGACCTCACGGCGGAGGGCCACTCGACGAAGGCGCCGGCCCGCTTCACCGAGGCCAGCCTGGTGGCCAAGCTCGAGGAGCTCGGCGTCGGGCGGCCCTCGACCTACGCCTCGATCATGGAGACCATCCAGAACCGTGGCTACGTGTGGAAGAAGGGCTCGGCACTGGTGCCGAGCTGGACGGCGTTCGCCGTCACCACGATGCTCGAGCAGCACTTCGCCGAGCTCGTCGACTACGGGTTCACCCGTGAGCTCGAGGAGGTCCTCGACGCCATCTCCAACGGCTCCGCCGAGATGGTCCCGACCCTCGAGGACTTCTACTTCGGACCCGTGGCGGAGGGGGGCGAGCGCAGCGGCGGTCTGCGTGACCTCGTCACCGACCGGTTGCCCGAGATCGATGCCGCGGCCATCAACTCGTTCCCCATCGGCGAGGATCCGAGCGGCGTCACCATCATCGCCAAGCCCGGCCGCTACGGCCCCTACGTGCAGCGCGGCACCGACACCGCCAGCATCCCCGACGACCTCCCTCCCGCCGACCTCGACGTGGCCCGGGCCCTCGAGCTGCTCTCGATGCCCAAGGGCGGCAAGCCCATCGGGGTCGATCCCGACACGGGCCTCACCGTCTTGGCCATGAACGGCAAGTTCGGTCCCTACGTGCAGCTCGGCGAGCTCGACGACGCCCCCGACGGCAAGCCCAAGCGGGCGTCGATCTTCGCCTCGATGGACCCTCACGAGGTCACCCTCGACGAGGCGTTGGAGCTCTTGTCGCTGCCCCGCGTGGTCGGCACCACCCCGGAGGGTGAGGTCATCCGGGCCCAGAACGGCAAGTTCGGCCCGTACCTCACCAAGGGCGACGACGCCAAGGAGAGCCGGTCGCTCGGGACGGAGGAGGAGATCTTCAGCATCGACCTGCCTCGGGCGCTCGAGCTCTTCGCCGCACCGAAGTACGGCGGGAAGCGGGCACCGAAACCGCCGCTGGCCGAGCTCGGTCCCGATCCGGTGACGGGTTCGCCGATGGTCGTCAAGGACGGCAAGTTCGGCCCGTACGTCACCGACGGCGAGACCAACGCCTCGCTGCGGGTGGGCGACGAGCCGGCCAGCCTCAGCCCGGAGCGGGGAGCCGAGCTGCTCCAGGCCCGACGGGACGCGGTGGCCAGCGGCGAGGTCGCCAAGAAGCCGGCCAAGAAGGCGACGAAGAAGCGGGCCACCAAGAAGCGGGCCGCCAAGAAGGCCACCGCGAAGAAGCCGGCGGGCGACGGGATCAGCGGCACCGTCTCGCGCACGGTGTCGGGCGCGGCGAAGAAGAAGGCCGCCAAGAAGGCCGCCCCGCAGCGCTGAGCGCTGCTGCGGATGGTGCCGGAGGTACCCGGGGCGCCGAGGCCGTCGTTCTAGGGTTGCGCGGTGGCCGTGCCGCGTCCCGAGCCGGGCGCTCCCGATGACCCCGACGACGGGGACGAGCCCACCGCCGCCGGCGGTGGGTCCCGACGGCGACCTGCTGACCTCGGACCACGAGGTGACCGAGACGGTCTTCCCCCTGGCGCCGAACGACCGTCCCGGGTGGCACGTCCGGTTGTTCGGATCCCACGAGTTCTTCAGGCTCTGGCTGGTGCAGGTCGTCTCGGCGACGGGCGACTGGCTCGGGTTCGCGGCCATCATCGTCCTCGCGACCCGCATCGGCGGAACCGCCGGTGCCGGGGCGGTGTCGCTCGTGATGGCGGCGCGCATCATCCCGGGCTTCTTCTTCGGGCCGGTCGCCGGCGTGCTCGTCGACCGGTGGGACCGCAAGAAGGTGATGGTCACGTGCGACATCGGGCGCGCCGTCGTGCTCGCGTCCTTGCTGTTCGTCGACGACATCCTCGGTCTGGTCCTGGCCTCGCTGGCCCTCGAGGTCTTCACGTTGCTGTGGTCGCCGGCCAAGGAAGCCGAAGTCCCCAACCTCGTGCCTCACGACCACCTCACCACGGCGAACTCGCTGTCCCTGGCCGCCGCCTACGGCACCTTCCCCTTCGCCACGGCGCTGTTCGCGTTGCTGGCGGGTGTGTCGGTGTGGTTGAGCGCCGTTCCCGGGCTGTCCTTCCTCGACAGCGATCAGGTGGCGCTGGCCTTCGTCGTCGACTCGTGCACGTTCCTGTTCTCGGCCTGGATGATCCATCGCCTCACCTTCGGCCAGGCACCGCCGCTCGATCCTGCGGTGGTGAAGGAGAGGGCGATCACCGGCTCGGAGAAGCGGGAGGTGAAGGTGGCGCTGCGCCGCACCCTCTCGGAGCTCCAGGAGGGTTGGCGCGAGATCGTCGAGAACCACACGGTCCGCGCCGTGAACCTGGGCCTGGCCTGCGGACTCATCGGCGGCGGCATGCTCATCCCGCTCGGGGCGGTCTTCTCGGCCGAGGTCCTCGGCGCCGGTGCGGCCGGCTACGGGTTGTTCACCACCGCCCTGGGGTTCGGCGTCGCGGTGGGAGCGGTCGGGGTGTCGGTGCTCCAGCGTCGCCTCCCTGCCGGGAGGGTCTTCACCGGCGCCCTGTTCGCCGCAGGGCTTCGCGTTGTTCGCCGCGGCGTCGTCGTCGCAGCTCTGGGTGGCCGCGGCCTTCGTCTTCCTGATGGGTGTGTCCGTGGGGCCGGTGTACGTGCTCGGGTTCGCCATGCTGCAGACCGCCGTTCCCGAGGAGATGCGGGGCCGGGTCTTCAGCTCGCTCAACACGCTCGTGCGGTTGTGCGTGCTGGTGTCGATGGTGGTCGGGCCGCTGCTGGCCGTCGTCCTCGGGCGCATGTCGACCGCCCTGGTCGGCGGGGAGATCACCGTCCTCGGCGCCACCATCGCCGTGCCCGGCGTACGACTGGCGCTGTGGCTGGCGGCGGTCATCATCATCGGTGCAGGCCTGGCGGCGTGGTCGTCGTTGCGAGCCGGCGAGCGGATCCTGCGGGCCCGGGCCTCGTCGCACCCGTCGCGCCACAACCTCTCGTGAGCCCGACGGTCGGCGGCGGGACCGTTCTCCCCGGTCGGTTCGTGGCCTTCGAGGGCGGCGAGGGGTGCGGGAAGTCCACGCAGGCCGCGCTGTTGGCCGACGCGCTCGGGGCGGTGCGGACCCACGAGCCCGGCGGCACCGCCATCGGGGGCACGTTGCGGGCCCTGGCCCTCTCCCCCGACACCGTGGGCCTCGATCCTCGAGCCGAAGCCCTGGTGATGGCCGCCGACCGTGCCCAGCACGTCGCCGAGGTCGTGCGGCCCGCACTGGCTCGCCGGTCGCCACGTGGTCACCGATCGCTTCGCCGGGTCGTCGATCGCCTACCAGGGATACGGGCGGGGCCTGCCGCCCGAGGAGGTCCGTGGCCTCTCGGCGTTCGCCACCGACGGCGTCTGGCCCGACCTCGTCGTCTTGTTGGAGGTGCCTTCGGCGGTGTCGGCGCAACGCCTGGGAGCGGACCTCGATCGCATGGAGTCGGCCGGAGCGGAGTTCCACGCCCGTGTCGCCGAGGGCTTCCGGCGCCAGGCCGAGGCCGATCCCCTGCGGTGGGTGGTGGTCGACGGGTCCGGATCCGTCGAGGTCGTTCGAGCGGCCGTGAACGCGGCGGTGCGCGAGCGGCTACAACTGCCCGTGTGAGCGTCGCCGATCTCCCGGGCACCGACACGGTCGACCTGTGGCGCGACGTGGTCGGCCAGGATGCCGCCGTCGCCGAGCTGCGTGCCGCGGTGGCCACGCCGGTCCACGCCTATCTGCTCGTCGGGCCCCGCGGCAGCGGCAAGCGGGCGCTCGCCCGAGCGTTCGCGGCCGCGTCTGCTGTCCGCGATCGCGTCGGGGAGGACGCCCGGCGTCATGTCGAGCTGGCCCTCGCCGAGGCGCACCCCGACCTCACCGTCTTCGAGCGCAAGGGCGCGAAGATCAGCGTCGAGCAGGCCGATCAGATCATCGGCAGGGCGTCGCGGGCCTCGGTCGAGGGTGGACCGAAGGTCCTGGTGCTCGACGAGTTCCATCTCGTCACCGACGCCGGCCCGAAGCTGTTGAAGTCGATCGAGGAGCCGTCGGTCGGCACGGTGTTCCTGGTCCTCGCCGACCAACTGACCCCGGACCTCGACCACCATCGCCAGCCGGTGCGTGCGGGTCGACCTCGGCCCGGTGCCCGATGCCGCGGTGGCCGAGCGCCTCGTGGCCGAGGGCGTCGATCCGCAACGAGCGCAGCAGGCGGCCGCGGTGGCTGTCGGTGACCTCGGCCGGGCGCGGTTGCTGGCCGGTGACGAGCGGGTCGCCCTTCGCCGTGCCGCCTGGCATGCCGTCCCCGATCGACTCGACGGGACGGGTGCGTCCGCGGTCGTGGTCGCCGACGAGCTCCTGGCCATGATCACCGATGCCATGGAGCCGCTCGCTGACGCCCACGCCGCCGAGCTGGCCGCGCTCGAGGAGCGGGTGAAGGCCACGGGCGAGCGAGGATCCGGGCGGGCCGACCTGGTCGCCCGTCACAAGCGCGAGGAGCGCCGCTACCGCACCGACGAGGTGCGCGCGGGGCTCACCGAGCTGGTTCGGCGCTACCGCGACGAGATGGCCGTCGCGGTCGACCCGACCCGGGCCATCGCCGCCATCGAGGCGATCGGATCGCTGGCCGAGGAGCTGATCCGCAACCCGAACGAGCGGCTCCAGCTCGTGGCTCTCTTCGTGGACCTGGGCCGCTCGTCGACCCGCTGAGGTCGTGACGGACGCGCGTTCGGCGACGGACACCGTCGGCGCTACCATCGGCGGTTCCCGCCCGGGTAGCTCAGACGGCAGAGCAGCTCACTCGTAATGAGCAGGTCAGGAGTTCGATTCTCCTCTCGGGCTCCACGTGACGCAGAAGGCGTGACCGGCGAGGCCGTCTCTCCGACACCGCGAAGTCGTCGCTGGATGACGCAACCCGAGAGCGGCGCCTGATGTCCGGCGACGTTCGCCGTTGGCGCCGGGGAGTTCGCTGCCCTGGGGATCGCCGAGGCCGCGCTGGTCGTCGAGGGCACACCGCCGGCGTGCTCAGACTGGTCGTTGCCGCGGTGGCGCCGGTCTCCACGATCACCCTCCGGTGCTGACGGCGGCCACGACCGCCCGTCAGACCGAGGCGAGCTCCGGCCTGACCTTGCGGAGGTAGAAGATCGAGAGGGCGAGGCTGACGGGCCAGCACGCCAGCGGGGCGACGACGGTGACGATGACCCACAGCAGCTTGTTGTGGCTGATCGCCGTGAAGGCACCGGTCGGGCGCCGCACGATGTCGACGAGGCAGAACACGGCCAGACCGAGCGACACGAGAGCCGACAACAACAGGACCGTCTCTTGGAAGCCGAGGTTCACTCACCCAGGGTAGCGGGGAGGATCCGGTCGGTCCGTCGCCGGCCGGACCGTGGGGGCCTCGCAGTCAGCCCACGGTCGGTTCCAGGACGAAGATCCGGATCTCCCGATCACGGACCCGCTCCTGGTACTTCTCGTAGCCGCCGTAGATCCCCGACGACGCCTCCCAGACCCGGGCTCGTTCGTCGTCGGTGGCCGGCCGTGCCGTCGTCGCCACGGTGGTGCCCCGGTACTCGACGCGGGCACGGGGGTCGGCTTCGAGGTTGAGCACCCACGCCGGCGTGCGGGCGCCGCCGAAGTTGGTGCCGAGCAGCGTGAGGTCGTCGTCGAGGGGCACGGAGATCAGCGGCGTCGATCGGGGCTCGCCGCTCTTGCGGCCCGTCGTCGTGACCATCACCACGGGGAGTCCGGCCAGCACGGCCGGAAGGCCGGCGCCCGTGGGTCGAACCCGGTGGAGCAGGCGATCGAGGGGCGGCAGGCTCTTCGACATCACCCATGCGCCGGCCTTCGTCGACCCGACGAGCTGCGTCGTGCGCTGGAAGGCGTTGGGCCTCCGGTGGCGGTAGCCGAGGTCGGTGGCCAGTCCCATGGGCCGCGACCCTACCGGCGCGATCCGCCGAGGGTCTCTCCCCGATCGCTGGTAGAACGGTCCGATGGCCGACCAGGCGACGTTCTCCGACCAGGCGATGGAGTACATGCCCCAGCTCTACGGCGCGGCCATGCGCATGACGCGCAATCCCTCCGACGCCGAGGACCTCGTGCAGGAGACCTACCTCAAGGCCTACCGGGGCTTCGGGGGCTTCCAGCAGGGCACCAACCTCAAGGCATGGCTGTACCGCATCCTGACCAACACCTTCATCAACTCCTACCGGTCCAAGAAGCGACGCCCGGACGAGACCGAGCTCGACGAGATCGAGGACCTCTACCTCTACCGTCGCCTCGGCGGACTCGAGGCCGCGCAGGCCGGTCGCAGCGCCGAGGACGAGCTGATGGACTGGTTCACCGACACCGAGGTGAAGGACGCCCTCGAGGCCCTGCCCGAGCAGTTCCGCCTCGCGGTGCTGCTCGCCGATGTCGACGGCTTCTCCTACAAGGAGATCGCCGAGATCCTCGACATCCCGATCGGGACCGTGATGAGCCGCCTGCACCGGGGAAGAAAGGCGCTCCAGAAGGAGTTGTACGAGTTCGCACTGGCTCGTGGCCTCACGAGCCCCCGAGAACCCGCTCGAAGCGGCACGGCGACGGATGGCGAATGAGCATGGCCGAACAGCACACCCACAGCCCGGCCTCACCGTGCGAGGAGGCCCTCGCCGAGCTCTACACCTTCCTCGACGGCGAGCTCACCGACGCCAAGCGCTCCGCCATCTCCTCGCACCTCGAGTCGTGCAACCCGTGCGTCGAGGTCTTCGACTTCGAGGCCGAGCTGCGCATCGTGGTGAGCACGAAGGCGGTCGAGGAGGTCCCCGACGCGCTGCGCCTCCGGATCAGCGAGACGCTGTCGGCCATGGCCCTCGAGGACGGTTCCGCCGACGGGACCACGCCCGCATTCTGAGCGCGGGCGTCCGCGGTCCTAGGATCCTCTGCCATGGAACTCGCTCTGGGCGTCGTCTGGACCTTCTGGATCTCGGTGGCGCTGGTCGTCGGTGCCGTCCTGCTCGTGGCCGGCATCCTGGCCATGTACCTGAAGAAGGTCATCGTCCCCAAGTACCCCAAGCGGTGAGCTGACGATGGCCGGGGCGGTCGATTGGGCCTTCGCCGAGCGCGTCGCCGTGCGCGTCTGCGGCAAGGATCCCTTCGCGGCCTCCTACCACTACGACTCGCTCGCACCCGATTTCGCCGAGTGCACGTCGCGCGCCGAGGAGCTCGTGGCCGTCGAGACCGGCCTGCGCTCGTTGGCCGGACCGGCCCGGTCGCGGGTCACCGACCGGGAGGGCTGGATCCGGGCCAACGTGGCGTCGTTCCAACGGCTCCTGCGTCCCCTGCTCGATCGTTTCGGGGAGCGGGTGCAGTCGAGCCCGTTGCTGCCGGTCACCGTCGCGCCTCGCCGGCGCCGAGCTGGGCCTGATGCTCGGCTGGATGAGCACCCGGGTCCTCGGTCAGTACGACCTCCTGGTGATCGAGGAGGAGAACCCCCTCGATCAGGACATCGTGTACTACGTGGGGCCCAACGTCCTGGCCCTCGAGAAGCAGTACGGCTTCCCTCCCGCGGAGTTCCGCATGTGGCTGGCGCTGCACGAGGTCACCCACCGGGCCCAGTTCACCGGCGTGCCCTGGCTCCGGGAGCACTTCCTGGGCCTGGTGCACCAGACGCTCGACGCGGTCGAACCCGATCCCGATCGTCTCTTCGGCGCCCTCGACCAGGTGGTGGCGGCGCTGCGCGAGGGCCGCAACCCTCTGGCCGACGGCGGCATGATGACGTTGCTGGCGGGCCCCGAGCAGCGTGCCGTCATCGATCAGGTCGGCGGGCTCATGAGCCTTCTCGAGGGTCACGGCGACGTCACCATGGATCGCGCCGGTGCCGGCCTGGTGCCGAGCGCCGAGCGCTTCGGCCGCGTGCTGCGGCAACGCCGTGAGGCTGCCGTCGGGCTCACCAAGCTCCTCCAGCAGCTGATCGGCCTGGAAGCCAAGCTCGAGCAGTACGCCGAGGGCGAGGCGTTCATCGAGGCGGTCGAGGCCCACGGGGGCACCGTCGCTGCTCAGCCGGGCGTGGGAGGCGCCGGCGCACCTCCCGAGTCGGGCCGAGATCCGCGAGCCGCGGCTGTGGATCGAGCGGATCGACGCCCTGCTCCCGGCCGCCGGCTGAACCTGCCGAGGGTGTCACCCCCGGCGACGGTCGCCGCGCTCCTCGCCGCCTGCCGGTTCCCCCCGGCCGGATCGCCGCTGACGTGCGGGGTGTCCGGCGGACCGGACTCGCTGGCGCTGCTGGTGCTCGGCGTCGGCGCAGGGTGTGACGTCACCGCCGTCCACGTCGACCACGGGCTGCGGGAAGGCTCCGCCGTCGAGGCCGAGGTCGTCCGAGCAGCAGCGGCCGAGCTCGGTGCTGCGTTCCGTGCCGAGCGCGTCGTCGTCGGCGCCGGCGCCAACCTCGAGGCCCGGGCCCGAGCGGCGCGCCACCGCGTCCTCGGTCCCGACTGCGCGCTGGGCCACACCGCCGACGACCAGGCCGAGACGATCCTGGTCAACCTGTTGCGCGGCGCCGGCGTCGACGGGCTCGCGGGCATGCGCCCCGGACCTCGGCATCCGATCCTCGCCCTGCGTCGCACCGACACCGAGGCGGTCTGTGCGGCGGCGGGCCTGCGCCCCGTTCGCGACGCGAGCAACCACGATCCGGCGTTCCTGCGCAACCGGGTGCGCCACGAGCTGCTCCCCCTCCTGGCCGACCTGTCCGGCCGCGACCCCGTCCCGGTGCTGAACCGTCAGGCCGACGGCCTCAGGGCGATCGGCGACCATCTGCGGGCCGAGAGCGCCGCCATCGACGTCACCGATGCGGCCGCACTGTCCGCGGCTCCTGACGTGGTGGCGCGCGTCGCCCTGCGTGAGTGGTTGCGAGCCGTCGACGACGAGCACCACCCGCCCGACGCGGCCACCATCGAGCGCGTCCTCGAGGTGATCTCGGGCCGTGTGCGCGCCACCGAGGTGGGCGGCGGGTGGCGGGTGGCGCGCACCGCCGGTCGGCTGCGCCTCGAGCGGGCGGCGGGCCGAGAGTCGTGACACCCGTCGAACGGAGGGGTCGTGGCCTGCGCTACGTTCGCCGTTCGTGCCCTCTCCCGATGCCGACGTCGTCCCCCATCCCGATGACGACCCTGCGCTCGGGGAGCTGGCCATCGCCCACGACCGACTCCACGAGCGCATCGCCGAGCTCGGAGCCCACATCACGGCGGACTACGCCGGTCGCCGACCGCTGCTGATCGGTGTGCTGAAGGGCGCCGTGATGTTCATGGCCGACCTCGCCCGGTGCATCGACCTCCCCGTGGAGCTCGACTTCATGGCGGTGGCGTCCTACGGGAGCGCCACGAAGACGAGCGGCGTCGTGCGCATCGTGAAGGACCTCGACGCCGACCTCTCGGGTCGAGACGTCATCCTGGTCGAGGACATCGTCGACAGCGGGTTGACCCTCAACTACCTGCTGAAGAACCTCGCCACGCGCCAGCCGGCCAGCCTCGAGGTCTGCGCCCTCATCGTCAAGGACGGCCAGCAGAAGGTCGAACCGCAGCTTGCGCTACGTCGGGTTCCGGCTCCCCAACACCTTCCTCGTCGGCTACGGCCTCGACGTGGCGGAGCGCTACCGGAACCTGCCCGACGTGCGCACCTATCTGGGCGGGTAGGCCCCCGAGGGTCGGGCCCGCCTGCCGGGAGCCGGGTCGACGTCGCTAGCCTCGCCATCACCGTGAGCTCATCGACCTCCAAGACGCAGCGGTCACGTCGCCGCTGGATCGTGCCTCTCGTCGCGGTCCTGGTCCTCGCGGTGGTCGTGGCGGTCCTCTTCCTGCGCGGCGGGCCCGGGCGCACCGACTTCGACCTCGCCGACTACGAGGCACGGATCGCCGCCGGCGACGTCGCCACCGCCGAGATCCAGGATCGCGACAACTCCGTCAAGGGCGAGCTCACCGACGGCACCCGTTACACGGTGAGCTATCCCAACGACTACGCCGAGGCCCTCACGACGCAGCTGGTGGACGCCGGCGTCGAGGTCGAGACCGACAACCAGGCCGAGTCGCTGCTCACCCAGTTGCTCTTCCAGCTCCTGCCGGTGGTCCTCCTGGTGGGGGCCTTCGTGTGGCTCGTCACGAGCATGCAGGGCGGCGGCGGCCCGATGGGTCGCTTCAGCAAGACCAAGGCCCGCAAGGCCGACAAGGACCTGCCCGTCGTCACCTTCGCCGACGTCGCCGGGTGCGACGAGGCCATCGAGGAGCTGGCGGAGATCCGCGACTTCCTGTCCGAGCCCGAGCGCTTCATGGCCATGGGCGCGAAGATCCCGAAAGGGGTCCTGCTGTTCGGACCGCCGGGGACCGGAAAGACCCTGCTGGCCCGCGCCGTCGCCGGCGAGGCGGGAGCGCCGTTCTTCTCGATCTCGGGTTCGGACTTCGTCGAGATGTTCGTCGGCGTCGGCGCCAGCCGGGTCCGCAACCTCTTCGAGCAGGCCAAGGCCGAGGCCCCGGCGATCATCTTCGTCGACGAGATCGACGCCGTCGGGCGCCACCGAGGCGCCGGTCTCGGCGGGGGCCACGACGAACGCGAGCAGACGCTCAACCAGCTCCTCGTCGAGATGGACGGCTTCGACGTGAGCGCAGGGGTCATCATGATCGCCGCGACGAACCGTCCGGACATCCTCGACCCGGCGTTGCTGCGCCCCGGCCGCTTCGACCGCCAGATCGTGGTGGACCAACCCGACCTGGTCGGCCGCGAGGCCATCCTCGCCGTCCACGCGAAGGGCAAGCCTCTCGGCGACGACGTCGTCCTGTCGCTCCTCGCCCGTCGCACGCCAGGGTTCACCGGTGCCGACCTGGCCAACCTCCTCAACGAGGCGGCCCTGCTGGCGGCCCGTCGCGGTGAGACGAGCATCTCGATGAAGGAGTGCGAGGAGGCCATCGACCGACTGCTCGCCGGCCCCGAACGGCGCAGCCGGGTCATGTCCGACCGCGAGAAGCGCATCATCGCCTACCACGAGGGCGGGCATGCGCTGGTCGGGCACGTGCTGCCCAACACCGACCCGATCCACCGGGTGTCGATCGTGTCGCGCGGCAGGGCCCTCGGCTGGACCCTCGCCCTGCCCACCGAGGACCGCCTCTGGCACACCCGGGCCGAGCTCGTGGACCAGATGGCCATGCTGCTCGGGGGGCGCACGGCCGAGGAGCTCATCTTCGGCGACCCCACCACGGGCGCCTCCGACGACATCAAGCGGGTCACCGAGATCGCCCGGGCCATGGTGACCCAGTACGGCATGAGCGACGCTCTCGGCACCCAGCAGCTCGGCCGCCGCAACGGCGAGCCGTTCCTCGGTCGTGAGATGGCCGGCGAGCCCGACTACAGCGAGGAGGTCGCCGCCGCCATCGACGCCGAGGTCGCCCGACTCGTCGGCGAGGCCCGCACCGAGGCACGGGAGATCCTCGCCCTGCACCGCAGCACCCTCGACCGGTTGGCCGACGCGCTCGTGGAGCACGAGACGCTGGGCGACCCCGAGCTCGCCGCCATCCTCGCCGACGCGGACTCCCTCGACCGGGAGACCCCGTCGGGTGCCGACGTCGGCGCCGCTCGGGAATGAAGCGCCGTCCGGGGGTGCTGACTCCTCGACGAGTGAGCCGGTACCAGGCCGGCCCCACCTCCCCATGGGGGCCCGAGACATGAGCAACGATCACGTCGTCGACGACGCGTTCTCCGTACCCGACGATCTAGGGTCGATCCCCGTGCCTCCCTTCGACGAGCCCGAGCTGGTCAGGGCGCCCCGCGAGGTCAGCGCTCCGCGACACCAACGGGCCGCTCCCGCCCGTCGACCTGCCCCGCATCGAGGCCGCGGTGCGCGAGATCCTCATCGCCATCGGCGAGGACCCCGACCGCGACGGGCTGTTGAACACCCCCGCCCGGGTGGCCCGCATGTACGCCGAGGTCTTCGCCGGCCTCCGCGAGGAGCCCGACTCGCACCTCAAGGTGGTGTTCGAGGCCGAGCACGACGAGATGGTCATGGTGCGCGACATCGCCCTCACGTCGATGTGCGAGCACCACCTGGTGCCCTTCATCGGCAAGGCCCACGTCGCCTACATCCCGAACGAGGACGGCCGGGTGACCGGTCTGTCGAAGCTCGCCCGCCTGGTCGACTCCTACGCCAAGCGCCCCCAGGTGCAGGAGCGGCTCACCGCCCAGATCGCCGACGAGATCGAGCACACGTTGCAGCCCCGGGGCGTGCTCGTGGTCGTCGAGGCCGAGCACCTGTGCATGTCGATGCGGGGTGTCCGCAAGCCCGGCTCGTCCACCGTGACCTCGGCGGTCCGCGGCCTCTTCCGCGACAGCACGGCCACCCGCTTCGAGGCCATGCGCTACATCGAGCGATCCTGAGCTCCTCACCCGACGCTCGCCCCGACGCAGGGCCGCCGGACGTTCCCCCAGGTCATGGGGGTCGTCAACGTCACCCCCGACTCCTTCAGCGACGGCGGCCGCTTCCTCGAACCCGACGCGGCCATCGCCCACGGGCTGGCGCTGCTCGCCGAAGGGGCGTCGGTGCTCGACGTGGGCGGTGAGAGCACCCGGCCCGGCGCGGTCCCCGTCGCGGTGGACGAGGAGCTGCGTCGGGTCCTCCCCGTCGTCGAGGAGCTGGCCCGGCACGCCCGGGTGAGCATCGACACCCGCAAGCCCGAGGTGGCCCGGGCCGCGGTCGCCGCCGGAGCCACCCTGGTCAACGACATCTCGGCCTCGCTCTGGCGGGTCGCCGCCGAGACCGGGGCGGGCTGGGTGGCCATGCACATGCAGGGCGATCCGGCGACCATGCAGTCCGCTCCCCACTACGACGACGTCGTCGGAGAGGTCTGCGCCCACCTCGAACGGGTCGCGACGGCGGCCGCCGAGGGTGGCGTGGAGGAGATCTGGGTCGATCCGGGGATCGGCTTCGGCAAGACCATGGCCCACAACCTCACCCTGCTCGCCCACCTCGACCGGGTCGTGGCCCTCGGCTGGCCGGTCCTGATCGGGACCAGCCGAAAGGCCACCCTCGGGCGGATCCTCGCCGCCTCCGACGGGGTCGACGAGATCGTCCCGCCCGACGACCGGCTGGCCGGATCGATCGCCACCGAGGTGTGGTGCCTGCACCGGGGTGTGGCCATGGTCAGGGCCCACGATGTGACCGCCGCCGTCCAGGCGGCGAAAGTCGTGGCAGCATGAGCGCCGTGGCCAGCAAGGGCAAGTGGGCCCAGGGCATCCGCCCCCGCAACTTCCATTGGGTCATCGGTGACCGCCTCGCCATCTGCGAGCGTCCCGGTGGCTACGGCGCGAACCACCGCAAGGTGCGTCGTCAGGAAGAGATCATCTGGATCCGCGAGCAGGGGTTCACGGTGGTCATCTCCACGATCCCCGCCCCCCACAACCTGCACAACTACGACGAGCTCGGCGTCGTGTGGCGCCATCGGCCCTTCGACGACGACGACCGAGCCGCCTACGAGCAGCGGGTCTTCGTCGAGCTGCGCGAGCTCGTGGCCTCGGGCGCCAGGGTCCTGCTGCACAGCGACGAGCTGGGAGACCGCCTCTGCGGCCTCGTCGCCGGCTACCTCCTGTGGACCGGTCTGCTCGACTCGCCGCCGGCCACGGTCACCGTCGTCGAGCGGCTCACCGGTCGTCAGCTGGGCCCGGTGGGACGGGAGCTGGTCGCCGTGGCCGAGACCCTTCCGCCCCCTGCGGCCTGAATCGTCGGCGAGCACGATGGACTCCTCCGACCGGATCGAGCTGCGCGGCCTCGTGGCCAGCGGCATCTGCGGGGCGCTGCCCGAGGAACGGGTGCGCGCCCAGCCTCTCGAGGTCGATCTCGACGTCGTCGCCGACCTCTCGGCGCCCGGTCGCTCCGACGACCTCGCCGACACGCTCGACTACGGCGCCATCGCCGCAGCCGTGGAGCAGGTGATCACCACCGAGCGGTTCGTGCTGCTGGAGCGCCTCGCCCAGCGCGTGGCCGACGTGGTCCTCGACGATCCCCGGGCCCTGTCCGTGACGGTGCGCGTGCGCAAGCAGCGTCCTCCGGTGCCCCAGGTGATGGCGACGTCGGGTGTGCGCATCACCCGGACCCGCCCATGACACGGGCGTTCCTCGGGCTGGGCTCCAACCTCGGGGACCCGCTCAACCTGTTGCGCGAGGCCGTCGGGTCGCTCTCGGGGGTCGTGGCGGTGTCACCCGTGTACCGCACCGCCCCCATGGGTGGGCCGGGTGGCCAGGACGCCTACCTCAACCTGGTCGTCGAGCTCGACACCGATCTCACCGCCCGGGAGCTGCTCGGGGTGTGCCACCGACTCGAGTCGGCGGCGAACCGGGTGCGCGCCGAGCGTTGGGGTCCTCGCACCCTCGACGTCGACATCGTGTGGATGGAGGGGGAACCGGTCGACGAGCCCGACCTCCAGATCCCCCACCCACGGATGCGCACGCGTCGTTTCGTCATGGCCCCTCTGGCCGACATCGCCCCCGACGTGGCCGGTCCCGACTGGGAGGACCGAGCCGAGGGTCGGGTCGAGCTCGTCGGTCCCCTCGACGTCGAGATCGCCTGAGGGACCTGTCGTGGCCTCGCTGCGGGTGATCGGTCCCGGGCGGGCCGGCGGCGCCCTGTCGCTGGCGCTGGGCCGCCTCGGGTGGGACGTGGTCGAGCCGGTCGGTCGCGACGACGACGTCGTTGCGGCGGCGTCCGGCGTCGACCTCCTGGTCATCGCCACGCCCGACGCCGCGGTGGCGTCGGTGGCCGCCGCCGTGCGCCCGGAGGCCGCCACCGTGGTGGCCCACCTCGCGGGCTCGTTGGGCCTCGACGTCCTGGAGGGGCACCCCAACCGGGGTGCGCTGCACCCGTTGGTGGCGTTGCCCTCACCGGAGGCGGGGGCGCGCCGACTGGTCGACGGCGCCTGGTTCGCCGTGGCGGGAGACGGACCGGCCGCCACGGGCCTCGTCGAGGCGGTCGTGGCCGATCTCGGTGGCCGGTCGTTCCCCGTGGCCGACGCCGATCGCGGCGGCGTACCACGCCGCGGCGGCGATCGCCTCGAACCACGTGGTCGCCCTCCTCGCCCAGGCCGAGCGCGTCGCGGCATCGGCCGGTGTGCCGCTGGCGGCCTACCTCGACCTCGTCCGGGCCACCGTGGACAACGTGGCCGAGCTCGGTCCCGCCGACGCCCTCACCGGGCCCGCCGCCCGTGGGGACTGGGCGACCATCGAACGCCACCGTGGTGCGCTGTCCGCCGACGAGCTCGACGCCTACGACGCCATGGTGCGTGCCGTGCGACGCCTGGTCGAGGAGAGCCGATGATCGTTGCGCAGACCGGTCTTCGGCCCGGTCGCGGGGGAGACTGACGTCGTGCTGGTGCTCGAATCCCGAGACGAGTTGCGCCGCCATCTGGACGAGATCCGCGGCGCGGGGCGCTCCGTCGGCCTCGTCCCGACGATGGGGGCGTTGCACGAGGGGCACCTCTCGCTCGTGACGGCTGCAGCCGCCCAGTGCGACGAGGTCGTGCTGACCATCTTCGTGAACCCGCTCCAGTTCGCGGCCGGTGAGGACCTGTCGTCCTATCCGCGACCGATCGAGCGGGATCTGGCCATGGCCGACGAGGCAGGGGTGGACGTCGTCTTCACCCCGTCCGTCGACGAGATGTACCCGCAGGGGGCGTCGACCACGGTCCACGTCGCCGGCCTGACCGAGAGGTGGGAGGGGGCGGCTCGCCCGACGCACTTCGACGGGGTCACCACGATCGTGGCCAAGCTCTTCGCGCTCACGGGGCCGTGCCGGGCGTACTTCGGTGAGAAGGACTTCCAGCAGCTCGCCGTCGTCAGCCGGATGGCCACGGACCTCGAGATGCCCGTCGTCGTGGTGGGCTGCCCGATCGTGCGTGAGCCCGATGGTCTGGCGATGTCGAGTCGCAACGTCCACCTCGCACCGGAGCATCGCTCCGCGGCCCGCGTGCTGTCGAGTGCCCTGCGCGCCGGCGCGGCCCTCGTCGGGTCCGCGAGAGCGGTCCGGTCCGACGGTGGTCGACGCCATGGTCGACGCCGTGGGTGCGGAGCCCCAGGCCCGGCTCGACTACGCCGCCGTGGTGGACCCGTCGACCCTCGAGCCGGTCGGTCGGCTGGTGCCGGGGACGACGGTGCGGCTGCTCGTCGCGGCCCGATTCGGCACCACTCGTCTGCTCGATAACCTCTCGGCGGACGTGCCCTGAGACGCGACCCCACCAGCCCTTTCCGTACGGTGACTCCCAGAGCGCCGAGACCCCGAGGAGCACCGTGCAGCGCCGAATGATGAAGTCGAAGATCCACCGGGCGCGGTGACCGACGCCAACCTCCACTACGTCGGGTCGATCACCGTCGACCGGCGGCTGATGGAGCTCGCCGACGTCCGCGAGTGGGAGCAGGTCCATGTCGTCGACATCGACAACGGGGCGCGCTTCGAGACCTATGTCATCCCGGGCGGGTCGGGTGACATGTGCCTCAACGGCGCCGCAGCGCGCCTGGTCCAGCCCGGCGACCGGATCATCGTGATCAGCTACGCCGACTACGACGACGCCGAGCTCGACGACTACGAGCCCACCGTGGTCCACGTCGATGCGTCGAACCGGCCTGTCGACGAGGCGGCTGCCGCCGATCTCGCAGCGATCGAGATCGGCGTGCGGGCCTGACCACGAGCCGCTCCGGAGGGCACGATCGGCCCGATCGGCCCGGTCGGGCGTTCCTGGGCCAGACTCTGCGGCCGTGAGCCCTCCCGCCGCTTGGCTCGACCCTCCTGTCGAGGTCGACCTCCTGGTCGTCGGGTCGGGTGTCGCCGGCCTCTCCGCCGCCGTCCGCGCCGCCGACACCCACGGCCTGAGCGTGGGCGTGCTGACGAAGGGCGACCTCGAGCAGTCGACGACCCGCTGGGCGCAGGGCGGCGTGGCCGCGGTGCTGGCCGAGGACCCCGACTCGACCGACCTCCACCTCGCCGACACGCTCGCCGCGGGTGCCGGCCTCTGCGACGTCGACGCGGTGCGGGTGCTCGTGGACGAGGGCCCGGGGCGCGTCGAGGACCTGATCGCGCTCGGCGCCATGTTCGATCGCGACGCGCAGGGTCGCCTCGAGCTGGCCCGCGAGGGTGGGCACACCCTGCCGAGGGTGGTGCACGCCGGCGGCGCCGCGACGGGCGCCGAGATCGAGCGGGCCCTGGTCGAGGCCGTCCGGCGCACGGCCGCCGCGGTCTACGAGCACGCCTTCGCCCTCGACCTGATCGTCGAGCACGGGCGCAGCGCCGGAGTGAGGGCCGTGACCGCCGAGGGCCGACCCGTCGAGCTGCGGGCCCGTCACGTGCTGCTGGCCACCGGCGGCGCCGGTCAGATGTTCGCTGTCACGACGAACCCGGTCGAGGCCACCGGTGACGGCGTGGCCATGGCCCTGCGGGCCGGAGTGGCTGTCGCCGACATCGAGTTCGTGCAGTTCCATCCCACCGCGTTGCACCACCCCCGGATGCCTCGTCCGCTGCTGAGCGAGGCGTTGCGGGGCCACGGCGCGCTGTTCCGCGACACCTCCGGTGAGCGCTTCGTCGACGAGCTCCTGCCCCGTGACGAGGTGAGCCGGGCGATGACCCGGCGGATGCTCGATCTGGGCGTCGACCACTGCTGGCTGGACGCCACGGGGCTCGACGCCTTCGCCCTGCGGTTCCCGACCATCGCCCACGACCTCGCCGACGTCGGTCTCGACCCCACCACCGACTGGCTCCCGATCGCGCCCGCCGCCCACTACCTCTGCGGGGGGATCGTGACCGATCTCGACGGTGCGAGCAGCCTCCCCGGTCTGTGGTCGGCGGGGGAGGCGGCCTGCTCCGGCGTGCACGGGGCCAACCGCCTGGCGTCGAACTCGCTGCTCGAGGGGATGGTCTTCGGGGCCAGGGTCGTGGAGGCCGTCGAACGCGGTGTCGACGGGCCCCGGCCGACGGGCGCCATGCGGGGCGTCCTCGACGAGGGCGTCGGCGTGCCGGGCGTGATCGGCGCCGTCACCCGGCCCGACTGGTCGAGGCCCGACTCCGTCGTGGAGCCACGGGGCGCGGCGACGCTGTCACCGCAGGACGTGTCGGCCGCTCGCGACCGCCTCCAGCGGGCGATGACCACCGGTGCGGGAGTGCTCCGCTCGACCTCGTCGCTCGACGAGACGGGTCGAGTCGTGGCCGATGTCATGGCGCTCGTGCACCAGGGCTCGGGGACGGCGGCCTGGGAGCTGTCGAACCTCGCCGTGTGCTGCGCGGCGCTGCTCACCACGGCCGGAGCCCGCCTCGAGAGCCGCGGCGCCCACACCCGGTCCGACCATCCCGACCTCGACGCGGCCTTCCGGCACCGTCTGGTGTTGCGATGAGGTGGGGGTGACTGCGGCGTTCCCCCTGGAGGGGATTACCGCTCGGCGGGGCCGGCGAGGCAGGCTGAGGGCATGTCCAGGGCCGTGAACCCACCGAGGCGGGCCGTCGCCGACGCCGTCGGTCGTGCCCTCGACGAGGATCTCACCCCGCTCGGCGATCTCACCTCGGCGCTGCTCCCCGACGACCTCGACGCCACGGCGTCGTTCGTGGCCCGCGGCGCGGGCGTCGTCGCCGGCTGCTGCCTGCGCCACCGAGGCGTTCGCCCAGGTCGACCAGGCCGTGGCCGTCTCGTGGGACCTGCGTCGACGGTGACGCCGTCTCACCCGGCCAGACGCTGGCCACGGTCCGCGGACCCCTGGCTGCGATCCTCACCGCCGAACGCACCGCGCTGAACTTCCTCGGGCACCTCTCGGGCATCGCCACCCGCACCCGTGCGTTCGTCGATGCCGCCGCTGCCGGCGGGCCCGCCCGCATCTGGGACACCCGCAAGACCACCCCGGGGCTGCGCAGCCTCGAGAAGGCGGCGGTCCGCGCCGGCGGTGGGGCCAACCACCGCGGCAACCTCTCCGACTGGGTCCTGCTCAAGGACAACCACATCGCCCTGTTCGGGATCACCGACGCCGTCGCCCGGGCACGAACGCTGTGGCCGGCTCGGACGGTGCACGTGGAGTGCGATCGCCTCGACCAGGTCCACGAGGCGCTGCGCGCCGGTGCCGATGCCCTCCTGCTCGACAACATGAGCCCCGAGGAGGTGCGTGCCTGCGTGGCGGCATGCGCCGACGCCCCCCGGCGCCCGCTGCTCGAGGTCTCGGGCGGGATCACGCTCGACGTCGTCGCGGCCTACGCCGCCACCGGGGTCGACTGCATCTCCGTGGGCAGCCTGACCAATGCCGCGCCGGTGCTCGACATCGGCCTCGACATCGCTCCCGCCTGAGAACAGGAAGGTCCCGTGCTCCTCGTCGTCGACGCCGGCAACACCCAGACCGTCGTGGGGCTCTACGAGTCCGACGGCACCCCCGTGGCGGGCCGACGACCGGGGGAGGGGCTGTTCGACCACTGGCGCATCTCCACGGCGGCGCAGCGCACGTCCGACGAGGTCGCCGTGCTCTTCCAGGGCTTCCTCGCCCTGCGCGAGCTCACCCTCCACGACATCGACGGCATCGCGGTGTCCTCCGGTGTGCCCCGCGTGACCGCCGCGCTCCGCGAGCTCAGCGATCGCTACCTCGACTTCGAGCCCGTGGTGATCGAGCCGGGTGTGCGCACGGGGATCGCCATCGTCTACGAGAACCCGAAGGAGGTCGGGGCCGATCGGATCGCCAACGCCGTCGGCGCCCTCGATCTGTACGGCGGTCCCACGATCATCGCCGACTTCGGGACGGCCACGACCTGCGATGCCGTGTCGGCCAACGGCGAGTACCTCGGCGGCGCCATCGCCCCCGGCATCGAGATCTCCATGGACGCGCTCGTCGGTCGAGCGGCGGCGCTTCGCGCCGTCGAGCTCAAGGCGCCCCGCAACGTGCTCGGGAAGTCGACCGTCGAGTCGATCCAGTCCGGGGCCGTGTTCGGCTTCGCGGCGCAGGTCGACGGGTCTGTGCGCCCGCATCGAGGACGAGCTCGGCCCGTGCACCGTGGTGGCGACGGGCGGGTTGGCCGAGCTGATCACCCCGTTCTCGTCGCGTATCCAGCACACCGAGCCGTGGCTCACCCTGCACGGGCTGCGACTCGTCCACGAGAAGAACGTCTAGGCCGGGAGGTCGGCACATGCGCGTGGCCATCACGGGGATGGGGGGCGAGCTCGGCACCCGGGTCGCGACCCTGCTCGAGCAGCACGACGAGTTCACCGAGATCATGGGTGTCGACATCGAGCCGCCGCGGCGCCATCTCGACCGGACCGACTTCCATCGGGTCGACCCACGGAACCGCACCCGGATGCTGGACGTCATCGGCGACTTCGCGCCCCAGCTGCTCGTCCACGTGGGCGTGTACGAGCCCAACGCGCGCTCCAGCCCCCGTTCGGCGGCGACGCGCACCATCGCCGGCACGGTGGCGGCCCTCGATGCGGCCCGGGCCGGCGGCGCCCTCGAGCGTGTCGTCATGCGCTCGGGCATCGAGGTCTACGGCCGAGGTTCCGACACCCCGGTGCGCCCCGACGAGTCGGTGCGCCCCGATCCCACCTCGCCGTTCGGGCAGTCGCTGCTGCACGCCGAGCGCGTCGTGCTCACCGGAGCGGCGCGGGTCGATGCCACAGTGGCCCTCTTGCGCTTCGCCCCGGTGATCGGACCGCACTTCCCGAGCCCGCTGGTGCGGCTCCTGCGCCTTCCTGCGGTCCCGGTGCCGGCGTTCGGTGGCGGTGCGTTCTGCGTCGTGCACCGCGAGGACGCCGCCAGGGCCTTCGTCGCCGCCGCCCTGCGTCCCGACACCGACGGCCCCGTCAACGTCGTGGCGCCGGGCTCGGTGAGCGCGTGGGATGCCGTGCGCATGGGCGCGAGGCTTCCTGTGCCGGTGTGCGGCCCCGGTTGGAACGGTGCTCGCATGGTCACCGAGCTGTCGGGGGCCCCTCTGCCCGATCACGTCATCGAGCTGTTGGTGAAGGGACGCCTCGCCGACGGCGACCGGATCGAGGAGCTGCTGGGCATCACGCCCGAGCACACCACCCGCGACTGCATCCGCCACGTGCACGAGTGGGCCGACATCACCTGGACCCGTCGCCCCCGTCCGGCCCCACCGGAGTCGTCGGCTCCGGCTGCCTGACGCCACTCCCTACACTCGACTCGTGCCCATCGTCGAGGCCCCGGACGGGACCCGCATCAACTACGACACCTTCGGCAAGGCCGACGGTCCGCCCGTGCTGTTGGTCCAGGGCCTCGGTGCCGACAGCCGGGGATGGATCCGCCAACGGGGCATGCTGGCCCGGCGCTACCGCGGGATCGTGTTCGACAACCGCGGCGTCGGGCGCTCCGACGTCCCCCCGGGCCCCTACGACCTCGAGGTGATGGCCGGCGACGCCATCGCGGTGCTCGACGATCTCGGGATCGAGTCGGCTCACGTGATGGGTGCGTCGATGGGCGGGATCATCGCCCAGATCCTCGGGGTGCGCTACCAGTCACGGGTGCGGTCGCTGACCCTGGCCTGCACCGGTTGCCGCCACCTCCCGTGGCGGCGCGAGCTGCTGGAGGAGTGGGAGGAGACGGCGCGGACGAAGGGGATGCGGGCGCTGGTCGACCTCGCCGCACGCTGGCTGATGGGGCCCCGCTCGCGCTTCCGGCTGTGGCCGGTGGTCGGGGTGCTCGGCCCTCTGGCGTTGAACGTCTCGCCCGGCGCCTTCTGCGCCCAGGTCGACGCCATCCTCGCCCTCGACGACAAGCTCCGTTTCGAGCTCGAGGCCATCGACGCACCGACGCTGGTCATCGTGGGCAGCCAGGACATCCTGACCCCGATCGGTGACAGCGAGCTGCTGCACGAGCTCATCCCGGGTTCGGAGCTGGTCATCATCACCGGCGGCGCGCACGGCTTCATGGTGGAGAGCGGCGGTCGCTTCAACGACGCGGTGCGCGACTTCCTCGACCGGACCTCGGCCGACGACCCCGAGGGCCGGGACCGGTAGGACCAACTGCCCCGGGTCGGTGCGGATCAGGCGGCGGCGCGGACGCTGGCCAGCAGGTGCTCGGCGGCTCGCTCGAGGGCGGTGACCGCCTCGTTGCCGGCGTAGGGCGCCAGGGCCTGCTGACCCCGCTCGACGAACTGGCGTGCCGTCTCGAGCGAGGACTCGACCGCCGGCCCGCCGCGCAGCAGGTCACGTGCGGCGGTCAGCGCCGCGGGATCGTCGACGGGCTCGAGGGCTCCGTCGACCGGTCGCAGCGCGGCGAGCAGCGCGGTGAGCTCTGCGGCCGGTCGGCCTCCGGCGGCGAGGGTGCGGATCACCGGAAGGGTGTAGGTGCCCTCGACCAGGTCGTGGCCGGCGGGCTTGCCGAGCTCTTCGTCGGTGGACGTGACGTCGAGCAGGTCGTCGACGATCTGGAAGGCCATGCCGAAGCTGCGCCCGAACACCGTGAGCGCCTCGATCTGGTCTCGGGGGAGGTCGGCGACGAGGCCGCCGATGCGGCACGAGGTGCCGAGCAGCGAGGCGGTCTTGCCGTCGATGGACGCCAGGTAGGCCGTTTCGGTCCGGGTGAGCGAGTAGGCGTCCTGGAGCTCGAGGACCTGGCCCTCGCAGAGCCGGCCGATCGTCGAGGCCAGCAGCCCGGCGACCTCGGTGCCGAGCGAGGCGGCGATCTCGGAGGCCTTGGCCAGCAGGTAGTCGCCGGCGAGGATGGCCTTGAGGTTGCCCCAGCGCGCGTTGACGCTGGGCACGGTGCGGCGGGTCTCGGCGTCGTCCATCACGTCGTCGTGGTAGAGCGATCCGAGGTGGACGAGCTCGACCGACACCGCACCGAGCACGACTTCGGGGGTGGCCGAGACCATCTGGCGTTGCGCCGTGGCCGCCGCGGTCACGGCGAACGCGGGGCGCACGCGCTTCCCGCCGGCGACGATCAGGTGGCTGGCGACCTCGGTGAGGAAGGGATCCTCGGCGACGACGGAGGCCCGGAGGGCCTCTTCCACCCGGCTCAGGTCGACCTGGAGTACCGGGAGCTCGAGGAGAGGGGAGGCGGGGGCCACGACGAGAACGATAGGCGGGCGATGGCGTTGCACCTCAACCCGGGCCGAGGATCGGTGGCTCCTGGCGCCCGCTCCCGACGGCGTTCCCCGGGCACCGGAGGCCGTCGAGCCGCCGGCGAGCGTGCGTCGACGGGCAGGGATCGGGCCGGGCGAGGAGGGCTCGATGCGCCTGGGTATGCTCGACCCACGATTCCCCCGTTCCCGGGGGGAGCCATTCCCGCCAAGGGAGGCAGTGGCAGTGTTCGAACGTTTCACCGACCGAGCCCGCCGTGTGGTCGTCCTCGCCCAAGAGGAAGCGCGGCTGCTGAACCACAACTACATCGGTACCGAGCACATCCTGCTCGGGCTGATCCACGAGGGCGAGGGCGTCGCCGCGAAGGCGCTCGAGTCGCTCGGCATCTCCCTGGAGGCGGTGCGCAGCCAGGTCGAGGAGATCATCGGGCAGGGCGGCTCGTCGCCGAGCGGGCACATCCCGTTCACCCCTCGCGCCAAGAAGGTCCTGGAGCTCTCGCTGCGCGAGGCGCTCCAGCTCGGCCACAACTACATCGGCACCGAGCACATCCTGCTCGGGCTCATCCGTGAGGGCGAGGGCGTGGCCGCGCAGGTGCTCGTCAAGCTCGGCGCCGACCTGTCCCGCGTGCGCCAGCAGGTCATCCAGCTCCTGTCGGGCTACTCGGGTCCGGGTGCCCAGGGCGGCGCGGGTGAGAAGGCCGGTGCCACCGCGGGCGGATCCGGCGAGGCCACCCCGTCGGGGTCCCTGGTCCTCGACCAGTTCGGACGCAACCTCACCCAGCTCGCCCGGGAGAAGAAGCTCGACCCCGTCATCGGGCGTGAGCGCGAGACCGAGCGGGTCATGCAGGTCCTGAGCCGGCGAACGAAGAACAACCCGGTGCTCATCGGCGAGCCCGGTGTCGGCAAGACCGCCATCGTCGAGGGCCTGGCTCAGGCCATCGCCGCCGACTCGGTGCCCGAGACCCTGCACAACAAGCAGCTCTACACGCTCGACCTCGGCGCTCTCGTCGCCGGCTCGCGCTACCGCGGCGACTTCGAGGAGCGCCTCAAGAAGGTGCTCAAGGAGATCAAGACCCGCGGCGACATCATCTTGTTCATCGACGAGCTCCACACCCTCGTCGGGGCAGGTGCCGCCGAGGGCGCCATCGACGCCGCCAGCATCCTCAAGCCGATGCTGGCCCGCGGCGAGCTGCAGACCATCGGTGCCACCACGCTCGACGAGTACCGCAAGCACCTCGAGAAGGACGCCGCCCTCGAGCGCCGCTTCCAGCCGATCAAGGTCGAGGAGCCCTCGGTGGCCCACACCATCGAGATCCTCAAGGGCCTCCGCGACCGCTACGAGTCGCACCACCGGGTGACCATCACCGACCAGGCCCTCGTGGCCGCGGCCAACCTCGCCGACCGCTACATCTCCGACCGGCACCTCCCGGACAAGGCCATCGACCTCATCGACGAGGCCGGTTCGCGCCTGCGCATCAAGCGCATGGAGACGCCACCGGACTTCAAGGAGCTCGAGAACCAGATCGCCCAGGTCGTGCAGGAGAAGAAGGAGGCCGTCGAGGCCCAGCGCTTCGAGGAGGCCGGACGTCTGCGTGACCGGGAGAAGGAGCTCCTCGCCGAGAAGGAGACCAAGGAGCGCGAGATCCGCGACGCCGGCATCGACCTGTTCGACGAGGTCGACGAAGAGGCGATCGCCGAGGTCCTGTCGATCTGGACCGGCATCCCCGTCTACAAGCTCACCGAGGAGGAGACGGCCAAGCTCCTGCGCATGGAGGACGAGCTGCACAAGCGGGTCATCGGCCAGGAGAGCGCCATCAAGGCGGTCAGCCAGGCCATCCGCCGCACCCGTGCGGGCCTCAAGGACCCCAAGCGCCCCAGCGGTTCGTTCATCTTCCTGGGCCCGTCGGGCGTGGGCAAGACCGAGCTGGCCAAGACGCTGGCCGAGTTCCTCTTCGGCGACGAGAACTCCCTCATCGCGCTCGACATGAGCGAGTACATGGAGAAGCACACCGTGAGCCGGCTCGTGGGCTCGCCCCCCGGCTACGTCGGCTACGAGGAGGGCGGCCAGCTCACCGAGGCCGTCCGGCGCAAGCCCTTCTCGGTGGTGCTCTTCGACGAGATCGAGAAGGCCCACCCGGACGTGTTCAACACGCTGCTGCAGATCCTCGAGGAGGGCCGGCTCACCGACAGCCAGGGCCGCTCGGTCGACTTCCGCAACACCGTGCTGATCATGACCTCCAACCTCGGCACCCAGGACCTGCGCAAGGCCAACGTCGGCTTCGGCAAGTCCGACGAGGCCATCAGCTACGAGCGGATGAAGGAGAAGGTCAACGAGGCGCTCAAGCAGCACTTCCGCCCCGAGTTCCTGAACCGCATCGACGACACGATCGTCTTCCACGAGCTCACCAAGCCCGAGGTCACCACGATCGTGGACCTGATGATCAAGCGGGTGACGGTCCAGCTCGAGGCGCAGGGCATCGGCCTCGAGCTCACCGAGGCGGCCAAGCTCCTGCTGGCCGATCGGGGCTACGACCCCACCCTCGGAGCCCGACCGCTTCGTCGTGCCATCCAGCGCCTCGTCGAGGACCCGCTGTCGGAGCGGCTCCTCATGAAGGGCTTCCGTGCCGGTGAGCACATCATCGTCGACGCCGAGCCCGATCCCGAGACCGACGAGCTGGTCATCGTGTTCAACGCCGTCGAGGGCTTCCAGCCCCCGCCCATGGAGTTGGCCGAGACCGGTCCGGCCGAGTGACGCGCTGACCACGTCGCAACCGACGCCGATGGACGAGCCCGGGCGATCAGCCCGGGCTCGTCCGCGTCGCCCGTTGCTGGTGGCGCTCGTGGGCGCCGTGTTGGTGCTGGTCGCCGGTTGCCAGATGCAGGTCGAGACCACGGTGGTCATCGCCGAGGACGGCTCCGGTCAGGTCACCCAGGCCGTCGGTCTGGACGATGCGGCGCTCGCCCGGATCGGCGACCTCGATCGGCAGCTGGCGGTCGACGACCTCGAGGCCGCCGGCTGGATCGTCGACGCCCCGGTGAAGGAGGGGGAGACCACCTGGGTGAGGGCGCACCGCGACGTGGAGGACACCACCGAGCTCGCCGTGGTCGTGTCGCAGCTGAACGGACCCGGTGGGCCGTTCCTCGACCTGGCCACCGGCCAGCGCGACACGTTCCTCGAGCGCGTCACCGAGTTCAACGCCACCTACGACCTCACCGGTGGCGTGGCGTTGTTCAGCGACCCCGAGCTCGATGCCGTCGAGGGCAACCCCTGGGGCGCGCTGCTCGCGGAGGTCGAGGCCGAGGAGGGTCGCCCGATCGCGGAGATGGTCGACTTCTCCGTGACGGTCGAGCTCCCGGGCGGCTTCACCGAGACCTGGACGCCGAGCTTCGCCGACCCCGCTCCGACGGCGATCGCCGCCAAGAGCACGCAGAGCAAGGTGCTCGAGCGGGTCGTGCAGGCGGGCGTGCTGTTCCTGGTGGTCGTCACCGCCCTGTTCGGCTGGTGGGCGTGGGCCACCCGGCGCCGCCGGTCGAGGCGGGTCATCAGCAGCGGGCGGCTGCCCCGGCGCTGAGCCCGCGGTGCGGGGCCCGACCCTCGACGACGGGGGGGCTACGGTGCCGCGTCCGTGCGCAGCGCAGCGCAGGGCCCGGGAGGCGGGGTGGACTCGGACAGGTCGACAGCGAGCTCGGCGGAGGTGGAGCCGGCGGGGAGCCGTCTGGCCCGTTTCGCCTCGGTGGAGCTGTTCTTCCTGGCGACGGTGGTCGGGATCGTCGTGCGGGTGTGGATGGCCGGGGACGGTCCCCCGGCGCTGTGGCAGGACTCCTACGACTACATCACGGTCGGCTCCCACCCGTTGTGGAGCGTCGACCTGTGGGGTGGCGCACGACCGGGCCTCGTGTCGCTGCTGATCGCCCGCCTCGGCGGCGAACTGAACGTCAACTACGTGGTCTTCCAGATCGTGCTGGCCGCCGTGTGCTGGGCCGCCCTCGCCGCACAGGCCTCGGCGGTGATGCCCACCGTGGCCCGTCGCTGGGTGGCCTTCGGCACCGTCGTGGCGTTCTCCTTCGTGCGACCCATCGCCATCTGGGACCGATCGATCCTGTCGGAATCCCTCGGCGTGTCACTGCTGGTCGGAACGGTCGCGGCAGGGCTCTGGCTGCTGCGCCGTCCGGGGTACGGCCGACTGGTCGTGTTCGTCGTCGTCGCTGCGGCGTGGGCCGGCACCCGGGACACCAACGCCGTCGTGGTGGCGATCGTCGCCGGCACCCTGGTGGTCGCCTGGGCGGCCCGTCGCCGCTCGTCGCGTCGCCACGGGCCCCGGCACCGCGACCGTCGATCGGGCCCGCAGGGTTGGCTGCTCGTCGGCGCCGGGGCGCTCGTCGTGGTGGTGGCGCTCTCGGCGTGGTCCTCGAACGTCGGGTCCCGGCACGTCGTTCCGCTCTCCCACGTGTTCGCGGCACGGGTGCTGCCCTTCGAGGACCGCCTGGTGTGGTTCACCGAGCAGGGCATGCCCGGCCTCGGTCTCGCCCTGCCGACGCAGACCCCCGAGACCGACCTGCCCGTGGTCGTGCCCGTCGACCTCGACGCGCCGCGGTTCGAGGCATGGCGGTCGTGGCTCCGGACCGATGCTCGGGCGACGCTGCTGCGCTATGCCATCACCCACCCGGACTTCGTGATCAGCGAACCGCTCCAGGACCCCGAGCGGACGTTCAACAACGGCGACGGCGACGTGGTGAGCACCTACGGCCCGCAGGGCTCGCGGAGCATTCCCGGTCTCACGGCCCTCCTGTGGCTCCCGACGATCCCGACGGTGGCGCTCGCCCTGGGGATCGGCGCCTTCCACGCCCGTCGGCGCGAGCGGCTCACGCCCCTGGGGGTGGTGGCCGCGGTGTGCGTGGTCGCGTCTGCTCCGCTGGCCGTCGCCGCGTGGCACGCCGACGCGATGGAGACGGCTCGGCACCTCCTCACGGCGGCGGTGCTCCTGCGCCTGGGCGTGGTGCTCGCCGTGCTGTCGGTCCTCGAGGTGGTGGCGGTCGGTTCGCCCGGGTCGGGGAACGACGCACCCGCGGCGCAGGAGGCTGTCCCACCGGGTGCGTAGGGTGCGGCCCATGGCCAAGGCCCGTTCGGTGTTCCGATGTCAGGAGTGCGGCGGCACCGCTCCCAAGTGGGCGGGCCGGTGCCCGTCGTGCGAGGCCTGGAACTCCCTGGTCGAGGAGCGCGATCAGCCGTCCTCGGCGTCGGTCGCCGGCCTGGGCGCACCGATGGGTCCGCCGGTCTCGATCGCCGACGTCGACGTCGCGCGGTGGCAGCCCCGTCCCACGGGCATCCCCGAGCTCGACCGTGTGCTGGGCGGTGGCCTCGTCCCCGGGTCGGTCACCCTCCTCGGCGGCGAGCCCGGGATCGGCAAGTCCACCCTGCTCCTCCAGGCCATGGCCTCGGTGGCGTCCGACGGCACCCGCGTGCTCTACGTCTCGGCCGAGGAGTCCACCCAGCAGGTGCGCGTCCGCGCCGAGCGCCTCGGGGCGCTCACCCCCTCGCTCTACCTCGCTGCCGAGACGGCCCTGCCCCACCTCCTGGCCTTCGTCGACGAGGTGCGCCCCGAGCTGCTCGTGGTCGACTCCATCCAGACCGTCCACGACCCCGAGCTCGGCTCCGCGGCCGGGTCGGTGGCCCAGGTCCGGGAGTGCGCGGCGCGGCTGGTGGGACAGGCCAAGAGCCGCGGGTTGGCCACGGTGCTCGTCGGGCACGTGACCAAGGACGGCGGCCTGGCCGGACCGCGGGTCCTCGAGCACGTCGTCGACACCGTGCTGGCCTTCGAGGGCGAGCGCCACCATGCGCTGCGGCTGCTGCGGGCGGTCAAGCACCGCTTCGGCGCCACCGACCAGCTCGGGCTGTTCGAGATGACGGGTGACGGCCTCGTGGGCGTCCCCGATCCCAGCCGGCTGTTCCTCGCCGACCGGCGCAAGGGCGTGTCCGGGTCGGTGGTCGTGCCCACCATGGACGGCCACCGGCCGTTGCTGGTGGAGCTCCAGGCGCTGGTGGCGGCGAGCACGCTGCCCAGTCCACGCCGGTCCGCGCAGGGCCTCGACGGCGGGCGGCTGGCGCTGCTCCTGGCCGTGCTGGCCGAGCGCGCCGGGCTGCGCTTCGGCGAGTCCGACGTCTACGCCCTCGCCGTGGGCGGGGTGAAGGTCACCGAACCGGGTGCCGACCTCGGGCTCTGCCTCGCCCTGGCCTCGGCGCTGACCGGTCAGCCGCTCCCCGCCGACCTGGTGGTCTGCGGCGAGGTGGGCCTCGGCGGAGAGCTGCGACAGGTGTCGCAGTGCGAGCGACGCGTCGCGGAGGCGGCCCGGCTCGGGTTCTCACGGGCGCTCGTGCCCCGGCTGTCGCCGGCCATGCCCGATCACCTCGACGTGCTGCGCGCCGACACGCTGGCCGACGCGGTCGCCGCCGTGGGCCTCATCCGCTCGGGGCGGAGATCGAGGCGACCAGGTGGCGGCCCCAGGCGGCGGGCGGGGGTCGGGTCGCCGTGCGGGAGTGGTGGCCGCCGTTCCCGATGGCGTCGCCGAGGAGCGCTTCGGGTCCCTCGACCCCGGTGATGCGCCGTTCTGACGTCGCACGGGTCTTGCTGACGCGATTCTGTCAGGCCGTCGGGATCTGCCTCGACCGCCTAGGATCCGTTGATGCCACGGCGACGCAGCGAGGCGATGCTCACCGCCCTGGGCGCGGTCGCGCCCGGCAAGCCGCTGCGCGAGGGCCTCGACCGGATCCTCCAGTCGGGGATGGGTGCGCTCATCGTGGTCGGCGACGGGCCCGAGGTGCTGAACATCTGCTCGGGGGGGTTCCTCCTCGACGCGGCCTTCAGCCCCCAGCGCCTGTCGGAGCTGGCCAAGATGGACGGCGCCATCGTCCTCGCGCCCGATGCCAGCCGCATCGCCCGGGCCAACGTGCACCTGGTGCCCAACCCCAACGTGCCCACCTCCGAGACCGGCACCCGCCATCGCACCGCCGAGCGGGTCGCCCGGTCGATCTCCCTCCCGGTCATCTCCGTCTCCGAGGACATGTCGATCATCGCCGTGTACTGCGGCGACGAGAAGCAGCAGCTCATCCCCGTGCCCCGCCTCCTCGACCGCGGCAACCAGGCCCTGCGCACCCTGGAGCGCTACAAGGACCGCCTCGTCGAGGTGTCCCAGAACCTCGCCGCGCTCGAGGTCGAGAACCTCGTCACCTTGCGCGACGTCGTCATCCTCCTGCAGCGCACCGAGATGGTGCTGCGCATCGCCGAGGAGATCGAGTTCGACATCGTCGAGCTCGGCGTCGACGGCCGGCTCATCCGCCTGCAGCTGGAGGAGGTGCTGGCCGGCGTCGAGGACGAGCGACGCCTCGTCGTGGTCGACTACCTCCACGAGGAGAACGACTGGCACCTCGAGGAGGCGATGGAGGGTCTGGCCCGCCTCGACACCGAGCGGCTGCTCGACATGAAGGCCGTGGCCGAGGTCCTGCACCTCCCCTCGGGGGCCACCGCTGATCTCGACGACCCCGTCGAGGCGAAGGGCCACCGGTTGCTGGCCCGCATCCCCCGCCTGCCCGAGGGAGTCATCGACCGCATCGTCGAGCGCTTCGGGAGCCTGTCGACGATCATGCGGGCCACCATCGCCGACCTCGAGCAGGTCGAGGGCGTGGGCGAGCTCCGCGCTCGCGCCATCAAGGAGGGCCTGTCCCGCCTGGCCGAGGCCAGCATCCTCGACCACTACTCCTGAGGGCCTGGCAGGATCAGGCGATGCGCATCGACCTGCCGTCAGGAACGCCCGCCGCGTTGGCCGTCCCCGAGGGGTCGCCGCCGGAGCGGGGCCTCGTGGTCATCCCCGACATCATGGGCCTGCGACCGCTCTTCGACGACATGGTCGCACGCCTGAGCGCCGAGACGGGGTGGGCCGTGTGCGCCGCCGAGCCGTTCCCCGGCCACCAGGACTGGACCATCGAGCAGCGCATGGACGGCGGCGTGCCCGAGATCGGCGCCCCACGGGTCCTGGCCGATCTCGGTGCGGCCGCCGATGCCACCGGCGCCGCCACGGTGGGGGTGCTCGGCTTCTGCATGGGCGGGATGTGGACCCTGGTCGCCTCGGCCACCGGTCGCTTCCACCGGGCGGTGGCCTTCTACGGCATGATCCGCCTTCCCGAGCCCTGGCGGGGGGCGTCGATGGTCGAGCCGCTCGCCGCGTTGGCCGAGCCGACGCGGTGCCCCACGATGGCCGTCATCGGCACCGTCGATCCGTACACGCCGCCGGCCGACGTCGCCGACGCCGAGGCGCTCGGCGTCGAGATCGTGCGCTACGAGGGCGCCGACCACGGCTTCGTGCACGACGCCTCGCGACCCGCCCATCGGCCCGACGACGCCGCCGACGCCTGGCGCCGGGCCCTCGCCTTCCTCTCCGCCTGATCACCCGCTCGGCGGTGTGCCTTCGACGGTGGCGGGCACCTCAGGGTGGGGGCGGTCACGAGCTCTCCCGTGGCGACGGGTGGGTAGGCGACTCGGGTGTCGCTGTGCCCGACGTCGCCCCGGGTCTCGGGGCGCGGCCGGCCCGTGATCAGGGCTCGAGGACGACCTTGATGGCACCCGAGGCGCGGTCGTCGGCGACACGGAAGGCCTCGGGCGCCTCGTCGAGCCCGAAGCGGTGGGTGATCACCGTGGCGGCGATCTCCGACTCCGCCGCCAGCAGCGCCGCGGCCTCGTCGACCTCGCGCCGAGCTGGCGTGGCCGTGCCCGTCGTGGCTGCCGTAGGCCATGGCCCCGATCCAGGAGAGCTCCTTGGTGAGCGTCACGGTGCCGGGGGCGGGGAGGAGCCCGTGGTACACCCCGAGCAGCACGATGCGCCCGCCCGGCCGGGCCCACCGGGCACAGGCGGCCAGCCCTGACTCCGAGCCGGCGGCCTCGATGACCACGTCGTAGTGGCCGCGGGGTGTGCCCGCGCCCAGGCGCTCGCCGGCGTGGCGCTGGTGGTCGTGGCGAGCGTCGAGATCCACGTCGACGCCGTCGTGGGCCAGCGCGGCGACCGCGAGCAGCCCGATCGAGCCGCCCCCGACGACGACGACCCGCTCGCCGGCTTCGATCTGCCCCCGTCGGACGCCGTGCCAGGCCACGGCGGCGGGTTCGACGAGGCAGGCGTCGTGCACCGACAGGCCGTCGGGCAGGGCGACCAGCGACGAGCGGGGCACGACCACACGGTCGGCGAGACCGCCGTCGACGAAGATGCCGATGTTGGCGTGCGCCCCGGTGCAGCGCTGGGTGTGCCCGGCGCAGCACTCGTCGCAGGCGCCGCAGGAGATCACGGGTTCCACCGCACAGGGGGTGCCGTCCACCGTGCCCGCGAACTCGTGGCCGAGCGTGAAGCCGTCGAACCCGGCCGCCACGAAGCCCAGGTCGGTGCCGCAGATGCTGGACGCGACGACGTCCATGACGACGACGGGGTCGTCGGCGGAGGCGACGGGGAAGCCGGGCGCCGAGGAATCGGGTTCGGGCAGGTCGACGACGTGTGGAGCGTGGTCCTCGATGCGGACGGCGCGCACCGTTCAGCCCTCGTGCACGAGCGTGACGCGCACTGCGTCACGGGTCGGGTCGGTCCGCTCGAGCAGGTCGACGGCGTCGGTGATGCCGTCGAGGCCCACGGTGATCCCGGCCATCTCCTCGGCGTGGGCGTCGCCGCGTCGGAGCAGCTCCACGGCCTCGGCCATCGTGTCCGGCGTGAACCCCGATCCGCCCGTCACGGTGAGGCTCTTCATCACGATGTGGTCGGTGACGAGGTCGGGGACGGCGGCGTAGTGCTTGAGCCCGGCCAGCACGACGGTGCCGCCGTAGCGCACCAGGTCGAGCGCCTGGGGCACGGCCCGCACCGACGTGGAGACGTCGAACACGACGTCGGCGCCCCAACCGCCGGTCAGCTCCCTGACACCGGCGACGACGTCGTCGCGCCCGACCACCAGGGTGGCGTCGGCCCCCATGGCCCGGGCCGTGGCGAGGCGCAGCTCGTCGGTGTCCGTGCCGGTCACCACCACCGAGCCGGCCCCTGCGGCCCTGGCTGCCGCCACGACCGCGAGCCCCTGGTGGCCCGGCCCCTGCACGACGACCGAGCTCCCTTCGCGGAGCCCCGATCGACGCACCCAGTTGACCGCGTTGGCCAGCGGTTCGAACACGGTGAACGGTGCCGCCGGCCCGTCACCGGGCAGTGGGTGCAGCCGGGTGCGGGGCAGGATCTCCATGTACTCGCCGTAGCCGCCCCACAGGCCCAGTTCGCCCTCACCGCCCATGTCGCTGTAGCCGTAGACCCGCAACGACCGGCCGGGAAGGATCTCGTCGACCCCGACGCGGTCGCCCTCGGCGACGCCGAGCTCGGCGTCGGAGGCCAGCGCGACGACCCGACCGACGGTCTCGTGCCCGGGGACGACGGGGAAGGCGCTGGCGCCCGGGACCAGCTCGACACCGTGGAACTGCGCGGCGTCGCTCCCGCAGAGGCCGACGGCCTCGACCTTCAGCACGGCTCCGCCGGGCGGTGGCGTGGGTACGGAGAACTCCCGCACCTCGACGCGCCCGTCGCCGGTGAAGACCGCAGCTCGGCACGTGTCGGTCATGTCGTCCTCCCCTGTCCGTTCCGGGTCTGCCGAACGGTATCAGGGGCTCGACTGCTACCGTTCGGCTCCATGGCCGCACCGGTGGGGCTCGACCGTCAGGCCGTCGTCGACGCCGCCGTGACGCTCGTCGACGCCGCCGGTCGGGTGGAGGCCGTCAGCCTCCGAGGTGTGGCCGCCAGCCTCGGTGTGCGCACCCAGTCGCTCTACGCCCACGTCGACGGCCTCGACGACCTGCGGCGAGCCGTCGCCGTGGTCGCACTGGAGCGATTGGCCGGCGAGCTCTCCGATGCGGCGATCGGTCGTTCGGGTCCCGACGCCGTCGCCGGGATCGTGCGGGCCTACGTGGGGTTCGCGCACGCACGACCGGGTCTGTACGACGCCACGCTGGTGCCGCCGGGCGACGATCCGGCGCTCGTGGCGGCCATGGCCAGGGTGGGTCGGCCGCTCAACCTGGTGTTCCGGTCCTACGGGATCGAAGACGACGAGGCGCTGCACTGGTACCGGGTCGTGTTCGCCTCGGTCCACGGCTTCTCGCTCATGCGCCGCGACGGATTGTTGACCATGCCCGCCGATCCGGACGAGACCCTCGACCGGATGGTCGCCATGTTCGTGCGGGAGCTGTCGCGGGCGTCGGGGGTCAGCGCGGCCGACGGTGCAGTTCCAGCCTGACGACGTCGATCTCGGTGCTGAGCGCCTCGACGTGTCGGTCCGCCACGTCGAGGTCACCGATGAGGGCGTCGACCACGACGCCCGACAGCGGCCACGGCGGGCCTCCGGTGCCGGATTCGCCGGTGATGGCGATGGCCACCAGCGTGCCCCCGGGCGCCACGAACGACCGGATCGCCTCGGCGGCCGCCACCTCCAGGTCCGGGGCGATCGACTGCACGGTGAACACCTCCACCACGAGATCGAACGCCCCCCTCCAGTCGGGTGGGGTGGCGAACAGGTCGGCCACGTGCCAGTCGACGGCGGCGTCGCCGTGGCGCCCCCGCGCCCATTCGACGGCGGTGGGTGACCCGTCGAAGGCGGTGACGTCGAAGCCCTTGGCGGCCAGTGCGGCGGCGTCGTCGCCCAGTCCGGAGGCGACCACCAGCGCCGTGGCCCCCCGGACCTCCCCGAGGGCCTCGTACCAGGCGTCGAACAAGGGGCGCGACGCGGCATGGTGCTGCCAGGGGATCGCCGTCTCGTCGCCGTCGGCTCGGGCGTAGATCCCGTCGAAGAAGTCGGGACCGTCGACCACTGGTTCAGCCGAGCGCGGGCGTGGGCGTGAAGGTCACCGGCATGTGCTTGATGCCGTCGACCAGGTTCATGCGCAGGCGGGAGACCGGGCCGGCGAGCTCGATGTCGGGCATCCGCTTGGCCAGCTCCTCGAACATCACCCTGATCTCGAGGCGGGCCAGGTTGGCGCCGAGGCAGAAGTGGGGGCCTCCGGCGCCGAAGGCCACGTGGTGGTTGGGGTCCCGGGCGATGTCGAACTCGTCGGCGGTGGGCCCGAACTCCTCCTCGTCGCGGTTGGCCGACGGGTACCAGAGCACGACCTTCTCGCCCGCGGCGATGGCCTGGCCGCCGAGCACGGTGTCGGCGGTGGCGGTGCGGCGGAAGAAGTTGACCGGGCTGGTCCAGCGCAGGATCTCCTCGACCATGGTGTCGGCCAGCTCGGGGTGGGCGATCCATCGGTCCCACTGGTCGCGGTGCTCCATGAAGGCGATGAGGCCCTTGGAGATGGCGTTGCGGGTCGTCTCGTTGCCGGCCACGACGAGCAGGGCGAAGAAGAGGTCGCGCTCGAGGTCGGTGAGCTCGACGGTGGTGCCGTCCTCCATCGTGACCCGGGCGTCGGTGAGCTTGGTCCACACGTCGTCGCCCGGGTTGGCCCGCTTGTCGTTGCTCATCTCGCTGGCGTAGATCGCCATCTCCATGATGACGTTGGCGTAGTCCGAGCCCATCTCCTCGGCCGGAGCGCCCGACCCGTACTCGCTGTCCTGGCTGCCGATCATCCGGTTGCTCCAGTCGAACAGCTTGGCGCGGTCCTCGGCGGGCACCCCGATGATCTCGGCGATGGCCAGCAGCGGCAGCTCGGCGGACACGTCGACCACGAAGTCGCACTCGCCCACGGGCGTGACCCGGTCGAGCACGGCGTTGGTCTTCTGGCGCAGCGCGTCCTCGAGGCGGCGGATCATGCGGGGCGTGAAGCCGGAGTTCACCAGCTTGCGGTAGCGCGTGTGCTGCGGCGGGTCGGTGCTGACCATCATGAGCCCGGGGCCGAGCTCGGGCGGCTGATCGGTGAGGGCGATGCCGCCGGCGCCGTCGCGGCCGGGGCCGGTCTGGTGGCTGAAGAGCAGGCCGGCCTTGTGGGCCTCGGTGACGTGGCGGTGCGAGGTGACCAGCCAGAAGTCCTCGCCGTCGCTGCCCTCGCTGCCGGGGTGGCGGTACACCGGCGCCTCGCGGCGGAGCCGATCGAACCACTCCGCCGGGTAGCGCTCGGCGAACACGTCGAGGTCGGTCACGTCGATGTCGTCGAACGTCGGCGATGCCTCGGTGCTCAGGTCCGTCATGGTCGGCTCCTCATCTGGGGTGCGTCGGGCCCCCATCCTCGCGGGTCGTCGCGAACGATGCCGCACATGGTGGTGCGGATCGCCTTCCAGGGCCAGAGCGAGGGCTCAGGCGGCGAGCAGAGCGACGATCGCCGCGCTCGTGACGATCACGAGCACAGCGAACATCCACACCATGGTCCGTTCGCCGCGCTCGAGGAAGTAGCCCGGGCTCTGGATCACCGCGTACAGGAGCAGCCCGAGCCCGACGAAGGCGAGGCTGGAGTGCCCCGCCGGTCAGGATCACGACGCCGCCGGCGACGAGCACGACCGCGGTCACGACCTCGGCGACCACGTGCAACGTGATCTCGGGCCGGGACCGGTCGCCCCGGTGGAGCACCCCGTTGCGCAGCTCGACCGCCCACCACACGGCCATCGACGCGCCCACGGCCACGCAGTAGACGGCGACGACGGTGTCCATGAGCCGTCCATCGTCGGTCGTCGGGCGTCCGGCGGGCAAGCAGGCCGTCGTGCCACGCTCGGGGCATGATCATCGTGGCCGGCATCCTGACCGTCGCTGCAGAAGACCGGGACACCTATCTGGCGGCATGTGGCGATGTCGTCGTCGCCGCCCGGGCGGCCCCGGGATGCCGGGCCTTCCACCTCTCGGCCGATCCGATCGAGCCCGATCGGATCAACGTGTTCGAGCAGTGGGCGTCGGCCGAGGCCGCCGAGTCCTTCCGGGGCTCGGGACCGACCGATCAGCTCTGGGCGCTGGTGCGCGACGCCGAGGTGTACGAGCACGAGGTGGCATCGACGACCAGGCTCTGACGAGCGGCCGCGGGTGTCAGGAGTGGACGAAGCGCATCTGGCGGCACTGACCGAGCAGGTCGCCGGCGCCGCTCCAGATCTCGACGTCCTCGTCGACGAAGCCGCCGCTCGACGCCCGGGTCGTGAGCACCACGAGCAGGGGTGAGCCCGGGGGCAGGTCGGTCCGGGGGAGCGAGGAGCGGGCGTGGTAGGTGAGGTCCACCGACTGGGCCACCGCGCCCTGCTCCCACACCTGGTACGCCACCGGCGGCCAGAGGTCGGCCAGCAGGCCCAGCCAGCGGTGGTCGACGATCTCGGGCGTGCGGGGCCGCACCCAACCGCCGACCCGGGCGCCACCGTCACCCGTGACCTCCCGGAGGCGGGGATGGAGCCACACCCGGTCCATGGTGGGCACGGGGAGGGTGGGGTCGACCGGCTCCTCGTCGGGATCGAACGGGGCGACGTCGGGTGGGGTGGCGGCCAGGAACTGGTGCACCGGGCGCCGCCGGGCGAACGAACCGAGGGCCACCCCCGCCAGGCGCCCTCCGGACCACATGTGACACGTCGCGTTGGCCATCGTGCGGCCTCGCCGTTCGACGGTGACCTCGGCGCGGAAGGGTCCGTCGACGAAGGGCTTGAGGTACTGCACGGTGAGGTGCTGGGGCTCCATGCCGTCGACGCCCAGCTCGGCGTCCATGGCCGTCTTGGCCAGCGCCAGCACGTAGCCGCCGTGCTGGGCCTCCCACCCCCACCAGGTTCGGCTGCAGTCACGCTCGTAGGCGCCGTCCCCGAGGGAGGTGAGGCGGCATTCCTGGTCGAGCAGCGCAGTCATCGTCGTTGCCTACCACGTCGGCGGCGCCGGCGAGCCCTCCCGACGCCCGGCCCGACGACGCGTGGTCGACACTGCGTCGGCGGGTCGCCACATGGTTCACCGTGCCGCTGGTCTGAGGCCTCTCAGGTCGTGCGGGGGTCGTCGATCGTGACGGCGGTGAGGCCGGGTGCAGAGGGCGTCATCAGCTGCAGGGCGACGGCCTCGAGCATGGCCGTCGGCAGGACGCACTCGGCGCAGCCCGCCTCGACCAGCAGGAGGCGGAGATGGGCCGTCCCGTCGTCGGTGACGTCGACGAGCTCGATGTCGGCGCCGTCGAGCTGCAGCATCTCCCGCACGGCCCCCAGGGCCTCGGCGACGGCGGTGGTGTCGGTCATGGGCCCTCGCTCTGGTCGGCGGTCGCGGCGGGTCTGTTGGGGGGGCGGGTGCGCGACAGGTGCGCCCCGGCGTCGGCCAGGATCAGCTGCCCGGTGATGCAGCGGGCGAGGTCGCTCACGAGGAATACGGCGAGTCGGCCCAGCTCGTCGGCTTCGGTCATGCGTCGCAGCGGGGTCGACTCGACCAGGGCCGCGACGTGGTCGTCGTCGAAGGCGTCGCGCACGGTCTCGGTGAGAGTGGTGCCCGGGGCGATGGCCAGCACCCTGATGCCGTGCGGTCCCAGCTCCACGGCCATGGTCTGGGTGAGGTGGTTGATGCCGGCCTTGGCCGCGGCGTAGGCGGCCATGAACGGGGCGGGACGGGTGGTCTCGCCCGAGCTGACGTTGAGGATGACCCCGCCGCGGCCGGCGGCGATCATGGCCCGGGCCTCGGCCGCGCCGGCCAGCGCGGTGAGCACCAGGTTCTGGTCGAGCAGGTCCCGCCAGTGGGCTCCGTCGAGGGTCTCGACCGGGCCGGGGCGCTGCGACCCGTACATCCCCACGTTGTTGACGGCGATGTCGAGGCCACCGTCGAATCGGCTGACGACCTCGGTGATCATCGTGTCGAGGGCGGTGTCGTCGCGGGCGTCGGCCAACACGGCGAAGGCCTGCCCGCCCTCGGCCTCGATGCGGCCCACCGTGGCCTCGGCCTGTGGGCCCCGCACGTCGTGCACGGCCACGCCGGGCCCCTGCCCGGCCCGAGCCAGACGGCGATCTCGGCGCCGATGCCCGGCGCCGGCCCCGGTGACGAGCGCAGTCCGACCGGTCAGATCGATCGAGACGGTCACCCGCTCAGCCCCGGGGGGTGGTGAACAGGGCGATGAGCTCGTCGGTGGCGGCCTCGGCCCAGGCGCCGAGCGTGGCGGCGTCGGTGCCGCCGATCGGGTGGGGGAGCACCAGCAGCCGCGTGTGGGGCTGGCCGAAGCTGGCCGACAGCGTGGTGGCGACGGGCTCGAACTGGGTGGTGGTGGCCACCACCGCGGGACGTCCGGCCTTCTCGAGCTCGATGGCGTCGGTCACCGAGTAGGCGGTGCAGCTCCCGCAGTCGGCGGCGCCGGTGATCACGAGGTCGGCCTCGGCGACCACCTGCTCGAAGATGTCCGGCGTCGCAGCGGACCGCGGCGTTGGCCGACTCGCCTCGGGGCCCCTTCTTGGTGACGAGGCTGACGGTGGCGCCGGTGCGGCGGGCCAGCGCCTCGGCCGCGGCAGTCATCACGACGTCGGCGTTGGGCTTGCCGTTGTCGAGCACGGCGATGCGCAGCCCGGCCAGCGAGGCGGGCGAGGGTGCCATCGTGGCGGCGGGCGGTCCGGGCTCGGAGTCGGGCAGGTAGACGGAGACGCTCATCGGCTCAACCTTCCACAGGCAGCGTGGCGCTGCGGGTGACGCCCCAGGAGGGCACGACGAGGGAGTGCTTGCCGGGACCGCCCACCACGACGACGCGGATGTTGTCGGCGTCGCCGGTCATCGGCATCGGGTGGTCATCGGCGCAGATGTGCATCCACTGCTGCCAGGCGCGCTCCTGGAAGTGCCGCTTCAGCAGCGACAAGGGGAGGCGGGCGTGGTCGAAGAGGTACGACGACACGTCACGGCGGGTGAGCCCCCGCTCGGCGATGCTGCGGGCGTGCTCGGGGCCGAGCACGACGAAGTACTCGGCCTGGCTGATCGGCGCGTTGTTCTGCGCCAGCGAGGTCATGGCCGACGCGATCTTGTCGAGGATGAGCGCAGGGTCGCCTGCGGCTTCGGCATCGTGGACGTTGTGCGGGCCTTCGCCGCAGTGCACGGTGACGGCGCTGGGGGCATCGACGCCGCGGCTGCGGGCGTAGCCCTCCCAGGGGCTCTCGGCCAGGTTCTCCGCCGCGCAGAACGTGTACTTCGCCGGTTGACCATGTGTGGCGGCGTCGCCGAAGCCGGGGGTGGCGCCGCCCACGTTCATGAGGGCCAGTCGGACGGCGCGGCCCACGGTGGCGTTGGCCCGGTTGCCCGGCCCGAAGGCGCCGACGCCGCCGTTGAAGCCGCCTTGTTCGGCGATCTCGCCGTGGACCAGGATCATCGGCGCCACGAGGTGGGTGGTGGCGTTGACGCCACGCAGGTTGACCTCGGGGCGGGCGAGGGCCCGCAGCGCGGTGAGCACCACGGGGAAGACCTCGGGGGGGCACCCGGCCATGACGGCGTTGACGGCCACCACCCGTCGGGTGACGATCCCGGCGCGGGGCTCGAGGGTGAACAGCACCTCGTCGGGGTCGCCGGCGGCGTGGGCCAGCATGGCGTCGACCCGTTCGGGGGTGGGCGGCACCACGGGGAGGCCGTCGCCGAGGCCGCGCGCGGCCAACAGTTCGAACATCGCTTCGGGGCTGGCGTCGGCCAGCTCCACCGTCTCGGGCTCGTAGTGCCGCTTCTGCTCGGTCGTGGTCACCGTTGGGCCCCCGTCGGCTGAGTCGAACAGCATCAGACTCTAGACTGACGGGCATCCGACGACAAGGAGGAGCGCCGTGGCCGAGCAGCTCCAGGGCACCAGCGGGTCCGGGGCGGGCGTGACCGTGATCGACGCCCACACCCATGTGGCCTGTCCGGACCGGCGGCGCTTCCCCCTCCGACCCTCCGTCGGGGTCGGCAGCGAGTGGTATCACGGTGACGCGGTCTCCGGCGAGGACCTCCTCGTCGAGATGGACGACGCCGGCGTGGGACGAGCCGTCGTCGTCCAGGGCGTCGGCGCCTACGGCCACGACTGCTCGTGCGCCGCGTCGACGGTGGCCCTGCACCCCGACCGGTTCGCGCTCGTGGCCTCCGTCGACATGGACGGCGTCGATCCGGCCCGGGACCTCGTGGCGCTCGTCGAGGCATTGGCCCAGGGTCGCTCACCCGGCCCTTCCGGTGTCGGAGCTGGCCGCACCGGTCCGCCCCGTCGGGGTGCGGCTGTTCGGGGTGGGTGAGGCGACGACCTCCTGGCTGGAGGACGCGCGGGCCTCCGAGGTGTGGCGCACCGCGGGCGAGCTCGACCTCAGCGTGGTGCCGTGCGTGTTCGCCGTCGCGCTCGACGCCGTGGGGGAGGTGGCCGCGTCCCATCCCGGGGTACCGGTGGCCGTGGACCACTGCGGCTTCCCGGACATGGCCGGCGCCGAGGGGTGGCCGGCGGTGCTGCGGCTGGCCGCCGTCCCGAGCGTGGGGCTCAAGGTGTCGAGCCACGTGCTGGAGGCAGGCGAACGTGACGACGGCGACCCGGCGATCGTGGTCGACCGACTCGTCGAGGCCTTCGGCACCGATCGGTTGTGCTGGGGCTCCGACCATCCCCAGAACCAGGCGCTCGACTACGCCGGCAAGCTCGCCCTCGCCCGTCACGCCGCCCGTCATCTCGACGCCACCCAGTCCGCGTCGTTCTTCGGGGCCAACGCCCAGAGGTTGTGGTTCGGGGTGTGACCCCCTTCACAGTGGCTCCGATCCGGGGCAGGCTGTGGGGACATCCACCTGGAGGTGCCCATGACGGTGCTCCGCTCCATTCCCGCCCCCGCCGAGGCGCTGCTCGGCTCCAGCGCCTTGGCCCACGTGGTCACCCGCAACGCCGACGGGACGCCGCAGGTCTCGGTGGTGTGGTGTGGCGTCCGCGACGACCGGGTCTACTTCTGCGCCGAGGCCGCGACGGCGAAGGTCCGCAACCTGCGCCGTGACCCGGCCGTGGTGCTGTCCATCGAGGACGAGGCCCGCAACCAGGCCGGCACCCAACAGCACCTGCTCGTCTACGGGAGCGCAGAGGTGCTCGAGGGGACAGCCGACAAGGACCTCTGCGACGAGCTGTGCCGCACCTACGTCGGACGCGCCGACCACCCGCTCAACCTCAGTCGCTCGGCGACCGCGGTGACGGTGGCCATCGACGTCGAGCGGATCGGCGGCAACGGCCCCTGGACGGCCGATTGAGCGCTGCGGCCGCGACGGACACGTCAGGGCGCATGGGAGCAGGGCGGAGGACGGCGGCGCCTTGACGTGTTGCCGCTGGTGAGTAATCTACAACTCAATGGTTGTAGGTTTGTTGGATCACGAACAGAGCGACGAGGTCTTCCGCGCCCTGGCCGACCCGACCCGCCGCGACATCGTGCGCCGGGCGATCGGCGGCGGGTACTCGGTGTCCGAGCTGGCGAGGGCCTACCCGATGAGCTTCGCCGCCGTGCAGAAGCACGTGGCGGTGCTCGAACGGGCTGCGCTCGTGAGCAAGGAGAAGCTCGGTCGTCGACAGATCGTGCGCACGAACATCAACACCATCCGCTCGGTCCAGGTCCTGTTCGACGACCTCGAGGCCATGTGGCGAGACCGCCTCGATCGCTTCGGCGAGGCCCTCGCCACCACCGACCCACCGGCCACGCCCGATCCGTCGGCGTCCAAGGACGAAGGAGCCCAGTCGTGACCGTCATCGACATCGCCAAGAACCCCGAGACCCTCTCCATGACCATCACGAGCGAGTTCGACGCTCCCGTGGAGCGGGTGTGGGGCCTGTGGTCCGATCCCCGGTTGCTGGAGCGCTGGTGGGGTCCGCCGTCGCATCCGGCCACGTTCGTCGACCACGACCTCAGCCCCGGCGGCAGGGTCAGCTACTTCATGACCGGGCCCGGGGCGAGCGCTACCACGGGTGGTGGCGGGTGATCGCCGTCGAGGCGCCGCACCGCGTCGAGGTGGAGGACGGCTTCGCCGACGACGACGGCAACGCCGATCCCGACCTGCCCGTCACGGTGATGCGCGTCGCCATCACCGACGAGGGCGAGGGTGTGACACGGATGGCCATCACCTCGGTGTTCCCGTCCACGGAGGCCATGGAACAGGTCCTGTCCATGGGCGCCGCCGAGGGGATGGCCGAGGCCCTCGGCCAGATCGATGCCCTCTTGGCGTCGGTCGCCTGAGCCTCACCGGGTTCCGGTCGACGCCCGTCGCACCACGGGCCCGCCGACCGACGACCGTTCGACGGTGCCGGTCACCGGCGGGCGGAGTGGGCACGTCCCACGCTCGGTCAGAGGGCGGGACCGACGCGCCGGTGATGGGGGGCTCCCGATGGGGCCTTCCCCCGCACGGGGACCCTCGGCGGCGGCCGGTCAGGCGGCGGCGAGGAGGGCTCGGGCTCGTCGGTGAGCGAGGGCGATCTCGGCGCGGCGGCGGTCGGGGGGTGTGTCGTCCCACGTCGTGACGAAGCAGGCGGTCCCACGTGTGCCGGTGGTGGGGCGACCCTTGCCGTCGGTGGTGGTGACGGTGAGGGGTTGGGTGGCCGGGCCCGGGGGTCCGGTCGACAGCGGCGCGACTTGACGGGTTCGGGGGCACGGCGTGGAGCGGAAGTCGGTCGGGACGTGTCACCGCGGGTGGCGGGCTGGTGAGGGTGGTCCCGTCGGGGCGGTTGAACACCGCGGTCCCGTCGGGGCGGACGGCCATCGACCACCGGCGTCGGTGCACCACGCCGTGATGGCCGGCGCACAGCGCCATCAGGTTGTCGAGGTCGGTCGGGCCGCCCTGGTCCCAGTGGTGGACGTGGTGGGCGTCGATCCATGCGGCGGGGCTGTCGCAGCCCGGGAAGCGGCAGCCCCGGTCGCGGATGACCATGGCGTCACGCAGGTTGTCGGTGGCCAACCGGATGGCCCGCCCGTGCTCCAGGACCCGACCGTCGGCGGTGAGGAGCCGTTCCATGGTGGTCCCGGCCCCGAACAGCTCGGTGACGGCGTTCGGGGTGAGGGGGTGTCCGTCGACGGTACGGGCCTGGCCGCTGCCGTGGGCGAAGGCGTGGCGGATCAGCGCCTCCTCGACGGCGGACACGGCCCGCCACTCGAGGAACGCCTCCAGGTCTTCGGCCGTGCGCACCCCGCAGCCCCAGAGGAGCGCTCGGTAGAGATCGGGGAGGTCCACGACCACCGCCACGTGAGGATGCTGCCGACCCCGACGGCCTCGCCGGTCGTGGTGATCGAGGCCGAACCGGCACAGGTCGCGCAGCGCGTCGGCCCGGCGCCGGGAGAGGGTGCGGAACTCCCCGTCACGGTCCTCACGTTCGAACACCCGGAGAGCGGCCTCCATGATCGCGGTGGTGTCGGGGTCGAGGTCGGCGTCGAGCCGCCCTCGGCCGCCCATCGTCCTCGACAGGTGCAGGTTGGCCTCGACCTCACGGGCATCTGACGCGTGCGGGTCGGTGACGGCCTCGGCCCGGGCCACCCAGTGACGGATCGCCACCCGGGTGTCGGCCACGCTCAACCCGACCAGCATGGGGCTCACCTCGGGGTCGTGGGCGGCGTACACGCTCGACGTGGTCGCGACCCACCGCGCGCACCACGGTCTCGAACTGCGCGGCTGACAGGTCCCCGGCGAACCACGATCCGGCCAGCACCGGCCAGTCGTTCACCCGCCGGGCCCGCGTGACCAATCCCACCGCCTGGGCGTCGGTGACCGGGAGGTGGGCCTTCACCCACGACACCGGCGAGGGCCACCCTTCGGCGTCGTGCGTGCCTGTTCGGAGGAAGCCGGCCAGCGCCTCGACGAGCTTGGCCTCGATCCGATCGCTCGCCCGGGCGAGCTCACCGATCAGCGCACCGTCGGCGACGGGGAGGATCTCGTCGATGTGGTCGAGGAGCCGGGTGGACATGCCCGCAGTATAGCGAACATGTGTACGAGATACAAGCGAAAGTTCAATGATTCCCGAAGGTTTCTCGGCGGTCATCGGCTCCGCTCGGTCGGAGGAAGGGAAGGGCCCCTGGGGGCGACCGCCGCACCACCCCTCGGGGCTCCGTCGACCCGGTGCCGCTCGGCGTTGCCGGGGCCGGGGAGGAGCGGCCGGTCAGCTCCGAGGGACCAGGGCGAGTTGGCGGGACTGGGCCACCAGGCGATCGGTGGCGTCCCACACCTCGCCGTCGGCCTCGAGGAAGCCGCCGCTGATGAAGTGCGAGGAGAACGAGCAACGCAGCCACCCCGGCGCCGGGCGGGCCCGCACGTGGGCCGTCAGCTCGACGGTGGGCGCCCAGGCGATGGGGAGGTTCGTGTTGAACACCGTCGGCGGGAACGCGTCGACGGCGCAGAGCAGCGCGACGGTGTCGCAGGGCTCGCCGTCGCGCAGACGGAACCACCCTCGCATCCGGGCCCGTCCGGAGCTCTGCCCCGCCGCGAACCCCGAGTCGTCGGGGTGGAGGCGCAGCTCGACCCGCCCGACGAACGGTGGTGGGAACGTGTCGGTGGGGCGCAGCTCCGTGCAGGCGTCGGGCGGTGGGATGTCCGGCGGGCCGCGATCCACCAGCTCCGGGCCGTCGGGCTCGTCCGTCACCCAGGTCACCGAACGTCCCGATGCAGGTGAGGAGGGATCGGCCTGCGGCCTCGAGGGTCGCTCGTCCCGTGCCGAAACGGCGGCCCTGCTTGGCGATGTCGACGGTCACCGTGGCCGGGCCCGGACGGCCCGGAGCCAGGTAGTGGGCCGTGATGGTCACCGGGTCCGGTCGACCCAGCGCCCGTCCCAGCGCCCGACCGGCGATGGCCAGCAGGTAGCCGCCGTTGGCGTTGCCGACGATGTCCCAGCCCGCCTCGATGTCGGCGGACCAGGTGCTGAGGGCCCCGGCTTCCGATGGCGTTCCCGCGCCGTCGAGCGAGGAGACGGCCGTCGCCGCGGCGAACGCCCCGGAAACGATGTTCGTCGGTGGCGGACATGGGTGGTCGGGCTCGATCGCGGGAGGGTGGCTCAGTCGTCGATGGCCACGAGGTTGTCGAAGCGGATCAGCGGGAGCTCGCGGTCGGTGCGGGTCTGGTAGTCGCGGTAGTGGTCGCGGTCGGCGATGAGCAGCGGCCAGATGCGGGCCCGCTCCTCGCCCTCGAGGATCTCCGCGTCGCACTCGTAGAACCCGCCGCGCACCCGGATCTTCACCTTCGGGTTGGCGTCGCGGTCCATGAGGTTGAGGCACCACGCGGGGTGCGAGGGCGCACCGGCGTAGGAGCCGACCACGACGCGTCGCCCCTCGGGGTCGAACCAGAACGGCAGCGTGACCTTGTGCTCGTTGCCCGACTTGCGGCCGATGGTGTGGAGGATGACGTGGTCCATGCCGGCGATGACCCAGGCCGACTCCTCGTCGGTCGTCTCCAACCACGCCGTGTGCTGGCGGGAGATGCCGGGGATCTCGTCGCGCGAGGGCTCGTCGAAGGCCTCGTTCTTCTGGTCGGTCGGGACGTCGCTCATGGGGCGGACTGTAGGCGCGGTGCCCGTCGGCCGGTCCGGCCGGAACCGGCCCGCTCCCGGTGGGCTAGAAACGACACCGCGCCCCGGCCGACCGGTCGGGGGGCGTCGAGGAGGGGCACGCCGATGAAGGTCGACCTGGGGATCGCCATGAGCGGTCCGGAGGGCACGAGCGAGCGGGCCCGCGAGCTGGTGGCCACCGGCGCCGACGGGCTGTT